>CAZOAR010000008.1:0-71947 GCA_964577985.1 uncultured Gemmatimonadota bacterium | reverse complement strand
CTCCCCGGAAAAGCTGGTTAAATATCCATTAATCCTTTCTGGTGCTACAGATGACTACCACATGCCATTCCAGCCCCACATGCTATTCCCACCCCACATGTCATTCCCGCTTGCCGGGAATCCAATCGCACAATCAGGCCGATTCCGGACAAGCCGGAATGACACGTAAGAAGTGGGGGCACTCCATAACCCTGTGCAGGTTGACAGGGAGAAATAATTGTGATAGAATGTGAAGGCGAAATCGCAGCGGACAGTGAGGGGCTTGAGGGCCTCTTATCAGTTACCGCTCTCTATTCATCCATTCACCGACAGGAGGTTTCCGATATGAATCGAGGTTTTCACTGGCGAAAAGCGATCGGGGTACTCGCGGGCATCTGCCTGATGCTGCCCGGGGCGCAAGGGGTGCTTCAGGCGGCCGGCCCGGCGACTCCGACACACAGCGTCCTGTGCGAGTATGGGACGGCGACCTGGTGTGGCTACTGCAAGTATGGGCACCACGCCTTGAAGCAGATCTGGCAGGACGGGGCCTATGACTTCTATTACGTCTCACTGGTCGACGACAAGGACACTCATGCCTCGGCGAGAGTGTCCGAGTACAACATATATGGTTTTCCCACCGCTTACTTCGACGGAGGGTACATCACCGATGTGGGGGCTTATACCAACTACAGCCAGCAGCAGTCATGGTATGAGACGACGATCACGCAGTGCGGGAACCGCGCCGTCCCCGACATAGTCACGACTGTCACCGCGGAGTGGAGTGGTGACGCAACGATGTTGATCACGGCTTCTGTTCAGAACAACGAGGCGACACAATATGACGGACACATCCGTGTCTATGTCACCGAGAACGAATCGTCCCTGGGCTGGAACGACACCGCCGGTGATCCATATACCTTCCCTCTCCTCGACTATGCGTTCAACCAGGGGATCTCCATCGCGGCTGGCGGGACCTGGAACGGGTCGATCACATGGGACGGGCACGGCTATGACGACGGCCATGGACACGACTTCGGAAAGATCACGCCGAACAATATCATGGTCATCGCCGGGGTCTTTAATTCGCAGTGGCACCAGGGCTATTCCAATCCGCCCAACGGATACCCGTTTGACGCCTACTATGTCGACGACGCGACAGGCGTTGTCCCCACAATCTCGGAGTTGATAGTCGATGACTCTCACGACCAGTTCAGCGTCTACGCGGGAGGCGCCTGGAGCTCCATCAGTTATCCGGACGCCGAGAACGGAAGCACTCACTACATCCAGGCGGGGACCGGAAGCAACATCGTGGCCTGGCAGGTCGATCAGATCATCACGCCCGGGACGTACGATGTCTATGTCTGGAAGTTCGATCACCCGTGGTCGAGCCAGATGGCTACCAATGCCCCCTTTATCATAAAGGATAAGAACGGCATTGCCGGGATCGTTCAGGTAGACCAGTCAACGGTCGGTGATGAGTGGGTCTACCTCGGCAGCTACCAGTTCGACAACAGCAGCAGCCAGGGGCTGGGGGTGACGGATAACGCCGACGGCATAGTCGCGGCAGACGCGATCAAGTTCGTCTACACAGGTCCCTGATCGATTCGTCTTCTAATAGACTACAGTGTCCTGTACCTATGAAAAGGGGGGCCGCGACCGGCCCCCCTTTTCTTGTTTCCGATGCGTCCTGCCCCTACCTCTTCCCCGGGATGCCGGGTCGTGTCATCTCCCGCACGTCGAGTATCCTTTCCAGATCCTCTCTGTCCATAATGCCCTTCTCGAGTACGATTTCACGGAGCGTCCTGCCAGTGTCGAGGCTCTCCTTCGCGAGCTCGGCCGCCTTCTGGTAGCCTATGTGTGGACTCAATGACGTCACCAGGGCGAGGCTGCTCTCCACAAAGGCCCGGCAGCGCTCTGTGTCGGACACGATCCCCTCGACGCATCGCTCCGAAAACGCAGCGATGGCGTTCGTCAGTATCTCTATCGAGAAGAGGAGGTTGTACGCGATGACAGGCATCATGACGTTCAGTTCGAGCTGGCCCGCCTGGGAGGCGAGGCAGATCGTCGTGTCGTTGCCTATCACCTCGAAGCAGACCATGTCGAGCATCTCGGCCATTACGGGATTGACCTTGCCCGGCATTATCGACGATCCAGGCTGTACGGCGGGGAGGATTATCTCACGGATCCCCGTCATAGGCCCGGACGACAGCAGCCGGACGTCGTTCGCTATGCGTATGAGATCGACCGACAGGTCTTTCATCGCGGATGATAGTCGCGTGAAGGGCCGCATGCTCTGCATCGCTTCGAACGTGTCCGTAGAGGCCTTCAGTCCAAGCCCGGTCTCGTCTGAGAGAGACTCCACGACCAGCTCCCGATAGCTGGTGTGGGAGTTCATGCCGGTTCCGACCGCTGTGCCCCCGATCCCGAGCACCTTCAGTGCTTCCGCCGCTTCAGACAGGTGTTCTTCATGTCTATAGATACAGGTCCCCCAGGCGTTGAATTCCTGACCCAGTGTGACAGGAGTGGCGTCCTGAAGATGAGTCCTCCCTGATTTGAAAGCAGTCTCGAATTCAGTGCCTTTTCCGCTGAATGCCGAGGAGAGCTGTTTGAGAGCCGCAAAAAGCCTGTCCACCTCGAGCAGCGCCGCTACGCGCATGGCCGTTGGAAAGACATCGTTGGTAGACTGGGAGAGATTGACATGATCGTTGGGATGGCATATGGAGTAGTCGCCCTTCTCTCCGCCAAGCATCTCTATGACACGGTTGGCGATTACCTCGTTCATGTTCATGTTGTGCGATGTCCCGGCGCCCGCCTGAAAGACATCCACCACGAACTGGTCCCGCAAGCCTCCGTCGATTATCTCTCCCGCCGCCTCTGCGATCCTCTCTCCAATCTCCTCCGGCAGCAGACCGAGCCCGGTGTTCGTTCTGGCGGCGGCCCTCTTTACGTATGCCGTTGCCCTGACGAAGGCTGAACTCGCCCTCAGACCACTGATGGGGAAGTTCTCCACCGCCCTGGTCGTCTGGATACCGTAGTACACCGCTGGATCGATCTCCTTCTCGCCAAGGCTGTCACGTTCTACGCGTCTTTTCTTCATTATTCCCTCGGATTAGCTCCACAGACCTCGACCCTCAAGGCCATCGACTTCGTATCTCAAAGATAGACAAGCGCTTTACCTTTGTCAACGATGTCCTGTCTCCACCCCCTTGTCTTATTACAGTGATTTGCCTATAATTTGAGCAGTCATCATATTGTTACAGTCGATAGACCTGTGTGACACGCAAAGGAGATTGCATAGATGAAGGAGGGAGATGGGATAGAAGACCGGAAGGAGAGTGTGGACGTGGATAACAGCGAGGCCAGTTCCAACGTCTTTCTCCAGTCCGTGATAGATGGTATCGAGGAGAGCATTACGATAGTCGACAGCGATTATAATATCCTTTTCGCGAACAAGGCTGCGAGGGCACGTGCCATAACCTCCGGAGGCGAAGAATCGATCGTCGGCCAGACGTGCTACCGGACCTTTCACGGGGACGGGAAACCATGTCTGCACTGTATTACCGAGGAGACATTCAAGAGCGGCGAGGCGGACACGACGACATACACGACAGCCGGATCGGATGGTCGAGAGCGATTCCTGGAGCTTCATACATATCCGATAAAGGGTGTGACGGGCGAGGTCGAGCGTGTGATAGAGATCAGCGGAGATATCACCGAACGCAAGTACCTGGAAATGCAGCTCGTGCAGGCAAGCAAGATGGCCGCCCTCGGGGAACTCGCCGGGGGGCTTGCCCACCAGCTCAACAACCCTCTCGTCGGCGTTCAAAACTTTGTTCAGCTTCTGTTGAGCCGCATGCCGGAAGACGATCCCAACAGGAGTCTTGCCGAGACCATAGAACGCGCGGGCAGAGAGTGTGTCAAGATCATCCGTAACCTTCTCAAGTTTTCGAGGGAGTCCCGCCATGATTTCGCGGACGTGGATCTCAATAAGGTGATCGAAGACGTCCTCTCTCTCCTTGAGAAGCAGATTTCTCTCAAGGGAGTGAAGATAGAAAAGACGCTTGCAGGCGATCTGGCACTTTTTCAGGGAAACGAGACCCAGCTTGCCCAGGTGGTTATGAACATCATCCAGAACGCCGCGCAGGCCATAGATGGAGAAGGAACCATATCGATATCAACAGCCATGAATAGAGAGAGGACCGAAGCGATCGTGGAAATCAGAGACACGGGCAGGGGAATCCCTCAGGAGTGCCTCGGCAGGATATTCGAACCGTTCTTCACGACGCGTGAGGAAGGCACCGGTCTGGGACTCAGTGTCGCCTATGGAATAGTAAGGAATCATGATGGACGTATCACGGCGGAGAGCGACGCGGCCCGTGGAACGAGATTCAGCCTTTGCTTCCCCATTAAGAGGGTGATGAGGGGCGGGGAGGACGACCATGGATAAGCTACACGTCCTGGTGGTGGATGACGAGGCCTTTACCAGGGATTTTTTTGTTAACCTGCTCGACCCGGTCGAATACAAGGTTTTCCAGGCGACCTCAGGTGAAGATGGCCTGGAGATGTGCGGGACAACGACATTCGATCTCGTCCTGCTCGACTTGAAGATGCCGGGAATGAGCGGGCTGGATGTGCTGAAAGAGATAAAGAAGATCAATGCCGATACGTCAGTGCTTATCATGACCGGTCACGGGACGATCGATTCAGCGGTCGAAGCTATGAAGCTGGGGGCAGAAGACTATCTCGCGAAACCGTTTGACAACCTGGAAGAGCTGAAGCTTGTTATTGAAAGGGTAATCGATTACAAAAGGCTTCGCGACGAGAATCGTTTTCTCAGGTCTCAGTTGAAGCCGGAGGGTATAATAGGTGACAGCGGGAAGATGAGGAAGGTGTATCAGATGGTGAGCAAGGTGGCCCCACTCAGCAGCACGATACTCATCACCGGGGAGAGTGGGACCGGCAAAGAGCTGGTGGCAAGGAGCATACACAACCTGAGCCGGCGTTCCGGCAGTAGATTTGTCGCCATCAACTGCGGTGGACTGCCCGATAACCTGCTCGAGAGCACCTTGTTTGGTCATGAAAAGGGTGCTTTTACGGGTGCCGTACGCTCCGCGCGCGGGTATTTTGAAGAGGCGAGTGGTGGTACGCTATTTCTCGATGAAATAGGCGAAACCAGTCCGTCATTGCAGATCCGCCTCCTCAGGGTACTCCAGGAGAAGGAATTCGAGAGGGTGGGCGGAACGACGCCCATAGAGACCGACGTCCGCATCATAGCGGCCACAAACAGGGAGTTGTCCCGGCTGGTGGCCGCAAAGAAATTCCGGGAGGATCTCTATTACAGAATCAATGTCATCAATATTCTTCTGCCTCCCCTGAGAGAGAGAACCGACGACATACCCCTCCTGGCAAACCACTTCCTGAAACGATACAACGCACAGTTCGAGAGGAATATCTCCTGCTTTTCGAGAAAGGCCATGGAGACGATGCTTGCGTACTCCTGGCCGGGGAACGTGAGAGAGCTGGAGAATGTCGTCGAGAGAACGGTTGCGCTTGAAGAAGAGGGCGAGATAACCCTGGACGATCTCCCTCCGCGCCTATTCGATGGAAACGGGATGTATGAACCATTGGCACGAACTGTGAGTTTTCGTGAAGCCAGGGGCCAGTTCGAAAGGAACTTCCTGATCGAGACGTTGAAGAGAACTGGAGGTAACATCTCCAGGGCTGCACGGGAGTGCGGTCTTGCCCGTCAGAATTTCCACAAGAAACTGGCAAAGTACAACGTTGATGTGAAACGGCTCATCAATGATCATGAAACCGGCGGAAGGATGGGTGGGTGATGTCAGACCGGGCGTCAATAGAGGAACTGCTTGAGAAATCCGTGGCGATAAGAAAACGGATCGTCAGGATGATCGGAAAGGCCGGCTCGGGCCATCCCGGGGGATCGCTCTCCGTGACTGATCTGCTCGCTGTCCTGTTCTTCCATGAGATGAGATACGATCCCGGGAACCCGGGCTGGCGGGAGCGCGACAGGTTTATCCTGAGCAAGGGACATGCGGCTCCGGCGCTCTATGCTGTGTTCGCGGAAGCGGGCTGTTTTCCGGCGGACGAGCTCGAATCTTTCAGGACACTGGGAAGTCCTTTTCAGGGACACCCGGACAAGAGAGCTCTGCCGATCCTCGAGGCCTCCACCGGCTCTCTCGGACAGGGACTCTCGATCGGAACAGGGATGGCGCTCGCGCTGGGATTGGACAACGTTGACAGCAGGGTGTACGTGGTGCTGGGCGACGGTGAGGTCCAGGAAGGTCAGGTGTGGGAGGCCGCCATGTTCGCCGCTCACCGCAGTCTCGGGAGCCTGACGGCAATAATCGACAATAACGGATTCCAGCTCGATGACAGGATCGACAAGATCGTTTCTCTTGAGCCGCTGGCGAAGAAATGGGAAAGCTTCGGCTGGCATGTCCAGGAGATCGACGGGCACGATGTTGCCTCTATCATCTCGGCGTTCGCGTCCGCCAGGGAGGTTGCCGACATGCCGTCGGTCATAATCGCGCACACGGTAAAGGGCAAAGGCGTATCGTTCATGGAGAACGACAACCGCTTCCACGGTGCGGCTCCGACTCGGGAGGAGATGAGGAAGGCGCTGGAAGAGCTCGATGAGGAGGATATCGGTGGATAACGATTCACCCGAACGATTCTCGGCAAGGAAGGCCTATGGCAGGACACTTGTCGAACTCGGTGAAGAGGACGACCGGATTGTGGTTCTCGACGCGGATCTTTCCAGGTCGACGCAGACCTGGATGTTTGGAGAGAGATTCCCGGACAGATTCTATGACGTCGGTATAGCCGAGGCGAATATGGTCTCGATAGCCGCCGGACTCGCGAGCTGCGGCAAGATCCCTTTCATCAGCAGTTTCGCGGTGTTCCTGGTGTGCAAGGGATTCGATCAGCTGAGGATGTCCGTGGCGTATCCTGAATGCCCCATAAAGGTCGTCGCGACTCATGGTGGTATCTCCGTCGGAGAAGACGGCCCCTCGCAGCAGAGCATCGAGGACTTGTCCCTGGTCCTCTCCCTGCCCGGATTCAAGATAGCTGTTCCTGCCGATGATATATCTACGGAGGCGCTGGTGAGGGCAGCGGCCCGGGAGGAAGGCCCGGTCTATCTGCGTCTGCCGCGCCCCGATCCCGCAAGGTTGTATGAACCGGGAGACGAATTTCACTTCGGGGGTTCAAAAGTATTGCGAGCCGGGGATGATATTACCATCGTCTCGATGGGATACACCATGTGGGAGGCGGTAAAGGCTGCGGAGATCCTGGATAGCGAAGGGTTTGGGGTAGATTTGATCGATATATATTCCGTTAGGCCCCTTGATGAGCGGACACTTCTGGACTCTGTGCGGAAGACAGGCAGAATTGTTGTCGTGGAAGAGCACCAGGCGCACGGCGGACTGGGTTCCATCGTTGCCCGTCGCCTTGGAGAGATACACCCTGTTCCCATGCAGTTTCTCAACGTGGGTGAGAGATACGCCGAGACGGGAAAACCAGAGGAACTCATCGAAAAGTATGGTGTAAGCAGCGGGAACATTCTGGAGGCATCCAGGCGATTGCTTGAAGCGAGATGAACCGACCGTGAATCTCCCGCTTTTGTGACGTACCGTGTACAAGTCATGATGCGAATCTGAACAGATGGAATGGGGCGGAAATTGTCCTTGACAAGGAGAAAGATATCCCTTAACATCCGGATAGAAAAGGTCTGGACGCGGTTAGCGGCGTTAAAGGCCATGTAAGAGTTGTTACGAAACAGCATCGATCACGTGGGCATGAAGTTTGCTTTACACCCGCTCGGCAGTGCCACTCCCTGCGGGCCAGTTCTCTTGCGGACCCGCAGGAATTCAGAGAGTTTCCGGGTTCGCGGGGACAATGGTTGTTCACTAAATGCTCTCGAGGTGTGAAAGAGGTGAAATTAACTTCATTGGGAAAGTCACTCTACTACGACGAAACACTTGAAAAGTATTTGTCAGAGATAGACAAGTACAAGCTGATCGACAAGGAGATGGAAAAACGCCTTGCCCGCAAGGTCAAGAAGGGCAACAAGGCTGCCCTTCAGAAGCTCGTGAGGTCGAATCTCCGCTTTGTCGTGAGCGTCGCGAAGAAGTATCAGAACAGGGGACTAACGCTCATCGATCTGATATCCGAGGGGAACATGGGTCTTATCCGCGCCGCGCAGAAATTCGACGAGGAAAAAGACATCCGTTTTATCTCCTATGCCGTCTGGTGGATACGCCAGGCTATTCTCCAGGCCCTCGCTGAACAGTCGCGAGTATTCAGGGTTCCTCTCAGTCGAGCTGGATCGCTGTACAAGATCGGCAAGAAGGCCGACATCATGACCCAGGAGATGATGAGAGCTCCGACGATGGAGGAGCTTTCCGAGGGTCTTGACATGAGCCTGAGCGAGGTTGAAGAGACCCTGTCGATTACCCAGAAACCTCTTTCGCTGGAGACTCCGCCCCCGAACATAGAGGATACGAGGCTTACGGAGTACCTGGCGGACGACGACCAGGTGTCTCCCGATGAGCAGGCGATGGAGAGCGTGCGATATGATGAGATCCAGCGCATTCTGGACACGCTTGGAGAGCGGGAAGCACAGGTTATCCGCCTCTACTACGGGCTTGGCGGGAAGCCGCCTCTGACTCTCGAAGAAATCGGGAAGATAATGGGTATTACCAGAGAACGTGTAAGGCAGATCAAGGAGAGAGCCCTCCACAGGTTGAGACATATCTCCAGGAGCCGCAGGTTAAGGCCGTTTCTTTCCTGACACCCCGTCGGGCGCGGCGATCCTCCATCTCAGCATTACAAGCGCATTGTGCAGGAAAACTCGCTGCACCAGGGTTTCCTCTTCCGCACGGCAGCTTCCCGGCCTGTTCTCAATCACCGCGTCCTGAGTCTTTCCGCTTTATCCGTCATGGATATTCCGTACAGAAGCGCGAACATCAGGATGAAGGCGCCGATTGTGAGATGCGAAGTAACGCAGAGAAGAAATCCCCTTACGATTTTCCCGGTCTGGCCGATGACCGACAGCACGGTGATCACCACAAAGGACGCCCAGATAGCGTAGAACAATGCCCTGCTGCGTGATTCTTCGTAGAGGCTGTGGAGGACGAAGTAAGCTGGAAGAGTCAGTATCCAGTAGTGCTGCCACGCGATGGGTGAAAACACCATACACAATGTAACCATGAAGGCTGCTTCAGCCGCGAAGATGCGTTGTCCGCATCTGTGAATCACCAGCAGAAAGAGCGCCACGAATGATACATACATACCCCTGAATACCCACATGCTGACCATGCTCGCGACGCCGTCAACCGGTGGAGGGGGCAGTTTCACCTTCATCAGGATAAAGGGATCCGAAGCGATCCACCTCGCGATCATGGCATAGGCGGATTGATTGAGTCCCCCCAGAGGATATCCGCCCGAGAGAGATATCCTGAACCAGGCCGCAAGGTTCTGGATGTGATCCTGCGCGCCGTATCGCAGGGCGGGGAGCATTGTGAGCACGATTGTGGAAAGTGCCATCACCACGATTGTCCTGGACTTCCTGCGATAAGCGAGATAGGGAATCACCAGTATCGGGAAGGCCTTTAGTGCGGTGGCGAATCCCAGGTAGAGGCCGGACAGACACTCTCTGTCGTCCTGGAGGTAGAAGAACGTCAATGACAGGAGAAAGAGGATAAGCACGTTGAGCTGGAGCTGGACAAAGACTTTGAAGATGGGTTGTGTGATGAGAACCAGTGGAATGAAAACCGACATCGAATAGAAGGAGAGTCTGCGGGTTTCGTCAAACCAGCCAAGCGGTTTCCTGTAGGATATTCTGCACCAGATGTCTATTGTGACGATCAACAGCGCGGCATTCGTTATATACCATAATACCTGAGTCATGGGCAGACTGATACGCGCGAGAAGCGTAAATGGAACAATAAACAAGGAAAAGAAAGGCGGCCAGGTCACGTTAGTTGCCACCGAACTGCCGTGGTAGAGGAAAGTACCGTCGAGAAATCGCTCTCCCGCGACGAGAAATCCTCTGAAATCGCCGCCTCTCGACCTGTGCGTGGAGGCGGAGACAAAGATGTTGGGAACGAAAAGCAGGAAGAGAAAGACGTTTATCCATCTCTTTTTCCATTTTATGACCATTTGCGTTTTTCCCCCATGCCAACATGCTATCGAGAGATGATGCAGGCGTAAATATCGTTGACGTTTGTCCCCGTGGGTCCTGTTACTATCAGGTCTCCTGTAGCCCTGAGAAACGGGTGAGAATCATTCCTCTCCAGGTGGTCCAGGGCGTCCAGCCCTGACGCTTTTCCGCGCCGGCACGTCTCACCATCGACGATGGCTCCGGCCGCGTCTGTAGGCCCGTCTGTGCCATCCGACCCTGCAGCGAGGCCCACGATTGCCTTGCCCTCGAGGAGTAACGCCATCTCGAGAGCGAATTCCTGGCATCTACCGCCGAGGCCGCCTCCACGCACGGCGACGGTGGTCTCTCCGCCGGCTATAAGGCACACCGGGGTTTCGACAGATCGTTCTCCGTTCTCGATGCGGATGGCGGCGGAGACAAGGGGCATGGCTTCCTCTCTCGCTTTTCCCTGGAACTGAGTGGCCATGATGCGGGTTGCGTAACCGAGCGCTTCCGCTCTCGCGGCAGCGTGCTCGAGCAGCAACCGGTTGTTCCCGATCAACTCATCCTTGATTTCCGGCTCTGCTACCGTGGATTCATCACCACGCCCGCGGCATGGAGGCTGCTGTCCGGACTTCAGGCGGTCAAGGACAGCCGCGGGCAGCACCCCTGCGAGATTGTATCTGTTGACTACTTCCACGGGACCATCCGGATCGGTTCGAGCTGGAATCGTTGGACCCGAGGCGATGATCTCCAGGTCGTCTCCAATGACATCGGACAGGACCACGTTTATCAGCGACGCCGGAAAGATCTCCGGAAGCAGTTTGCCCCCCTTGACGCTGGAAAGGCATCTTCTTACCGTGTTGATCTCTGCTATCGTGGCCCCGCTGCCCAGCAGGACCCTGTTCGCGACAATCTTATCATCCAGTGTAAGGCCATTTGCGGGAAGGGCTAAGAGTGAAGATCCCCCACCGGATACAAGGAAGATGACCACATCGTTTTCTCCGTATTCTCCGAGCCTCCGGACAAGTTCTCTGGCGGCACCCAGACTACGCCCGTCGGGATAAGGGTGACCCGCCTCGCGTACTTCCACTCGCTGTGGTCCAGACCCCTGTGCGTGTTTGACAATGACCAGGCCGTCTGTAATCCTGTCGCCCAGCGCTTCTTCCAGAGGAAGCGCCATACGCTCCGCGGCCTTTCCAATCCCACCGATGAAGATCCGTGTGCCGCGCTCGAGATGGATGACCTCCGATCCTACCAGCAGGCGTTCTCCCTGCAGTCGCACGTGTTCTCTCACCAGTCGACTCGCTTCCACATGTTCTATGGCGTACAGGAGAATCTCCCTGAGGTCATCGCGCGCCCGGGCAGTTTTCACGGGTTTGTTATTGTTCATCCTGATCACTACATCTCCGTTTCAGGAGAGTATAACTCTTCTCTTTTTCTTCGAGGTGAGGATACAGTTCTCTGGTCTCGAACAACCGCACCGTCTCGTAGTTGTTGTTGAACCAGGTCCGCTCTTCCTGGTCGGCGAAGAGGGGGGAGGAAGTTCCCTCCGTGAGGTTTTCCTCCAGTGATCGAGTATATTCAATGATGTATTCGGGCCTCAGTTTCCGGATCGCCTCCATGTACCACGAATCACTCTTCTTCCTCAACGCGGCGACTTCCGGGGACACGAGCCCCATCTGGTCGATTATCCTCACGCCTGGTCCGGCGTGATATCCGATGTAACCTATCGGTTCCAGGAAGACAGACGATCCGTCTGCAGCGTTTTCTCTAAGCCACTTCCCTATTCCGGCCCTGAGTTCCTCTTCGAAACGCTGCATCTCACGGTATTCGTCCAGTCTCCCCTGCAGCGTCCGGATATTGATGACCACAACGCAGGCCAGAATCAATATGAGCAACGCCCTGGCACGCCTCATGCCGACTACCGCTCCGATCCAGTCGAGAGCGGAAGCGAGCCCCGCCGCCAGGAGCAGATCATAGGCAAACGTCGCCGGCGTGAGATACCATGGGAATATCAGCCCACCGGATGTCATGAAAATGAGGGAATAGAGGAGAAAGAACACAGCCACAGGCAGGAGAAGATGATTCTTTCTTCTCACGGCGATGATACCGGCGATGAGAAAGACGGAGGAGACCGATTTCAACATGAATCGAAGGTGGCTCGTCTCTCCGATCGGAGTAAATCGATCTATGAATGGATCGGCTGACGAATGGAGCCCGAGGGCATATATAGACATCTTGGCTCTCATGCTCTGCGGGAGGAGGTCGCCGAAGTAATAAACTGAGAAGCCTGTCCACGGAGCCAGCAGCAGGGCCGCCATGAAGGCCTGCCGGAGAGTCCACTTCATATCTCTCGATCCAGCCGCTGCGATCATGCAGGCGACGAATATCAGTCCGTCCATCCGCGTGAGGATGGTCATCGCCATTCCCACCGGAAACAGCCGGTTCCTCAGTGCAAGACCACGCACGGTCAGGGCCATCGAGAAGAGAAGAAGGGGGGATTCCATTCCAGACATGTTGATGGGCACTATTCCCGAGGAGGTCATGAAGATCGCCGCCCAGATCAGAGAGAGGCGACTATGTCCAGGCGACTGAAAGGTCGTGAAGAGAATGACGGCAGTCATGGCATCCAGTACAATGGCCAGCCACCTGGAGCTTGTGGTGGTGTCAGGAGAGCCGAGCCTGTCGGCGATGGCGAGCAGACTGGCCCATAGCGGAGTCGTGGTCCCCAGGACCCTCTCCCCTTCGTTGTATACAAACCCCCGACCATCCGCGAGGTTTTCCGCGTAACGGAATGTGATCAGCGAATCTTCCAGGGTGAGATGCGTCTCGTTCAGAAACCAGACCCGCACGGCTATACCGAGGGCAAGGGAGGCGATAAGAAAGAGTGTGTTCCTTCGTGTCATATAACGCATCCTGTGTTAAACGCCAGTGTCCGAATCTATAACTGCAGCCCGCCGGTAACAAGCACTTCTTGATGATAATGCCTGTCACGCCGAGCCTTCGGTCCACTACTTACTTGACTGCAAAAGTTGCCAATTACTATATTCACTCAGGTACGAGCTGATGTTCTGCCGGAAGACGGGGATTCGCCCGGGTCTATTTCATAATATGAAGAGGAATAGCAGAATGAGCGATGAAAAGAGAGATTTCTGGAAATTCCAGAAGGAACTGAACACGTTCTTGAAGAATACGCAGGAACCGCCTGTCACCGATAAGGATCCGGACGGAGGCGGCGAGGAGGTCTCGAACGACGAGCCACAGAAGGCGCCTCGCTTCGACATGAAGCCGGAAGAGCTCATCAGCTATCTCGATCAATACGTCGTAAAACAGAGCTCGGCGAAGGAGATTATCGCGACAAAGGTCTGCACTCATTTCAACAGAATAAGACTTGGGGACGAGTTCGATCAGGCGCAGATAGACATAAAGAACAACATAATCATGATAGGGCCGACAGGTGTCGGGAAGACCTTCATCATCCGCCTGATCGCAAGGAAGATCGGTGTTCCTTTCGTGAAAGCGGACGCGACCAAGTTCAGCGAAACGGGCTATGTCGGTGGAGATGTCGAAGACCTCATACGGGAACTGGTTCAAAAAGCGGGTGGAGACATAAAACTCGCGGAGAGCGGCATCATATATGTGGATGAGATCGACAAGATAGCCTCGGCTGGATCCTCCGTAGGACCCGATGTTTCGAGGTCGGGTGTACAGAGAAACCTGCTGAAGCTGATGGAAGAAACCGAGGTGGATCTGAAGGCCCCGCACGATCTCGTGTCTCAAATGGAATCGGTGATGCAGTTACAGAGAAATGGGAAAGTGGAGAAGAAGCGGATCAGCACCAGGAACATTCTCTTCATCGTGAGCGGCGCGTTTTTCGGTCTGGAAGAGATAATTGCGAAGCGACTCAAGCGGAGGGATATTGGTTTCACTTCCGCGAAGGTGGAGAACGAACTCACGGAGTGCGAGATTTTCAGCATGGCCAGGGCCGAGGACCTGATATCGTATGGATTCGAATCAGAGTTTGTGGGCCGTCTTCCCGTCCTCGCCGTCCTGGGGGAGCTTGACGTGGATGACCTCTACGGCATCCTTGCCAACTCGAACAACTCCGTCCTTCAGGCCAAGAAGCTCGATTTCAAGGCGTATGGAATAGACTTGACATTCGAAGATGAGGCCCTGAAAAAGCTCGCTCAGCTTGCTTACCAGGAGAAGACCGGGGCGAGGGGGTTGTTGTCCGTAATCGAGAAGACGCTCATGAAATATGAACGAAAGCTGCCGTCCAGAGGCGTCAGGAAGCTGGTCGTCACCGGGAAAATGGTAGACGACCCCGAGGGTATGATAGACGACGTGATCTTTGAGGGCTCGCTCGAATCGTTCGTGGCTGATTTTCACGACCAGACCGGAGTATGGCTCGATTTTACGGAAGACGGTCGTGCTGAACTCAGGAGACTCTCCGGTGAGAAGGAGAGAGGCGCCGACTGGTTATGCCGGGAATTCTTCAAGGATTACTCGCTGGGTCTTAAACTGATAGATATCGATACTTTCAGAGTGACGAGGGAAGTCCTGGACGATCCAAAACGATTTCTCGACAAGATGATCAAGGAGCATTATGGTGACAGAGTAGAGGAGGGCGGGAAGAGCGTGGAGGAGTGAAAGTGGCTATCTCTGAAGGGCTATGATCGATATGATTATCGTGCTCACCGCGCTCAAAGGCATGACGATTTTTCCAAGCGTGGTGAGAAAGCGTTCCGGGACGACGATCGTTTCCCCGGCCCTCACAGCGTAGTTGCGGTCGATCCTCCTCTGCCTGCCTGATTCGTTGATGATCTTCCAGCCACGATGGCTTCCAGTATCGTCGGGACCACCGGCCAGGCCCACGTACTCTCTGGCGGTAAGGCCTGGCTGGTACCTGTATGGACCGGGTTCCGCCACCGGGCCTGTAACATAGACCACCTGTTCGTTACCCGGTATCTCTATTACATCTCCCTTTCTGAGGGGAAGATCCAGGGACTCGTCTCCCATGACAAGAAGGCCGTAAAGATCGACGGGTATGACGGAATCTGACGCTGTTGTATCGTGCCTGATGATGCGCGCATTCCTCGGGTCAGCGGTCTCTGTCAATCCTCCCGTTCTAAGCATTGCGTCCGAGAGCCTGTCTCCCTCCCTGAAGTCGAGGACCGCTTCATGAACAGGGGATTCGTCGAGTTCATTCGTTTTTCCATCCGGGCGGGCAATGCCGTTGATCGCTCCCCTGACATGTATCGTGTTTCTCCTCTGCGGGACGTAGACGATCATTCCCTCTGACAGCATGGGGTTGGCGCCGAGGTCGCCGTTGTAGAGAAACCTCTCCATGTCCACATTCTCGGCTTCTCCCTCCGGCTGGCGCCTGATGGACAGGTTTCGAACCGAACCTCCCGGCAGGAGACCTCCGGCCATCTGAATCAGGTCAAATACTCTGTTGACTGGCGTGGCATCGTATGAGCCAGGGTAAAGTACTTCGCCGGAAACATGCACCTTGATCTGCCTGATCCCGGTCAACGTCAGCGTGATATCAACGTTCGGATAGAACGATTTCAGGACATGGCGTACCTCTTTCTCGGCCTCACACACCGTCAATCCCGCGAGCGCTATTGGCCCCGCCGGATTGAGGATTATCGTCCCATCGGGAGTGACCCTGAGTGGAATGCTCAGTGAGACCTCGTCCCATATGCCGATGGTAACAATGTCGTTGGGCCCCAGGGAATAAGTGGCGGGGTCTATGGCGGCCTCCTGGGGCACAATGTCCACCGAGCTGGGTACTCCTTCCCGCTGGCCGTTTTGGATGCTCCATATGTCACCAATATTGTTGTCCCCGGAGAGACGGGTCGTTGTGAGTTTGTGGCCTGTCGACATCGGCGTGGGAGGAGTCTGTTGTAACCTTGTACTCATTGACTGGAAATCGGACTGGGCTAGAGACAGGGAAAACACCAGGAATAGCGGGAGAAGGGGAAGGATGCTTCTTGAAAGGGTTTTCACTCAGGACACCTCATGATTTCCGTATTCGCGCCGTGGACCGCTCGACAGTGTCAGAATTTAAGAACAGTCAGAGGTAAAGTCAATTGATTCGAGATTGACGACACCATACTTTGTTGCTACTATTTATCTGTCGTGACAGGGGCAAATGTGAAAGGTATTGCTATCTTGGAAAACATCATAATGCTCACCGCGGATTACACCCCGTATCTCGTTTATCTGGGGATTTTCGCGACACTCGTCCTTTGTGGTCTTGGACTCCCCCTTCCCGAAGAATCGATCCTCATAGGTGGCGGATATCTGTCATCGAGCGGATTTCTCGACTACCGGGTCTCACTCGCTATATGTTTTTTTGGAGTGCTGGCCGGAGATTATATCATCTTCACGATCGGGAGACGCTGGGGACATGGAGTGATCAGCAGCAAGTATCTTCAGCAGTTTTTCACTCCTCGCAGACTTGTCAGAGTAAGGAGATACTATCGAGATCATGGGGACAAGACCGTTTTCACAGCCAGGTTCTTCTCCGGGTTTCGGCTCGCAGCGTTTATAACCGCGGGAATGATGAAGATGAGGTCGCGCTCCTTTGTGCTGATCGACATGGCTGCTGCCCTGATAAGCGTTCCCCTCTTCTTCTACCTGGGCTTTCTGCTTCACGATAACCTCGAAGCTCTCATAGGCGCCGTCAGGAACATCAACAGACTTCTGTTCGTGCTTGCAGTCCTGATATTCGCTACATATCTTATTTATCGCAGACGCAGGCGCGCATAGAGTTAATGACCGCCGCCTTTCACTCCTGCCTTGCGAGGCCTTCGACGGCGGAATCGGAAATGATATGAAGAGAAAGGAATTGTCAAGATGGCCATAAGAGAACTTGATGTCAGGGAGTTGTGCCACAACTGTGACCCTTCCCGATTCGATTTCACATCGACGGAAGAGCTTGAAATAGCCGAAGGTGTGATCGACCAGGAAAGAGCTGTGAAGTCGATAGAGTTCGGCCTGGGCATAAAAAGCAAGGGTTACAACATATATGTCTCAGGACGCACTGGTACCGGGAAGACAACTATTGTGAAACAGTTTGTAGAGAAGATATCCGAGTCGGGGGCGGTCCCTGACGACTGGCTCTATGTCAACAACTTCAAGGATCCTGACAGACCGCTCGCGATAAACCTTCCCGCCGGTGAAGGATGCCGATTCAAGATGGACATGATGTCGTTTGTGGAAGACCTCAGGCATGATCTTCCGAAGGCCTTTGAGAGCGAACACTATCGGGAACGCAACCGCGCATTGTCAGAGAGTTATATAGAGAAGAAGAAGAAGCTCGTCCTGAAGATTGAAGAGGAAGCGAGGGAGAGAGACTTCCATATAAAGAGCACACCAGCGGGCATACTGACGATTCCGCTGGTAGATGGCGAAGAGGTGACCGGAGAGGATTACCAGGCTCTGAGAGAAGATCTGAGGGAGACGATAGAGGAAAAACAGGGTGAGTTGAATACGATTGTGAGGGAGACGCTGCGGGAGATCAGCCTCCTCGACAGAAAGGCGAAACAGGAGGTCGGAAAACTGAACAAGGAAGTGGCGCTATTCGCGGTTGGACATTTTATTGATGAACTGAAGGACGAATATCGGGATCATCCGAAGGTCATCGGGTATCTCGATGATGTCCGGGAAGATATACTGGTGAACGTCGATGATTTTCTTGCCGATGAAGACGATCAGGAGGCCGGTGTCCCGGGTATGGACAGGGGAGAGAGGCCCTCCGTCCTCAGCAGGTACGAGGTCAATCTTCTGGTGGATAACCAGTACACGAAGGGTGCCCCCGTAATATTCGAGACAAACCCGACATATGCAAATCTCGCCGGTCAGATAGAGAAAAAAGCTCAGTTCGGCACTCTTTATACAGACTTTACGATGATCAAGGCGGGTTCGATCCTCAAGGCGAACGGTGGATATCTTATAGTGCATGCCGAGGATGTCCTGAAAAGCCCGATGAGCTATGACGTGATAAAACGAGTGCTCAAGAACGATGAGATCAAGATCGAGGAGATAAGTGAACAATATAGACTCATGAGCGCGGGAGGCCCCAGGCCGGAGCCGATTCCGATGGCCATCAAGGTGGTGATGCTCGGAAGTCCGGCTGTCTTCGGGCTGCTATATTCAAACGATGATGAGTTTTCCAAGATCTTCAAGGTCCGTGCGGATTTCTCGGTGCTCATGGGTCGGACGGATGAGACCATGAATCATTATGCGCGTTTTATCGCGACTCTCTGCCGCAATGAAGGACTGCGACACTTCACACCCGAGGCTGTTGCGGCGGTGGTCGACTACGGATCGAGGGCAGTGGAGAACAGCGAGAAGCTGTCTCTCAGGTTCGGCGATATAGCCGACATAATACGGGAATCGTGTTTCTGGACAGAGGAAGAAGGAAGCGAGACAGTGGCAGCCCTGCACGTAGTAAAGGCGCTGGAGGAGAAGAAATATCGGAGCAATATGATTGAAGAACGGATAGGGGAATTGATGGAAGAAGGGACCATTATGGTGGACGTTGACGGTGCCGTTACCGGCCAGGTGAATGGTCTTTCAGTCTATGATCTTGGTGATTATTCGTTCGGAAAACCGAGCAGGATCACGGTGCAGACATATATGGGCAAGGACGGCATAATAAATATCGAGAGGAAGGCGGAATTGAGCGGCAGGACCCACGACAAGGGCGTTCTTATCCTCTCCGGATACCTTGGGGGCAAATACGCCGACAGCAAGCCCCTCTCCTTATCCGCAAGTGTATGTTTTGAGCAGAGTTATGACATGATCGATGGAGACAGCGCCTCATCGACTGAGCTCTACGCGATTCTCTCCTCGATTGCGGATGTGCCGATCAAGCAGTCGATCGCTGTCACTGGCTCGATCAATCAGAAGGGGGAGATCCAGCCGATTGGTGGTGTTAACCAGAAGATCGAGGGTTTCTTCGATGTCTGTGTGGCAAAAGGGCTGAACGGAAATCAGGGTGTGATGATACCTGAGAAAAATGTGAGGAATCTCATGCTGCAGGAGCGCGTAGTGAATGCGGTGAAGGAAGGGAAGTTCCATATTTATCCGGTGGAGCACGCGGACGAGGGGATAGAGATATTGACCGGTGTCAGGGTCGGCGAAAAAGGCGATGATGGTGCCTACCCGGAAGGCACTATCAACGCCCTCGTGGCGGAGAAACTCGATCGGATGGCCGAAGATATGAAGGAATACTCACCACAGCCGGATGATGATGGAGAAGAGGTCGGGCAGTAAATAAAATGTTCTGAACAGGACGCTCATTTAACGTTTCACACAATTCCGTCGTCTGATAGGATGAGCGATCGGGAGGAGTGGGTTGTACAGGGCCCGAGGTCGCCCACCAGAGCCTTGAAGGAGGTGATGATGGCAATCTCGGATGGATGGAACCCGGATGATACTGCCGAATCAGACACGGACCCTGCGCTTTTTGCCCTTCCGCCTCTGATCTCTCACCCTGGATGGCAAGTACCATGGAGAATAGTTCTCGGTATGAGCCAGTCTCAGCAAGGACCCACGGAACATCAGACAAAGGAGTTGTATGATGGTGAAGAAGATCAGAAAGATGCTTCACGGGCATTGGGGGTACGGAATCATGAGTGCCGCGTTCGGTATCGTCGTCGCGTTGCTGCTGTTGAGCCCCCGCTCGCTGGAAGCCGTCCTGGATAGCGGTGCGGGAATAGATCACCTTCCTGACCTGGAAGCATTGACCGTGCAGGTGTTTCCACCGAATCCGACTTTTGAGTCGGATATAGTCGTCCATGCCTTTCTCTGGAACAACTCGGACATAAGAGTGGAAGGCCCGATCGCGATCAACATCGGAATAGAGGGGATTGAGGCTGTGGAAAGGATAATCCCCGTGCTGAATCCGTGGGAGGCGGTCCCGGTAGAGGCATCGTTCAGGCCGCTGGTGATTGACGAGTACAGGGCGTTCGTTATGGCCGACCCCGGAGGAGATATCCCCGAAAGCCGCGAAGATAACAACAGGGCGTCCACTCCCTTCCATGTGGGTCCGCCGGTCATGCTTCCCGATCTAACCATTATAGACATGAACGTCTACCCCCCGGAACCGACATCTGAGGACGATGTGGTTGTCGAAGCAATGGTGTGGAACGATTCCGAGATGGAAGTCGAGGGACCAGTTGCAGTCAATGTGAGGATCGATTGCGAGCCCGTCGGAGCGCCAATAGTGATAGATCATCTATTTCCGCGTGAGGCGAGGCGTGTATCGGTCGTGGCTCGTCCCAGCGAGCCGGGTCGCCACTCAGCCTTCATGCGCGTAGACCCGGAGAACCTGGTCAGGGAGAGGCGAGAGGGAAACAACAACAGGGCGGTTCAGTTCGACGTGCTGCCTCCGCCGCCGGTATCGGTCTCGATGATACCCACAGGAGAGGCGGTACTGCCGCCCGATGGTGTTCTGCTCTATGAGAGTTCTCTCACGAACCACACCGACGAGACCTTCTATTTTCCCTTCAGGATTGTGATTACGCGCCCCGGGGACGATGGATTCCGGCTTCTTATGGATGAGTTCGACATCGAACTGAGCCCCGGAGATGTCTGGACCGAAGATATGGAAACGGTCCTGCCACTCGATCCGCCTCTTGAAGCGGGTCCCTACCTCCTGACAGGTGAGGCGGGGGATATCGACCGTGACGCATTCGAATTTTTTGTCAGACCGGAGCCGAGGGTAGCGCAGTAGGGGATAAGTGGGGGCTCGTCCTGGTATCATGTCCGGGCGGGCCCCTTTTTGCTGTCAGATCCCGAAGGTTATCGAACGATCAGCCTCTTGCGTGTCTCGCTGTTATCCCCGACCCGCAAAGTGTACAGATAGACGCCCGAATCAGCGGGTTCTCCCCTGGCGCTCATCCCATCCCACGTCGATCCGTTCCTGGAGACCTGGACCTCGACGATATCCCAGTCTTTATCGATGAACCACGTGGCATAATAGGTGAGGTATGTGTGTCCGGGTTGCCCCCGTTTCCAGCTCTGAGAAGGGTTCTGGTCCCCGGTAAACGGCTGACCAGATGTCGGGAGTCGAGCCTATATTGTCATATCCCCACATGTAGCCTAAATTTCTGTTTAGATCGACACCGTCCTCGTCGTCCAGCACTCCATTCGAGTTGTTGTCCCTGACGTTCTTCCGCCGGTAGCCGAACTCGCTGTAGTTGAAGTATATAGACTCGTTGACCGAATGCTATCGTATTTATGCATAGAACCACTAAGGTAAGTGCGGAGCCGTATATCGTCAAGCAAAGAGTAGTTGAGAAGGACCTGCGGACGACGATGCCTTGAAAGGATTGACATTATCGACTATTATTGTAAATTTACTTGGCTCTATTTGCCCCCTGGTGTAATGGCAGCACCCAAGATTTTGGATCTTGTTGTCGAGGTTCGAACCCTCGGGGGGCAGATATATGATTGAGGGGAAGCCCTCTGTGCCGCGCCTGTTTTCGGCGTCGACCTGAAGTCGTTCAGGTTTTTATGTTTATAGAAGTTCCTCCATACCGTTCTGAGGTCATGGGGGGCTGTCCCGTGATGCCGGACCTGGCGCCGGACGGGACCGATAACGCAGCATGGGAGAGATTCATGCAAGATGACTTCATTCTCGTGACAGGAAACGCCAATCCGGAACTGGCAGGAAAGATAAGTGATAACCTGGGCATTCCCCTTACTGAGATGGACGTCTTCAAGTTCAGCAATGATAACACGTTCGTCCGGATCAGGGAAAACATCCGCCGGAGAGAGGTCTTTATAATTCAGCCGACCTGTTATCCCGTAAACGATAACATCATGGAACTTATGATAATCATGGATGCCTGTGTAAGGGCGTCCGCGAAGAGCATAACCGCGGTAGTCCCATATTTCGCCTACGCCCGATCGGATAAGAAGGATCAGCCCAGGGTCCCGATAACAGCGAAACTGGTGGCAGATCTCATAACGCTGGCGGGCGCGGACAGAATCATCACCATGGATCTGCATTCCGAGCAGATCCAGGGTTTCTTCAACATACCGGTGGATCACCTTTACGCCGCACCGGTACTTCTTGAATACCTCGAATCTCTCAAACTCAAGGATTTCGTCGTGGTCGCGCCCGATGTCGGAAGCGCGAAACGCTCCAGGGGAATCGCCAAGCGAATCTCCGCGGACCTCGCCATAGTGGACAAGAGACGAGTGGGAAATGCCGACTTATCGGAGGTGCTTACCATTATCGGGGACGTTGGAGGCAAGGACTGTATTATACTCGACGATCTCATCGATACCGGCGGCACTCTTGTCAAGGCCGCCGAAATGATGATAAAGGAAGGCGCAAGGGACATATACGCGGTCGCGACACATCCTGTCCTGTCGGGACCGGCAATAGAGAGAATTGAGGAATCAGTCATAAAGGAACTTATCGTGACAGATACGATTCCGCTTCCGGATGACAAGAAGATCAGCAAGATAAGGGTGCTTTCGGTATCGGCTCTTCTGGCTGAGGCGATTTCCAGGATATACAGGGGAGAATCGGTCAGCTCGCTGTTTGTGAATTGACAGATATGATGCAATGAGATCCGAATCAGTGATCAAAGGAGAACAAAGTGAGTGAAACAGTATTAAAGGCTGCAAAGAGGGAAGGCAGGGGAAAAGAGCTCGCCAAGAAGTTGCGAAATGCCGGAAAAATCCCGGCGGTGGTGTATGGTCACAATATCGATTCCCTCAATCTCGTCGTGGATGGGAAAGAAGTGGAAGATCTTTTCAAGACGGTGTCGGTCGAGAACACCATCATCAGCCTGCAGATCGAGAAGGGACCAAAAGAGCCCCTGACGACGCTGGTGAGGGAGATCCAGAGGCATCCATGGCGAAACAAGATCCTGCACCTGGATTTCATGCAGATATCCATGAAGGAGACGGTTAATGTGGAGGTCCCGGTAGTGCTCCTTGGGACGCCGACCGGTGTGAGAAACGAAGGCGGGATACTTCAGCACCAGATGAGAGAAGTAGAGATATCGTGCCTGCCCAGTGATATACCGGAGAAGGTCGAGGTAGATGTCACCGAGTTGGCGATTGGTGACAGCGTTCACGTCGCTGATCTCGGTCTGGTGGGTGTGGAACTGCTCTCTGATCCCGATGGGTTGGTCGCGACCATACTGCCTCCGACGGTAATAAAGGAAGAGGCCGCGGTGGAAGTTGAAGAAGAGGAAGGCGTGGAGCCAGGAGTTGAGGGTGAGGAGATTGCAGCGGAAGAAGAGAAGAGTGAGGAGCAGCCCGGGAAAGAAGGATAGTGAAAGAAAAAGAACGATTCATCATCGTCGGGCTTGGGAACCCCGGAGTGGAATACCGGGACACGCGCCATAATGTTGGTTTCTTGTTTGTCGACTATCTTGCCCACCGATGGGACTTCCCGCTTTTTGATCTTATCGACAACATCCTTATCTCAAAGAAAGAGTTCAAGGGGAAAGAGATCACAATAGTGAAGCCGACTACGTACATGAATCGCAGTGGCCTCGCGCTGGCAACCCTCTCGGGGTTGATGAGTTTCGAGGTGGAGAACCTGGTCGTATGTTACGATGACCTCGACATATCGTCCGGGAAGTTTAAATTAAGGTCCTCCGGTGGGGCGGGCGGGCACAAGGGAATGATTTCAATCCTCCGATATATCGGGGGCGAAGACGTCAAAAGGGTAAAGTTCGGCATTCTTCCGCCGGACAAACCGGAAGACGTGGAATCGTTTGTGCTCTCCCCATTCGAGGAGGAAGAAGAAAATACAGTTTATGATCTTTTCCCACAGGCAATGAGCGCAGTCGAGTGCATTCTCGAAGAAGGCATAGACAAGGCCATGAGCCTGTATAATCGAGACACTTCAGGTCAAGTGAATCGGGAGGTGTGAATGAACGAAACGCTATTTCCCTTCATCGCGAGCGTTATAGCCCTTGTCTTTGTCCTCTACCTCTCCATGGGTGTATTGAAGATGGATATGGGCAATGAAAAGATGAAGGAGATTTCCAGGGCCGTCCAGGGCGGAGCCAGGGCATTCCTGAAGCGGGAATACTCTTACGTCCTGGTGTTTATTGCCATTATTGCTCTCTTCATCGGGTTTTCGCCGTCGTTGTTTGAGGGGACCTCCCTCTCGTGGTCGACATCTATTGCCTTTGTTATCGGTGCGATAGCGTCGGCGTCGGCGGGTTACATAGGAATGAGCATAGCGACCCGGTCCAACAGCAGAACGACACACGCGGCCTCGGAGGACGGGGTCAAGGCCGCCCTGAGCGTAGCTGTCTCCGGTGGTGCAGTGATGGGCTTCAGTGTTGTGGGGCTGGCACTGCTCGGATTGACCATCGTATATACACTTTTCAACGGAAAGGCTGACATAGTCAACGGGTATGCGATGGGCGCGAGCCTCATGGCGCTCTTCGCCCGATCGGGGGGAGGCATATTTACAAAGGGCGCCGACATGGGCGCTGATCTCGTGGGAAAGATCGAGGCGGGGATACCCGAGGACGATCCTCGAAACCCTGGGGTGATAGCGGACAACGTGGGAGACAATGTGGGAGATGTAGCCGGTCTGGGGGCAGACCTGCTGGAGAGTTACGTCGAATCGATAATCGCCAGCCTCGCGATTGCCGGCACCGTGGGCGTGGGCCTCTCATTGACCCAGGCTGAAGTCGCCCAGAGCCTGCGTATGCTGCCTCTCACCATTGCGGCTGTGGGGATAATCGCTTCTATCATCGGGGTATTCTATGTCAAGGTGTTCAGCCGCAAGAACCCCCAGAGTGCATTGATGGGCGGTACGTATGTGAGCGCGATCCTTACGATCATCGCGACCTATGCCATAGTAAAGCGGTTCGGTGTACCGTTCAGCTTCGGGAATCCAGGCACGGTGTACAGCGCCATGGGACCATTCTACGCGACGATTACCGGAGTCTTGTCCGGGATGATAGTCGGTTTTATCAGTGAGTATTTCACCTCGGCGAAGTACTCTCCTGTCAAGAAGCTCGCGGAACGATCACAGGCGGGTCCCGCACTGACGGTGACCGAAGGGATGGCAGTGGGGATGGAAAGCACGGCGATTCCGGTAATCATCCTCGCGATCGCTGTCATTGTCGCACACCATTACGCCGGGATTTATGGTGTCGCGATGGCGGCCCTCGGAATGCTTGCCACCACAGGGATGATAGTCTCGGTCGATTCATACGGGCCGATTGCCGACAATGCAGGTGGTATAGCGGAGATGGCGGGACTTGATCCCTCCGTCAGGGATATAACAGACAATCTGGACGCCGTCGGCAATACGACTGCGGCTATAGGAAAGGGCTTTGCGATAGGGTCCGCAGCGTTTGCGACGATGGGCCTGCTCGCTGCGTATATGGCCGCCGCACACGTCGATACTGCGGATCTGCGACGCCCCATGGTCCTTGCAGGCTTGCTCATCGGGGGAATGCTTCCATACGTGTTCGCTTCACAACTGTTTCGTGCCGTCAGCAAGTGCGCCGACGGAGTCATCTCGGAAGTGAGGAGACAATTCAAGGAGATCCCGGGACTGATGGACGGAAAGGTGATGCCCGATTCGAACACCTGTGTTGATATCAGCACGAAGGCGGCTATAAATGGAATGATGTTTCCCGGGATCATGGCCATCGTAGTCCCGATAATTATCGGCCTCCTGCTGGGTCCTGAAGCGCTGGCGGGCCTGCTGGTGGGAAGCCTGGTTACGGGTCTGATGCTCGGGATCCAGACCGCTAACAGTGGCGGCGCTATGGACAACGCGAAGAAGTATATCGAGGAAGGGAATTTCGGCGGCAAGGGTTCAGATACGCACAAGGCCGCGGTGGTGGGCGATACTGTAGGTGACCCGTTGAAGGATACAGTGGGACCGTCTATTAATATACTTATTAAATTGATGACGGTGGTATCGCTGGTCCTGGCACCCCTCTTTATCTGACCTCGCGCGAGACAGTTTTGCCGTAATGATGAAGTGGGTAGATCAGCATGAAGCTGGGAATCGTCGGACTCCCGAATGTCGGAAAGTCTACGCTGTTCAACGCGCTTACGGGAGCGGGGGCAGATGTTGACGTCTACCCCTTCACGACGGTAGACCCGAACATCGGTGTGGTTTCGGTGCCTGATCCCAGGCTGGAACGACTTGGAGAATTGCTGGAACCGCCCAGGTTGACTCCTGCCAGGATAGAGTTTGTGGATATTGCCGGCCTTGTCGAAGGCGCGGCTGGAGGTGAGGGATTGGGGAATCAATTCCTCGCCAGGGTACGAGAGGTCGACGGAATTGTACATGTTGTGAGATGCTTCGAGGGAGAGGTCGCCCACGTGGCGGGGAGCGTCGATCCCGTCAGAGACCTGGATATCATCAGGTCCGAGATGGCCATGGCCGATCTCGAGGTCATTGGCAGGCGCATCGGAAAACTGGACAGTGCGATAAAGAGGGGAGACAAGAGCGGAGCCGAGGAGAGAGAGAACCTCTCACGGATAGAAGAATTCCTCTCCGCCCTCGATCTTGAAG
Organism: uncultured Gemmatimonadota bacterium; assembly: GCA_964577985.1. Lineage (GTDB taxonomy): Bacteria > Gemmatimonadota > CAZMKB01 > CAZMKB01 > CAZNLH01 > CAZOAR01. The sequence continues at coordinate 45,260 of CAZOAR010000008.1, read as the reverse complement.
GTTTGAGAGACTGGCTGGCCGAGGAGAACCCGGATCAGGCAGAGGTCTCGCTCCTGTCGGCGAAACCGGTCATCTATCTTCTTAACGTCAGCGAGGGCTGGAAATCGGAACCTTCCTCGAAAAAGAGGATCAATGCAGTTGTCGATTATCTCTGTGATGAGACAGTCATTCCGGTGAGTGTCAAGCTCGAAGGCGAACTCTCGGAGATGCCACCGGGCGAGGAGATGGAGTTCAGAAGCGAGCTTGACATGGAGATCCGCCCTGTCGATCGCCTGATCCGCGAGGGGGCGAGGCTCCTAAACCTGATTATGTTCTACACCATCAAGGGTGAAGAGACCCGTGGATGGATGGTAAGAGAGGGGACATCCGTGGGAGCGGCAGCCGGGAAGATCCACTCCGACCTGGAAAGAGGTTTTATCAAGGCCGAGGTTGTGTCTTGTCAGGATCTCCTTGCTCACGGCGGAATGTCCCGGGCGCGTGAATCGGGGAGGGTCAGTGTCGAGGGCAGCGGATATACGGTCAAGGATGGGGATGTGGTGCTGATTCATTTCAGATCCTGAAATCAACGGCTGATGCTTCGCGTGGCCTTTAACGACTGAACTGGAACCGACAGACCTGCTTTTGTCGGACCGCGGTTCAATTCAGTTAGAAGCGTACCGACAATGTATGTTGTGTAGTGGTGAGCAATTCGTTAGCCCTGCTTCGGTCATGGAGAACCGAAGCCATGTCCGAAGGGAGGAAAGAAGAGGTATGAAGAACTATGAAATGGTGATAATCCTCGACCCGGGTCTTGATTCGACGGCCTTTGTCGAGAAGTCGAAGTTCATCGAGGAGAGGATAAGGAGTAACGGCGGAGAGATCCAGAAGGTGGCTCAATGGGGTAAGCGCAAGCTCGCCTATGACATCAGGAAGAAGGACGCCGGATACTACGTTGTAATCAACTTCGAGGCTGAATCGGAAGATCTGCTCAACTTCAAGGAGAGCATCAAGCATGACGAAGAAATTCTCCGATATCTGATCGTGGCCAAACGGGAGCCCGCTGAAGCGGAGCCGCCGCCGGAAGAGCAGGCAGATGAGACTCAGGAGAGCGATCTCAAGACCGAAAAAGTCGCAGAGGCCGAGGAGGTGAAGGAATGATCAACAGGTTCAGGAGACAACGTTACTGTCATTTTTGCAGCAACAATATCGAGACTATCGATTACAAGGATGAGAAAGTCCTCTTCAACTATATTACTGATCGCGGAAAGATCATGCCACGTCGTGTGAATGGCAACTGCGCCAAGCACCAGAGAAAGTTGAGCACCGCGATAAAGAGGGCAAGATACCTGGCGATCCTGCCCTATATCAGGGAATACAACCGATAAGGCACTTTTTCGGGGTGGTAATTGCCTGAATGAGGAATGAGGTCTATCCCTGAATGAGAATCGTACCGATCGGAGAAAGATCAACTGCTGACCAACTCCCGGGAATACTGGCTATTGCTGCTCTCCTGCTTCTTTTCTCGATTCTCGATCCTTTCTCTCTGATTGTGATAAACCTCTCATCTCTCCTCTTCTTCCTTTCCGGCAAAGCGACGTCCAGGGGAGCAGGACTGGTGGGCCTGTGTCTTTTTGTTTTTCTGTCTGCCCGGTCCAACGGGTTTTCACCGGCTCCGCTCGCAGTTGTCGTGGCAGGTCTTTCGTTTGGCGCGATCTTGAAGTATGCGCGATTCAACACGTCCTTCTATCCGGCTGTGTTGTCGGGATTGATCACCGTTGTGTCGGTAGTCGTACTTTATGCATTGTTCGACCCGGGTGGGTTGAACGGATGGGTGACAGGGCTCAGGGAATTGATGGGGAAGGCCATGGAGGAAAGCCATCTTCGCCTTCAGGATGCCGGAGTCCTGGGCGTAGAAGAGCTTGCCGGGATAAGTGACGCGATGGATGGGATGGTCGATGTCATTGTGGAACTTCTGCCCGCTATTGTGTTCATGAATATCTTCCTTTCCGGTGTACTATCTGTTATGATTCTCAGGCTCGTCACACGTGGTGGATGCCCGCTGCCACGAGCAGGGAGGACATTCTCCCGGTTCTCCTTCAACGACGCCTTCATCTGGGGAATTATCCTGGGGCTCCTCGCCTTGTTGTTCCCTCTCCCGAGCCTGATGGACATGGTGCTTCTCAATGTTCTGACGATGTCGTTCATATTTTATCTCCTCAGGGGCCTCGCGGTTGGCATTTTCTGGTTGAAGGGAAAGGGGCTGTCTACGGTAATAATCGGGTCCATATACACGTTCGTCTTTCTGGTCTTGCCTCCGCTGCTCATTGTCTGCCTCTTCGTACCGGGTTTGCTCGACACGTGGTTCAATTTCCGTGCCCTGGGGAGCGACGAGGTTGCCGGTGAGCAATGAATCGAGGCCAACATGAGTGAAAAGGAGTCGAAATGAAAGTAATCTTGAGACAGAATGTCGACAAACTCGGCGCGGTCGGTGATGTTGTGGAAGTTGCAAAAGGCCACGCGAGGAATTATCTTGTTCCAAGAGGTCTGGCCTACATGGCAACGGAGAAAAACCTGAAACGGGTGGAAGAGGAGAAGAGGGAACAGGCCAAACAGGAAATAAAGTCGGTAGAACTGGCCAGAGAAAGGGCGGCCGTACTGGGTGACACATCGCTGACGTTTGTTGTCAAGGCGACCGAGGACGATCAACTCTACGGTTCTGTAGCGGAAGTAGACATTGCGGAGAAACTCGTCGAAAAAGGCTTCAACGTTGATAAGAAAGACATCCTCCTTGATGAACCCATAAAGGCTCTTGGTGTATTCACGATAGATGTAAGAATTCATTCAGAGGTGACCGGGCAATTGAAGGTGTGGATCGTCAGGGAATAGAAAGCTCTTACTCATTCCGGGGAGGTTGAGCACGAAGAGAGATTTTCGTAAGAGTAAGAAAAGCGATGTTGGTAAAATAGTCCGACGAATTGCCGGACTTACTCTGGATAAGAAAGCCGAGTCGGTAGTGGTCCTTGACATCACGAAGGTGTCTGACGCTGCTGATTATTTTGTCATGGTTTCGGGCGACACCAATAACCATGTAAGGTCGATCGCGGATTACGTCATCGAGACGGTAAAGAAGACCGATAATCTCAGGCCCTGGCACATAGAAGGATATGCGAATGGCACATGGATTCTCCTGGATTACATCGATTTTGTGCTCCATGTTTTCGAAAAGGAAACACGGCAATACTATCAGCTGGAGAGGTTGTGGGGTGACGCTGAGCTGGTTGATGTCGGGGCTTAGAACCGGTATTGTGTCCCGGAACGAAACAGTGGAAGCGCACTCCCGCAAATTGGCTTTCAGGTGTGCCATAGGAGGAATGCGCGAGTCGTTCAGGTCGTGGAGTGATAACGATGCGAATCATCATTCTTTTGATATCCCCACTCATTATTCTCTATTTTTCTCCGCTCCATTCCCAGACGTTCGGGAAGAACAAAGTCCAGTATGAGAACTTTGAGTGGCACATCATAAGAACAGACAACTTCGAGCTCTTCTATTATCCTTCGGAAGCCGACATAGCCATTGACGCTGCGCGTATGGCGGAGAGAGCATACGCTCACCTGAGCCGCGTCTTGAGCCACGACATCAAAGATCCGATTCCGATCATAGTCTACGCCTCACATTCCCACTTCCAGCAGACCAACATAACGTTGAGCCTTGTGGATGAGGGTGTTGGCGGCTTTACCGAGCTCTTCAAATCGCGAGTCGTTCTGCCCTTCACAGGCTCCCTCTCAGAATTTGAACATGTCCTGACTCACGAGCTCGTCCACGCGTTCCAGTTCGACATCATCTATGGCAGGGGAGTCCAGAACCTGGTAGGCAATCCGTTTGTTTTTCAGCCACCGCTGTGGTTTTCAGAGGGGATGGCGGAATACCTGTCGATAGGGATGAATAACCAGACACGGATGTGGATGAAGGATGCCGCCCTCGAAGGATATCTCCTGCCAATCGACGAATTGAATTACGCTGGCGATATCAGGGCTTACAGGTTCGGGCAATCGCTCTGGAGCTATATCGCACTGAGGTATGGAGACGAGAAGATAGGCGAGATACTCCAGAAGGCGGCCAGGTACAAGAGTATCGAGAAGGCGTTGAAGAGCTCTCTGGGCATAGAGATGGATGACCTGTCCAGGGAATGGATGACGGATGTCCGCAAGACATACCTGCCGCAGATAGCGGAGCACTTGAAGCCGGGTGACTTCGCCAGGCCAATCACAGACCACAGGAAGGGGCTCTCGACATTTAACCTCTCGCCCTCTCTTTCTCCTTCCGGAGAAAGGATAGCCTATCTGTCCAACCGGAGCATGTATTCGGATCTCTACCTGGCGTCCACCGTGGATGGAAAGGTAATAAAGAAGCTTGTAGAAGGGGAACGCACGGGCAACTTCGAGTCTCTCCGGTTTTTCAGCGCCACGGTCGCCTGGTCACACGACGAAAAATACATAGCCTTTGTCGCAAAGGTAGGCGAAGAGGACGCCATCTATATCAAAGATGTCGAGAAAGGTAAGACAATAAGGAAACTCACTTTTGACCTGGATGGAATCCAGTCTCCCTCCTGGTCGCCCGACGATAAGTCGCTGGTATTTGTGGGGCTACGGGGAGGGAAATCTGATCTCTTCACCGTCTCCGCAACGGGTGAGGATCTCCTGGCCCTTACAAACGACAAGTTTACTGACAGGGACCCCCAATGGTCGAGTGGTGGCGACATGATAGTCTTTACGACCGACAAAGGGGCCGTTACCAACTTCAGAACGCTCCTGTTCGGGCCTTTCAATATAGCCACCTATGATCTCCGGACAGGGGAGGTGGAACTCCTGACACATGGCGAAGGGAATAATATCAATCCGGTCTGGTCGCCGGATGGCGAAATGGTCGCCTTCATCTCGGACAGGACGACGGTCGCGAATATCTTCGCGATCGAGGTGGCGACGAGAGATGTCTACCAGATTACCGACATCCTTACCGGTGTTGCGGGTCTCATTCCATCCAGCCCCGCGATATCCTGGTCGAGGGACGGAGATATGATGGCTTTCTCTGCCTTTGACGAGGGGGGCTGGGACGTCTTTCTGATAAAAAACCCGACGAGCATGATGAGGCCTTATTCCAATCCTCTCCCGGAGGTTGAAGAGAATGTTGATGAAGTGGTCCTCGCAAGGAAAAAGAGAGAGTCGGGGTCGACAGGGGGGAGTGAAATCGACAGGACCGCCTCCATCCTCAGGGAGGAGGAGAGGAAGGATTTCTTCCCGTCGGACATCGATCGTATCGACGAACAGGAGGCCGGGACGTTTTCTCCTTACGAGGAGAAGCTCATAGCGTTCCTGCCGGACACCAGTTCCTTCGAGTTTACTAAGTATGGCCTGAGATTTACGCCCGACTACCTGGTCGGCGGTGCCGCATTCGCGACAAACATCGGGTTCGCAGGCCAGACGCAGATGGCCTTCAGCGACATCCTCGGAGACCACAATATTCAAATCGCCGCTAATTTCTTCGGGTCGATCCAGGACTCGGATGTCTTCGCCACATACTGGTATCTCAAGAGGCGGACCAATATGGGAATCGGTCTCTTTCAATACAGGAACAATTTCTATCTGTACCAGCCGGAATCAGGCGTGGCCGACGAGATCATTTCTCAGACGTACAGGGGCTTTCAACTCCTTCTCAGCAGACCGTTCAGCAAGTTCAGCAGGCTGGAGTATGGTCTGCAGGGGATTTTTATATCACAGGAAGTGTTTCAGCAGGATTTCTTTTTTCCCGACGCCTTTCCTTCCTCCGGGCGGAATAGCTACAACTACTACGTTCCTTTTGTCTCGCTGGTTACGGACAACGTCCTCTGGGGGTATACCGGTCCTATCAGTGGACGAAGGGGCAGAATAAGCTATGAACGCTCTCTGGGCAATGACCTCTCGTATCAGACGGTTGTTGGTGACTACAGGCATTATCTCAATTTCAGGCAACGATACATACTGGCGTGGCGATTGATAGGTGCGTTCAGCTTCGGGAACAACGCTCAGAGGCTCAGGATAGGTGGTGCCGGCACACTTCGCGGACTGGAATTTGGAGAACTGGCCGGTTCAAAAGCCGGAGTAATGAACCTTGAGTTCAGATTTCCGCTCATCCGGGTCTTATCGCTGGGATGGCCTCTACCTCTGACGTTCCGGGAGATCGGGGGTGTGTTGTTCTGGGATATGGGCGCTACCTGGGATGCTTTCAACACATTCAGACCGTTTGCTGACACCGACGGCTTTTTCAGGCTCAATGATCTGAAAGGGAGTTATGGTTTTGGTGCCCGGGTCAACCTTGGCTACTTCGTCCTGCGGTATGATCTGGCTCAACAGACGGATTTAACTCAGAGCATCGGCGATTCCAGAAGCTATTTTACGCTTGGTGCCGAATACTGAGGCGGTCCCTGTCATGACGCCAGGGGCTATGAAAACCGGCCGGCGCGATCTTCATGAGAAAGGCGTGGACGGCCGATTCGGAAGCAAATCAAAGAAGGAGGGGAAGAGGACGATGCTCAATAAGATCTTTGAGGCTGCAGGCATGGGAGTCCTGGTGTTGTTTGCGGTGTGGATGTCGAGCTGTGGGAACGGGGATGGCGGCGAATGGGCAGGGTGGGGGAATGACTCACGGGATAACCTGATCGAGGACACGGGAGGGGAAGTCGTATTGTGTCCCAAGAGCGGGGGGCAGGTGAAGTTGCTGGAGCTCGATTCATTGACGGTATCCGGTTCTGCTCTCACTGTTCCTCCTGCGACCATTCATCTCGTCGACACACCGCCACCCGCGCGATTTGCCGCGCTTACCGACGACGCGTTGCATCTCATTCCGATGGCAGATATGTCGCGGCTCGTCTCTTTCTCTGTGCCGAAGGTTTCAAAGGAATCGAGTGTGATTACACGGGGTGAAGAGATGTTGATCCTGGACCGCGAAGCGAGAAAGCTTGTCGGCCTCGATCTCCGAAGTGGCGAGTTGAACATCGAGAGGACCTTTCTGCAGGAACCTGAAGAGGTCTATTACTCTCCGTCCAGGGGAAAAGTAATCCTGGTGCTGAAGAAGGCGGGAAGCGGCGTGCTAAACGTCCTGACCCGGAGCAGCGGAGAATCGATGGCGATAACTCTCGATGGCATTGTCTGCTCGGTATTCGCAGAGGACAGGGGGGAAATCTATCTGGTGACAGAAGGACCGAACGGATCCGCGCTCGAATCGTTCAGGATAGATGATCTCTCGAAATCACTGGACGTCAAGCTGGAAGAGAGTTCCGGCAGTATCACTTACGCGAAGGGCTGCGAGAAGCTGTACGCGTACACGCCCTCAACCGGAATCATCGTCGCATTGAACCCTGAAGACGGCGGGATAGAGTCCGAGATTCCACTTGATGTCCGGGGCGATGGCCGTTTATTCTCAGACGATACGGGGCAACACGTCTACCTGCTCGTGAAAGAGACGGGTCATCTCTCAGTAATATCGACGGACAAGGACTTCATCACTGGAGAGATAGAAGGTGACGGTGGTGACACAAGGCTCATGACAACGCCGCATTCCCGCTATATCCTGCTTCAGGATAAGGGAGACTCCCGGGTTCGTCTCTACGATGGAGTCAGCTTTCAGCTCCTGAGGGTGTTCATGGAGGGGGGGCCGGTCACGCTGGGCCTGTTGAGGACAAGCACGGAGACGGACGGGAAGGAGGATGTATTAGCCGGGAATGAAAAACCGAAGATTCACGATGCCGAACCTGCGGGTGATGTTGTAGAGTCATCAGAGAGTGTTGCCCGGGCTGGTCTGTTTACGTTGCAGGTTTTCTCATCCGATTCCCTTAGATCCTCTGAAAAGGTGGCTGATGATCTCATGGCAGCGGGATTCCCATCGATGATAGAAGAGGCCGTCGTGGCCGGCAAGGGAACCTGGTATCGTGTGAAGGTCGGTGAGTTCGCAAATCGCGAGGATGCCGCAGCGGTCGGGAGCTATCTCTCAAACGCATACGGCCTGGATTTCTGGCCGTCGACGGTTAAGAGTGACGAGCCCGATGAAGCGGCCGGGACTGACATGATAGTATCAGGGTATGACATGGATGAGGATGGTTATCCCGAGCTTGCCATTGTCGACCCATCAGGAGAGGTTCTCCTCTTTTCGCTTCACGGAAACCGCTTCGTGAAGCGATGGTCTTACGCCCTGCCGGAGGGTCAGTCATTGTGTGGGGTTATCAATTACGCAGACAGGAACAGTGACGGCCTCCCCGAGGCTCTTCTTCCGCTCTGCCCGTCGGAGAGTTCCCTGAGTGTGGCGTGGAATGGTGATGTGTTCGCCGGTCAGTCAGGCTGACCAGCTGTCCGGAGACACAAAAAAACACCGCAGGCATGAGAGACACAACCTGCGGTGTTTTTTTGTTGCGAAGCCCTGGAGAACAATGCCACGAGGCAGTGCTCCAGTTAGAAGACGATCTTACTTCAGTACTACCATCTTCTTAGTTGATCTGAAGTTGTTGTCTGTCTCCATCGTGTAAAGATAGATCCCGCTGGAGACCTGACTGCCCCCGCTGTCTTTACCGTTCCACTGGACCGAGTAGCTGCCGACCTCTTTGTTGTTGTCAACAAGCGTCTGGATCAGTCGACCTCTCACGTCGTAGATCTTGACCGACACGTGAGATCTCGCCGGCACCCGGTAGTTTATCGTTGTGGACGGGTTAAACGGGTTCGGGTAGTTCTGCCTCAGAGCCGTAGTTCTCGGGAGGCTCTGTCCACCGTGGTGAGAATCGCCGACACCCACGTCGTCGAGGTCTATGCCTGCGAACATTACGTAGTCCATGTTTACGGCGCTCTCTGTGCCCTGCACATTCGTTCCCGCGAGGTCATCGGACAGGTAGATCATGTAAGCGTCCAGGCCCGGTGCTGCGTCGTTATCCACGTTCGTCCTCGCGATCGACGGATAACGATCGTCCCAGCCGAGATTGGTACCGTTTGAGTTCGTAAAGTTGACGGCATCAACCCACGTGTTTCCGTTGTCACCCGAAGCAGTGACCCAGATGTCTCCGAAGCCGAGGGTGCTCGTTGTGTCGATGTCATCCGTGCTGAATGACGTGAAACCCATGACGATCGTGTTTCCGTCTACGGCGACACCCATCGTGGGCCAGTCGACGCTCAGATGGTTGAACGGTGTGGGGACGTAGTCCGCGCGCGTATCGTCGGCGGACTGTACACTTGCAACAACGACCGTGTCTATGCCGGTAGAAGGACTCCAGTGAAAGATGGTCGCCTTGAAATCAGTGATACCATAACCACCGGCCCCGTCGTTGAGGACCTGCCCGGCCGACCACGCTACATGGGGCTCATCTCCGATGTACATGATGTCGGAGTTTATCCACCCGACTCTCGCTGCCGTGGAGTCGAGACCGGTAGGAGCACCCGCGGTATCGAGCGCCGCGATCGTCTGAACGGCCCATGTGCCTCCGTTGTCCGTGGACGAGAAGAGCCTTACTGAGCCCGCATTGTCAGGAATGACGATGCCTACATTGCCATTCGTTCCGGAGTGAACTGTGGGCCACTCCATGTCATCATCCATCCAGTCAGGCGCGAGCGTGCGCATGCTCGTCCACGATCCGAAGCCCGAAAACTTGTCCGCTGCTTTGCACGCGGAAACGTCGTAGCTGCCTTGATCGGTTCCGGTCATCGTGATCGACTGGTCGGAGTTGACCGACACCCTCGGCCAGATCAGTGCCGCAGCGGGATCGGATCCAAATGCAGTGAAGGCATAGAGACCCAGGAAGGCGTCGAACGTGGAGTAGGCTCTGAGTCCCTGAGCATCGAGGTCTGTATGGGCACAGATAGCCACGGCTCCGTCGGAGAACTGGGACATTGAACCGTAGCCGTTCTTGGCGGGAAACACTTCCATGCCGTGTCCGCTCCAACTTGTGCCATTGTAGTGATAATACCTCATCGCTCGGTCACTGGCATCTTCCAGGTAAGTCGCCATCATCGTGGCGTTGACTTTTCCCGTTCCGTTGTCATCGAATGTGGCGATGTGATCGTCGAGTCCACCGTTTCTTTGCCAGTCATAATAGGTGGAATCGAGTACTGTACCGGGCGACTGCATCAGATGAGTCCTCGAGTTGAGAACCTTGTCCCTGGACACTACGGTGGGCACCCAGTTGGAGTGTTTGAGAGGTTTTTTTATCATAACATCAGAGGCCTGCACAGACCCCGCGGCGAGAAAAAAAAGCAGAGCTAAAGCACACATCGCTGTGGATATACGTGCCATCTCATCTCTCCTTGCATGATTGAGTTTGAACATGTCATAGCGAGTGACGCCTGGTAACCTTCTGATTTCTCTGTTATATCACCTCCTCTTCGATGAACTGACGGAAAATCCGAAGAAACAGCCACCTCCTTTCAGCGCATGCAAATCCATCTGATATCAGCATTTGCTACCCGAAAAACAACTACTTCTGAGAATACTGATTCCGCCATACTTTGTCAAGGGAATAATGACTGGAGTTTCCCCACTTTTTTCGCGTCATTCCGGCTTGTCCGGAATCGGCCTTATTGTGCGATGGGATTCCCGACAGCGGGAGTGACATCCAGAGCGGAAATGACGTGTAAAACGCTATTGCTTATGATGCAGAAAATGACCAACCGGGAGCATTCACCGTGTACACAGTTTTTCACTTTTTCTGAAAGCCATCTGCACTACCGGAAGAAACGAATGAAGATTTGACCAGATTTTCCGGGGAAACTCAAAAATAATGAGTCTTCCCGACATACATATTCTGACAGATATGAAAACGACAATGGTAATCAATTCTCCGGGATGGACTCCAGGTTCCTGCGTGCCTGCTTCCATCCGGGCCTGAGGTACAATGCCGTCTCGAACGCCTCCCGGGCACCATCATATTCCTCGTTTGTCATCAACATCTCTCCCAGGAGATTGTAGAACTCTGGACTTGCAGGGAAGATATTGAGGGCATCGCGGCAGACCTTCAGCGCCTCTGCCACTTTCTCCTGCTTTGCCAGGGAAATCGTGAGATTGTAAAGCGCGTCCATGTAGTTCGGGCTGAGGCTGCGAGCCTTCCTGAACATCGACTCCGCAGCGACAAAATCATCCCGCGCCATCCGGATGATCCCAAGATTATTGTATACTTCCGCGTTCTCGCTCCACTTGTCGAGCGCCGTCCGGAAAAGTCTCTCTGCCCTGTCGATATCCCCCTTCGAGTAGGCGATCAGACCCATGTTGTTGAGAACGTTGTAATTGTCCGGCTCCGATCGCAGGACTCGCTGGAAGGCATCCATGGCGTCTTCCTGGTCCCCGATCCTTCGGAACTCCAGTCCAAGGTTGTTCCTTGCCTCGTTGTTTTCGGGATCGATTGCCAGCGCTTCCTGGAATTCGGCGATTGCGTCTTTACTCCTGCCCAGTCTTGAGAGACACGTGCCCAGTGTGAAGTGAGCGTCGGCGTTGTCCGGGATACGTTCCGCCGCTATCTTCAGGGGAACAAGCGCTTCTCGCGCCTTCCGCGCCCACAGGAGTACCTTTCCGAGGTTCAGGTTGCCGGCCGCGAAATAGTCATCGTCCAGCGAAAGAAGAAGATCGTCGAAGTGCCGCCTGGTCTTCTCGGCGTCCCACGCGGGAGAAAGACTGACTCTTCCAGACTCGATCAGCGACCGGGCGATCTGATTCGCCATGATCTGATGACCTTTGATGGTCGGATGCAGGTGATCCAGGAAGATGGAGTTGCCGAGTATCCTGTGACCGACGAGTTCTCGGTTCCTCTCCACGAATGGCGTGACGATGTCCACTACATCCACGTTCAACTCCTCCGCCGTTTCCCGGATAAGTCTGTTGATCTCCGATGGCGCGCGCAGGGGACATACGTCCTCATCGCGTGCGCGAACCAGGTATCCGAGCGCATCGTCGATCAAGCCGAGCGCGAGATCGGCCCTGCCAATCCTGAACAGCAGATCAGCGTGCCTGTTGTCAATTTCGAGCGCTTTCTCGAAAGATTCTCGCGCGGCTGCCATGTCTCCAGCCTTCGTGGAGTCCATGCCCTCGTCAAAGTTCTTTCCCCACGCCATCAATTCTCCGGGAGTGAGATTTCTCCCCTGCTCCGACTTGAATGGCGAGAAGTCCGCCAGATTTGACGCCAGGTTCAAAAACAGTATGGAAACCCCGCCTTCTTCCGCTATTCGGCCCATCTGTGAGAGATTATATCGATAATGAGACAGGACCTCGGGCTTCTGGTTCGTTTCTCTGGAGTATAGATCGAGCCCGGCAGAATGGTCGAGAATGGTGTCTACTTCATCGGGAAGAAGCGCCTTCCCCGTGTCGATGTCCTTCTCCGCTCTGAAGGCGTCTATCAATTGCCTCAAGAGGTCGTATATCCTCAGCCTGCTCAAGTATCTGGTCGCAAAGCGGACCTCCGCCGGTCGATCAATAATCCCCTTATAGGTCCGTCGCTCCAGGAATTCGTTGTGCCCGGAGCAGACGATGAAAAGATCCGGTTCGTACTTGAGGGCCTCTCTTACCAGATGAGTGATCCGGTAGCTTGCGTACGAGATACCACCAGCGTTGATCACCTCGTACCGCCTGGTCGGGTCCATGTCGTTGAGAAGGATCTCGAGCCAGTTGGAATAGGCCGTCGGGGCCTTGAATGGTCTCCCATAGGTAGTCGATCCACCGAAGCAGAAGATCCTGTATACGCCAGCCGGTTTCGGTAAGAGGAACTCCTCATCATTGAAGAACCTCAACTTGTTCGGATTTGTGCCGAAGACCTCATACTCTCCCGATACTCCCCGCTTCCCGTAGAGGGGATAGATATCCTCAAAACCGAGATAGGGGTCTTCCAGAGCGGACGGGCCTGCATAACCCGCGATTCGCAGACCCAGTTCCACTATTGCAAGGACCGTGAGGGCGACTAAGACACCGAATATTGGCCGAAGTATGGTCATCAGCGTGGGCTTTTTCACAGGAGTACTCACGGTCCGTCTGTTTATCATGGGCTCCCAGAAGGGCCTCAGCCGTTCGAGGCGGGACAGTCTCTCTTCTTCACCTTTAAGTTACACGCGTTCGATGACAGGTGCAAGCATGTATATTCGCTTTTCCTGAAGTATGAAATCTTTTCATCCCGTCGACTCCTGCTGCACAGGAGAATGGGGTCAGGAGGGCATCGAGGGATGAAATAAAGGCTCAGAAATGCATCTAATCTACTGAGAGAAGCCGTCTTGTGCCCGGTCGGGTGTATTTGCCCCTGATATGGGCGGCAAACGGTATTTGTGGTATATTTATTGCCCGCATGGCAGTGTGATCGTAGTAATGAGTGCCACCCTGCCTCTTCTCGCGGATTTCCATGGCACGCCTGGAGGAAACGGCAGCATGTCAAGGAAGTGCATGAAACGTATGATGTTGCGCGGTAGAAACAGGGGAGTCAGCCTGATGGAGCTGTCGATCGTGATCTCGATAATGGGGTTACTATCTGTACTCTCCTTTCCCTACTGGGAAGAGGTCCTGGATTCGTATCGACTCAAGAGCGCGGCAAGCTTGCTGGCTTCAGATCTCAGGCTCTCCAGATTTGAGGCGGTAAAGAGCAACTGCCAGGTAAGGGTAAGGATCTTGTCTGACTCGGGCTTCGTGATGGAAGAGAATACCGGCGACGGCTGGACAGGGCTGAGGCCCGCGATCGATTTCTCGGAAAAGTACTTCACTCGAGGGGCCCATATCTCCAGTGGCTCGGACCCCGTGATCTTCTACCCGAGTGGCCGTGCGGAGAGCGTCGTGTCATATTCGATTACACTCGGAGCCAGGACTCCCGTCCAGATCGACGTGTCGTTGAGCGGCATGGTGCAGAGGGAAGGCTGATGAATATCAGAAAAAAGGAAGCGAATGAAAACGGGCAGAGCCTGCTGGAAGTGCTGATATCCATTGTGTTCATGGGGGCGATACTGCTCATGAGCCTGAACTTCATGGTGGCGGGTATTCGCGGAAACTCGCGCGGAAAAGAGATGAGTGCGGCTTCGTATCTGGCTCAGCAGGCGCTCGAAGACATGAGATCGGTTGACTACGCGGAGCTTCCGGAGTTCGATGGTTTCATTACCGGAGGACTTCCGCCGGGGAGCGAACCCGCGGCCAGCATCTGCCAGGAGTGGGATGACAATATCACGTCCGAACTTCCCACAGGTTTCGGTGAGATCGAAGTTGGTGTTACGGGAAGTCTCACCCGGATAAGTGTTGTTGTCGGCTGGATTGACGCCGTCGACAAGGAACGAAGGGTGGAGTTCGAGACCCTGATAGCTGAACGAACCTGAGAGGGATTGCACCATGAAATGGCACGGGGACAACCAGGGCTTCACACTGGTCGAGTTGATGTTCTCCATGGCCCTGTTTTCGATGGCGGTGGTATTTCTCTACTCGACATTTGTCGTCAATACGCGAATGTACTCCACGGAAAACGAGGTTCTGGAGATGCAGCAGTCGACGCGCACGGCCGTCGATGACCTCAGCAGATCGGTTTTCATGGCAGGCTCCGGCGTGCCAAAGGGCGCTATTCCTTCGGACCTGGGATATCTCTATGCCATTATGCCGGGCTTCGGGGGCACGGACTCTCCGGACACGCTGACATTCCTGAAAGGGGTTACTCAGGTCCAGACATACCTCACCGAATCGATGCCGGAGCAAAGCGCGATATTGAATGTCGATGACGCTTCGATGTTCAGCCCCGGGGACGTCGTCATAATTCAGGGCAACACACTCGAATGCGGTGAATCATTAGAGTTCTTTGAAGTCACTCAGATCTCCACGAATGGCCAGAACACCCTTCAGCACGCCCAGAGCCTGCCGTGGAACACGGATCAGTTGTTGAACTGTTCCTACATGACACCGGCAACGATGACCAAGGTGGAGTTCATCAAGTACTACATCGATAATAGTGACCCGCTGCATCCGACGCTGATGAAGGTGATCGACGAACACACCCCCGAAGCCATAGCCGCGGACATGGAGAACCTGAAGGTGACATATGACCTTGTCTCCGGTGACCGGGGTGTATCGGTGCCGCCAAATCCCAATCTCATAAGGAAGCTCAACTTCTTCATTGTTGGAAGAACGGGAGATGAAGACAACAGGTGGACCGGGGGTGTACATTCCCTGACGGGGCAGACCGATGGATACAGACGCTATTGTGTGAAGACAAACGTATACGTCCGTAATCTCGAAAGTTAGAAAGCGTACCAGTGAGGCTCGGAGCATGCTGGAGGATGTCGACAGCCGGCCACGTCCGGAGGTTGCCGAGGTCTGTCAGATGGTTGCGTTTATCCAGGAAGCCGGCGTCCGACGGGGGATGAGGGTTTGGACAGGATAACCAGAATAATTCGCCGCTGTAAGAACAATGCCGGTTTTGCCCTGGTCTCCGTCCTTATTTTTTCTCTTTTTCTCACGCTGATCGGTGTCTCGATGGTTGTACTTTCCACGACCGAAGTCATGATATCCCACAACGACAGACTCCAGGATGAGGCCTTCTATGTAGCTGAAGGAGGTCTGGAAAAACAGATAGCCGACCTGATCTCGATATCCTCCGGCGGGGCTATACCATCGGAAGAAGCTCTGCTGTCGATATCGCAGATCCCTCCCCACTTCGACGGTTATGACTTCCCGGACTACAGGGTGGAACGAAATGGCGCCCCCTACCTCTCGACAATCTCAGTCGGGAATTACGCGGGTCTCTACGCGCTGGTTCAGCCATATCACATGTTCTCGAGGGCGTCAGGACCGTTCGGGGCGTCGGCCGTCCTGGAGCGTGCATCGGAACACCACCTTATCCCTATATTTCAATACGGCGTATTTTATGACAAGGATCTCGAGATACTTCCAGGGCCTACTATGACCTTTGGCGGAAGGGTCCACACGAACAGCGATCTCTACGTCGGGGCCAACAGAGATCTATATTTCGATAGTTTTGTCAGCTCCGCGGGCAGCATATTCAACGAGCGCAAGGACCAGCCGGTTCAACAGAGCGGGGATGTCTGGTTTAATAACGACATGAACCAGTACCGGAAGATGACCTTTGACAGCAGGGATCCCGAATGGGAGGAGCTGGCCATTCTCACGTGGGGTGGACGTGTTCAGGATCAGGTGCATGGAATTGTCAGGATAGGCCTGCCGCTCCCCTCCGGAGTGGATCCGATAGAGATCATCAAGAGGGGAGAACAGGGTGACTCCCAGGCCCTCCTGGATGCGAGGTTTTATTATAAAGCGGATCTGAGGATCATAGATGGCGAGGCGACGGACAACGCGGGTCTGCCGATAGACCTGGACGATCAAGTCCTCAGCACCCACTCGTTATATAACTACCGGGAGGAGAAATGGATTACCGTTACGCAGGTCGACATCTCGGCTCTGATAGAAGCGGGCCAGATGCCCGGTAACGGTATAATCTATGCCTCGGCATCGGAGACTTCGCCAGGTGCCGGAGATGCTGCGATCAGGCTCGTCAACGGCCAGCAGCTCCCGGCTGGTGGACTTACGGTGGCTACCGACAACCCGATGTATATCCAGGGGGATTTCAACGTCACGGATCCACAACCCGCGAGTGTTATGACAGACGCGATAAATATTCTGTCCAATTCGTGGGACGACAGCAGAAGCGATATGTCTCTGAAGAAGAGAATTGCCTCCGATACATCGGTGAGGGTCGCGGTCATGGCCGGCAACCTTGAAACGGAACCGGGCAGCTACAACGGTGGTCTCGAGAATTTTCTCCGCTTTCTCGAGAAGTGGAGTGGAAAAACCCTGACCTACATCGGATCCATTGTGTGCATGTGGTACAGCGAATGGGCCACCGGGGGATGGTATTATGGTGGAAACAGTTATACCGCGCCTGTAAGGGACTGGAGCTTCGACACCGCCTTCTACGACCCGGATCGCCTGCCTCCCGGTACCCCCAACATACTGAATTTTGAACCAGGAGAATGGATTTTCGAGCCTCAGGAATCATATTGAGTGAAAGAGAATAGCAGGAGGATAGTGCTGATGAAAAAACACAACAATGAGAGCGGATTTGCCCTTGTTTCCGTACTGATGTTTTCTGTCTTCCTCACACTGGTTGGCCTCTCAATGGTGGTGTTGTCAGCGACCGAGTCGATGATCTCCCACAACAACAGATTGAAGGGGGAGGCGTTCTATGCGGCCGAGGGTGGGCTCGAAAAACAGATCGCAGACCTTGCCGACATATCGTCCGACGGCACCATTCCATCTCAGGAAGAACTGCTTTCCATTTCTGACATCCCACCCGAATTCGAGGGCTACACCTTCGCCGGTTACGGCGTGGAACGAAACGGAGATGCCTACCTTTCCACCATTACTCTGGGTCCGTATTCAGGGCTCTTCGCGCTTGTCCAGCCCTATCGGATGGTCTCAAGCGTCTCGGGTCCCGACAATTCCGCGGTCAGGGTGGAACGGTCATCGGAGCATCACCTTATCCCGATCTTCCAGTTCGGTGTCTTCTATGACCTGGACCTCGAGATCCTCCCCGGCCCTACGATGACGTTCGATGGTCGGGTCCATACGAATGGGGACCTCTACGTCGGGGCTAATCAGGACCTCTATTTTGAGAGCATGGTCACTTCCGCAGGGAGTATTTACAACGAGAGGAAGGACGAGTTTCCCGGGTCCGAGGGTGACGTATGGTTCCGCAACGACGAGAACAGTTACAGAAGGATGACGTTTGACAGTCGCTCCGATAACTGGGAAGAGGGAGCCTTGCTCCTGTGGGGTGGCCGTGTCCAGGACAGCCAGCACGGGATCGTAAGGATCGGACTCCCGCTCCCATCCGGGATGGACCCGATAGAAATCATTAAACGCGGCGAAATCGGCGATTCACAGGTCCTTCACGATGCCCGGTTCTACTACAAGGCGCACCTGAGGATCATCGACGGCGCGGCGACGGATGGAGATGGCCTGCCGGTCTATCTCGATGATGGTGTCCTCAGCTCGCATACCTTCTACAACTACCGTGAGGGGAAGTGGATATCAGCCACCGAGATCGACGTCGAGAAACTGATGGATGCCGGCCAGATTCCTGACAACGGCATAATCTATGTATCATCGTCCGAGACATCGCCGGGCGCCAGGGACGCGGCTGTCAGGCTGGTCAAGGGAGAGCAACTGCCCGCAGGGGGGCTGACTATAGCGACCGATAACCCGCTCTATATCCAGGGGGATTTCAATGTCGATAACCCGCAGCCGGCAAGTGTTCTTACGGATGCGATAAACATACTGTCAAACGGGTGGCAGGACGACAGAAGTGATCTCCCGCTGAAAAAGCGGGTGGCGTCAAACACCTCGGTGCGGGTCGCCGTCATGGCCGGCAACCTGGAGACAATTCCCGGAACCTTCTACAACGGCGGCCTTGAGAACTTCCCGCGCTTCCTGGAGAAGTGGGACAATCGAACTCTGACCTATGTTGGTTCTCTCGTGTGCATGTGGTACAGCGAGATGGCCACCGGACAGTGGTTCTACGGTGGAAACAGCTACACGCCTCCGGTCCGTGACTGGAGCTTTGACACGAACTTCTATGACCCCGACCTGCTCCCCCCGGGGACGCCGAACATTCTCAACTTCGAGCCTGGAGAGTGGATTTACGATTAGAGGAATAAAGGCGGGGAGAGTCTGGTAAACGGCTGAGGCCAACTCGTTACTGCGGTCTGATCGACTCGATCAGGGATTGCAGAGTCTCCTTGCTGCCGGCTGTGAGGAGCGGCAGAGAGAGGGTCGAATAATCGACATCGGGGACCAGAGGGAAAAACGGCTTCGACCATGGATAGGCAACGCACCCCCCCGCCTCCTCGATCATCAGTTGTCCTGCTGCTATGTCCCAGATCTTCGGCCGGGACTCCATTCCCCCGAAAGCGTCTCCTTCAGCGACCATCACCAGATTGTATGAAGCTGATCCAAGCGCTCTCATTTTGAGCGGAGCTTCTATGACATGATCTATCAACGTATTAGGGCAGGTCGCGAAAAGCCGGGTGCGGGTGCCGTCGATTGCGCTCTCAACACGGACAGGGGAGTTATTCATGAAGGCGCCTTTTTCCTTCACGGCATGGTATGTCCGCCGCAGCACAGGAAAGGAAATAACGCCAAGGACCACCTCTCCATCGTGAGCGAGTGCTATTGAGACGCCCCATATTGGTATATTGCGTGAGAAGTTAGTGGTGCCATCGAGAGGGTCTATTATCCAGACATAGCGGTCGTCGGTACTTACCGTCCTGCCTTCTTCAGACAGTATGCCATGTCCCTCGAAAGAGTCCCCGATGCGGCGTACAATCAGGTTGTCAGCCTCGACATCCGCCCTGGTCAGCAAGCTGCCATCTTTCTTATTCCTGCTGGCTATCCTGCCTTCTTCCAGAAAAATGTCGAGAAGCCCTGTGCCCGCCTCATCGGCCAGGGCGAGAGCGAATTCGAGTACGTCGTCAAGATTGATCCGCAATTTTTCCGACCTCTCCTGTTGCCTGTCGTCCGGCATAAGTGTCAGGACCACCCGGATCGACGACAGCCACGCGACGCGTGGTGAAAGGTACGCTTCACCCTCTCTACTTGAGCAGGGTCATTTTCCTGGTGACCGACCTTCCGCCGACGTTCAACCTGTAGACATAAATCCCGGATGAAAGCTCGAGGCCCCTCTGGTCTTCCCCGTTCCAGTAGACCGCATAGCTCCCCGCAGGCTGTGATTTCCGGACCAGCGTCCTGACCAGTTGGCCGTGAATGGTGAAGACCTGCAACTCCACGGCCGCTTCAGCTGACTCCATCTCAGGAACGACATAGCTGATGGCGGTAGAAGGGTTGAAAGGATTAGGATAGTTCTGAGAAAGCGCGAGGCTCATCGGAACAACCGATCCCCCGCCGCCATCTCCGACACCGGCCGACTCGAACACGAGGACATGCTCGGTGGGATCGGTCTCGTGGCTCGAACCACCGCTGTTGTCAAACAGCCCCACGCTGAAATTATATGAACTGGCCAGGTCAAACTGGACGTCACTCGTGTCGTCTCCAGGCGCCGAAGTCGTGAGCGAACGTGCGAACTCCACTGTCCACACACCATTGTCATACAGGCCCGCGGCATGAACGTCCGCCCTGCTCCCGTCCGGTATATCGTGAATATACCCCGCCACCGTTGATCCGGCTGTCCATCCGGAGTTGACGAAGGCGACCGTCTGCTTGCGCGGATGGGCGTTCATGACGCCATAGGGGTCGAAGGCTGCCTGAGCATCCGCGTCGAACAACAGGAAGTGTATGTTGCTGTTCGGGTCCGATACAGCCTGTGAAAGTGGAACGGACCCGCCGTAGTTCCCGCTGAAAGCGCTCGTGCCGGCATCACCGAAGCGGGTTTTGCCACCAGCGGAGGTATCCTGGATGGCGATGATATACTCGTCGTCTGCATATCCCATCGGATTGGTTCTCGTGGCTTTCCAGTTCCACACGTCAACAGTTCCGTCATCGGTGTACATGCGTGGAGGATGGCACATGCTGGTGCAGGCCGCCCCGTTAGGAGATGTTCCAAGGTCCCACATGATGGCTATCCGGTCTTCGTCGGCCGACTGGCTCCAGCCTGTGCCGTCGAACGTCCAGTGGTCCTTGAAGACACTTTCACGGGATGTGGCATCGTTCCACTGGGCGAGTACATATATATTCCCGTGGTCATAGGCGGCCTTCATTCTGACATTGTTGCCCGTGATGATGGCGGTACCGCTCCAGTCTCCGTTATCGACTCCATCGAGTGTCGGGGTCTCTGAGACCGCCCTCAGCGTAGCAGAACAGAGTTGAGCACCTGTCAAGAGGGAAACGGCAAGTACAAACGCTATTGTTGACAGCAATGACTTCATAGGACTTCTCCTGTGTCTCAATGGGTGATGCAGCCGAGAAAGGGAGTACTCGATGGGCGCATGTCTCTTACATATGCGGAGCCAGACTCGGTCGTAGAATATCTCTATTTCTCGCGGCACCTCCCGCGCGGATAGATGAAAGCCTCAAAAGTGTTGGATTACACAACGTTGGAGATATAATAGAGGGAATGATCCCGGCTGTCAAGGCACGAGGGGGTCTGTCCTTGTGCCGGGTCTGATGGCGGATTCGTAACGGGGTCGATCGCCGCCGCAGAAAACGACCACCTCAACACTGGGCATGAAGGACCTGGTTGACTCTTTCCACCAGTTGTTTTCCATCGAATGGCTTTACGATATAGTCCTCGACGCCAAGCTCTTCTGCGGTTTTCCTGTCCGACTCGTGCGCCCTCGCCGTGAGCATGATGATCGGTGTATTCATGTACTGAACGTCGAATTTAAGCATCGCGCAGACCTTGTATCCATCCATTCTCGGCAACATGACGTCGAGGATGATCAAATCTGGTAGCTCTGCGCGGGCCATGTCGAGCGCATCTATGCCGTCCATCGCGGTGACGACTTCATATCCGTTCGCGGTCAACCTGTTATGGAGCATGGCAATGATGTTCGGTTCGTCGTCTACAACCAGTATCTTCTTCTTTGGCATGATCCCTCCAGGCCCGTTTCGTGGAACCGGCGTCAGGCCATGACGAGCTCCTCAAGCCTGGCACTCTCGTTCTGATGTCGCGGCAGAGTGAAATGAAAGGTCGACCCCTTGTCGATACGACTCTTGACCCAGATGGTCCCATGGTGTTGTTCGACAATCGCCTTCACTATGTACAGGCCGAGGCCTGTTCCCTTTTCCTTCGATGCGTTGATCTTTCCAAACTGCTTGAACTTATCGAAGATCTTCGGAATGTCACCGCGGGAGATCCCCGGGCCCGTATCAGAGACGCAACACTCAACCATGCCCGAGCACTCCTTCAGGGATATCCTGATTTCTCCATCCCTGGTAAACTTGACCGCGTTACCTACCAGGTTGGTCAAAACCTGAAGGATCATATCCCTGTCGGCGTCCACACGGATTCTCTTCTTCGGAAAAGCCGTGGCTATCCGCAGGCCTTTCTTCTCCGCTCGGTGCCTGAAGGCGTCGCGGATGTTGTCGATCAGCTCGATAAGATCGATTTCGGTGATATTGAGCCTGATCATACCTGCGTCTATCTTGGACATGTCGAGTAGATCGTTGATGATCCTTGTCAATCGATCGATGTCTTCGAGGATCATTGCAAAGGTGTTTTCCTGTTTTTTTGTCGTCTCGCCGAGCAGACCATCGAGCACCTGGCTGATTCCCTCCCTGATAGTCGTCAGGGGCGTTCGTATCTCATGGGATACCGTTCGGATAAACTCGTCCTTCAACGCCTGCAGTTTCTTCAGCTCCGAGATGTCCCTGATGAAAACATTCAAGCGATAGGAACCTCCGACTCGAATAGACCATGTCTTCAGTTCTACCGGAAATTCATGCCCGTCACGATGAACCGCCACAAGCTCGGAACCGGGACTCAGAAAAGGGCCTTCTCCTGTAGACAGGAAATTGGTAACGCTCCTCAGGTGTTCTTCTCTATGCCGGGGAGGGAAGATCACCTCGATCAATGAACGACCGATAGCCTCGTCCCGAGACCATCCGAATATTTCTTCGGCCATCTGGTTCCATTTGAGTATGAGACCGCAGGTGTCCACCTCTACAAATGCGTCTATCGCTGTCTCGATAATCGACTGGCTGAGCTCCTTGCCCTCCTGCAGGGCCTTTTCCGTGAGCTTACGATCCGTGATGTCGTGGAGTGAAACGAGCAGGGCGCTCTCTCCGTCCCACTCTGTCTCTACCGTACGTATCTCCGCTGTCCTCGCGAAGCTTCTGCCGAGAGGTATAGCGACTTCGGTCTTCTCATCCCTGGTAAGGGGGAGGTGAAACGGTTTCCCGATGATGTTCTCTTTCTTGAGCCCCAGGATAGTCTCCGCCGCAGAATTGACCAGGCGGACGTCACCCTTTCTGTCCACCAGGACTATTCCCTCAGCGTTCTCATCTATGATCCTCCTCAGGCGCTTCTCACTGCTGTTCAACTCCTTCGTCTGCCGCTCCAGAGTCGACAGCAGTTGCTCTCTCTCAAAGGCGTAACGCAACACGCGCACCAGCAACTGGCTGTTGATATTACCCCTGACAAGGTAGTCAAGTGCGCCCTCTCTCACTGCGCTGATGGCGAGTGATTGCTCGTCCGGATCCGACAGGATTATGATCGGCATTCCTGGTGCGCAAGCCTGGACCCTGTGAAATGTGTCGAGTCCTTTCGAGTCAGGCAGGCTCAAATCGAGCAGTATGATATCGACGTCACGCCCATTGAGTGAATTCAATCCCCTCTTCAGGGTGCCGGCGTGCGCCAGCTTATAGAGCGACCTGTTGGCGTTCGTCAACTCGCCACGTATGGACCGGGTGTCTTCCGGGTCGTCATCGATCAAGAGGATGTGGATTTGTGTCGTTTTCACCTGGGGTGCTCGATTCCATACTCTCGGGAACAATTCGCTTCGCGGACAATCCTTATACTACTGCTGTTTACATAGGACAAGAAGCGTGCCAGCGTGGAGGTTGTCGTGGTCTGTGGCCAGGAATGCCCGCAAGAGTCGTGAATCTGGCACTCCAGGCTGATTCTGGGCACATGTGGCAGGATTTCACGATCAACGGCAGGAATGCATTAGAGCAAAATTGTACTGCGGAAGGGAAAATTATTCGCCTTGATTACGTACTATTGTGATAACATCCGTTATGTTTTATCTGGCCCGGATGGTGATAGTCTCATAAGCCCCTATATCGAATGTAATAGGATTGGCTGGAATGATGCCCCCCTGGACCGGTTCTTCAATCGTCGAATTGAGCTCAGCGGATAAGAAGGTAAATGCCGACTGAATCTGCACGCCGGCTGTCTCGATTCCGCTGATCTCCTGGAGCCTGAATATTATGTCAGTGCCGCTGTTGAATCCTGATTTCTTGATCGAGACCAGTACGACGTTATCGTTGCTCACGCTGAAGTAGTTCTTCTCCGTGGGAACGGGCATTTCCTCTCTGCCTCCGATGCCCGTCGTGAAAGTTGCCTCGAGGGGCAGGTCGAACGACCAGCCGAAATGAACCATGTCCGCTGGAATTATCGTCTCCAGCGAGTCTGGGGGGACCTGGCTGCTTGTTATGGAATGGTGGAATTCAGCGATCTCTATCCCGTTGTCCGCGCTGTCGATGTCGACGATCCCCTGGTCGGCCGTATCGCCCTGGTCTGCATTCTGATTGAGCTTATTGAGGATGGTCGCCTCCGCGGGAGTGAACGATGTGTTCATGTGAGCGGTACTGCCGATCTCGTTGAGAAAAGACTCCCGGTTCGCCACTGTGACACCGAAGCCCGACGCCTCTCTCAGGTCAATGGCGTGTTGAGAAATCATGTTTCCGATGAATGCCCCGGTAAGGTAGTCGAGATCGGGCCTTATGAGCTTGTTCGGATTCTCGACGCGCGCCTGAAAGCCGCTTGACACGTCGATGTTGAAAGGAAAAGAGAGATAGTAATGATCGGAGTGCCTCGCGTAAGGAACGTAACGCATCCGGCTCCTGTCGAGCGTGTTTACGAGGTCTATTCTCTTCAGATCGCTGTAAAGAATTATCTTTACCTGACTCAGGGGATAGCTGTTGAAATCGAAATCGATCTCGCCGCTTATTGGTCCCGGTGTGGATGTGCGTACGCCGCCGGTGAATGGAAGCACGTGGCTTATGCCGAAGAAGTCTTCCTGGTGTTCGGCCCGTGTCAGGCCGTTGAAGAGAAACTCACTCGACTGGTTTACGAGCTCTCTGCCTGTGTCCTTGTCCAGGATGCTAAGCCCCGAGGCGTTGATCGATACGGAGTAGAAGTCGTTCTCGATCCGCCTGCCGTTGTCGAATATCAGGACGCGATCCGGGTATGACGGTGGTGTATCCACCGGCTCGCCGTAATAAAGCCTGTAGCCTGTTGGCGGAACGTCCGTGGCGATGAATTCTACAATCGATCCCTCCGCTTTCTGGTGGGGGATCTCCTGAAGTGTCCCTGCGTCCCTGATGACAAAGTCCAGATTGTAGATGGCCTGGGGCACCTCGAGCCTCACGAGGTCAGTTCTTGTCCATGAAAGAGAGTTGAAGACGAGTATAGTCGGTGAACCAACACCGAGTGAGGAAAGGAGACCTGTCATTCCCTCGTCAAGGACGGATTCGCTCAGTCTCCTGGCGCGTTCGGCGGTCTCGAAATTCAGGAGGTTGCTCCTGTCTATCTCCTCCTTTGTTTCGAGGCCGGGCCATCCTGTACCGGCGCCGGAGTGTTCGTCGAACACGTGGATTTCGTGATAGACGCTGTCGATCGACACGTCGGGATAGGCCGATCCGCCCAGGTAGTTTATCGCGGCCGCTTTCTCGCCCGACAGGATCCTGTCAGCGGCTCCCCTGACCCAGCCCTGGCTGACGGGCACATTCGTGTTTATCCCGTCCCAGAAGCCCGCCGAGTCCCCCGCGTATACTGGAAATGAGGCAGGGTAGGTTGCCTCCATGTGTTCGAAGAACTCGCCGGCCGTGGCGATTATCATCTGTGAAGAATGGTTGGCGTTCCACCAGTCAACGTTGTCCAGGATCTCTATGGCGCGACTCGCCATTCCGTTGTCACCGGTCCCGTCGAGGATAAGGATCGCGTCGTACGGGTAACCGGCAGCCTCCCAATCCGCTATCCGGGCCAGCACGGCCGTCTCCATGCTGCCATATCCCCCGTGCAGGTTATAGTCGAAGGAACCCTCGAGATAAGCGCTGTAGCCCCGCCATGTCAGCACGCGGCTTCCATCCGGCCCCTCGTAATAGAATGGACGATCGGACATCGGGATATCCGCGGCGCCTCCTATGAACGTGTTCGGGGCCGTGACAAAGTACATTATCCCGCTCTTCGCCATCACCTGCGGATATGACCAGGACCAGCCCGGGACGTCGTCCATGAACATCGTCTGAATGTCCACATTGTATGTATTCCTTATCCGATTCGCTGAATAAAGCAGCCGGTTGGCCTCTTCGGGGCCGAGCATGCTCGAGTGCATGTTGGCGAATCCACCACCAATTGCAACGCGGCCTCCATTGACATAGTCAAACAATTTGTTGATCAGCGCCTGGTCGGATGTCCGGAGAAGCCACTGTTCGAGTTGCCAGTAACTCTCTATGTTCCACTTGAACCGGGGATAGGTGTCCAGATAGCCAAGGACCTGGTCGATTCGCGCCTTGCACTCGTCCGCCACGTCGTCGGGCGGTGCCGTAAAACCTATATCGAGGTGCGTCAGTGGGACGATATACATCTTGTCTATTGTCGCGTGCGCCGGCCTGGCCTCGATGATCAGCAGAAGCAGGACCGAGGCCATGATGAGGTGTATGGTTGTGTTTCTGTTTTCACGAGCTTTTGACATAAGTCACTCCATCAGCATCCATTGAAGGATGAAACGGCGTTCTGGAACAGCATTCCAGCGTTCTGCAAGTCTGCTGGATGATTTCTGGAGCACATCGGAACGCGTGCCATTTGTACTCACCTCTCGATGACCGACCGGCAGACGCGGCCGAGGAACGTGTTGTCTGACCACGCGGGTTGTGCGTCCCCAAGTCGAATGGCTATAATGTCAAGGCTCGGGACGACGTATATCTTCTTCTCCTCCGCACCCAGTGCGGCGTATGCGTCGCCCGGGACGTCGCGCCACATGACACCGTTTGTGTTCAGCCACCACAGGTAACCGTAGAAGGGCTGAAGCCACTGAGACCTGATGGTTGATTCCCTCACCCAGTCTGCACTCACAATCTGTCCGTCCTCCCACGCCCCATCCCTCAGGAAGAGGTACCCGAACTTCGCAAACTCACGGGCTGAGGCGACTATCCCCATGTATGTCAGGGTATTCCCCGCCGGGTCCGTGTCCCAGGTGGCGTTCCACATTCCTATCACGTCGAACAGTCGTTGCTGTCCGTATTCAGCGGCCTGGCCGCCCGTCGCATTGAGAATAACCTCAGAGAGGACCTGGCATGCCGGGTTGGAATAGATCCACACATCTCCTGGTGGATGTGCCACCGGCAACCCCACGGCGAAGGCGTTCTGGTCGTTCTGCAGGAAGAAACGGATCTCCATTGTGGCACTCCAGAATAGGCCGGAATCCATGCTGAGTAAGTGCCGTATCGTGATTTGACCATGTTCATCGTCCCGCCACTCGGGCACAAATCTCGCGACCGGCTGTTCTACGTCCCCGATCACTCCATCATCGATGAGCATGCCGACCAGCGCGCTCGAAAAACTCTTGGTCATGGAGAAGCCCTGCTGCCGGGTCGCTTCGTCCCATCCCTCGCCGTACCACTCGCCTACGATGTAACCATGGCGGATAACCAGCACCGCCCTGGACTCGTTCTCCACGGCGTAATGGAAGGCTCCGATCAACGTGTTCCGATCCATCCCCTCAGCCTCGGGCGTGGATGTCGACCAGTCGGTTGTGGGCCACGGAGCGATACGCCCGGAACGAGGAACGCCGGGTGTTTCTTCCCGGGCATCGACCGGCTCGGACCGACCTGCGGGGATCCCGACCCGCACATCCTCGATAGATTCCCTGTCAGGTGTAAAGGCCTCGGCCGCCTGAACTCGAGGGATCGTCGTGAGGATAATGAATAAACCAAAAACAATAGCGGGAGTCTCGCGCATGATTCTGTTCCCCGTTTTCATCAAATCGTGGACACAAGTCGTAGCCGTGCAGGTCAAATTGACTCGGAGGCCTTCTTCTGGCACCTTACCGATCATAACACAGCGTGCACACCGATGTCAAGTGGCTGTAAGTGTCGAGGAGGGATGCGAGAGCCGGGATCAGATGAACCGGGAATACTACAACTCCCGATTCCTGACGATCACCTGTCCCGCAACATGGAAGCGATATACGTGAGATAGAGGGGCCTCATCCAGGAGAGTAACGCTTTACTGAAACTCACTACCGGTTATTACAACGGTTCTCTCGCAGGGTCAAATGATAAGAACAGACGATGGAAGCCCGGTCCCAACTATCCTCTCCGCGTTCGAGCCGCGCAGGCGAAGCCAAAAAAGTAGTTGTGCCATAGCTGATCGGTCGTACTGTAGTCGTTGCAGAAAACGAAATGGTCGACAAGCGCTTCCCGTGCCCTGACGATCTCCCGCAGCCTGGTCTTATTCCCTGGGTCCTCGATTGTGAGATCAATAAGCTCCAGGGCACGATCAAATGCCTTATGTCCGTAGTCGTGGTTGCCCTTCTGCCGCCACATTATCGACCGTTCGATCTCGCTGCCTATGTTGGCCATCTGCTCCAGGAACGACAGTTTCCGCCACCCGCCAGCGGCAAGTGCTCTGTGCTGAGAGGTCATGATATCCACTCGTCTACAACAGAGATTATCTTCTCTCTCGTCTCCGCGTCTTCCACCCCCCGGCTGCGATTGTTCTGTGCCGGCCTCAGGTTTATGAGAGAATCAAACTCGATGAAATCGGGACTCCCGCGTCCCATTTCCGGATAGATATTAATGCCCCACAGATCTCTTTGTCGCGATCCGTCCTCAAGCAACAGGGTTTCTTCATCCGCGTGCAGCTCAGCGTCCACCGCAATGAGTCTCCGCTCCACGTCCACTACGGCTTTCACCAGGTTGCCGAACATGCCCTCGGCCATCGCCTGCAGGCGCTCAACGGTTATCTTCTCCAGCACTATTTCCATAATGGAATATATCTGATTCTGATAGAGGCTCTCACGATTCCCGAATCTGATAATACCCTGTGATTCGTGACAAGTCAAGCGGCCGCATGCGGCAGTCAATCCAGCCTGCCGGTCTTCGACTGCAGGTAGAACGCTGTCTGGCAGGAGTATGTCGATACGCGGACAAACATCCTCGCGAGCATGAATGCTTCCTGGAATAAGAAGAGGATGGCGATCCAGACCATCTCGTTCTGAGGGATAAGCCGATAGACGGCCAGATAGATCGCGATCAGCACGCCCGCAAGGAAGAGGAGGGCAATGTAAATGGTGATCACGGCGGAGAGATTGCGGAAACAGAACAGAAGCGATTTTACCAGAGCCACGATCATCGATGACGTCCCTTCGATGACTCTCCTTATTCGCGCGTAATCGAATATGAGATCCAGGAAGAATACGACGGAGAGTGTCAGGAGCGGGATGCCCACACCGACGGCGAACTCGAGCTGTGGATAAGGCGAGTCCTCGATCAGCTCCTCGGCCCAGTCCAATAGACGGACCATTGTGAGCCAGTAGACAAATAGATAGACTGCGGAGGATATGACTGCCAGGCGCAGGAACGGGAAGATGTGTCTGGCTACTCCGGACGAGAATCTCTTCACGCGATTATTCTCTCCACCCGGTTTGAAGAGCTCCAGTATTCCGCCGGAGAGGAGCGACCAGAGGAGAAGATAGAGCAGTGCGACTGGAAGGATAGCATAGCCCATCGTCTTCATGAAATCGGGGTTGTTATAATTGAACTCAACCAGCCAGGAATAACTGAAGCCCTCGAGCATGGTTTTTCCCATCAGGCTCTTGCCGAGTTCGGTCAGCAGCTTCCAGTAGAAGGGGAGTGTGAGCAAAAGGGCGAAAATCGCGTTTACAAGGAGGAGAAACAGCGACAGACCCATGTTCCGGCGCGCGAGTGCAATCCCCTTTTTCAGTGATGATCTAATCATGGCATGCTATCCGAAAGCAGTCGCGAGGTGAAGCAAATTCTGTATCCAGAGAAACCATCGTGCTGACCATTTCAATGCCGGGCGGTGATCGGTCTCAAGGGTCCGGCTGTTGTTGCTCATGTTGACATCGAGGGCGATCTGGTGCAGCGGATCTATCTCCGCCGACCTCAGGGCGGCACTCCTCGTGTACTTGTACTTGACCCATCTCTCCACACCATCCCACCGTTCTCTGACAACTTCTCCATCGTCGAAGGTAACCAGCAGATCGACTGGTTGGATGAATCCGCCCAGCCGCCTGAGATCTATCTCGCTCTCTATGAGGGGCAGGCCGCTTTCAGTCAGCATCTTCTCCTCCTCGTCTTCGTCATTATCTCCCCCGACTTCGATCCTCCCCTCCGGGGTCTCAAAAAATCCTGCCTTGACCTTGAGCGTGTCAGATGTCAACAGGTCGACGGAGTAGTCGAGGATGAGGCTCTCGTCGAGCGCCTGCCGCAGAAAATGCTCCATGTCGATTCCGGACACTTCACCGACTATGGATACAAACTGCTCCTCTGTCGGATGGCGGTAGCGGAATCGCGTGTAGTATGCCCTCATGACCCTCGCCATCGTCGCTTCACCCAGGATGTTCTCCAGGGTCCTGAGTATGAGAGCCGGCCTGGAATATGCGTTGACCCAGTAGCCATTGTCGTTGTAGAACGACCAGGAGTTTTCGGTCACTCTGTCCACTGCCGGAGCGCCCAGGTAGCCGCTTTTCTGGCTTTCGAAGGGGGCGACAGGCACGTCTTCGAGATAGATCCCGATGAGAGGGAAAGGGATATCACCAAAGTCCTCCCGGTGGGTGTCGAGTGTCAGCCAGTCGAGGCCGGGGCAGGGGATTCCCTCATCTCCGCCTATGCGTTTATAGCGGTAATTGTCGCCATATGCCTTCGCCAGGACCTTTTCGGTCGAGTACGTGTTGAACCCCTCGTCCAGCCACGGATCCTCGAACTCGTTGCTTGCGACGAGTCCGTACCAGTACTGATGCCCATACTCATGTACTATTACTCCTTCGGGACTGAGCTTCTTCCCCGCTGTTATCCATGAGGTTCCGGCGCCGAAGAGTGTAGGATACTCCATCCCGCCCGCATCCTCTGCTCCTCTCGGAGGGTCGAAGACAGTCACGGTGCTGTAGGGGTAGGGGCCGTACCATAATCCAAAATACTTGATGGCACTGGCAATCGCCCTGAAGTGCCTGTCTGCCTGTCCCAGGTGGGAGGGCTGCAGGAGCAGTGTCATTGTTACGTCTCCCGGCATTATCTCATCAGGTGATACGAGATAGAGCTTCGACAGCGAGTCGACCTCGGCCCTGGATATATTCTCGCTCGCGATGAACTCTCTTTCCAGGGTGACGTAGTGGGGGGACGCAGTCCAGGCGAAGTCGTGGACGTCCTCCTGATGGAAATGGTGGCTCCTCGTCCCGTCGGGGTTGTCTATCTCCTCCACGAGTTCGCCGGTGGCTCCAACAACATAATCGCCGGGCAGGGTAATTGTTACGTCGTAGGTCCCGAAATCGGAGAAGAATTCACTGTGGGCGTGATATTGATGGCAGTTCCAACCCTTTGCCGCGCCCTCGTAGACACCTATCTTCGGGAACCACTGAGCGCCCATGAAGAAGTCGCGACGGTAGCCTGATCGCGCGAAGACCTGATGAAGTTTAGCTCTGAAATCGATACTCAGCCTGAGCGAGTCGCCCGGAGCCAGCGGAGCTGGAAGGAGTACCCTCATTACGGTCTGGTCCTGCTCGTTGTCGTCGTCCGGGTGTATGAACTCCATCGAAGGCGATAAATCCGGCCCATCAATCACGGCTATGGAGTCTACATCTATCCAGCCCCACTTGCCCTTCTCGAGCGTCTCCCTCCTGTGCCTTCCACCCGACTCGGTCAGGAAGGTGCTCTCCTCATTCTTGAAGGCGTTCAGGTAGCAATGAAACTGGAGTTCTTCTGTCGGATCTCCGGCGGGATTGACCCAGGTGAGGATCTCGTGCCCTCGGATCTCCTTCTCTTCAGGATGTAGCCCGACGTCGATGCTGTAACTGGAAATACGCGGCGCATCGTTCGCCGGCAGCGGGACGGCGATGAGGAGCAGAAAGAGGAGGGCGGGCCAGACAGCCTGCGCCAGCCTGCGATATCTCGAGACGCGTTCGGGGGTCATTACGTCCTACCTGATCTGTCGAGAATAGCTCTCGACGATCGTCTCAAATGATTTATCCTCCCAGTTGAGGAGTTGGGCTCGTTCGCAGTCGAGGTTGATGCGATGGGGAGACCGCCTCAGACCGTTCAGGACGGCGTCAGCCTCGCCCGACTCAATCCCGAGCAGCTCGAAGAGATCATTGCGACGCCCCTTCGGTCCGCCCTTCTGGGTAATGCACGCCAGGGCGAGCAGTGGCGAAGGGAGTGGCATGTCCGGGAGAAGCCCGGGATGGTAGATTCCCCCCTGAAGTGTCTTCTCCGCCTGGACCAGCGAGTCTCCATGGGGTTGGACGAATTTCACAAGCGCGTCCCAACCCAGCCGCTCCGCCTTCCAGTCCGAGATGGCGACGAAGACATAGGGCTTTGTGCCATTCTGGAGCCCTGAGAGGTTATCCGCAAGAGAGTCGACAATGGCAATCCCCCTGTCCTGGAGATCGAGATTTACCGAGTAGAGGGTGGCGAGATCGAGCGTGTATTTCGCGAGAATCAGTTCCGTGGTAGATGTCGGCACCGTATCAGGCGGGAGCTCCTTGACGATCTTTTCGAGGATCGCTCTCGTCTCATTGTAATCACCATGGTCTCTGAAATACGATGCAAGCCGGTCGAAGGCTGCCAGTCGGCTGGAAACCCGGGATTGAGGCAGCAGCTCTTCGCGCCAGAATCTCCGGACGTCCTCTTCATCCCCGTAGGTGATGACTTTTTCCAGCAGTTGATCCGATGGATCGACTCCTCTCCACTGAGAATCCGCCTGGTACTCGCTCAGGAGTGTGCCTGCGATCTCGGCCTGAAGGTCATCCCAGGTCTCTCTTTCCTTGAAAGTAATCAAGAGGCTGCTGAAGATCTGCGCCCTTAATCTCTGGTCATCGAGGTTATCGAGCAGCCAGATCGCCCATTGCCCGGATAGATCATGAATGCCGAAGCGATGGAGCGCTGAGAGGACCCGTACGTAATCTCTCAGTTGCCTGGCATTGTAGGACTCGGGTATATTCTTAAAGGCCATCAGATGAGAGATCTCATCATATTCGATCTTCCTGTCGATGGGTACATACGAGGCGTCGATCGAACGGATCATGGCCCCAGCCCCCTCAAGGTCCCCGGTCTGCAGCAGAAGAGCCACGTGGTCGAGCGACAGGTCTATATCTGAATACTCGGCCAGCTTCAGGATCGGCTTTCGTCTCCTGGCTGACAGGAATCGAGAATAGCTGTTCTCGATCACCTTGAGGTGCTTCAATGACTCCACTGGTCTTCTCTGATCTTTGTCACTCAGCATCATGCGCAGGGTCGCCTCGAATCTCAACTCCTTCCCCGCCTTGCTCTGGAGAAGCTCGGAATAGAGTCTGTCCGCGTCGTCGAGTTCGCCTCGGGCGCACTCGAGCCAGATTAGTATGGAGAGCGCGTCAGCCCTGTTCTCCCCGTTTTTCAGACTATCAACCTCTTGCTCGAGCGCGGCGATCCCGTAAGAATAGTCCTGCGTAAATCCTGCAAGAAATGAGTACCACTCCTTGTTTTTCTTGTCCCGGTTGCCTTCTGCGGCTTTCAGGAGGTATGACCTCGCCTTGTCCATGTCTTCGGTCTTTTCTCTCGGGATCCTCTCCTTCGCGAAGCTTCTCCATTTGAATGTAGATTCGAAATACCTCAGCCCTACCGCGGCGTCGACTTCAACTCTTCTGCCGGTCTCCTCGCCGAGGTTCATGAGGGGATCGAGATACCAGTCAGGATTCTGCCATGAAGAAGGCATTGGTTCGAGCGCGAAGAGATCCAGCAGGGCATCGAGCCTGTCATCAGCGGACCTGCCGGGCTTGTTGTACTCAGCCCATAGTTTATAGTAGTCGTTCAACCTCGCCCAGTCCCCCCGAATATAGTAGAGTGGTCGGAGATACTTCTCGAGCATGGAAGAAACGTACTGCTTGAGCAGGAATGGCGGTTTGGAGAGGTCCTTCCCTTCGAGGTGAACGGTGCGCATGTTCCATGGCGTGAAGAGCGTCATCTCGTTGTTGCCGCACTGACGGCACTCCTCCGTGTATTTGACCTTGAATTTCAGACAATCATAATGATCGAGAGCGAGGTGCAGGGAATCCATCTCTT
The DNA here is from genome assembly GCA_964577985.1 of uncultured Gemmatimonadota bacterium. Lineage (GTDB taxonomy): Bacteria > Gemmatimonadota > CAZMKB01 > CAZMKB01 > CAZNLH01 > CAZOAR01. Next base: position 11,305 of record CAZOAR010000008.1, on the reverse strand, counting down.
CCCTGCTTAGCCTGAACTTCACAGCCGGAGAATCTATCTCGGTGGAGACTTCAGTGCCGATCGTACCTCTGGGATCGAGCGAATCCGGGATATTCGGATAGAGGATAACCGTGCCGTCGCTGGAGATATCGAGAAAATCAGGGATCCCCCGGAAAGGCTGAATCCTGTAGACCAGGCGGAAACGATCTCTCGGGATGTGATAGAACTGAGGATCGTGATGGTGATCCCTTCTAAACTTGAGTTCTTCGAGATATCTCGGGACGGGCCCCTTAGTGCGCCATCTCTTTCCCGCTCTCTCCTTGTATTGCTCCATGTAAGCCACCGCCTTGTCAAGGCTGTCGATAGCGTCATATCCGAAGGCGAAGACCATGTCTATGGCGTTAAACGCATCAAGGTATTTTCTGAGGGCCATCGCCTTCTTAAACTCGGTCGGGAGGGAATCGCTGCCCATCGCCGAGTACTCGGTGTCGAGCAGGTGCAGTTTCTCCTTCAGGCTGGGGTAAAGGTGCCTGCGGGCGTATTTCTGGTCGAGTGGAGCAACCAGGACGAGCAGTGAATCGGCTTTGTCCCGCGAGAAGAAGGGGCTTCTCTGGTCCGCGTACAGCTCGAGCTCGACCTTCTTCAGGGTCAGAGAGAGCTCATTGGATATATCTTCCATCTCCATGAGAGAATGGGTGAGTGTCATTATCTCGTCAGGCCACAGCAGCGCGGTCTTCTTGAGGGCATAGAATATCTTCTCCTGCAGTTCCTGTGAGTTCGCTTTCGCCGTCAGCCATCCGACTCCTTTCTTCAGGTAGATGGGAGTCGATTTTCGTATTACGAGGTCTGTGAAGACGGCTAACGCGTCGTGGAGAACAGCTGCGTCTTCCTCCGAAGCATCCGGCGCGAGGGATGTGTTAGACAGCATGATGCTGGCGGCCGTAGCGGCCAGCGCTGGATTGCCTCCGGAAATCTCCCGGTAGATCTCGATCCACTTCTCCTTCTGACCGCTCTTGTTGTAATAGATACCCCTGGAAAGGCTCATGAGGCCGCGGTCTGTCTCGTCCAGGTCCAGGACCCCCTCAACCTGCTTCATGAATGTGTCCACGACCGCCGACGCGACGCGATATCCGAATGCTGCGGGATGGATCGTCTGGAGGACGAACTCGAGAGATGATGCAGAGTCCGGGAACTCTCTCGCGTAATCGATCACGTTTCGGCTGAACGTTTCGAAAGATCGTTTCGGTTGTATCATAGTCGCTATGACATCAAAATATGCGGTCAGGGGCTCGTAGGTCTTATCCGGCCTGAAATTCCTGAGATTGGCTATTGTGCGGGATTCATCCTTGATCCAGTCGGTTTCGAGTTGCGTCGAATCGAATACGGCCTCTCTTTCGAACCTCAACCGGCCAAAATTGTCCGGCTCGTGAAGCGTTTTTTCCACCCGTCCCCACGTGAAAACGGTGGCATCACCGTCTCCATGCCAGAAATGCCGCGCGAAATCCGCCCTCCAGACTTCACCCTCATCTACATGATCGACGAATTGACGCAGCGGAACAGACAATTCAACAACCCATCGATCATCATACCATCCCGGCCTCGCCGTCCACGTGAAGTCCTTGTAATAATCCACGGTAGAGGACTCAATATCGTATTTTGCTCCCAGGGCATTTGTGGCAAGTTCGACATAATTGGTGTCCTGTTTCCCGGGAAAGAAAAAGAACTCGACGGCGTCATCGGTTTCCCACATTGGACCGTCACGTCTGATCGATGATGCTCTCACTCCTTCACTCGATTGCCCCTCGCAGACATAAAGCATGTACAACGACGTATTGTCATACAGGGCCTTCACCGTCGTTGGGGGAGAAGTACCGTCGAATTCTCCCATGTGATAGAAGGATTTAACGGATCTAGCCTGGTCCCAGACAGTGTCTGTAGGGTCGCCATCCATGACCGGCCCCGATTCCGTAAATCGAACCTCGAGGATGGGCCCCTTGTCATTACCGCCGGCCCGTCCGACCCACGGCGTCAGTATTAGCAGGAATAGAGTCAGAAGAAGGAATCTCGCATAGTTCATATTCATGGCTCCCCCATATATTGTTTTCCAGAAAAACATCCGCGTGAACGAGGATATGTGGCACGCAGGTGCTTGAATTACGACAATATACATAATGTATCGCTGAAGAGCAATCGTTTCTGCCCGTGTCAAGCCTCCTCTCGCCCAAAGTTGTATATTTCGAGTGGATGAACACGAATTTGGAACGAAGAGGGAAGGCAGTTGGAATGTACCACATCGGGATAGACATGCACAAGAGGTTCTCGCGGGTGGAGGTCATGAGCGGAGGATGCGAGTGTATCCTCTGATTTTGATGGAGATCCCCGGTTGTTCGGATATGAGGTGGATATCGGTTACGACGAATCGCCCTGGACCGTGCCATACCGCCTGATCCTCACGCCGACGGGTAAACGTTCCTATGACTTCACTTGACACCTCGCTGCTTATCGGGTATAATCAGGTCCGAGAGGCTGTCGTGCAGCGACAAGGCGACCTCGATATTCAAACTGTCCATGAAACACACCCTCTTCAGAGCCATGTCAGGAGATGAGGGCTGTTTTCGACATCATCAATGCATCAATGAAGACGGAATACCATGGAAAGATGGAGACGAAGCCGAAGTGACACGGGTTTTTCCTGGGGGCAATCGTGAAAGGAAACCAGGCGCAATGAGCTCAAAACATTGGTGCCATTTCAGGAATATCGCACTCGCAGGACTGACTGCCGGATCTCTCTTCGGCCTCTTCACGTCCTTCCAGGTGCTGATCCTCAACGGAATCCTCGGCCTGAACAGGGATACATTCCTGCTGTTGACTTACTTGACCGTCCCATCGGTAGTCGTCTTCACGTTGCTTGCGTCCATTGTATATTCCCTTTTTCTCCTCGGCAGCAAATTGTGGTCAGGAAAGCGGTGTGCGAGAAGAGGCACCCTGGTCCTCCTGGTCTTTTCCATCTTTCTTCTCCTTGTTAATGAGACGTGGAACTGGTTTGGGTGGGGTGGCAGTGATTCCATGCTCTATTCCGTCCTCAGTGCTATATTCACACTCACGCTAATCGGGGTCGGTTATTTTTTCCTGAAACCTGGCTCCGGAGGCGTCTTCCGGCTGAAACGTGCTCTTCTCCCGACGATCATCCTGCTGGTCGTTTTCACCGCCTCTTTTCTCTACTACCGGCACCTCTGGGAGCAGACCTACGATCCGGACCTCGTATCTCCCCCTCATCCGGAAGGCAACCATAAGGCCCTGGTTATCGGGATTGATTCGGCCAACTGGCATGTCATGGATCGATTGCTGGCGAACGGAGATCTCCCGAACTTTCAGAGTGTTATCCAGGATGGCGTCAGAGGTCCTCTGAAGACGTTTCAACCAACCGCTTCACCGATAATCTGGACGAGCATTGTCACCGGAAAACATTATCGGCAGCACGGCGTGGATGGCTTTGCCTACTACAACATCCCCGGATTGAGCCAATCCATACAGGCAAAGGGGACCGTACTGTCACGTTTCCTCCTGGTCCTCAGGCGGAGAAACCTCGTTTCATTCGCGCCTTACTCATCCCAGGCCCGCAAGTGCTCAGCCATCTGGAACATCCTTAACCGTTCCGGGTTCACCGTAGGAGTCGCCAACTGGATGGGGTCGTGGCCGGTTGATGAGGTCAACGGGTTTATGGTGTCGAACCGTTTTCTGGACCTGGATAAGCGAAAGGGTTTGAATCGTGGGATGGGGTTGATATGGCCGGATTCACTCTATGACAGGGCGATGGATCTTCTCAACAGATCAGCGTATGACCATCTCCCATCCTTCGTCAAGGAGTTTGAGAAGAGCGACAGCCTCCTCTTCGGCGATTTCATCGACGATCTGGAACACATCGAACGGAAGCTGGATGTCACGATCTCATTGACGAAATCATACGATCCAGATGTCGTTCTCTTTTATGACCATTTCCTCGACGCCATGCAGCATCGCTTCTGGCGATTCATGGAACCGGAAGCATATGCCGAAGAAATCCCGGCTGACGACGTGGAGCGATACGGCGACCTGGTCCGCTACACTTACATCTACTTCGATCACGTGGTCGGCAGGCTTATCGAGAGCGTGGGAGAGGACCGGGATGTCATTATCATTTCCGACCACGGGATGGAGCCGATTCCCTTGAAGTCGAAGAAGATGACCACGAAGGGCAAGGCCAGATCAAAACAGCTTTATCGGGTGATATCCGCACATCATTACATGGCTCCCCCCGGAATACTGATCGCGAGAGGGGGCAGGCTGAAGAATGGTGTCGAGATCCACGATGCCGGCGTCTACGATATTCTTCCCACACTCTTATACCTGCTCGGCCTTCCGGTCGCATCGGATATGAAGGGGCGGGTTCTCGAGGGAATCGTCGATGAGTCATACTTCGCCGGGCATCCTCCTTCGTATATTAAATCATACGAGAAGGAGAGGTTCTCCAGAAAGCGCAGGATGACGCTGACCGATGAGGACGAGGAAATCCTCAACAGTTTTCGGGCGCTCGGATATATTCAGTAGTCCGGACTGTAGAACCTCTGCGCGACCGCAAGCGTAATCCGGTTGGATCGGCAGATGGAAGATAATGGCACACACTTTGCCGGTGGGCTGGTTGTCCTGTCTCCCGGAGGGAACCGTATGTCGCATCGCAGTTGATAGATGCTGGCGGAACAATGGCTCTGATGCTGTAAATAACGAGGCAGACAACCTGAATCTTGCGAGGTCGGCAAAATGAGTCCATCACATCGGCAACTCCTCAAGTCTATATGCCTGATGATTGTTTCTCTTGCTCTTACCCTCTTTGTAGTGGAGTTGGGCTTGAGGTTTTTCGATATCCCCAAAGGGTTTGCGGAACTGCCCGGTAAACTCAAGCCGAAGGCCTGGACAGAATTGCTTCACAGACATTCTTCGATTCCTGGACTGTCCTATGAGTTGGTTCCAAATATGGAGAAGTTCTCGCATGGCGCCATTGTGAAGACAAACAGTTATGGCATGCGAGATGACGAGCCAATTGCGGGTAAGCCTGATTCGCTGATCAGGATAGTCGTAATCGGGGATTCGGGTGCTTTTGGATTCGGTGTCTCCGGGAGTGATACCTATTCGAACGTGCTGGAGAGATTGCTGAACGATTCAGCGGCGGATACGAATCATCAATATGAGGTCTTGAATCTCGGGGTGGGAGGATACTCGACCAGGGATGAGGCGATTGTACTGAGGTACAAAGCCCTCGTCTGGGATCCCGACCTGGTGATTGTCGGTTATTCGGGGAATGACCCGGAAATCGAATCCTTCCAGCCGCTGCACAGCTATTTCAGAAAGCCGCTCTGGTGGCAGCATTCCAGCGTTCTAAGGCTGGTTCAGAAGGCCCGTCGTGACTGGGATCTCAGGAAATACGGAGGGGGCAACTATGTCAGATATCTCCATGCAGACCCGCATAAATGGATGAGTGTCGTTGAGGCATTCAGAGACATGAAGGATGTAGCGAGCGCAGAAGGGTTTCAGATCCTTGTTCTTGTCGGCGTACCGGGGCCCAAGAACGAGGATATTCGTGAAAAGGTCTCCGCTACGGTTAAGGAAAACGGTTTTCACGTCATAGATCTTTTCGAGGGTTTATCCGCTTCCGGCTACAAGCCCGTTGATGTGTTCAACCCTCCTCCTATAGGCCACTTCAGCAAGTTGGGCCACCGCCTGATTGCAGAGGCGATCAGAGACAGGCTCCTGGAAGACCCTTCGCTGCTTTCCAATCTCAGAGCCGAAGGGCAGCGATAACAACCGGCATTTTCTCCTGGTTTCCGGATGGTCGTCTCTACCTGTCTCCCGGCCGAGGCAACTCCAGTTATCCGGCAGGCAGCTTGACATTACTGGGTCAATCAGGCATAATCTGGCGGGAGTGTTGATGCGGTGCGGGGATGGGGGACGGAAATCCGGCGGGTATATATTGCGGAACAACCCACAGCTCCGGATGAGAATTGTGCGAATCAATGTTGGTAAAATGGAAATAGAAAAGCGACGTGTGATTGTCAGGATGTAGCGTGTTTTGGAGAGCGGAGGTAAATCCATGATCAGACGAAAATTTCTGCGACTGATGGGCAGCGGTACTCTGGCGTTGTTTATGCGCAGGTTCGCCGCGGCTGCTCAGAATGGGGATGACCGCCCCAATATTCTGATGATTACCGCGGACGATATGAATTACGATTCGCTGGGCGTGACCGGCTGCAGGATTCCCGGCATCACACCCAACATCGATGGACTTGCCAGAGATGGGATGCGCTTTGACCATGCGCACGTTACTGTGTCTGTTTGCGGCCCCAGCCGTATGACCTGGGCGACAGGGATGTATCCCCTGCACACCAAGGCTATCGTGTTCGAATCGGAAAACCCTGAAGTGCCGAGGTTTTACGATCAGTTACGAAAGGCAGGCTATCTGACAGGAATCTTCGGGAAAAGACTCCATTATGATCCACCCAAAAACAGGTCAAAGTGGGACGTAATCTGGGATGTCAAAAACCCCAGGGTCGACTTTCGAAATCCAGAGAAATTCTATGAAAACACAAGGGACTTCCTGCATAAGGCCGAAGAGACAAACAAGCCATTCCTTCTTATAGCAAATCTGTATGATCCTCACCCGCCTTTTCCTGGAAGCCGGATGGAGAAGAATCTGGAAAAGAAGGGCATGTCGATTCCAGCGGCAGATAAGTACTACCGGCCCGATGAGGTTGAAGTGCCCGGGTTTCTGCCTGATCTTCCGGCCGTCCGGAAGGAGGTGGCCCAGTACTACGCTGCTGTTCATCGGTGTGATGAAGGTGTTGGTAAGATTATGCGCGCCCTGAAGGAAAGTGGTTTTCAGAGCAATACCATGGTCATGTTCCTGAGCGACAATGGCATGGCTTTCCCTTTCGCAAAGAGGTGCTGTTATCTCAACAGCACCAGGACACCGTGGATTATCAACTGGCCCGATAAGGTCTCGCCAGGAAGAATAGATGAAGACAACATGGTCTCGAGCATCGACCTCGCGCCGACGATTCTGGAAGCCGCTGGACTACCCGCGGGGGATCAGCAGGACGGCCGTTCAATCCTGCCACTTCTTCATGGTGACAATCAGGAAGGACGCGACAAGGTCTTCACGTTCATGCATCAGCCTGTAAGCGAAAAGATACCCGCGAACAGACCCGGGTATAAGAACTGGTTCATTCCCATGCGCGCCGTTCAGGACAAGCGTTTCGGCTATATCTTCAACGTGTGGTCCGACGGGAAGAAGAAGTTCGGCCGTTTCTCGAGCCAGACGTACAGGGCAATGGAGGAGGCCGCGAAGACGGACAAGCAGCTCGCAGCCCGCGTCAAGTTTTACCAGTACAGGGTTCCGGAGGAATTCTACGATTACGGGAAAGACCCGAACGCTCTGAATAATCTCATCGAAGATCCAGCGTATAAGAATGAGATTGACAAAAAGAGACGGGATCTGCTTGAGATGATGACGCGTCTGAACGATCTCTTCCTGGAGGACTTCAAGCGAAGAATCGGGGCATGAATGCAGGAACAGCGGCCGACTCTGCGTCCGGATCGCAATCAATTCGCTCGTACGGAGACCCTCCATCAAGGAGAGTAGCCCTTTTGAAGAGCCTCTTATCCCATCACTCTGAGAGAGCCGAGAACTCCCCGGCAACGCATCCGCCAGACGATCTAACGTCATGAAACCATTTTCACTCCTTATTAAACCGACCGCCGCGGATTGTAATCTGGCCTGCGAGTATTGCTTCTATTCAGATCGGAAGCGGCTATATCCTGAATGCAGCATGCACCGCATGTCCTCCCAGGTGCTTGAACGAGTGATTTCCAGCTTCATGGCGATCGATATGCCTCACTATTCCTTCAGCTGGCAGGGTGGTGAGCCCACCCTGATGGGTACAGACTTCTTCCGGCTGGCAGCGAGGTTGCAGCGGAAAAACCATATCGGTAACACAATTGTTTCCAACGGGATACAGACCAACGCTACCCTGGTCGACAGGGAAATGGCAAGTTGCTTCGCAGAGCATGACTTCCTGGTGGGCGTCAGTCTTGATGGCCCCGCCGGGGTGCACGACTCCCAGCGCAGGACCGACCATGGACAGCCAAGCCATTCGAGGGTGATGCGTGGTATCAACTACCTGAAGGAGTACGGGGCGGAATTCAACATCCTGACGGTAGTCAGCAGGAGCAACGTCCGGCAACCGGGAGAAATCTATCATTACCTGCGCGATCAAGGCTTCTTCTTTCAGCAATACATCCCTTGCGTGGAATTCGACGGGGAAGGAGAGCTGCTTCCCTATTCGATTACCGCCGAAGAATGGGGCAGCTTCCTGTGTGGGATATATGACGAATGGATAGGGACAGACGCGCGGAGAGTATCTGTCAGGCTCTTTGACTGCGTGTTGATGTATCTGACGTCCGGCAGACACTACTTGTGCCCGATGGAGAGGGATTGCCGGAACTACTTCGTCGTGGAGCACAACGGTGACATCTACCCCTGCGACTTCTTTGTCGAGGAGGAACTGAAGCTTGGCAATATACAGAGGGATACCTGGGAGGAGATGTGGAACAGTCGGATTTATAAGGAGTTCGGCAGTCGTAAATCCAGTTGGAACCCTGAATGCGCTGCGTGTGAGTTCCTTCCCCTGTGCGCCGGAGATTGTCTCAAGCACAGAGAATGGGGGAAGGGCCCCGACACGCTGAGCTGGTTGTGCGAAGGCTGGAAGATATTTTACGCGCATGCGCTGCCGGGGTTCAAGTCCCTGGTCGATAAGCACACAGGAAGTTGAGGAAATCCCCGGGGCGTGTAGTCCTGCCTGCCGGGTCAGATCGGGTGTCGAAGCAGGTAATCGCCGAGATGTAGGTGAAAGGAGTGTCGAACCCCCGAGCCTGAATATGCAGAAACTCCAAACCGAGGCACTACTTGCCAAATTGAGCGAGTCCTGGTAAACTCTACGCATCGCAGGCGTTGTTTGAGTAAGCGTTCCGGGGGGAGGAGCCTGGTCCGCGCCATAGAGGCGGGCAGCGGGCCGTAGTTTTGATATGGAGACACGGGACAACATGGACAACCGGATGAAAGGGAGATTGGGACTGATTTGCAGAGAATCCCTCTTCTCGGCGCTTGTCTTTTCTTTCTTTGAGGGCATCTACCTCCGGATGGATTTTCCTCTCTTCACGATTCAGGGGGCCATAGAAAACAGTGTCAGGAATCTGGGGCTATTCCTGCTGGCAGGTCTTTCGGCTCATCTCATTTTCTCTCTTCGGGGAAAATTGTCGAAGACCTCTGGCCAGGATGCCACGCGCCTGGTCTTGTCCACCCTGATATCGTTTCCTGTCTATTTTTTTCTCTTCTCACGTTTGGAAGGCAACGGCGGAGGCTGGATCTACCGCTTCCTCAGCGACCCCGCACACATAACGATTCTTCTGACCCTCCCGGTCCTTCTCTTCTTCTTCGTCATGTCTCGATTTTTACGGAAGACTACTCTGGAGCGGTTCACGGGAGCGCTGACCGCGACCTTTTTCTTTATCAACATCGGTTATCAATACGTCAACTACCTTTCTGTTGTGAAGGGCAATCCGATGGCCCTGATCGTTTTCTTTGCTGTTCTGTTCGCGACTGCGATGATTTATCTTGTCACCGTCAAGCTCCAGAAGCTGATCCCCGGAGAGACCGGTCGCTGGCGAAAGGTCGCTTTGATGCTGATACCCGTCATTGCCTTGATCACCGTTTTCCGGCATTCATTCGACAGCACCGATCCGGGAGGGCAGGGGACAGAAAAGAACGAACCCAATGTCCTGTTGATCATACTCGATACCGCCCGGTCGGACCGGTTCTCATGTTACGGCTACGAAAGGGACACCACTCCTTTCCTGAGGTCTTTCTGTGAAGACGCGGTTCTCTATCGGAACACGGTGGCACCCGCTCCCTGGACCATTCCTTCCCATGCTTCCATCTTCACAGGGGTCTATCCGTCCGCCCACGGTGTGTGGAAGCCGAGAAACATCCTGGAGGATCGTTTCCGCACGCTGGCGGAATACCTGTCGATGAAGGGGTATGACACATTGGGCGTTTGTAACAACCCGTATATCAGCAGAGGCAGCGGCCTTACGCAGGGGTTTAAGACTTACGCGGAGATGTGGAAGGAGAATGTGATGACACCTGCGTTGTATTACCGCGTCGAATGGTTTGTTCTGAGGTTTATGGACCGCGCTGATGGGGGAGCTTCCACAACGAACCACTGGGTCAGGGAATGGTTGGAGCTGTTGCACCGGCCGAGCCGACCTTTTTTCGTCTTCATCAACCTCATGGAAGCTCACCTCTGGAGTGACGCACCGGATCCCGTTCACGAGAAGTATCTGAGAAAGGGATATTCTCCGGTCGTCAAGAACATCACCGACAAAGAGCTGGGGCCGATCCTGACCGGTGACCTCCCGCTCTCCAGAGATGAATGGCAGGATTACAACGACATTTATGATGCGGATATCTATTATCTTGACAGTCAACTCCGCGAACTCTTCAGTTATCTCGAAGCCAGGCGGTATCTGGCAAACACTATAGTGGTGATTACAGCGGATCATGGCGATCACCTGGGCGAACATCAGATGATCAGTCATGTCTTCAGCCTGTACGAACCGCTGGTCCGGGTGCCGCTGGTTATCAGGGTACCGGATGGCCTGCCGGAACTGCATGAGATCGCGGGTCCGGTCCAGACTGTGGATATCTATCCGACTATTATGGATTTGCTGGGTGATCGGGAAGATATGGCGGATGCCCGGTTCCAGGGCGCGTCGCTGGTGGGGAAGGAGGCCAGCCCACACGACTTCACGATCTCCGAATACCAGTTCTTCGAGCGGCCTCTCATAGCCTCCTGTCTTGAATCGAATCCGGGAGCGACAGGAATCCTGAAATATCAGGGACGCTCGCTCAAGGCGTTTACAGTGGGTTCGCTCAAGTACATCCGGAGTTCCAGAGGGGATTCCGAACTGTACGACCTGTCAACAGATCCCGGGGAGAATCACAACCTGATCAAGGAGCGGGAGAAGACGGCAGATCTTCTCGATGGCAGATTAACGGAGTGGCTCTCATCCTTTGAACACAACGTGGAGGAAGCTGGAGGACGTGAGCTCGATGAGGAGACGCAGCGCAGGTTGAGAGCCCTGGGCTACGTCAACTGATCGCGACCGGGATGTCTCACGCCTGACTCCGGCAAGATGCAGGCTGGCATGCGATTACGCCCCCTTCGGTCGGCAACAC
>CAZOAR010000007.1:0-73301 GCA_964577985.1 uncultured Gemmatimonadota bacterium | reverse complement strand
GCACTGCGGTCCCTGGCGTGCAATCTCCCGACCCGCCGTGAGAACTATGTGTCGAGAGGCTGCAGGGCCGGAACAGAACTTGCCATATGTTTGAGGCGCCAGGCCCTTGACACGGCGGAAATGGGGACACTATAATAAACAGTATGGTATGAAGTGCCGTATTCTGGAACATTTGAGAAATTGCAGGGTAATTTCTCCTACCCATGGCTACTAATACGTGCAGAGGGCTCTCGATGATAGTCGAGGACAAGACGATTCCTTCCAGGGAGTTGTCAGACAGCGAGCTGGTCGCTCAGTTCATTGACGGGCAGTCGTTCAGGTTCAATGAGCTTGTCCAGCGATACAGTCCGAGGTTGCTCAATTTCGTATTCAGAGTGATTGGCGACAGGGAGCGAGCGGAAGACCTCGTTCAGGAGACATTTGTCAGGGTCTATCGCCACATCAAGCGGTTTGACCAGGAAAAGAAGTTTTCTACCTGGATATACACGATAGCCTCGAATCTCGCGAAGAACGAACTCAGGAACAGGACAAGGAATCCCCTGGTGTTTTTCCAGAACCTGCTCAAGGAGTGGGAGGACGACAAGCGTCCGATAGAGTTTGCGGACAGGTCGTACCGCCCGGATGATCTCTTCAAAAAACGGTATCTGCGGGAATTGGTCAGCAACGCGGTGGAGCAGTTGCCCGAGCATCACAAGATCGTTTTCGTGTTGAGAGAGACAGAGGGCAAGAGTTACGAGGAGATAGCCGAGATCACCAGATGTTCGCTCGGCACGGTGAAGTCGAGACTCAACCGCGCACGAAACAATTTTGCCAATATCATAGCACCATTGCTTGAACAGGGGCACTACGACATTGACGAGAGCGATGACTGAGAGAAGGCACAACCTTTGACGTCGTGATGATGGGAGCCTTGTTACACAGGACAGGAGTCGTCTAAAGCACATTTATTGTGAGGAGCATGTAAAAATGGAGTGCAGGGAAGTTCTTGCACGATACTCAGACTTTATCGATGGTGAATTGAGGAAGACGAAGCGGGGCGAGATAAGCAGGCACCTTGAGAATTGTGATCGGTGCAGCGCCTACCAGAGAATTCTTTCCGACGGCCTGCTGGCCTATCGCGGGATTGCCGGGGAAAAGCTCTCCGACGATTTCTATCTCAGGTTGCAGCATCGTCTTCTTCATCTGAAGGAGAGCACGAGACGGAAGAGCAGGACCACTGGGCTCGTCCAGGGAATGGTCCCCACTCTGTCAGCCTCCGCACTCTTCTTTTTCGCCGCGTTCTTTATATCATCGCGATACCAGCCTGGTGAAGGACCCTTCCGTTTGACTGCGGTTAGTCCGGAGACTCAGGAGGAGGCCGGTGCCGAAGAAGTCGGTGCGAAAGCCGCAGTGGCATCTACCCCACCCAACGTTGTAGTCCAGGGCAACAGACGAGACTGGGATGAGAAGTTTGTCCGCAACAATATGTGGCGGGTCTTTGTTGAACCGACGACGGGTGCCCTTGCGCGCAACGATTTCGCGAACAGGGGAATCAGGATGGATGGGATGCGGGGCAACAACAGTGTGTTCCCGCTAAGGGTCTCGACCGGTTCATCGTTCGCGACGGGCAACCACGTCGCCTCGGAGAGTTCCCGCTATATGGAACTGGGTGTCTCTGTTATCCCGGTTGAATTTCAAGTGAGCGGAGAGAAGGCAGGGGAGGTCAGGAAGGGGTTGAGGGTGCTCAGCGTCAAGCAGTTGACACCGGCGCATATCGCAGGGATCCTCGCGGGCGATACAATCGTGGCGCTCGACAATATACCGGTCGAAGCGCCGGGAGGCCTGGCACACCTCGTACAATCGTTCTCCTACCAGACAAAGAGCGTTCAGGTCTACCGGCAGGGAAGGCTGATAGAGCTTTACGTGAACCTGTAGCGTCGCATGTCTTCCGTATCGAACCCGCAACAGGGTGAACGGTTCATGTCAATCAGCAAGCCCTGACGAGCGGACCCGCACTTATCTGGAGTTTCCCCGGTTTTTCAGCGCATTCATCATGACTGTCGAAACGGCACCCGGATATTGAGTATACGGAGTGCTGTCAGTAGTCCGTAGCGTCACGTGTTTCTCTTGCGCAAGCAGAGTTTTTCCGGGGAGCTGTCTTCGCGAGGGCGAACGATCCCGCAGGGACGCGCCGCAACTACTTGAGACCGCAGGTCGAGTTCCGCGTAGCTCGCGACCCGGAGCGTTAGAACGGGTCAAAAACACGTCCCGGAAACAAGAGAGACATTTGACGCCCCTGCGCCCGGGTAATGCCGGTGAAACGCCAGGCACCTAATTGTTGACAAACTTTTGATACTGTACTATACTCAACTCATACCTGCTGTAGGGGGTGCGTCAACCCTCGATTCGTATTGGATAAGCCTGTCCTTGCCGGATTATCTTTTGACCAGACTCCCTGGAGGGAGACCCGATTCTTGTCCGCAAACAACTACCGGGATCTAAAATCACATATCAAGAAGGGGACGTTCGATAAGGCCTATCTCTTCAGTGGCCAGGATAAAGATCGCAAGGAAGAAACGATAGGCGAAATCGAGTCTACCCACAGCGCATCCTGCAACGGCTCTCTTGCCGTTATCCGGGTGCGGAGCGATGAGATCTCCGCGCAGGAACTCGCAGCTCAACTCTTCACAATCCCACTCTTTGAAGAACGCAAACTCATCGTTATCCAGCGAGTAGAAGGCCTCAACAAGGCCTGCAGAAGCGGCCTGCTCGACTTTGTGAGTGCCCCGCCCGAGGAAGCATACCTGGTGATGTGTACGGATCTGGCTCGGTGGCAGCTCAAGAAAAAGGGCGGAGTCTTCCTTGCAAGGCTGGAAAAGTTGACTAGTTCGGTAGATTTCTCTCCGCCGCGTGAAGCGGAACTACGGAAGCGGGCGCGTGAGATAGCAGAAAAACTGGGCTTCCAGATGGACGAAGCCGCTCTTGACAGGGTACTTGTCGTGACGGAGGGAGACCTGAACGCGGTGCGCAACGAATTGGAGAAGCTATCTCTCTTTGTTGCGGAAGGAGGAAAAGCCGGCACCGCAGAGGTCAACACGGTGATCAGTCGTGGTGGCAATGTGGACGTCTGGGGACTGGCCGACGCAATGAACCGGCGTGACGGGGATGATACGCAGAGAATCCTGCACGACCTGCTGGTATCGGGAGAGAAACCCGTGCAGATAGTGGGGGCCCTCTGGTACAACATGATACGAATGGCGTGGTGCCGCAACCTGATCGACGCGGGAGTGGATGGCGTCGAGATCGGGAGACGGCTCAACCTGAAGAAGTGGGCCTTGAGAAACTACCTGTCAAAGGCCGTGAGCTTCAATGGCGATGAATATCACATGATCCTCAATTCCCTTTTCGAGCTCGATATAGTGGCGAGATCACGTGGAGGCGACATAGAACCAGTCTTTTCCAGGAGCCTTGCCGAAATGGTGAACGGGCTCGCGGGCGGGAGAATGAAATGACCGTGAGAGTGGGCCTCCGGGTGGCGAAAACCGTTGTCCTTGCAGTCATGATGGCAACGAACCTCGCCCGGGCGCAGGCTGAAGATAGTGAGAAGACATATAAGGATCTGCTCCACGAGAAGGTCGGAGAAGTGGCGGAGATACGATACGGGGAGATTGCAGCGACCGGGAGCGGAGAAAAGGATGGGGATAAGGCATTGATGAGGCTTGCACTCTACAGGTTCTTCAAGAAGGACTATGCCGGAGCAGAGTATCACCTGAGGAACCTGCTGAAGCAATACCCGGCCTCGCCGCTGACCGGAGAAGCGAGGCTGTGGCTGGGCAGGACACACCTGTCAAGGGGTGAGGCAACGGCATCTCTGCTGGAATTGCAGGGGGGATTGAAAGAGCTGAATGCTGCGGGCACCGCAGGCGGAGACCTGGCAGGGCGTTACCTCTTCTGGATCGGCGAGGCTTATCTCCGGGACGGGAAGTCCACGGACGCGCGCGAATACTTCGAGAGGTTTTACCGCTCATTTCCAGGGCATCCACTGTCGAGCCTCTTGAGCGAAAGGCTCCGCAGTGCAGGCAGCGACCTGGCGAAGGGACAGGGTGAGGAAAGAACCGAGCTCCGGCCGGCGACCGATTCGGGATCCGCAGACAACCCTGAGGAGGGCGCAGCCTCCCGGGAAGGTGAATTCCTGGTGCAGGTGGCTTCGTTCTCCTCACGGGAGAATGCGGAGATTCTCGCGGAAGACCTGGGCAGGTCGGGATTCGAGGCGAGCGTCCATGAGGCCAGGCTCGACAACGGTATCGTTCACAGGGTGGTTCTTGATGGTTTCGCGGACCGGGAGACTGCCGCGGCGACAGCGGCGAGGCTGAAAGATAAAGGCTATGGCACAGCAATCGTTGAAAAACAAAAACAGGAACCAAGATAAGGGAACACCCTTGATGCGGCAATACCACGCCATCAAGGAGCGGTACCGTGATTCTATCCTGTTGTTCAGAATGGGCGACTTCTACGAGATGTTCTGTGAGGATGCCAGGCTCGGGGCCGAGATACTGGGGATAGCCCTGACGTCTCGAAACAGTGGGAAGGCCGGCAAGGTGCCGCTGGCGGGTATTCCGGTGAAGGCGATGGAGGAGTACGTCAACAGGCTGGTCAAATCGGGTCAGAGGGTCGCGATTTGTGAGCAGGTTGAAGACCCGCGCACGGCGAAAGGTATCGTGAAACGCGAAGTCGTCGAGGTGATTACGCCTGGAACGGTCATGGCCCCGGGTCTCCTCTCAACGAAGATAAACAACTATCTGGCGGCGGTCTATCCCCGCGGCGACAGGTGGGGACTGTCATACGTTGATCTCACGACGGGGGAGTTCCGTGTGACGGAGCTTGCCCCCGAAGAGATGAAGGACGAGCTGGCCCGGGTGGATCCGGCGGAAACCGTCATGCCCGAAGACGCCGCGGGCGATCCTTGTGGTATGGCGGCGCTTCAATTGTCTGTCACGACGTTCCAGGACTGGGCGTTTGGATACGATACCGCCCACGAGACGCTGAAACGTCATCTTGGCGTGGTGACGCTCGACGGCTATGGCTGCGCGGAAATGAAATCGGGTGTATCCGCCGCCGGGGCACTCCTGGCATATATTGGAGCGGTGCAGCCCGGAGGCCTGAATCAGATAAAAGCCCTCAGGCGGTATGACACTGCTGAATCGATGATCCTCGACCGGAAAACCATCGAGAACCTGGAACTTCTCCGCCCTCTCAGGCGCGCGGGAACAAGGGGGACACTCCTCGGTGCAATCGATGCTACGATCACTCCCATGGGCGGCAGACTCCTCAGACGATGGATTCTTCAACCGCTGATCGAGATAAGAAGAATACGCGAGCGACTGTCTGCTGTCGAGGAGCTCAGAGAGGCTTCCGGTCCACGCGGAGAAGTGCGGTCTCTACTCAAACGGTTTTCCGATCTCGAGCGGGTTTCCTCCAGGATAGCCTCCGGCAGGGCAGGACCGCGAGACCTTGTCTCGCTGAAAGATTCGGTCAGTATGATCCCGGAGATCGCTGCCATAATGGATGGGGCCTCTATTGAGAGGACACGGGCCGTCACAGGAGACATGGAGATACCAGAAGAACTGGTGGATCTGATAGAGAGTGCAATCGTGGAAGATCCCCCGGCGTCGTTGATTGAAGGCGGAATAATACGCGAAGGCTATAACTCGGAACTCGACAGACTGAGGGAGGTTGCCGGGAAGGGAAAGGAGTGGATCGCGGGTCTCCAGGAGGAGGAACGGAGAAGTACCGGTATCTCGTCACTGAAGGTCGGTTTCAACAGGGTCTTCGGCTATTATATTGAGGTCAGCAGGTCCCGGCTCGAGAAGGTTCCCGACCACTACATGCGAAAGCAGACCCTTGTCGGCGGCGAGAGATATGTTACCGAGCAACTGAAGGAGCGGGAGGTGGAGATCCTCGGTGCGGAGGAGAAGGCTAACGCTCTTGAGCACGAATTCTTTGTCGATATCCGCGAAAAAATCGCATTTCATGTCGAAGCAATCCAGAATCTTGCCTGTTCCATCGCGAAGCTCGATCTTCTGGCCGGCCTCGCAGAGGTGGCGCAGAAGAGGGGCTATTGCCACCCGGTGGTAAACGAGAGCGGCTCTATAACGATAAAGGATGGTCGTCACCCTGTCGTGGAGCAACTGCTCGAAGCAGAACGATTTGTCCCGAATGACACCACTCTGGATTCCGAAGGAGACCAGGTAATTATTCTGACCGGCCCGAATATGGCAGGGAAGTCGACCTACCTGAGGCAGATAGGACAGATCGTCCTGATGGCCCAGATGGGATCCTTCGTGCCGGCGAGCAGCGCGGAGATCGGCATCGTAGACAAGATATTCACGCGTGTCGGTGCGGTTGACGATCTGGCGGGCGGCCAGAGCACGTTCCTGGTGGAGATGAGCGAGACGGCGAATATCCTGAATAACGCGACGCCGAGAAGCCTGGTTCTGCTCGATGAAGTGGGTCGCGGGACAAGCACATTCGACGGATTGTCAATCGCCTGGGCTGTTACCGAGCACCTGGTCACACACCCGCCGGTGGCTGCCCGTACCGTGTTCGCCACTCACTATCACGAGTTGACGGAGCTCGCGGCACGCTACCCCCGCGTCAAGAACTGCAACGTCCTTGTGAAGGAATGGAAGGATAAGGTCATTTTCCTCCGAAGGATCGAAGAAGGTCAGAGCGATCGCAGCTACGGAGTGGAAGTGGCGCGTATCGCGGGACTGCCGCCTGTTGTGGTCGCTCGGGCGAGAGAGATACTGGCTGATCTGGAGTCGGGCAGGTTGAGAGGATGGTCCATCGGGAACATACCGGACAGGAATCGGGAGCAACACGGGGTGAGGCAACCGACTCTTTTCGAGGACACGGAAAGGCGCATAGCGCAGAAGCTGAGAGACCTTGAACTCGAGGGAGTCACGCCTATCGAGGCGCTGAACCTTCTGCACGATGCACAAGAGGAATTGAAATAGGGATATCTCGAGGAACGGAGGGAAAACATGCTGTTTAAGAAGGAGAAGGATCTCTGCGGCAGCGTTCTGGAGGTTGTGGGGTGGACTCCCCTGCTGCAAATGGCCCGCGTCGTCGATGGGGCGAGGACAAGGGTCCTGGGCAAGGCAGAGTTCCTGAACCCGTGCTCGAGTCTCAAGGACAGGATTGGGATTACCCTGATCGAGGATGCCGAGAAAAGGGGGGTCCTCAAGCCGGGAGGCACACTGGTTGAGGCCACGAGCGGAAACACCGGCGCGGCACTCGCCATGGTCGCTGCCAGAAAGGGCTATAGGGCAATCTTTACGATGCCTGACAAGATGAGCACGGAGAAGATCAATCTGCTGAAGGCGCTCGGCGCGGATGTCATAGTCACACCAACCGCGGTCGCGCCGGATTCTCCTGCCAACTATATGAATGCAGCAAAGAAAATTGCGGAGGAAACGCCGAACTCCTTCTATGTCAACCAGTTTTTCAACAAGGTCAATCCGGAGACGCATTACCGGTCGACGGGTCCTGAGATCTGGGAACAGACGGGCGGAAAGGTCGATTACTTCGTCGCCGGTATGGGTACCGGAGGCACCATATCCGGCGTAGGCAGGTATCTGAAAGAGAAGAACCCTGACGTCAAGATAGTGGGAGCGGACCCCGTCGGCTCGATAATCAAGGATTTTTTCCATACGGGGGAATTGAGTGAGGGGAGTGTCTACAAGGTGGAGGGGATTGGCGAGGACATGATCCCGGGCGCCCTCGACATGGACGTCCTGGATGATGTCCGGAGCGTCACGGACAAACAGTCGTTCAACATGGCGCGGAGGCTCGCGAGGGAAGAGGGTATATTTGTTGGAGGATCGAGCGGTACGGCCGCCTTTGTCGCCATGCAGATAGCGCGGGAGATAAATGACGAGGACGTGACGATCGTATTCGTCCTGGCGGATACGGGCGACCGATACATGTCGAAGTTCCACTCCGATGAGTGGATGAGAGAGAACAGGCTGCTCGAGGCGGAGAGGCTGCATGTGGGCATACTTGTCGATGACAAGGGAGATGAAATGGAAACTCTGATCTGCGTAGAGCCTGAGACGACGGTCAGAGAGGCGCTGGCGCTTATGAATGACAGAAACGTCTCGCAGATTCCGGTCATGGAAGATGGAAAACCCGTGGGCAGCATAATCGAGGGAAGCCTGCTCAACAAGATCATCTCAGAGCCCTCGATCATGGATAAAGTGGTTCGGGAAGAAATGGACAAACCCTTCCCCGTGGTAGACTACAACGACAATCTCAGGAGTATCGCAAAGTCGTTCAGTCGCAAGACCCCCGCTATTCTCGTGCAGGAGGCGGGGCGTACCGTGGGAATACTGACGAAATTCGATTTTGTACATTTCCTCAGCAACGGATGATTGCTGCGGTGAATTGCGGTCCGCGTGACAATGGAGGATACCGAGGTGCCGATGAAGAGTAGCGATTCCCTGAAGACATGCAGAGACTCTCTCGCCGGCATCAGACTTTCACGCGGTGTGAAGGCGGCCAGGGTCGACCTCGTTTCCATGAGACGCGATTTTCACAGGCATCCCGAGCTCGCATTCGATGAAGTGCGGACGGCGGCCATCGTGTCCGACTGCCTGAGAAGATGGGGGTACGAGGTCAGAGATGGAATTGCAGGTACCGGTGTCAGCGGTTATCTGGAGGGAGTGAAGAGGGGGAAGACGGTTGCAATCAGAGCGGATATGGATGCGCTCCCGATCACGGAGAGAGGGAACAGGGAATATGGGTCGAAGACGAAGGGGGTGATGCACGCGTGCGGTCACGATGGTCACGTCGCCATCGCCCTCCAGGTAGCGAGACTGATCTCCCGTTACCGTGGTGGTCTGAAAGGCGGTGTCAAGTTCCTGTTTCAGCCGGCCGAGGAGAGCCCGGGAGGAGCGCTTCCGATGATCGAGGCGGGCGTACTCGATAGACCACATGTCGACTTTATCCTGGCGCTCCACCTCTGGAACCATCTCCCGGTCGGCAGGGTCGGAATTCGCGGGGGACCGATGATGGCCTCCGCGGACATACTGGACATGAAAGTGACCGGCAAGGGAGGCCACGGCGGAAATCCGCACCGTACGGTCGACTCTGTCCTTGTGGCGGCGAGGATTGTGGACGCGCTTCAGAGTATCGTCAGCCGGTCGCTGAACCCGGTCGAGCCTGCTGTACTCTCCATCGGCACGATCTCAGGGGAGGGGAGTTTCAACGCGATAGCCGAAGAGGTCTCGATGAGAGGGACGACGAGGGCCTTCAGCGACGAGGTGAGACAGCGCTTCCCCGAACTGATCAGGAAGGTCGCAGGTGGGATCGCACGCGCCCACGGCGCCAGGTTCAGGCTCGACAATACGTGGGGCTATCCGCCGCTCGTAAACGATTATGATGTAGCCAGTATCATGAGAAGAGAGGCCGGGATGGTCGTAGGTGAGGATTCTGTGATCGATCCGGGCCTTCAGATGACGGCCGAGGATATGTCCTATTTCCTCAAGCGGGTGCCGGGCTGTTTTTTCTTTGTGGGATCGCACGATCCATCGTCGGGACACGAGATCTCCCATCACAATCCGCGATTCGACTTCGATGAGAACGCCATGCTCGTGGGCGCGGAAATACTCCTCCGTGGAGTCAAGGCGTTGTCGTCTGCGCGTCAGGGGAGATAATGTGCCATCGTTATGGAGAGTCAGGATGATCCGTGTGACGGTTTTCTTTCAGGCGGGCCTGAAAAGATATGGCGGAGGCAACAGGGAGTCGGAGGTTTCGTTGCGGGACGGCGCGTCTGTGGATGATCTCGTTGAAGAGCTTGGAATGCCGGAAGAGGATGTCTGGGTAGTGGGCCTTAATGGAGTCCTGGCGGAGAGATCGAGTGCCCTCAGCGACCAGGATAGCGTCGAGTTTTTTGAGCCCGTGGCGGGGGGATAGAAGATGCGCACGATCGAACGGCGAGATGACGGAAAGCATGATGACGGCCATTTCACGTTGACGCGGAGAGGCTGCAGATGAGGCGATCGACGATACTTGTTGTACTGTGCGCCGGCATGGTCGCTCTGATATTCTCAAGCTATTTTGCAGGATCGGAAAACGATTCCAGCCTGGTCGAAGTGGACATAAAGGGCCTTGTCATAGACCCGAAGACGGAATCTCCAGTGGTAATTCTCGTCGGGAAAGAAGTGAAAAAGGCGCTGCCCATCTTTATCGGAACTGCGGAGGCGGGCGCGATTGCTCTGGGCCTGGAGCAGATCGATACCGAGCGCCCCATGACGCACGATCTTATGAAGAGCATCCTCGATGGACTCGAGACGCGAGTGGAGCGCGTAATAATCACCGATCTGAGGGATGATGTCTTTTTCGCGCAGATAGTCCTCCGAAGTGAAGGTTCGGACAAGGTGATCGACAGCCGCCCGAGCGACGCGATCGCACTCGCCATACGCTCGGGATCGCCGATATACGTATCCGCTGACGTAATGAACAACTCAGCGAGTCCCGATCTGACGGGATGGATGGTAGAGGAGAGCCTGACCGAGCGCTTCGGGTTCAAGATACAGAATGTAACGGCGGAACTTCTGGAGGCGATGGGAGTTGAGGAAAAGGACGGAGTGCTGGTCTCCTTTGTGGAGGAGGATAGTCCTGCGGGAGAAGGCGGCTTGAACAGGGGAGATATTATCCTCAGTCTCCAGGGCTCCGCGGTCTCGGGCGTCAGCGAATTCGATGATGTCCTGCTGGCTCTGCCTTCGGATGAGGAGATCAGCATGGTTGTAACAAGTCCCCGGGGAAGGAGAGAGATTATGCTCATCCCGACGAAAGAAGGAGAGTGATTTCAGATGGGTAAAGAGATCGACTCCCGGGACATGGACCTCAGGGGAAAGCGTGCGCTCATCACCGGTAGCGCGAGAGGGATTGGACGGCGGCTCGCAGAGAGACTTGCAGCGGAAGGTTGTTGCGTCGCAATAAACTACCTCACAAGCGGCGAGAAGGCTAAGAAGCTGGCCCTGGAGCTGACAGGACGGGGCGCGACGATAATGACAATCCAGGCTGATGTCACCGTCGAGGGAGATGTCGGGATGATGATGGAACGGATCGATGGAGAATGGGGCGGGCTCGATATCCTGGTGAATAACGTGGGAGATTTCCTCGTCAAACCAATCTCACTCATCAGGAGCAGCGAGTGGCATACTATCATAGACAGCAACCTGCACAGCGTATTCTACTGCTGCAGATACGCGATCCCAATGATGCGGAGAAGACAATGGGGGAGGGTTGTAAACATCGCATGGTCTAACGCCGAGTTTACCAAAGCCGCCCCGGCGACCACTCCATATGAGATCTCGAAGACCGGCGTCGTGACCCTGTCAAAATCGCTGGCCGTTGAGGAGGCACACAACGGAATAACAGTAAACGTAGTATCCCCGGGTGTCATAGACAATACGCGGTTGTCAGAGAATAAGCGTCACGAGATCGTCAGAGAGATCCCGGTGGGGCGTCTCGGTACAGCGGATGACATAGCCGAAGCGGTCCTCTTTTTTGTCTCGGAACGCGCCGCATACGTGACCGGCAGCACGATGGCAGTAGGGGGTGGCTGGCACCTGGGTCGTTATCGCTACTATGAACAGAGCAATACGTGATGGGCGTTCGAGAGACGGACACACAATTGCCGGGACAGAAATCCTTCGCGACGAGGATGTTTTTGTAATAAGGGGAATGGGAAAGTGACGATTGAAAACGATAAGAGGGCCGTCCTTGTGACAGGTGGCGGGAGCGGTATCGGTAGATCCACGGCGCTGGCGTTTTCACGTTCCGGTTGCAGCGTCGCGATAGCGTCGGACAAAGAGATGGAAGTGGAACGCGTCAGAAAAGAGTGCGCGGAGACCGGAGCGGAGGCCGTGGGCCTGACCGTGGATGTCCGTGAAGAAGTCGCGGTGAGAGAAATGGTGAGAGACGCCACCGCGAGTCTCGGGCGCATCGATGTACTTGTGACGTCCGCCGGTGTCCTCGATCTCTCGCCGGTCGCGGAGACAGCCCTGGAGGAGTGGGAGAACCTGGTCGCGGTAAACCTCACGGGGACTTTCCTATGTGTACGGGAGTGTGTCAGCGCGATGACAGAGCGGGGATGGGGAAGAATAATCTGTATCTCCTCTCTGGCCGGCAGGTTGGGATGTAGATACGGTGCCGCGTACAGCGCTTCCAAGCATGGAGTTCTCGGCCTCGTAAGGTCTCTCGCGCTCGAGGTAATGCCACTCGGTGTCACGGTCAATGCCATCTGTCCGGGATTCGTGCAGACCGGGATGGCGGAGAAGATAAAGAATGTCGAGGCTCGTCTGTACGGCCAGGGCGAGGATGAGTTCATCCGTCAGCGGATCGAAAATCTTCCCATGGGCAGATATCTTCAGCCGGACGAGATCGCCCCGCTCGCACTTTTTCTGGCATCGGATAATGCCGGCGGGATAACGGGGCAGGCGATCGGCATAGATGGCGGGATGTTGCCCGCGTAGTGGGGGATAAATGGCTCGTGGAGAAAAGAAAGAAGGCAGGCAGGGGCGGGATGTCCTGATAGGAGCCCATCTCTCGATAGCAGGGGGTGTCCAGGAAGCGGCGAGGCGGGCGGCGAAGATCGGTTGCACGACCTTTCAGCTCTTTACAAAGAACAGTAATCGCTGGGAGGGCAAGGAGATACCGGAATCAGACGCACGCGAATTCCGTAAGAGAGTGGCCGAGCACGAATTCTCCCACGTCACCGCACACGATTCCTATCTGATAAACGTCGCTTCCCCGGATGACGATCTGAGGCGGAGGTCGGAAGATGCCCTGACTGGTGAAGTGGAACGGGCGAATCTCCTGGGACTCGACTATCTCGTCATGCATCCGGGCGCTCACCGCGGCGCGGGTGTGGAGGAGGGTCTGAAGAAGATCGCCGGGTCGTTGAAAAGGGTGATGCAGGGCTCACCGGCGGAAGGGGTTGAGATACTACTCGAAACGACGGCGGGGCAGGGGTCTTCCCTCGGCAGCCGGTTCGAGGAACTCCGGTGGCTGCTCGACGAGGTGGGAATGGGCGACCGGCTCGGGATCTGTCTGGACACGTGTCATATCTTTGTGGCGGGCTATGATCTGCGTGATCAGGAGGCGTACCAGTCCACCATGCGGGAGTTCGACGCGGTGATCAGCTTCCGGCATCTGAAACTGCTCCACATGAATGACACCCTCAAGGAGTTTAACAGCCACGTCGACAGACACCACCACATAGGTAAGGGTAATATTGGCATCGAGGGATTCCGTCAGATAATGATTGACGAGAGGCTTCGATCGATTCCGAAGGTCATCGAGACCCCCAAGGGCGAGGACGAAAGCAACGACCTGGAAAACCTTGCTCTTCTGAGGGGCCTCTGCGAGTAGCTGCCATCGGGGAGACTTCGAGGGATATTTCGATTGACAAAGGGGAAGGCGCTTTTTATTGTCTGACTGAAGAGCACTCGGGACGGCCGATGTGCTTTTTCTGTCACGACGGAGATCGGGAGCAAACGGCTGATGGCTGATGGGACCATAGCCCTGATTACGGATTTTGGCACCAGAGACTATTACGTCGGCGCGATGAAGGGAGTCATCCTATCAATCAACCCGAAGGCTGCCCTTATTGATGTGTCCCATGACGTGCCGCCGGGTGACATTCGATTCGGCGCCTACCTGCTGGCACGTGTCAGCGGCTGTTTCCCTCCGGAGACGGTTCATCTCGCGGTGGTCGACCCGGGTGTTGGTGGTGATCGCAGGGCGATTGCCGTCAGGAGCGGATCGGGAACCTTTGTCGGTCCCGACAACGGCCTGTTCACCCGGATCCTGGACGGGCGCGAAGCCGTTTCGGTCATCGAGATAACCGAAAGCAGATACTTCGCGGGAAAAATCTCTCCCACGTTTCACGGACGGGATCTTTTTGCCCCGGTTGCGGCGCACCTGTCTCTAGACACCGCGCGTTTCGACGGTCTCGGTACGGTGATAGATGACCCTGTGATGCTCGACGCGCTGGAGGCGAAAAGGGTAGGAGAAGCCATAGTAGGGACCGTGATTCATGTCGACCGTTTCGGCAACATTATCACGAACGTCCCGGAAGGAGTGCTCAGGGAGTTTATCTCGGGGAGCGACGCGATAGTGAAGACCGGCGGCAAACGGATAGTCGGACTGGTGAAGACATACTGCTCGGTCCAGGAGGGCCACGTCCTCTCGCTGATCGGCAGCTCGGGATACCTGGAGGTGAGCGTCAACGGCGGAAGCGCGTCCGAGGCCCTCGGAGTTGGTGCTGGCGACGACATCACGGTTCACAGGTGCGAGAAGCGGTCGGATCGTCCGGCCGACACGGAGAGTGACGGGATTCCTGTCGCAGACAACTCGGACCAGTAGCCCGGGATGCGTGATGAGAGCGCACAGGCGATCTTTCTGATTCGTGACAACGATGGCGCACGGGAGCTCTGGAACGGAAATGGACGACCTTCGAGTGGCCTTTGTTACAGTAAGTGGAGAAGAAGAGGGAGAAAAGATCGCGCGTACGCTCCTGGAAGAGCGGCTTGCCGCGTGTGTCAACATAATCCCCGCCGTCAGGTCGATTTATCGATGGAAGGGAGCGATCGAGGATGAGAGTGAATCCCTTTTGATCATCAAGAGCGGTGAAGCTGTGATCGAGCGACTGAAAAGGAGGCTCCGGGAGATTCATTCCTATGACATCCCCGAACTTCTCGTCCTGCCTGTGGCGGACGGCCTGGAAGAATATATCAAGTGGGCGACGGGAGAATTGGGGGAAGACGAGAGTGTATGGTGAGAAGTATCGCTGTGATAAATCAGAAGGGAGGCACCGGAAAGACTACGACAGTGGGAAATCTGGCGGCCGGCCTGGTGCTTGAGGGTAGGAGAGTGCTGATGGTCGACTTCGATCCACAGGGAGCGCTCTCGATATGGTTCGATGTGACCCACGACATAAGCTTGTTTGATCTGATTTCCGGAACGGAAGATACAGCCAGGGCGGTGTACAAGGTGAGGGAGAACTTCTTTCTTCTCCCCGGTGACAGGCGTCTGAGCGATATACACGGCAGGGTCGAGTCTACCTGGTGGAGAGACATCGAGAGAGATGGATCGATTGGTGGAGAGACGTTCGATTACGTGTTGATGGACTGCCCTCCTTCGTGGAGCTACCTCAGCCGCTTCGCCGTGACCATCGCGGCCGAGGTCTTCATGCCTGTGTCGATGGACTATCTGTCGATGATCGGGATACGGCAGGTTGTCGAAGGCGTCGGGGATGTCGTGGACACCGAAGGAGTTATGCCGGAGATCAAACTGGTCATCCCGACGTTGTACGATAAGAGACACCGGAAGAGCAAGGAGATACTGAAGGTCCTGCAGTGGCATTTCGGGGACCGCGTCTCCGATCCGATCCGATCCAACGTCAGGCTTTCAGAAGCGATCAGTTATCACCAGACGATCTTTGAATTTGCGCCCAATTCAAATGGCGCCAGGGATTTCATGAAGTTAGTACGGAGAGTGGACGATGTCGAGGAAGAAAAAGGCGATTGGGGACGACCCCCTCGAGAAGATCCAGGACCTGCTGGAGGGTCTGGAGAACAGGAAGATATCTTCGGGCGAGAATGACGATCCTCCGGATAATCCCGGAAAGCCGCCGTTCACGGTCGAAGAGGAAGAGCGCGAGGACAATGGTGTGTCCGCGGAAGAGCACTACCAGAACGCTCTCGCCCGCACCAACGAGGGACAATTCAGGGAAGCCATCAGGGAATACCTGGAGACGATAAGGCTTGATCCGTCGAACCTCAAGGCGCACAACAACCTCGGCTTTACCTACGACAGGATGGGCGAACAGGACATGGCGATCAAGGAATACCGTAGAGCCCTCGAACTCGACCAGGATAATGTCCAGATCCGCTCGAATCTCGCCGCGATTTACGGTGAGAAGGGGATGTACGCGAAGGCGGAATCGGAACTGAAAAGAGCCATGCAGATAGAACCGGGAAGCGCGGAGGTGCTCTGTAACCTGGGAATTGTGTATTGCAAGAAGGGGCTCTACAGGGATGCCATAGAGCAGCTGAAGAAGTCACTCGAAATAAACTCGGAGTATGTTACGGCGTATTACTATCTGGGCGAGTCGTACAATCAGCTAGACATGTGTGACGAGGCGATCGGGGCCTTCGAGAGGACGCTGAGGGCACGGCCTAACAACCCGAAGGCGTATTACAGTCTGGGCATCCTTTTCGACAAGAAGAGGATGCCGGAACAGGCGCGACTCATGTATCTGAAGGCAAGAGAACTCGCCGGAGAGGGAGGGAAGAAGCCATAGACGCCGATAAATCAAAGAAGGAGGAGAAATGGGGTTTTCGACAGACGCAATCCACGCGGGACAGGAACCCGATCCGTCTACTGGGGCGATAGTCACGCCGATCTTTCAGACATCCACGTTTGTCCAGGAGGAGGTTGGTGTCGATAAGGGTTATGTCTACGCGAGGGGACACAACCCGACACGCACCGCCCTGGAGAAGAACATCGCCGTGCTCGAGAAGGGAAAGTCCGGATTCGCGTTTGGTTCAGGCCTTGCCGCGATATCGACGGTCATGGGCCTGCTCAAACAGGGAGACCACGTTGTCTGCTCTGAGAATCTGTATGGTGGAACCTACCGCCTCTTCGAAAATGTCCTGGTGGACCACGGTCTTCAGTTCACATATGTTGACAGTTCCAATCCGATGGCCGTCGAGACTGCGATCCGTGACGAAACGAGGATGGTCTACATCGAGACTCCAACGAATCCGCTCCTCAGGCTGTCGGACATCCACGCCATATCGGCCATTACAAGGGGAAGGGGTCTTCTCCTTGTTGTCGACAATACGTTTATGAGTCCTTACTTCCAGAACCCGCTTACACTGGGCGCGGATGTGGTCGTTCACAGCTCCACGAAGTATCTCAATGGCCACAGCGACGTCGTGGGTGGTGTCGTGGTCACAAGTGATGAGGCTGTCGCGGAAAAGGTGTCGTTTCTCCAGAACGCCGTCGGTGCGGTGCCGGGGCCGTTCGACTGCTGGCTGGTGCTGAGAGGCTTGAAGACCCTTGCGCTGCGGATGCGGGAACATGACAGCAATGCCCGGGAAATCGCCCGCTGGCTCGAGAGCCACCATAAGATCGAAAAAGTCTTCTATCCCGGCCTCCCCTCCAATCCTCAGTATGGCCTGGCCAGGATGCAGATGCGCGGCTTTGGAGGCATGATCTCATTTGAGGTAGGGGACTTCGAGAGAGGAAAGAAGGTCCTGGAGGGTGTCAAACTCTTCGCGCTGGCGGAGAGCCTGGGAGCGGTCGAAAGCCTGATATCGCATCCCGCGTCGATGACGCACGCCTCCGTACCCAGAGAAGAGCGCCTGAAGATGGGGTTGACGGATGGACTTGTCCGCATCTCCGTCGGAGTTGAAGAATTTGACGACCTGAAGGCCGATCTCGAGCGTGCCCTCGATATCCTGTAGACCGTGCCTGCACCCGCGATCTGTATGGCCCGACCGCAATCATTTGCCGCGAACAAGACTACTCGAGGCATGACAGCACCATCGATTGTGACCACATCCAGATCGTGTCCGGGGTCGGAAGAGCTCAGGCATTGTTCTGCTGGTATGTGTTGACTCAGCAATAACGCCGATCCAACGGGGTTTCCACATCTGGCATTCGTTGTGGCGCGAGCGTGTGCTGCGCGAGGTTGGATAGCCCCGCTTGACTTCCCCTGAACCATCAGATATAATCTGCTTCATGAATCGGCGGCGATATCCGTAGCAAGTAAGGGTCTAATCGAGGAGGCAGTCCAATATGAAGGTCCTGATCGTGGGAAACGGAGGGAGGGAACACGCCCTTCTCTGGAAGCTCGCGGGGGACAATCCGGAGAGCGAGTTCTTTGTCACGCTTGGAAACGGCGGCACGGCGGAGCAGGCCAGGCACATACCGATTTCCCCGACGGACGTGGAGGGGGTGTCCGGGTTCGTGGAGAAGGAAGGGATCGACCTCACGGTCGTTGGTCCCGAGGTGCCCCTCGCCATGGGGCTTGTGGATATCCTGGAGGCGAAGGGAAGAAAGGTCTTCGGCCCCACCAGTAAGGCAGCGATGATCGAGACGAACAAGGCTTTTGCGAAGGATCTAATGCGAAAGCATGGTGTTCCGACGTCTGACTATGTGACACTACGTGACTACGCCGACGCGAGGAAATACGTTGAGACGTGCGATATCCCGGTCGTGATCAAGGCGAGCGGGCTGGCCGCCGGAAAAGGGGCGATGGTCTGCGAGACGAGGGAAGAGGCGTTTGACGCGCTCTCATCGATCATGCGGGAGCACAGGTTCGGAGAGGCGGGCGATGAGGTGGTGATAGAGGAATTCATGCACGGGGAGGAGCTGTCCATCTTCTGTCTGACAGATGGGGACAATATTCTGCCGATGCTTCCCTCCCAGGATCACAAACGGATCTTCGATGGTGATCGAGGCCCTAACACGGGAGGCATGGGCGCCTACGCGCCGGTTTCGATAGCGGACCGGGCTCTCCTGCAGCATGTAGAGGCAGATATCTTCCGTCCGGTGATCCGGGCGATGGCGGAGAGGGGTACGCCGTATCGCGGTCTCCTCTACGCGGGGCTGATGTTGACCGCTGAAGGTCCGAAGGTCGTGGAGTTCAACTGCAGGTTCGGCGACCCTGAGACCCAGGTCGTTGTTCCTCTCCTCGATGGCAATCTTCTCGATCTCATGGTGGGGGTATCCGAGGGGAAGCTGGTGACGGCCGACCTTTCCTGGAAGGAGATGCGAGCGGTATGTGTCGTCCTGGCCGCGTCGGGATATCCGGGCTCCTATGAGAAGGGGGAGCAGATAAGACTCGAAGAAGGGGTTGGAGATATGAAGGATGTCTTCCTCTTTCACGCGGGAACGGCAATGGATGGCGAAAGACTCGTTACGAGTGGCGGCAGGGTGATAGGCGTAACGGCGTTGGCGGAGGATGTCAGGGGCGCGATCGAAAAGGCCTACAGCGCGTGCGACGGCGTCCGCTTTGAAGGGAAGTACTGTCGGCGTGACATAGGACGGAGAGAACTGAAGCGAGAGGAGATATCTAGTTCTTGATCCCGGCACTGAGGATGGAGCTGAAAATCGTCAGGAGGAGCGCGCCGAAGAGTGCCGCCCAGAGGCCCGCGACATTGAAGCCCTCGATCACAGATGCAGTAAAACTGAAAAAAGCGGCGTTGATGAAGAGGGTGAAAAGTCCCAGGGTCAGGATGTTGATCGGCAGGGTGAAGAGGATAACCAGCGGTCTAATAAGCGCGTTGATGACCCCGAGGAAGAGAGCGGCCTTGAGCGCCGCGCCGATTCCCGTCAACTCCACACCGTGATCCGACATGACCCAGGCGACTCCAAGCAGTGCGACCGCGTTTAATATCCAGCGCAGCATGAGCTTCATGAACAGAAATATAACTATAGGTACCGGTTCGTGCAACATCGCGCGCGTCAAGGGCATACGTTCTCGCTGTTTGCCATGACTGGCTTCGAAGCAGCACCCTTCCGGTTTGAGTCGAGTGGCTCGAAATAGTTTGATAACCGAACAGGAGGCCGAAATGAGGATCGAGAACCTGCTCAAGACCTCCGTCATTACTGCGCTCCTGGTGTTTCCCGGGTGTTTGACCTCGACCGGTCTCCGGTGCGCTACAACGGGCGATGTCGAAGTCCGGATCAGGGCCGCGGACACTGCCATGCCGATCAGCGGCGTAATGGTGACGATCGAGGGCCTGCCCGGTAGCGCGATCACGGATAGTAAGGGAATCTGTCTCCTGCCGAACATCCCCGCGGGTCTCTGGACGGTCCGGGCAGAACGGACGGGGTATCAGACCGTCGTGACGACAAACCTGAGGGCCTTCGCGGGCGAGACTGTGAAGACCACTTTCCTGCTCGAATCCACTATTGTCGAACTCCCCGAGAGGGTCGTCGAAAAGAGGCCTGCCGTGGCAACAGGGGGAGCATCGACAAAGCATGTCATGACCTCCGGATCGATGCAGGCCCTGCCTGTCGACAGCTACAGGGATCTGGTGACCCTTCAGGCGGGAACGGTTCGAATCGGTGACGCCCTGGACCCGCAATACGCGATCAGCGTTCGCGGAGGCAGACCCGGAGAGAACATTGTCTATATCGACGGAATAGATGTCAGGCGCTATGAGACCGACCAAAACCTCCTCGACGTGCCGGAGTTCGGCATTGAGGAGATAGATCTGCTCCCCGGAAACCCCAGCGCGGAGTATGGGGGTGCCCAGTCGGGCGTTATAAACATCGTTACGCGTACGGGCGGATTCGCTTTATCGGGTGGGGTTCGCTTCGAGACGGAGGAGCTGAATCCCTCTTCGTCCAACTACGGGTTCAACCAGTTGCAGTTCAATATCGGGGGTCCTGTTCCCGTTCTTGATAATCTCACGTTCTTCCTGTCGGGCGACGCCATCGGACAAGGAGACAGGCGGCCGAGGGCATCGGGATTCAAGGGCACGACGGATGACCTGTTCGATGTCGCCGCGCGTTACAGCAACTCCGCCGAGGTCCGTGACTGGCTGGGGCACGATCTCGATCTTGTCGACATGATGAACGGCGCCGATGCCGGTCTGCCGATAATGAATCTGACAGATTTGCGGAAGCGTCGCTTCGGCGGGAAGGACTTCGAGGGGCGTCTCCCCGGAGACCAGGGCGACGAGTTGCGATTCCACGGAAAGGCCACATGGAGACCCCTTCCCGGGACCAGTCTGATGGCCAGTTTCTTCGAGGACAGGGAACAGGGGATTATCTTCGATCGTAGCAGGATGTTCTGGACGGAGGAGAGAAACCAGGGGTACGTAAACAGGAATCGACTCGCTATCTTCGGGGTCGACCACACCTTCGGCACCGTGAACAAGTCGGGTATCGATGTCTCATTCAGGGCCGGTATTCAACGGTTCGAGCGGCATAATGGAGATCTCTTCGCGCCTTTCGATTCCACCAGCGCGAGGATAACCGCCCCGGGGGTGAGCGAGGGTTATCACGACCAGAGTTCTTTCATGAACTTCATGTTCGGCGATGTGCCGATATTCGCGGATGATCTCTTCGCGCAAAGCATGGAGCAGGCGGAACGGTTTCAAGGCGTCACACAGGCGGACAGTCAACGGGGGGATAACCCCTTCGGTGTTCAGATGAACTTCCGGGACCAGAACAAGGGATTCAATGATTTTATCTACAACAACAGGGAGGATAGAAACGATTTCCGCGTCGACATCAAGAGTCGATTTCGAGGCAGGATCAGCGCGAAGGCGGGTGCGGAAGTAAAGACCTGGAATCTCGATAAGTACAGCTCCAATCTGTCTACGTCCACTTTCCTCGACTATTCACACGCCGAGCCCGACATGGAGTCCTTCTATCTACAGAGTCGAATGGAACTGGATGACCTCCTGATTGACCTCGGCCTCAGGCTCGATTCTTTCTACGCGGGAGCCGATTACCCGGTCATCTTCGGAAACCAATACTCTGGAAAGACAAGGCCGAACAGGAAGACCGAAGCGGCCCCAAGTCTTGGGGCCTCGGTCGCGCTGGGCAGTGTTATGAGCCTCAGGTGTGAAACGGGGATCAGCTACCAGGTCCCTCAATTCAGTAACCTGTATGACGCCATCAACGTTGATATCGACGAGGAGGGGAGCACCAGCGCTGTTTTCGGAAATCCGGACCTTCGCTTCAGGAAGACTACATTCTACGAAATCGGTGCTACCGCCCTCTTTCTGGAGGACTGGGCGCTCGACCTCGCCTTCTACAACAAGGACTTCGAGCGTAATGTTGCCGCCAGATACGTCCTGCAGGAGCAGTCCGCCCGTTATGTCCCGGTTTTCACCAACGATGATGTCGGCAATGCACGCGGGCTGGATGTCGCACTGAGGAAGCGTTTCGGCGAATATCTTTCGGCGAACCTCGCCTATTCGCTGCTCCGTTCGGAAGGAACCGGCAATAATCCGGAGGATTTTGTTAGAAACGAAGGCCGGTTTGTGGTTGGAGACAGCCCCCCTCTTCCTCCTGTTGAGAAGACCCTCAATGACTTCGACCAGACTCACACCGTCGACCTTGTTCTGGATGGCAGGTTTCCCGGCGACTTCATGCGAGGGAAGATAGCGGGGATGATCCTCTCTAAAACGGGCTGCGGCCTCACATTTCAGGCGCACAGCGGGCGACCATACGCGACTTCGGGCGGCTATGAGTTCGTGGAGGATATCGAAAACAGCGAAAGCGGCTGGGCGTCGATAACCAACCTGAGGTTGACGAAGGGCTTTGCCCTTGGCGGGCTCGATTATACCCTCTTTGCGGACATCAGAAACCTGTTCGGCGCGGTCAATCTGAGCGCGAACCAGGCGGATGCCGTGGCTGGTTCCGGCGTGGTGAATGGTCTCTACCAGACGAGCGGCAGTCCATACACGGACGGAAATACTATCAGCGATGCACTGGACTATATGGGACTGTCAGATCCGGGAGATTATGTGAGTCCGAACGATCCCTCCCGGACGCCTTCGGATATCGACGGCGACGGAGACCAGGATGAAGCGGACCGGGAAGAGTTGATCCGTCGGCTCGACATCAATGGCGACGGGACAGTAACCGTCGAGGAGGAGTTGGCGATGGCGATCCTCTCCAGTGGGGCATATGACGCTGACTCCGGGAATTTCGACATACCACGGTTATTCAGAATCGGCGTCGAAGTGCGATTCTGAACGGGTCTCCGTCGAAGTGATCAGCCCCGACAACGACGAGGTTGTCTGCCCTCGAAAAGGAGGGACGGACGGTTCCCGGAACAGAAAGCGATGCAGCGCCCGGAGAGTTGATTTGAGCCGAACCGACCAGGAACTTGTAAAGCGCTCTCTCAAAGGGGACGAAGGAGCGTTCAACGAACTCATCGACAGGTACAAGAAGGGCATATACACGGTGATCGTTCGTATGGTCAGGGACAATGAGACGGCAAATGATCTCTCACAGGAGACATTCATCAAGCTGTATAGATCGCTCTCATCCTATAATCCCGACTACAAATTCTCGAGCTGGCTCTTTAAGATAGCCAACAACCTGACGATCGACCACCTCAGAAAAAACAGGCAGAAAATCTATTCTCTCGACGCCCCGATCGAGGCAGATGAAGACGAGATAACCGTCCAGATAGCATCGCCCGGTGAAAACGCCCTTGATCGTGTCGAATCGCTCGAGCTCGGTGAAAAGATAAAAGAAGCCATCATGGAACTCCCCGTGGAATATCGTCGGGTAATTGTGCTTCGCCACATCGAGGACATGAGCTACGAGGAGATTGTCGAGGTAACCGATCTCCCCCTCGGCACAGTTAAAACGCTCCTTTTTCGCGGCAGACGCATCTTGAGGAAGAAATTGCGCATAATTGAGGATGAATAGATTGTTGAAACCTTTCCTGCGGCATTCTCGTTCTTATAAGAGAGTTGATCGAACAGACATTCCCGGTTATACATACCGGGTGAATATCAAGGAGAACAGGATGATCTTTAACAGGTTCCTGCCCGCCATACTGACCATCGCCCTGACGAGTCTGCCCGGTCTGATGCGAGCCGATGTATACAGTGAGACCCTGGAGTTTGAAGAGGATTTTGCGGGTGGGCAGACGTTTCACGTTGAGACGCTGTCGGGGAATATAAGAATAACCGGAATCGAAGGGAACCGGGTTAGCGTGAAGGCGGTGAAGAACGCCCGGGGAGAGGAAGAGGAGGCGAAAAAGGCACTCGAGAAGTTGACCGTGGAGATGAAGCGGCATGGTGACAGGTTGGATGTCGTCGCCAGATTTCCGGGAAAGGATGGTTTCTTCTCTTGTATCTTCGAGAATAACGATGACGATCAAGACAGCTGGGTGGATTTTGACATCTCTCTTCCAGCCGGTCTCGATGTCACCGTTGACGCGACTTCCTCGGGGGTGGATATCGGCAATGTCGCAGGGGACGTATCGCTGGATGTGACCAGCGGAGGAGTGACTGGCGATTCGCTTGGAGGAGACGTGAGTGTGGATGGGACGAGTGGCAGTGTGGATTTGAAACGTGTAGCCGGCGATGTCACCGTCGACAATACGAGCGGCGAAGTTGTCGTGAAGGTGTGTGGGGGCAATGTTCGTGTCGACAATACGAGCGGCCATGTTTCGCTGCTGGGGATAGGGGGGAATGTGGATGTAGACGGAACGAGCAGTGACGTAACCGGGGAGGCGATCAAGGGATATGTTACGCTCGACCTCATCTCGGGCGACATCAGCCTGGAGGGCATCACGAAAGGGCTTTCCATCGACAATATCAGCGGCGACATAGAGGTCTCCTTCGATGATGGGCCTGTACGGGAAAGCGAAATCAGTTCCATCAGTGGCGATGCAGGGTTGCGTATTCCCGCTGAGACCGATCTTGCCATAGACCTGGAGAGTGTTTCCGGCGAGTTGAAAACCGAGATCGAAGGGTTGAAGATAATAGAGATATCGAACTCCTCCATGAGGGCCGTCACGGGGGAGGGGAAGGTGGGACTGTCGATCGACACCGTAAGTGGTGATGTGGAGATAAGGGGAGACAGGAAATAGACTTGCATGAAGCAAGTGGAGTGCTGAAGGGATTAGTTGGAGTGAAAGAGATCTGCGGAAGATTCGAAGAGGCGATTCAGTTGTATCTTGACGAAGCGCTTCCCGAGGGAGAAAAGCGGGCCCTGGAGCGCCATCTTGAGGGTTGCAGCGCGTGCAGGACCGAGATGGAGGTTCTTGCCCTCCTCTTCTCGGGGCTTGACGGGATGCCGCTGGAAGAACCGTCCGCCGACTTCAACTCTCTTGTCCTGAACGAGTTGAAGTTCCCGGCAGAGGAGCACGTCCCAGTGTGGCGGGCAGTGTTCGGGGGCAGGCCGGGACTGGCATATGGCTTGTCACTGACGGCCCTGTCCGCTCTTTCTCTTTTTCTGGTAATCAACGGATCCGGGAGGATTGTCTCCATCATGACAGGGGGATTTATGGGCGCCGTGCGGGAGATGGAATGGCTCGGTGTGAGTCCTGTCAAAGGAGTTGTGGAGATGGTGACCGCCATGGTAGACCTGCGGATTGTCAGTTCGCTGCTCCTCGTCGGCAGGATATTTCTCAACGCGACGTTCACAACGGTGTCGGATCCCTTCTTCGCGCTGATGCTAACGGTTCTCACGATGATTGAGGTTGTCTCGACCGTAATAATGGCAAGGTTGTTGAAACCGGGCTTGAGCGGCCCATCGGGTCGCGGCGCGGGATTGACGAGGACAATGCATTTATGCTGAGCCGGGGGAGCGAAGTCCGGTGAATAACGAGGGATAAGGCCAGGAGGATAGATGGGCAGGAAATTAACAGGTGCGATAATAGGATTTGGTGTGATGACTCTTGTCTCCTTTGCGGCCGGGAGTATCGCTTTCGGCGATGGCGGAAAAGGGGAAAAGGGCGCGACAAAGATAATCATCACCCAGAGTCACGCCATAATAGATGGTGATACGGTTGACCTGGACGATCTCGAGGAGAACATCCGAAGGCTGGGCGAGCTCAACGTCACGATCATAGACGACAGCGAAGATTGGGAGAAGGACGCTGGTACAACCAGGAAGAGGAATGAACTGGTAAAGTTCGGAGATGACGTGGTCGTGGAGGAGGACGAGAAGATCTCCGGCAGCGTGGTCGTTTTTGGAGGAAGTGCGACCATAGCGGGCGTTGTGACGGAAGATGTTGTCGTGTTCGGTGGAGATCTCATTGCCGAGGAGACGGCAGATATCAGGGGCTCCGCTGTATGCTTCGGCGGGGAGATAGACAAGCGACCGGGCGCCAAGATCGGCGATCAGGAGGTCGGTTTCGGGAAATTCCCTTTCGGCGTTACGATAGGCCCATTCATCGGCCTCCAGAGTTTCGGAGGATTTATCGACCGGGGCGTCAGCGTCTTTGCGGGCATCATATGTCTCGGGCTCCTTCTCCTTTTTGGCGCAGGGGCTCTTTTCTTCTTTCCTAAACCCCTCAGGCGTGTATCGGAGGCCGTTGACCGTAATCTGGTCAAGAACGGGGTGGTCGGGCTTCTTGGAGAGATAATGCTTCTGCCGCTGCTGCTGGTGATCTCAATCGTTCTCTGCGTCAGTATCATCGGCATCCCACTCCTTTTTCTCATCATCCCCCTGTGCCTGCTCGGTGTTTTTGCCGCAGCTTTTCTAGGATACCTGGGCGTAGCCATGTTCGCGGGGAACTTTGTGAGCTGCAGGCTGTCCGGTCCGATATCTTCCGAGCAGAAAACGCTGGCGATCGGCATTATCACACTCCTGATTTTCGATATCCTGGCGGCCGTCGTTGGTCTCACGGGTGGCATCTTGTGGCCGGTCAAGGTCGCCCTGGGGTTTACGGGTGGACTGGTTGGCTATCTCGCCATGACGATAGGTTTCGGGGCTGTCATCATGACCCGCTTCGGGACCCGGGGACTCGTCGCCACTTCTCTGGAGAAGCCCGAGGCCGACTAAAGAAAACGATGGATTTCCTGCACCCTGGCCGCAAGGTCATCCCATGCGTAGTCACGGAAGGCGGTTTCACGCGCGTTTTTCCCCATCCTGCGGCACAGTTCCATCTCCTTCAACAGGCAGAGAATGGAATCGCTCAACGCCCTGACATCGTTATCTTCCACGACGAGGCCCGTTTCACCGTTAACGACCCCTTTTGCCGCGCTTCTGTAACAGACCGTCGGCAGCCCCGCCGCCATGTAGTTGAGGTGCTTTATCGGAAAGCCGGATCGGATTGTCCTGGCCGAGCAGGCAAGATCAGCCCCCATGAGCCGGGGTGCGATCTTCTGGAACCTGTTCTCCACGACCGTGGAGATGTTCGTGTCCACCCCCATGGATCGAGCGAGATCGAGCACCTTTGCCGGGTCTGAAGGAGTGATGATCTCGAGGAGGACAGTCGGAAATTCATCACGAACCATCCGAAGGGCGTCGAGAAGATGCGGGATGTTCTGAAATGCCGCGAGATTGCCGGCGTAGACGATCTTTGGTCCACCCGACACCTTTTTCTCCTCTTTCTTGAAGCCGTTCCACTCCTCCGGGTCGACCCCCGGAGGAAGATATGTGACCCCACCCGTTTTTCTTCTCGCGGCCGATATCTTCGCCACAATCTCTTCTGAGACCGCGATGACATGGTCCGGGATCCTTGACGTGATCGAGTCGACCAGGGAGCCGAAGAGACGGGAGGCGCTTCGAATCGCGCTGCCACTCGCGTAGGTTGGGAGCTCGTCGGCCATGAGTGTGTGGCAGTGGTAGACCACAGGTACGCCGAGCCACCTGCCGGCCATCCACGCGACCAGGATTCCCTCGTAGTTGTGGCCATGAATGACGGTTATTCTCTCTCGCTCAATGATAGAGATAACCTTCAGCAGCAGCGTAAGATCCAGGAGCGGTTTGGCAAACGACGGGCCGGGGTCGAGTTTGGTGTTCCGGACAGGGGAACGCGCCCTGTGGAGTGTGTAGCCAGGGTCTGGAGGAAGATCTCCGAACGGGTAGGTGATAATATGGACAGATTCCCCCCTGCGTGATAGCGCGCTGGCCAGTTGACGTATCAGGACCTGTGATCCCTGACTGCTCGGGAAGGGGCACGCTGCGACGATCCCCGTGACACGTTTGTCCCCTTTCATCTTCACAATCCCTCGACCGTTATTTGAGTTCCCTGTAGAGTTTCAACAACTCCCTGAAAGCCCGGCCGATTATCCTCGGCTTGGCGCCGCTCGGGACTCCCAGTTCCCGAGGAAAATGAGACACAGGGACCTCCTTGATGGTAAACCCTTTCTTCTTGGCCCGGATGAGAATCTCACTGTTGACGAACGCGCCGATCGAGTCGATGGATATCTCGTCAAACACCTCGCGTCGGAAGAGCTTGAAGGCACAATCTATGTCTCTCACCTGTAGATCGAAAAGGAACCGAATGAGCACGCCCCAGCCCCAGGCCATGGCTCTCCTGAAGAAATGGTCCTGCCGGTCTTTCCTGTATCCGATAACGATCGTATAGGTGTCGATCCACTCGAGCAGCCTTGCAAGCTCGGAGACATCGAATTGTCTGTCAGAGTCCGTGAAGAAAAGGAGGGACCCTTTTGCCTCTCTCAGGCCCGATTTGAGGGCGGCGCCATAACCACGGTTTTCTTCGTGTTCCAGCAGACGCAGGGATGATGAGTGCGTGGGGATCAAATCCCTCACCAGTTCCGCCGTGGCGTCGGTGCTTCCGTCGTCTACAACCAAGATCTCATATTCAAGCCCGAGGTCGAGCAGGACCGCTCGCGCGTGATCAACGGCCCTGGCTATATTGCCTTCCTCATTGTAGGCGGGGAGGATTACGGAAATGCTTGAATTCTGCGACAAATGTTCCATTGTGCCGACCGGTCTTTTCGATTGAAGAATCTCTCAGGAGCTCCCGGGCTCACCTGCTTCCCCTGATGCGGGGTCAGCAAGACGCAAACGGTATGTGGTTTTACGGAATATAATAAATGCGGCGGGTGAATTCCATCACACCGGTCAGATTCATGTGGCCTTCCGCTCCGGGTGTGTCGCGGCGCATCTGTGCTCCTGCATCACCCAGACCGCTGACCGGGTGTCATCGCCTCGGAGAAGATGGTCCACAGGATCTTTGAACCCGCCCCGATCATGCCCCGCAATGTGCCTGATATCTTAGATCTGCCGATTCGCCTGCGATAGCCGACGGGGACCTCTTCAATCCTGAGGTTGCCTCTTACTGCCTTGATCTGCATTTCCACCGTCCACCCGTAGCCCTCGTCCCGCATCCGCAACTCCTCCAGCGAACGGGAGCGGATTGCCCGAAACGGCCCCAGGTCGGTGTATCTGAAACGCCAGAAGATGTTGATCAGGTTGCACGCCAGCCAGTTGCCGAGCCGCGCCGGGATGTGCAGCGCTCCGGGGTCTGTCATGCCTGAGGTTCTCGAGCCGATGACGAAATCGGCGCGCCCTCTCACTATGGGATCTACCAGCAGAGCCATTTCCTCGGGATGGTCGCTGAAATCTGCGTCGAGAAAGACGACAACATCGCACTCCTCGAGCGCCGCGATTCCCGCCAGGCATGCCGCGCCATATCCTCTCTTTTTTTCCTCCACAAGACGCGCCCCACCGGAGAGGGCAACTTCTGCGGTCCCGTCGGTGGAGCCGTTATCGACAACTACTATGTCGTCCACCCACCCCGGGATATCGGCGAGTACTTTCCCGACGGCATCCTCTTCGTTCAGGGCGGGCATGATCACTGATATCGAGGCGTTATCTCTCATATTACACAACAGCGCTCGCCTGAATGGATTCAGACCGCCCCATGTACCACTCTCGGGCGAGGAGAAGCCAGACGGGGGCATACTCCAACCAGACGATCCCGTTGTCGAAGGTGCCAACGTCTCCAACCGCCTTAAAATAGAATCTCAGGTAGTAGAGTGGCAGCAATGCCGTCAGGAGCAGGAGCGAGCCTCGCGGTTGAATCGCCAGAAACGGCAGCAGCCACAGATAGTACCAGGGAAACTGCGTCGGGCTGAGCAGAAAGAGCGCCGCTGTTATGAGAAGCGATCTCCTGCACAGGGCAGAAAGATCGAGAGAACCGCTCCTGAAGGTGACTCTCCAGGTCCAACCCGCAAGGACCAGAAAGGCCAGCAGACGTGCACCTGTACCGGCTGCGCCCGCGAAGATCCCCGTGAGATTCAAAGCCGCATCGAGGCTCCACTGAAATACCATGAAAAGCGCGTCGTTCATCTCCCACTGCTCTCCATAGGCGGTGAAACCGGATGTTGTCCCCAGACCAGCCCTCAGGACAGGCAGGCTCATCAGGGCGGCGAGTACGACGAACGACAGTAAAGCGCCCGTCCGTCGCCCGGGGTGCCTCGCGGCGGATCTGAGAAAGAGCGGAAGCAGGATCACAGGCCACAACTTGACCCCTGTCGCAAGCGCGAGTGCGATGAAGGCCGGGATATGACGATCTGTTGCCTCGAGCAGGATCGCGCCAAGCAGAAAGGGGAGAACGAGCAGGTCCATGTGTCCGGAGTTGAACACCTCCTTCATAAGAAGAGGATTCCACCAGTAGACGGCTATCGAGATCAGCGGCAGGTGGAGCCTTCGAAGAATTACGATTATCAACCAGAGCGTAATGGCGTCGAAGAAGAGAAGCGTGAGTCGCCACGAGAGGAGGCTCCAGGGGCCTGCCATGTGAGCCATCGCGAAGACGGCCTGCGCGACGGGTGGGTAGATCGTGCGCAGGTGTGGATGGTTGATTCGCTTTATCGTCGAGCCAGACTCATCGGCGAGTATGCGCAGCGATTCGGGAATCTGTTCTGCGTCGTCGCTTTCGTCCCGGACTTCATCTGGAGACCAGGCAAACGGGTTCAGCGCGCCTGCCGTTACGCCACCATCCCACAGGTAGCGGTAGTAGTCGTCCTCCAGCATCGGGGTCGAGAAAAACATGCTGATACGCAGGGCTGCGCCGACGATCAGCACCCAGGCGAATAGTGCTCTCTGAAGAGGCCCGGCGGACGGCGTGAGGACGGCATGAAGATAGATCAGGCCCGAGAGGATCACAATTCCTGTGAGCGTGAAGATGGACCCACTGAGATACGCGCTGCCGT
The DNA here is from genome assembly GCA_964577985.1 of uncultured Gemmatimonadota bacterium. GTDB lineage: Bacteria > Gemmatimonadota > CAZMKB01 > CAZMKB01 > CAZNLH01 > CAZOAR01. Next base: position 42,618 of record CAZOAR010000007.1, on the reverse strand, counting down.
AGCCGAGGCGCGGCGACAGGACAACAACAGCAAGGTGGAGGCCGACGAGGATCACTCCCGACAGCCCCCACCTGAATAACGTTTGAGAACTTCGCAGATTCAGAACAAGAATCCTGTCTGTTCCAAGAGGCGATAAAGTTTTTCCAGCGGGAAAGGCTATTTGGCCTCAGAACCCTCTGTCTTCATAGCGGAACCGGGATGCTCCGCACCCTCCTCTGCAGGCGCTGCCTCCTCAGGCGCAGCCTCTTCTGTCACGGCTTCCGTCTCCGCTGGAGTGGTTACCGTGTTTTCGGCTTTCTTCTGGGTTGCAGCGGGTTTTCCTCCTCCGCAGCCGAACAACGCGAAGCTCATGGCCACCGCAATCATCAACGCAGTGATTGTCCTGATCATCCTGCACTCCTTTCAACATGGTTACCGTGTCTACTCACCCGATAGATCATCAGACAAACAGCGAGAGCGAGCACCTCCTTTCCCATGTTCGTCACAATATGGTTGACGGCACTTGTTCGCAAAGAAAAGATTGATATCGTTCAGCTCTCAAATAGATCCAGCATATAAATAATAAGAGATTGTCGGTGATTTGGGAAACATTTTTTTTGCTCGAGATGAGAAGAGACAGATTCCTCCCTGTGGAAGCATCGAGAGAGGCTCTTGACTTGCATGACGGCGTTCCATATGTTTGAAACCTGCGGCCGATCCCGGCCAGTCATGGACCGGAATCTCGCGGCGACGCCAGATAGCCGGGCCGAAGGGAGAAGAGAGGCAGACACGATGGCTGTGAAGGTTCTGTTTTTTGCTCGCTGCTCTGACTGGATGAAGAGGAAGGAGATCGAAATCAGCGTCGGTCAAGAGATGTCTCTGACCCGGTTGATAGAGTCCACTCCTGAACTTTCCCCGATAACGGAGCACCTGGACCTCCTTAACGTAGCCGTGAACAGCGAGATAGTGGCCCTTGACTTCGTTGTGCGGGATGGAGACGAGGTCGCGTTCCTCCCTCCTCTGAGTGGAGGATAGTGCAGACAGTTGGAGAACGCCTGGAATTCGCATCATTCCTGCGCCTGTCAAGGAGCGCCATATGAGGAGATACTGAGGAAGAATGATATCGCCCGACCTTGCCCTCGAGATGATTCTCGACAACATCGAGGCGCTTCCTCCTGAAGATATATCGCTGGAGGAATCCCCGGGAAGGATCATCGCATCGGATATTTATGCAACGGAAGATCTGCCGCCGTTTCACAATTCTGCGATGGACGGCTTCGCTGTCCGGGCCGCTGACACGGCCGGAGCTTCTCGGGAGTCGCCCGTGCGGCTCGATATCCAGGGGGTCGTCAGGGCCGGAGATATGGCCATTACTGAGCTTGCCGGGGGCATGGCGATAAAGATCATGACGGGTTCGCCGCTTCCCGCGGGGGCGGATTCGGTAGTCATCAGGGAGGTGACGCGTTCGAAGGGAGACGAGTGGGTGGATATTTTCCGTACTTCCCGCGAGGGCGACAACATCCGCGGAAAAGGTGAGGATGTTCACTCGGGCGATCTCCTGCTCGATGCGGGCACTCGAATCAGGCCGTACGAACTGGCGGTTCTCGCGGCGGAGGGAATCGCCGGTGTTTCGGTCGTCGGAAAGCCCCGTGTGGCTCTCCTCGCGACCGGCGATGAACTCGTCGATTTTCGCCGGCGGCTTACGCCCGGAAAGATCCGGAACTCGAACGGACCCGCGTTGGTGAGCGCACTGGCCAGGTGGGGAGTGGAAGTCCTGGACCTCGGGATCGGTTGTGATGATCCCGAGGAGATGAAAACTACGCTCGGCCGTGCCCTGCCGAAGCTTGACATGCTCATTATCTCCGGTGGTGTCTCGGTCGGAGATTTCGATTACACGCGGGTCGTCCTCGAAGAACTCGGTTTTGAGGAGGTCTTCTGGAGGGTTGCGATAAAACCGGGGAAGCCACTACTCTTTGGGCTCTTCCCGGGGAACGAGGGGAGTGATAAGCCGGTGTTCGGGCTTCCCGGCAATCCGGTATCCGTCATGATATGCGTGGAGGAATTTGTCAGGCCGGCCATTGAGAAATTGCGGGGATATAGACCGGAGCATCCCGCCTATCACCTCTCAGGTATCGTCGAGAACGACTACGTTACCCCGGAGGAGAGGCAGCAGTACCTCTTCTGCCGGGTCTCGCGTGACGGTGATGATTATCGAATTCACATCATCCGCCCTCAGGGTTCCGCGATGATGGGTATGGCGTGCAAGGCAAATGGGCTCGCGGTCTCGCCGATAGGGACTCGTACACTGAAACCGGGCGACGTGCTGCCTTTCAGATGGTTGAAATAGGGGCAGGAGCTCCATGGTGATGAAGCCGGAGTCGCGCCGTCATGACGGGTTGCGCGACAAGATGGCATGAGACGGGAAACTTCGGTGTCTTTGCGCGCACGCTATCGGTGTGCGGGATCGGGGGATGACTATTCTGGAGCGACCCGAGAAAGGCGGCGCATTGCCGATCAGGCTCGGATTGAGAGAGTGGTCGGGAGCGCTGGGAGACCTGGGGACGTTTGTCCCGGTTTACATGAGCCTTGTAGCCTTGAATGGCCTGCCGCCGGCACGCTCGATATTTCTTGTCGGACTCGTATATATCACGGCGGCGCTTTACTTCAGGCTACCGATCCCGGTCCAGCCGCTGAAGGCGATGGCGGCCATAGCCATAGCCGGTGGACTGGGGATGCCGATGATCTCCGCGGCAGGAATCTGGATGGGTCTGATTCTTCTCCTGCTGGTGCTGACGGGCAAGATCGACTGGCTGTCACGATACTTCACCCGCCCGATCGTCAAGGGAATTCAGCTTGGAGTGGGGCTGATGCTGATAAAGACCAGTGTCGGCCTGTTCACACTTTCTTCCTGCCCGGTTGTCGAGAGTGCCCGGATCGCGCCGCTCTCGTTGCCTGAGCTCTCCATCTTCCTGCCCGCCCTGTGGGTGCTGGTCCTGCCGCAACTTCCCCTGACGCTTGGCAACGCGGTCTACGCCGCTTCCGATGTAGCCCGGGACTATTTTGTAGAGAGTGCCAGGCGCGCGTCGCCCCGGCGTCTGGCCCTGTCTCTCGGGTTCTCGAATATCCTGATCGGATTCCTCGGAGGTCTTCCCGTCTGTCATGGATCCGGTGGCTTCACCGCCCACTACCGCTTCGGAGCCCGCACGGCGGGGGCTACACTCATCACCGGCGGAGCATTCGTATTGATATCGGTGATCTTTGTAGGGTCTGGTGATCTGATCTTCAGCTCTATCCCGCCCTGGGTCCTGGGGTCGATGCTCCTCTATGTCGCACTCTGCCACGTGTGGCTCATCAGACGCCTTCGGGAGAAACACGCAGTCGCGGTTGTCATGGGGCTCGCCGGGGTCATGAGCGGCAATCTAATGTACGCCCTCATACTGGGATTGTTGATGGAAAGCCTGCTGGAGAGGGTGAAGAGGAGAAAGTGAAGAGGACACAGCGGTCGATCGCCGTGGAAGCCTGTCTGAAGGTAGATGTCACATACCACACCCTGATAATTTGTCAAGCTCACACGGGGATTCTCTTTCGGGGAAAAGCATGGGGGGCCCCGTCCGGGAATCATCATTGAAATTCAGGAGATTTGTGAAGTCATCAGGGCCAGTTATATTAACACGCACGCGATGCGCATCCCCTCTGTTTGCAATCAATAATCATTCTTCAATCCGAAAGACCCGGTGACACATTCCCCCGGAGGAGTCATGCATGGGAGAAGACAGATGAAGAAGATTACCAGGAGAGAGTTCATAAGAAAGGGTTCGATTGCCATCTCGGTGCTGGGGGGAACGATCTACCTCAATCCGTATGAAGCCTTCGCGGGAGACCCCGAAAAGGACCTGATCCGGGACAAGGCGCCATGTCGGTTCTGCGGAACGGGTTGCAGTGTCCTCGTCGGAGTTGCTGACGGGAAGATAATGGCGGTCAAGGGGGACCACGGCTCGTCTCACGCCGGGGGGAAGTGGAAGTATGCGCCCAGCCGGGTGGCCGGGTGACCCCCCAGGAGGGGATGGTTTTTGTGCCATGGTTCGACGTGGACGTTATGATAAACAAGGTAACCCTGGATGCCTTCTGCCCGATTTCCAAGCAGAATGATTACAAGAAATGCGCTGTCAGGATAGAAAAGGTCTGAAGGAGGCGGATCTGATGAGTTGCACGGATTGGTCCAGTCTTCAATCTCGCCTCCCGGGGATGCTGCGGGGAAGACAATGCTCGCGAGGCGGAAGAGGAATATTATTTGTCTGAGCATGAGAGACACCCTCGGTTGACGTTAATGGAATAAATCGTGTTGAGAATTGCGAGGCTGCTGCTGAGATCCTTATTCCAGGGGATGCGGAAGACAATTCGGGGAATGATCGGGCAAACAGGGTCTACTGGACGTAACCGAGTGCCTTGAGACGCTCGCGTTCAACATCTCCCATCTCCTGTGCCTCGGCCTTTACGGCTACCTCAAGGGCCTGCGACGATGTCTGCGCCGCCCGCTCCCGCAGCGAGTCTACTACATCACGCTCATCGCCGGACAGGTTGGCCGATTCTGTCGGATCCGAAGGGAGATTGTAGAGTTCCTCGGGTTCGAGCCCCCGAGGATTACCGTCATTGGCCAGGATGAGTTTCCACGCCTCTCCCCGTACCGACTGAAGAGCGTTGCCCTCGAGCTGTTCTTCGGAGAAGACGAAGTCCTGTCCACTCACAACGCCGGCTGAATCCGGGAGGATATTATGACCCTGGAGCGTCGGCGGTGCTTCTGCGCCCGCAAGCGAAAGGATGGTCGGAGCGACATCTATCGATCTGACAAGCCCCTCGACTTCGGTCCCGCCGTGTTCGTTTCCAGGCAGCTTGATGATCAGGGGAACGTTGATCTGCTCCTCGTAGAGTGTGGTACCGTGCCACCATCCGTTATGCTCGAAGAACTCCTCTCCGTGGTCGCCGGTCAGGACGATCATGAGATCATCGTACAGTCCCGCTTCCTTGAGGTGATCGAAGAGTTCACCGAGATGCTCGTCCAGATAGACGATCTCGCCGTCGTATGTCTCCATGTAGGTCTGTGCCATCTCCGGCGATGGGTGAGGGTTGTTCACCCTGGCGAAGCCGGTGCCGTCATATGGGTGTGGAAAATAGGGATCGTGCGGCTCCATGTAGTGAAGGAAGAGGAAAAAACTCCCCTTGTCCGCTATCCGGTCGAGCCACTCAGTAGCGTGTTCATCAACCCGCGCTGCGTCCTGGTAGTAGTGCTGCACCTGCTTGCTTTGAAAGAGGAACCGTTCGCGGACCAGCCGCATCTGGTTATAGAGCGTAAGGTGAAAGGCGGATTCGGTCGCGAAGAAAAAGAAATCCGGTTCGAGAGGTTCGTATACCTTGAAGCCCTGCTGGAAATTCCTCGCCGGGAATATATTCTCGTTGTTCGGAAGCCCGATGGTATTGTATCCCGCGCCCTCGAGTGACTCAGCAAGCGTGGTGACATCATCCGGCAGGATGTTCGCCTTGTGGATGGCCTGGTGCGTGGATGGATAGAGACCCGTCATTATGGACGCGATCGCCGGTTTCGTCCAGGACGCCTGGGAAAAGTCCTTTCTGTAGAGTATCCCGTCGGCCGCAAGCCCATCTATGGCGGGGGTCTCAATGGCGTCATATCCATACGCCTGCAGATGATCGGCCCTGAGTGTGTCCACAATTATCAGGAGCACATTGGGACCATCCGCGGTGCCTGTGAGCTCCACGCGATCCGTACCGGCGGACGGGCCACCGAAAAAGGAAACCGCTGCCGCAAGGATGATGATCATCAAGTAGGTACAGACGGCCCTCCCGGTCCTCGCGAGTCGCCGCAGTGAAGCCGCGCTGAAGAGCCTGCCGAAGAGGAGAAAATGAAGTGTCACGAAAAGCAGGACTGCGCCCCCCAGGAGCTTGATATCGAGGGAAACACCAGGGCCGATTTCGTGGTAGACGTCGCGGATGAGCCGGAACCTCCCGATGATGAGAAGCACGGCGGTAAATGTCGCCGAGAAATAGAAGGAATACGCCCGGTCCGCACTGCTTTTCTTCCCGGTGACAGCCGCCAGGATAGCGCCGGACACGCTGAGGCCGATCCCGACCGGGAGGGCCATCAGCCCGTAAGTGATAGCGGCATAACAGAAGACCCACCAGTCACGGAGCCCCGCGGTGCCTGTGACCACAACGATCGATTCGAGTATCCCTACTAACGCTCCCGCCGGCAGGGCGGACAGGATCCCGATTCGGATACGCGACAGCGTGCAGATATTGTTCTCAGAATTATTTGCCATTGTTCTTACCTGTGCCTTCCTCTATCCTGCCGTCTCTCATGAGGGTCTGGACGTTCTCTGTCCGGATGTTTTCGTAATCGGTCTTTCTGGTGAGGAATATGATCGCCCCGACTATGTTGACGGAGATACTGACGAAATACCACATAGTCGCGGTCAGCACCGTTGCCGAACTGTTGAATGTTACACCGGCTGCGTCGAGAAGCCCTATGAATGCTCCCTCCCTCAGGCCGATTCCGGCGATCGAGAGGGGGATCATTGTTGCAATCTGTGTGAGAGGCCCCACCCTCAGGACGTCGAGAAAACCGACACCGGCGTGCAGGGCGAGCGAGTTCGTATAATACGTCGCGAAAAGAGAGATATAGACGAAGAAGCCGAAGAACATGGCTTTGAGCAGGCATCCCTTGCGGTGGCTGTAAACTGTGAAGGCGTCTACCGCCTCTCTCAGTTTCCCCTCGATTTTCCCCTTCATCGGGAAGTTGAGAGAGAGTATCTTCTCGATGACGGATGGTTTGAAGAGGAGAATCAACGCCAGCAGCAGGAGAAAGAAGAAAAAGAGAAAAAACACGCCGAGAAAGGTGGTACCCAGCTCTACGAAGGGGAGCGTGATGAGCACCATTACGCTCAGCGAAAAGAAGGTGGCGACTATCTTCTCTATGAGGATGACAGCGACTGACTCGGTTGCCTTGCCCGTGTATCGGGCCACGTCATATGCCTTGTATGCCTCCAGGCCGACACCCGTCGGGGTGAATGTGCCCAGGAAACGTCCGACGAGATACGTGTTGATCAGGTGCCTGGTCGGCAGGATCAGATCCTGTCCATCGAGCAGGGTTTTCCACCGCAGGATAGAGAATGTTATGGCCGCTATCTGGGTGGCTATCGAGGCCACGAACCACCATGGGTTCGATTCGGTGAGCGCGGTGTGGATGTCCGTCCAGCCTATCTGGAAACGCTGCAGTATCAGATAGATTATACCGAACGTGACGGCGAACTTCACGAGGTTGATGACATGTTTTTTCATTCTCTAACGTCTCTTTCCCAACTGTTTTTCCATTGCTCGTCCTCGATTCTGTCCGGAATCGTAGCAGCTATTCGATATATCCGAGTCCCGCGAGACGATCCTTGATAACATCCTCTTCGTCGTCCGAATAGACGTCGCGATCCTTGCCCGTGAACTTGTCGGGCGGCTCTATCTTGACGGGATGCGCCTTGAGCCAGTCATCCTTCATGATAGAGGTGAGTACTTCCCCGTCCATGTCGTCCGGCACCGGGAAACCCATCGCGTGCAGGATCGTCGGGGCGATATTCTCCAGCCCGGCTCCTTCCACCTTGTAGCCTTCCTTGATGTTTTTGCCAAACGCCATGAAGACGCCATTCATGCGGTGAAAACCGTTTGCCAGGTTCTCGCTTGTCTCTATCCACTTCTTTGCGCCGAAGAGTTGTCGACCGAGATAGCCGTAATCGTGAGAGACGAAGAGGATATCCGGGGCCATCTCCATCTCAGGCCCGCTGTATATCTCTTCACGGAATATCACCTTCTGGATCGCCTGCTCTCCGGTGTCAGGGTCCTTTATCTCGTAGAGTTTCTTCTTTATGAGGTCCCTCAGCTCGTTGTATTCCTTCCCCGGGTTGACGATGCCGTTGACACCCTCTTTCCTGACATTGATGAATATCCCCTGCGTCGGTATACTGGCGAAGAACGCCTTTGTCCTGGTCCAGTCTATCGTCGAGTCCACGTCGGTCTTGAGCGTGCCACGTCCCTTGCGGATCTTCCCGCGTAGAGCACTCTGTACGGCGTCCGGAATGAGTGTCTTGACGAGGCGGGAGTCATTGAGCTGCATGATCGAGAAGAAGAGTGATTTCTTCCACGACACGCTGCCCTGGAGGGTCAGGAGGCCGATATCCCTGAGCCACCTGTTGACGTTGATCCACTTGTAGGTGTATCCGAAGCCGTGGTCCGACATTACCACAAGCGTAGTGTCGTCGTCGAGTCTTTCCAGCAGCATGCCGAACATGTCATCGACCAGCCCGTAGCAATCCCTGATCTCCTGGCGGATCCTCTCCGCGTTCTTGTGGTTGTAAAACTTCTTGCTGTCCGGTGAAAGGTATTTCCAGAAGAGGTGACCGATCCGGTCGGTGATTACGAAGACCGGCATGAAGAAATCCCACTCCTTATTCTCCAGCAGCCAGAAGAACGCGTCGCGCCGCTTCTCGAAACAGTAACGCATGTCCTTGAAAAACCTCATGGCGTCATCGAGGAACTCCACATCGTACTGCGGTATATCGATGTTAGGGACATAGTCACCCACGGCAGCCTTAATCTCTTCCTTGAGGCTTTTCGGATGGGTGTAGTCGTGGTCAGGTGACGGTGTCATCATACCTGAGATCATGAAGCCGTCGACCTCTTCGGGTGGATATGTGATCGGGACATTCATGACCCCGACCTTCTTGCCGAGATTGTTGAGGATGTGCCACAACTTCGCCGCTCTGATCGACCTGGAGTTGATGATCGGCCTCCTTGGATCGAAGAGAAACGATTCCCGGAAGTCATAGATCCCATGCTTCCCGGGATTTTTTCCCGTAACGGTCGTCGCCCACGCCGGCGGGGTCGTCGGCGGGATGGTTGACCTCAGCTCTCCCCATGTACCCGCCTCCATCGCTTTCTTGAAGTTGGGCATCAGGCCTTCTTCGGCCCAGGGCTTAATGTTATCGAATGTCGCGCCGTCGAGGCCTAACAATATTGTCTTCATGATTACCATTCACTCCGTTCTGAGTCACGATCTATTCCTGACACAACGTCAGAAATAGTTGAGCACGCTCTAAAATAACACTGCGGTTTGCCATGCCGGCTTGTCCGGAATCACCACAGCGTCTGTCATGCCGGCGTGTCCGGCATCCTTCATAAGAGATATTCCCGGCAAGCGGGAATGACAACTAATGCGCAACGTCAAAGAGGTTAACCCCTTTCATTTCAGGTTTCCTACTCGCTCCGAGGAGTTCAAGAGCAGTCACCGAGACGTCAACAATTCTCGGTTCCAGATCGGATGGCTTTACGCTCGAGAAGAAGATTCCACTCGTCTCCGCGACATCGGAGGCCGCGTGCTCACCGCTCCACTTCTTCTCATTCGGGAGGAACAGCTCCTTCGGTATACCGCCGAGGCGGGTCTCCCATGACGTGCAGTAGCCCTCCCTGAAGGCGAGCTGGATATCGGGCGCTTTCCCGGATGACGCGCCCAGAGATTCTCCTTCCTTCAGATATACATTGGAGAGGACCTTGACGCCGGTCGCCGGGTCTTCGATCGCCAGGAGCTTCGTCTTTATTTCCTGGATCAGAGCATCCTCCTCTTCACCGGGTTTTACAATCCCCTGGCCCTCTCTGCCCTTGAGATTTATAAATACCTGGCCGGTACCGATAGCGTACGCCCTGGTCCTTTTCCAGTCGACGTTGGGGAAGAACTCCCTGCTGCTGAAGAGCTTATCCGGAATATCCCTGCCCGCGACCATCCCTTTCAGGAACATATAGCCATTCCGCACGAGCCAGGTGTTGACGTTGAGCCCGTACCGGTAGCTGTGAAAACCATGGTCTGAAACGATCATCAGAACGGTCTTCTCGTCGACGTGTTTATCCATTATCTCACCGACGATATCGTCCATCCTCTTGTAAGTATTGAGGATGGCGTCGCCATATTTCCCTGCCAGATCCTCGTCGTACCTCGGATGCAGCGGGTCTGTAAGGCGCCAGAACATGTGGGACACGCGATCGGTGGCGGTAAAGACTGAGATCAGAAGCTCGAAGTTTTCGTCTTCGAGACAGCGGAGCGTGATCTCCCGACGCTTGTCCATAATCTGACGCATCTCGTCGAGGAACTGATCCTCCGTGATCTTCTCGGAGTTTAGCGCCGACGTGTCATGGACCCATCCTACGGCCTTGAAGAACCCCACCTTTTCCTTGAGTTCGCTGGAGAACGAGCGGGGGTAGGTGAAAGGGATATAGGGATCGTCCGGGTGATAGCTGAGCGGCGACAGGTAGACCTGCACCTCAGGCGCTACCTGCTTGACATAGAAGCGGCATATTCCGCTTATCGTGTAGAAAGGAGTTATCTTGTATGATATCTCGAACCAGGGACTCCACTCGCCCTTCTTGACGTTCTCGGTCTGCCCCTGCATCGAGATGCCTATTGACGAGGCCTGGCCGTTCACCTCGAACGTGAGAGGCACCGTCAGTCTCGTGTATTCCTCCGCTGTCGGGTCTACCGGGCCTTCAACAACCGTCTCAATCGGTTTCGAGCCACTCTTTCTGATCCTGACAAACTTAGCGCCGCCCGCGCCCCTGGCTGCCTCTGACGCTGTAATGTTGGTCCCGAAGAATGTGAAAGTGCTGTTGGTACCCCTCAGGTCGGGGACTCCAAGCCCAGACAACATTTTTCCCTCAGGCAGGGTATCCGGTGGAAAGCTGTATGGAACACTCAGGACAACCACCCGGTGGCCCTGATCGCTCGCTGTTTTCCAGAAGGGCTCTCCCCGCCGTCTGTTTATCGCCTTCGCGGGCTCGTCGAGGAGCAGGTCAAAAAAATGGAACGTCGGTTTCACGGTCGAAAGATACGAGACGTCCGGCATGTAGGTCTTTGGATCCCTCCTGAGAAAGTCAAATATTCCGTGATCTCCAGGCCACGTGCCTGTTGTAAAGGATGACCAGGCGACAGGAGACTGAGGCGGATTGGTTGTCCTGAGCGGATGGAAGTAGCCGGTCTCCGATAACTTCTTCAGATTGGGAAGCTGACCCTCGTCAATCCATTTCGCCATGAGGTTCGGATCTGCCCCATCAAAACCGAGGACAATGACCCTCTCGGGGGATACCGCCCCGGAGGCGATAGCCTCGTGCGGGCCAAATGGGGAGAGGAGGTGGGGGGCCGTCACGAATGCCGCCGCCAGAAGCGCCACCTTGAGCTGAAAAAACGGTCTAATTCTTCTCATTTGACCAGACACCGAACCCTTTCGTAACAGTGATCAAGTTAATCTGCCTATTTTCACCAGGTTATGCAACTGCGGGATAAGTATCGACATGGCCCTGTGTCGCCAGACATGCAACGTTCGCCGCGGGGCTACTTCCCGGGAAGGATTTTCAGGCGTGTTCTTGCTCGCTGCACCGCTCGAAGATATTCGTAGCCACCTTTTTTGCGCCCCTCTTCCCGCGCCCGCGCCAGCGCCTCCTGCGCCCTGGCGACATCTATCTCAGCGGGACTCTCCGCGACGTCCGCCAGCACGAGGAGATGATTGTCCTCCATGCGGGCGAAGCCGTTGTGAGTGGCGAAATGCAGCTTTTCACTCCCGGTAGTCGCCCTCAATTCGCCGATGCCCAAAGACGTTATCAGTGGGGCATGCTTCGGGAGGAAGCCCATCTCACCGTCATGCGCCGTCAGGACGACCGAATCAACGTCTTTCTCGAAGAGGGTCTTCTCGGGGGTGAGTATCTTGAGGTGTATCTTCCCCGTGTTGTCCGGCATCAGCGTACCTTCTCCTGAGTTCGTTGACAATTATGTGGATCTATCAAGGTTCCCTGCCTGGCGCGACGACGCAGTGCGTACCCACGGGCACTTCGAGCGTGAGAAACACAGCCATGGGCCTCCCGGATCGTCGGGACCAGTGATCGGCTCGTGAGATGCATCACTGGTCGGAGCCCTCCATCTCCTTGGCCTGTTCCGCCACTTCCTCGATGCCGCCGACCATGTAGAAGGCCTGTTCAGGCAGGTGATCCCATTTACCCTCAACGACCTCCTTGAAGCTCCGGATCGTCTCCTGGAGCGAGACATATCGTCCTTTTCTCCCCGTGAACTCTTCCGCCACAAAGAAGGGCTGCGAAAGGAACTTCTGGATGCGCCTCGCCCGCTGGACGGCCTCCTTGTCTTCTTCAGACAATTCATCCATCCCCAGGATCGCGATAATATCCTGAAGACCCTTGTATCTCTGGAGGATTCTCTGGACCTCTCGGGCTACTTCGTAGTGCTCATCTCCCAGAAACCTCGGATCCATTATCCTTGACGTGGAATCAAGCGGGTCCACAGCCGGGTAGATACCGAGTTCCGCGATCTGCCTCGACAGGACCGTCGTGGCGTCAAGGTGTGCGAACGTGGTCGCGGGAGCGGGATCGGTCAAATCGTCGGCCGGGACGTAAATTGCCTGGACGGAGGTGATGGATCCCCTCTTTGTCGAGGTGATCCGCTCCTGGAGTTCGCCCATTTCGGTGCCGAGCGTGGGCTGATACCCCACGGCCGAAGGCATGCGCCCGAGAAGGGCAGATACCTCAGAACCCGCCTGCACGAAGCGGAAGATGTTGTCAATGAACAGAAGGACGTCCTGGCCCTGATCCCTGAAATATTCCGCCATAGTCAGGCCCGTGAGAGCTACCCTCAGCCTGGCTCCGGGTGGCTCGTTCATCTGGCCGAAGACGAGACATGTCTTGTCCAGCACACCCGACTGTTTCATCTCGAGCCAGAGGTCGTTACCTTCCCTCGTCCGTTCTCCTACACCGCTGAACACGGATGTTCCGCCGTGGGCTGTGGCTATGTTATGGATCAACTCCATGATTACAACTGTCTTACCAACTCCCGCGCCTCCGAAGAGCCCTGTCTTCCCACCCTTGACGTATGGGGCGAGCAAGTCGATGACCTTGATGCCCGTCTCGAAGATCTCCGTCTTCGGGTCGAGGTCGCTGAATGCCGGAGATTCCTGGTGAATCGGATATTGCTCAGATGCCTTGACCGGCGGCTCGTTGTCGATTGTCTCACCGAGGAGATTGAAAAGGCGTCCCAGGCACTCCTCGCCGACGGGGATCGTGATCGGTGCTCCCGTGTCGATCACCTTCATGCCCCTGCTTACGCCATCTGTCGAAGAGAGCGCCACAGCCTTCACCTGATTGCGACCCAGATGCTGCTGCACTTCCGCGGTAAGCCGGATCTTCTGGCCGTCGAGTTCTTCGTCGATCGTGAGCGCCGTATAGATCTCCGGCAGCTTCTCCGATTCGAACTCGACGTCAATGACAGGGCCGATCACCTGTGCTACCCGGCCGATATTGACATCTCCGGGTTTCCCTTCACTCGCCACGGCCCCGCTCTGCTTCACGTTCGCCTTCTCTTCCGTTATCTTTTCGTGGTCCATTGATTTCCTCTCATCTCTGTTTTCGCTCTACGCGTGCAACCTGTCATATATCGTCGTGCGAAAAGCCGACCCTTCATAATGATGATATGCGGGGCTCATCCCTTCAGTGCCTCCGCTCCGCTGACGATCTCCGAGAGCTCCTGGGTGATCTGCGCCTGCCGCGCCCGGTTATACCATCTGGTTAGCGTTGTGATCATGTCGTCGGCGTTTTCTGACGCCGATTTCATCGCTGTTCTCCGGGCACCATGTTCACTCGTGTGCGTCTCGAGAAACGCCTGATAGACCATGTTCCTCACGAAAGCGGGCAACAGACTCTCCAGAATCGACTCCGCCGAGGGCTCTATAATGTATCTGTCCTCCCCGGTGGTGGTTTCCGAGGCTGAGCTCTGCTCGCCGATGGGCAGGACTCTTTCGAGTGCCGGCTTCTGGCTCATCACGGACTGAAAAGCGCTGTATATGAGATGCACTTCCTGCGCGCGACCGGAGGAGAATTCCTCGATCATTTTCTCCGTCAGCGGGGTGAGGGTCTCGATCGCGGGGAGTTCCGAGAGTTCGGTAAACGATTCTTCTATCGGGTATTTCATGTAGCGAATGGCGGAAGTCCCCTTCTTGCCGGAGATGAAGAGCCGGACCTCGATTCCCCGCTCGCGAAAACTGTCTATGGTTTCCCGGCAGAGACGGATGAGATTATTGTTGAATGCGCCGCAGAGCCCCCTGTTCGATGTGATCAGCAACAGGATAACCGATTTCACATCGGCGTACGACTGCATCAGCGGATCGGCACTCTTCCCTCCGAGTCCCCTGAGGAGATCGGTCGTCATCTCCCTCAGGGCGGCGTTGTACGGGCGGGAATCGATGAGCCTGGTCTGAGCCTTCTTCAGCTTCGATGTCGAGACCATTTCCATGGTCTTCGTGATCTGCTGAGTACTCTTGATACTCTTGATTCGTCGTTTTATTTCTCTTGCCCTGGCCATCCTCTGTTATCCTCAGCTCTTCCCTTTAGATGCTTTCGCCTCGGAGGCCATGAACGAGGCCTTGAACGCGGAGATGGTTTTGTTGATCTTCTTCTCCAGCTCTGCCGAGATCTCTTTCTTTGTTGCTACCTCCTCTATTATCTCGCTCTTCTTCGCCCTCATATGTTCAATGAACGCGGTCTCGAATTTCCTGACAAGGTCTATCGGGACATCGTCGAGCGCGCCGCTGGTCCCCGCCTGAATGATGAGGACCTGATCCTCCACGGGCATTGGCTTGTACTGTCCCTGCTTGAGGATCTCAACCATCCGCTCTCCTCGGGTCAACTGCTGCTGGCTCGCCTTGTCGAGTTCCTGGCCGAACTGAGCGAACGCCTCCAGCTCTCTGAACTGAGCCAGGTCCAGCCGGAGCCGTCCTGCCACCTTCTTCATCGCCTTGTTCTGCGCGTTCCCCCCGACTCGTGAGACGGAATAACCCACATCAATGGCCGGCCTGACACCCGCGTAGAATAGATCCGTGACGAGATAAATCTGACCGTCCGTGATGGAAATGACGTTCGTCGGAATGTACGCG
Organism: uncultured Gemmatimonadota bacterium; assembly: GCA_964577985.1. Lineage (GTDB taxonomy): Bacteria > Gemmatimonadota > CAZMKB01 > CAZMKB01 > CAZNLH01 > CAZOAR01. The sequence goes on along the minus strand of CAZOAR010000007.1, from coordinate 27,610 downwards.
GAGATATCACCCGCCTGCGTCTCGATTATCGGCAACGCTGTCAGCGAGCCTCCACCCTCTTCATCCGAGAGCTTGGCCGCCCTCTCCAGGAGCCTCGAGTGGAGGTAGAAGATGTCACCGGGATACGCTTCGCGACCCGGCGGTCTTCTCAGCAGAAGAGAGAGCTGGCGGTATGCCTGGGCATGCTTGGAGAGATCGTCGTAGACGCAGAGCGTAGCGCGATTCTGGTGGTACATAAAGTGCTCCGCCATCGCGCAGCCCGAGTATGGGGCGATATACTGCATGGGAGCTGGCTTGTCTGATGTTGCGGATACGACTATGGTATAGTCGAGGGCACCATGTTCCTTCAATCCCTGGACGATCTGGGACACAGTGGATGCCTTCTGGCCTATGGCGACATAGACACAGATTACATCCGCGCCCTTCTGATTGATGATAGTGTCGATGGCGACGGCGGTCTTGCCGGTGCTCCGGTCGCCAATAATCAACTCCCTCTGACCTCGTCCGATAGGAATCATCGAATCGATGGCCTTGAGACCTGTCTGGAGCGGCTCTTTTACGGGCTGGCGCTCTACGACGCCCGGAGCCCTGATATCGATCTTCATGTGGTCTTCCGCCTGGATCGGCCCCTTGTCGTCCAGGGGGTTTCCCATCGGGTCCACGACGCGACCGAGCAGCCCTTTGCCTACGGGGACTTCGAGGACTCGCCCTGTCCGCTTGACGATATCGCCCTCCTTGAGTTCTATGTATTCCCCCAGGATGACCGCGCCGATAGTGTCCTCTTCCAGGTTCAGCGCGAGTCCATACACGTCTCCGGGGAATTCGAGCATCTCGCCGGCCATGGTGCGGTTCAGTCCATAGATGCGAGCGATGCCATCTCCGACTTCGAGAATTGTCCCGACCTCTTCGACATCAAGCTCCTTTTCGTACGCCTCTATCTCCTTGCGGATGACAGAGGTTATCTCTTCAGGCCGAATCTTCATTTACAGTAACTCTCCTTCTGTCCTTTCCAAGCATCCGCATCCTGAGCCTCTCGAGCTGTCCGAGAATACTTCCATCCAGTACCCTGTCCTCCACCCTGACGACAATGCCCCCTATAATGTCAGGGTCCGTCTTCGTGTGGACGATTATCTCCTTCTCGAGAGATCTTGAGAGGGTCTCCTTCACCTTCCGGATGGCGTCTTCCTGAAGTGGTACGGCGCTGGTGATTTCGACATCGATCCTGTTGTGGATCCTGTCGAGGATATCCTTGAACTCGTCTGCCATGTACGGGATCAGCGGCTCCCTGTTCTTGTCGATCAGCGTCAGGAGGAAGTGGATTATCTGAGGGGAGAAGGCCTGGCCGAGTGTCTTCTGCACGACGCGTTTCTTCTCCCGCCGATCCACCTGCGGTGATATCAGGAACGCGGAAAGCTCCTTCGAACCATTGAAGAGGCTCTCGAGTTCCCGGAGCTCCTCGCAGGTCTCTTCTACCCGTTTCTTCTCGTCGGCGATCTGAAAGAGCGCCTCAGCGTATATCCTGACCACCGTTCTCTCGATCATTTCATCTCTTCAAGGTCGTTGATGGCTTCGAGGACTATTCTCTTGTGATCTTCCTCGTCCAGGTTCTTCCTTACGAGTTTCGAGGCGGCGGCTATAGAGAGGTCAACGGCGTTCCTGCGGATCTCTTCTACGGCTCTGTCTTTCTCGAGACTGATCTCGTGTTTCCCCCTGTTGAGCACCTCCTCAGCCTCTTCCCGCGCCTTGGCCAGGATCTCCTTCTTCATCTTCTCACCCAGGTTTCTTCCCTCTTCGAGGAGTTTCTGGGCCTCGGATCCGATCTCTTCGAGCTTCCTGCCGTGTTCCGTCAAGAGCCTCTGAGCCTCTTCCCTGTTTGTCGCCGCTTCCTCAAGTGAATCCCTGATTGTCTTCTCCCGATTCTCCAGTGCGCCGAGGATAGGCCTCCACGCCAGTTTCTTCAATGCCAGGAAGAGAATGACAAACGTCACAATCGTCCAGAACATCAGACCGGGATTTATTTCAAGGATGTTAAGCTCCTGGGACATTTATCCCTCCGAAAAACTGTCGGCACGGGTGACATCCCGTGCCCTGAATAATCCTCCGATCAGCGCAGGCCGATGAGAAGACAGATGACCAGTGCAAAGAGCGCAATTCCCTCGATTAAGGCCGCGGCGATGATCATGGTCGCTCTCAGGTCGCCGGATGCTTCCGGCTGCCGGGAGATTCCTTCGAGAGCGCTACTGGCAAGCCCGCTGATACCGTAGCCGGCTCCGAAAACTGCGATTGCGGCTCCCATGGCAGCGCCAAAAAAAGTGAGTTCCATCTTGCATCCTCCTTAACAATAAGAGGTTGTTGGGTGTGTCAGGGCACCTCCACTGTCCCTCTTCAATGCTCGGGACGGAGGGCCGAACCGATAAAAAGGATCGACAAAAACGTGAATATAAAGGCCTGGATAAGCGCCACCAGAATCTCGAGTACCTGGATAAAAAGCACGAAGAACAGAACGGGACCTGAGACTGCGACAGCCACCCCTGTACCGTAGCCCTTGAATATAAAGATCAGGCTGATGAGACAAAGCATCACGACATGTCCAGCCGTCATGTTCGCGAATAGTCGAATCGTCAGGGCGAAAGGTTTGGTAAACTGTGACAGGATCTCCACCGGAACCATTATCGGATAGAGCCAGAGAGGAATGCCCGGTGGCACGATGTTTTTCAAATAGGTAAAAAAGCCCTGCTCTACCATCCCGCCCGCCTGGATCATAACGAGTGTAATTATTGCGAGGGAGCCCGTGACGGCAAGGTTGCCGGTCGCGGTTGCCCCGAACGGGACGAGTCCAAGAAGGTTGCAGACGAGGATGAAAAAGAACTGGGTCAGGAAGAAGGGGAGCCATTTTCTTCCCTGTTCCTCGCCCATAATCTTATAGACCATGTCATCGCGGACAAAGAAGACGAACGCTTCGAAAAAGTTAAGGAATGTCCCCCTCGGCTTTATGCTTCTCTTTCTGGCGAAGAGAGTAAAGATGAAGAGAAGGATCACGGCGGCGACCCACATCATAACGACGTTCTTTGTGATCGATATGTCGAGTCCCATGAGAGAGAGATGGGGAAGGTTGACGTGATGACCGAAAAAATCGAGGTAGTGCGAATCCTGTATATGATGAAGGGCCTCGCCGACTATCTCTCCGGCGCCCTTCTCTGCTTGAGTCGCTGCTTCCAATCCTTCCTGTCCTGTCACTTAACTCTCCCGCGAGCCTAAAAAATCGATCTGAACCTGTGGATCTGTCTTATCTCCAGAGCCGTCAGGACGAGGTATACAAAAAGCATCGCTATGGCTCCCGATACCACGTCGAGGCTGTCGACCATGTTGAAAATCAGGATCGACCCGCCCAGGGCGGCCATCCTTCCCAGAAACCCTGCCACGTACGCCGTCATGAATGTCCGGTTCGGCTTCTCGAACGACCACGCGAGTGCGGCGAACGTTACCGACACGACCACTGCGCTTGCCACCGCCCCCGTGATGAGGCTCCAGAGTACCCTGTCTCCCAGCCACTTTTCCGCTGGCCATGCGGCAAGGGCCACGATACCAATCGTCAATGGAACGGCCCTCACCAGGTATCTCCCGAACAGGTTACTCAAAAGGCGATCACTCCTCCTTGGTGTCGTCTCCAGGAAACACCTGCATGTAAATACTGTAGAATGCCGCCGCCGCTCCGATAAAAGTTCCGAGAATGGTCAGCAGCGGGAGCGTTCCAAGACGGCCGTCGAGATAGTAACCCAGGAAACAGAAGGCCACTATTGTGACCCCGAGCTGTATCCCGAGCCCCGCGAACTTCCCGAAGGCTCTCGCGTCTATCTTTATCGTCTCGCCCTCCCCGCGCGGGTGCAGGAGCAAGCTAACAAAGACAATCAAGATAATAAACCGTAACGAAAAAATCAAGGTAAAAGAGGGTTCAGGGCAGTAAGGCATGTAACGGGGTATCCGGGGAAGATTCTCCCCGTGACGTTCGTCGGGACTCGGCGCGTCCATACAACACGGATATTATTCTTGCGATAGGAAAAAGGGGCGGTTATATTTACTCTGGTTGATACCAGAAAGCAGGATCTTTTCATGAATCACCTCCGATCGTCCGCTGGATCGCTCATCAGCGGTTTCTTCCCCGGAGGAAGCCGTATCTGTTGATATAAAACCGACTTCAGGTGTAGAAAGCATGATGTTTGCAGCCAGACATTGTAGAGGATGGCTGTATGAGTAATTCATCATATTCGGCGCAATCAGCGATTCGCAACCAACACTGACAGGACCCGGGAACCATGAGAAAGCTCGGACTCGATTTCCTCGATGAAGTGCCGTGGGGCACGCATATCTGCCAATTCTACAAGACGAGAGAGGACCTTCTGGACGTCCTGGTCCCTTATTTCAAGGTCGGTCTGGAGAACAACGAGGCCTGCCTCTGGATAACATCGACGCCGATCGATGTGGAATCGGCCCGGACGAGTCTGGAGGCGGAAGTCGGGAGCCTTGACGAATACTTCGAGCGAAAGCAGCTCGGGATTATCGATTACAAGGAGTGGTATCTCTCTTCAGGAGTACTCGACCCGCAGAGGGTGCTGCGGCGTTGGGACGACAAGATGAAACATGTGCGCGATGCGGGATTCGCCGGACTCCGCGCGGCGGGGAATATATGCGGCGCCGAAGGTGTGCAGTGGGAAGAACTCCTTCGGTATGAAACGGAAGTAAACATGGCAATCGACGAACTGCGCTTGATCGGCATATGTTCCTACGCATCCGACAAACTCGATATGCCGGAGATGATCGATGTGGTGAACCGCCATCCTTATGTCCTGACGCGGCAGAACGGGCGATGGGAGGTGGTGGAAAACACCGACCGAAAGCGGATGGAGGATGCGCTCCGCACGAGCGAGCGGCGTTACCACAACGCGGTGGAACAGGCGCCGTACGCTATCGTAGTTCACAGCGAAGGGAAGATCAGATACGCGAACAATGCGGCGGCCAGGCTGGTCGGCGCGGAGAACCCTGACGAACTCGTCGGGAGGGATGTCATCGAGTTTTCTCCCCTGGAGATACGCGATATTGTCCTGGAGCGCATGCGGAAGCTCCTCTCCGGAGAGAGTGACAGTGTGGAACTGATCGAAGAGAAGATCATCAGGCTCGATGGTGAGGTCATCGACGTGGAGGTGGCGGCGACCGCCACGTCATGTGGGGAAGGGCAGGCGATTCTGGTATTTCTGCACGACATCACCGGGCGAAAGGAAACGGAGAGAGCGCTTCGCCGAAGCAGGGAGAGCCTGGCCGCGGCGCAGCGCATTGGCCACATGGGAAACTGGGACTGGGATATTGCGGAGAACAGGCTGATCTGGTCGGACGAGATATATCGAATTTTCGGGTTAACCGTCGGCGAATTCGGCGCCACGCACGAGGCGTTTCTCAACTGTGTACATCCCGACGACAGGGCTTACGTCAGCACGAAGATAGATGAAGCGCAGTACAGCGGACAGCCTTATGACATCGATCATCGTATCGTCCAGCCTGGCGGCAGTGTGAGAATCGTCCGTGAACGCGCGGAGGTGACCTTCGGCCCGGATGGAGAGCCTTTGCGGATGGTGGGAACGGTTCATGATGTTACCGAGCGGAGGGATAGCGAGAGGCAGCTGCGAGAGGCTCACCAGATGAACGAGGCAACGCTGAAAGCATTGCCGGATCTCATGTTCGAAATCGATGCTGAGGGCAGGTTTTACGGTTATAGTGCTTCGAGCCCCGAGAGCTTGTATGTCCAGCCGGACATGTTCATCGGCAGGACGGTTGAGGAAATCCTTCCTCCTGAGCCCGCGCGAATTATCATGGACGCTCTGCGCGAGGCCGTCGAGACCGGCAGCCACTCCGGGGCATGCTACTCGATGGATTTGCCCGGAGGCGTAAAGTGGTTTGAGTTGTCGATAGCGGCGAAGGGAGATCGAGAGTCCCCTGACGCACGTTATGTGGCGCTCGCTCGAGACATAACCGCGCGCAGGGAGATGGAGGAGAAACTGCGGGAGAGCGAGGAATGCCTCCGTCGATTCGTCTCATCGGTGACAGATGTCATCTACCGTTACGATCCGTCGTTGAACCGCTACGATTTTATCTCACCGTCGTTCGCGCAGCAGACCGGATATTCCATCGAAGAGATAGAGGCGGACCCGTCCGGATTTGCCCGACGGATCATCCACCCGGACGATATCGCCGGTGTGAATGCGAAGGTGGATGAACATATCAGGCTCGGAGAGGGGGCGGCCCTCGTCACTACGGAGTATCGTGTTGTAAGGAGCGATGGCCGGGTAATCTGGGTGAGTGACAGAAAGGATATAGAGTTCACGGAAGACGGTGAGGTGTACCGCGTTAACGGCGTCGTTCGGGACATCAGCCAGAAAAGAAGGCTCGAGCAGATGAAGGATGAATTTGTCTCGACGGTCAGCCACGAATTGAGGACGCCGCTGACATCGATTCATGCGGCGATAGGTCTCCTGGTGCGAGAGATGTCGGGCGATTTCAAGAGCCAGTTCGGAGAACTTGTCGAGATAGCCAACCGGAACAGCGCCAGGCTCGTTCGGCTCATTGACGACCTGCTCGATGTTCAGAAGATCGAGTCGGGCAGAATGGACTTTCATTTTGAGCCACTTGCGCTGAAACCGCTGGTCAAGCAATCGATAGAGGATAACCGAACGTTTGCAGAGCAGTTTGATGTTGAGTTTGTACTCGACGATCAGATGCCGGAGGTCCAGGTCCATGGAGACGGGGGCCGCCTGATGCAGGTCATGACGAATCTTCTTTCCAACGCCGCCAAGTATTCTCCTCCAGACGCGTCCGTGGAGATCTCGGTCATCAGATCCGATGAGCACGTTCGCGTTGCGGTCAGGGATCACGGCCCGGGCATCTCCGAGGATTTCAGGGATCGAATCTTTCAGAAATTCACGCAGGCGGATTCCTCGGTCAGGAGAGAAAAGGGAGGGACCGGCCTCGGCCTGAATATCGCGAAATCGATCGTGGAGAGGCACGGCGGAAGTATCGGGTTCGAAACGGAAATGAATATTGGTACTACCTTCTATTTCGAGTTGCCGGAGTGGAAGGAATCAGGAAATCGATGATCCGGCACGTTGTATTTCGGAAGACTCCCACGCAGGCGTGGCGGCAATTCCCGTTACTCCCAATGAATACGCCTTGAATAAGGCGGAGGTGCTACAGATTCCTCTCCCTAACCTTCATCCTGCAATATCCCACGCCTTGATCCTTCCGGTTGCATTGGCGGGTGGGGACAGACCGGCGAGCGTCTCCGCTTTCTTGACATGAACCTCCCTTCGGTGCTATAGTTTCGTCCAGCCCACAATGGGGTCGCGTTCGGCGTCTCATCGGACGGGTTATTCCGACACGGTATCGACATCGCAGAGAGAGAGTACGTAATAAATGGCTCTACTCACCGGCCTGTTCCACATCGCCATGTTTTTCCTGAGACTTCCCTTCATCATAATGCGCGGCTGCTTCTGCAGCGAAAGAGATCATCACGGCGGCGGCGACATCCTCTTCATCTCGCATCTTCCGTGGGACAAGGTCTGGCTGAGGAACCAGCATGTGGCGAAGCACCTCTCCAGCACCAGAAAGATACTCTACGTCTCGACCTTTCCGTTTCATTTCCTGGTGCAGTTTGACAGGCATCCCTTCAGCCTCCGGGGTTCCTGGGTGACGGACAACATTTTTGCCATTTCGCTGCCCGTGCTTGTCGGAGAGAGCAGACTGCCGATCGTACGACACATCAACCGGTTGTATATGAAGTCGTTCCTCCTGAGCAAGAGCAGGCGGATCGGGATTACGCCGGGAATTCTGTGGTTTTCTCATCCCTTCGCCGAGTCGCTCACCCGCTACTGGAAGGGGGCTCCAGTAGCCTACGACGTGCAGGACGAGTACGCCGCCGTCCCCACGGCGCAGAAGGGAACGCGTCAGCGCGAGATCAGTCTCCTCCAGCGGGCTGGAGTCGTGTTTACGGGGACATATTCCCTCTATCTGAAGAAGAAGGAACACGCAGGGAATATCCACTTCATCCCGTGCGGGGTCGATTTCGATCATTTCAACCGGGCGTGCGACGACTCTCTGGAGACACCCGCCGATGTGGCCGATATCGGGGGCGAGAGGATACTCGGGTATTTCGGTGATGTGGGAGAGCGCTTCGATTGGCCGTTGATCGAAGGGATTGCCACGAGGCATCCGGAGTGGGCGATCGTCCTGATCGGTACGGTGACCAAGAGGAACAGGGATATGGATCGGCTCGAGAACGTCCACATACTGGGGAAGAGAAGCTATGACGAGCTCCCCGACTATGTCCGGGGATGGGATGTCTGCCTGATTCCTTTCAAGATAGACGATCTGACACGCCATATCTACCCGACGAAGCTTCTCGAGTATTTTTCCGCGGGCAAACCGGTGATCTCCAGTGCCATACCGGACGTGGAGAGATTCTTCTCGAACATCGTCGGAATTGCCGGTGATGTTGAATCGTTTGAAAAAGAGATGGCAACAGTGGATGACAGTGACGCGCGCATCACGAAGGGGCTGGCGATAGCGAAACACACATCGTGGGAGAATGTCGTCGGTAAGATGGAGAGGTATCTGAATAAGGTTGTTTCCGATTGCGACGAGAGAAATCGAAAAAGCGACTCCTGCTGATCACGCTTCTCGACTTCCGGGCGAGGCCCAATGACCGGACGGGCCATGCAATCCGGGCACTGAGGGAGCATGTAGAAGAGGTATGGCTTCTGTGCCGCGCGGAGCCGGCCGTTGGAGGCGTTGCGACGACGATAAGAAACGTGCTTCCCCTGCCGACCCGGATATTCCGGGAGGGGAACCTTACCATTGTCGAGTACAATCCGCCTCTGAACTATACGACAGGATATTCAGAAGGGGGCGGAGGCGAAGTCAGCCGCCCTCGAATAAAATCTGCCCTCAATCTTTTTGGACTGATCCGCGAGTTTTTCGTCATCTCCACCATTCTCTACGTGTCGCTGAGACACCTTCGCGGGGGATTCCAGCTCTGTATCGTGGAGACTTTCTGGGAGGGGGTAGTGGCTCTATTCCTCCGGAGCATCGGAAAGGTCAGATATCTGGTTTTCGACGACAACGATTTCAACCCGGGTTACATGAGGAATAGTCTTCGCCGACGCTGGGAGATCTTCTGGGACACCTGGTGCGCCCGCCGCGCAGATCTGATAATCACGATCGGACATCTGCTGGCCGACTACTGGCGCGAACGGACGGGCAGGGAGGTCCATGTCGTCCCGAACGGGGTCGATTTCAACCGTTTCGGAGTGGTGGACGTGAAGAAAAATGCTCTTCCACGTCACCTGATGTACGTTGGCACGCTCTCGAGCAGCTGGGTGGACTTCGAATGCATCTTCGGGTCGATGAAGCAAAAGATAGATGAGGGTGTTCAACTGGATCTGAAGATCGTGGGGACAGGACGAGACGAATATATCGAAGGTTTGAAGACACTGATCGCCGAGCTTGGCCTGACAGAACATGTGACGTTCCTAGGCCGCGTTGAATACGGCGAGCTGCCGGATATCATGAGCCGGTGTGACATAGGGCTGGCGATATCTCCCCGCAATCTTCTCAGGCGATACGCCTTCCCGTTGAAGGTCGTCGAATGGATGGCGATGGGGCTGCCGGTCATAGGTAACAAGGGGATGGAGATGGAGCGGATAATCGACCACTATCGGGTGGGAATCTGCATAGAGCCCGACGTAAAGGAGATGACCGCAGCGTTGACCCGGCTCATGGACGACCGGGATTTCTTCAGTACGTGCAGGGCGAACGCGATTGCTGGCTCGCGGGACTTCGATCTCGAAAAACTGGCGGCCATGAGATACGACCTGCTCTACAGACGTTTTTTCCAGGCTGATTGATTCTTCCCTCACGCGGACGATAATTTCCTTTGCTGCAACCGCGAGAAGGGGATATTCCGGGCGTCAGCAATAAAGAGATCGCCGAGCGACTCGGCTTGTCCCGACAGACCGTGGGGCTGTGGCGCAGGCGTTTCATCGAGCAGAGCCTGCTCGGACTCTCTGGGACTTTATCTCAACCACTCCCGACAAGGCGATGGTCTTGTGCGTGGATGAAAAGAGTTGGGTTCAAGCCCTCAACCGGACTCAGCCATTGCTTCCGCCGGGATTGGGCTATGTGGAAGGGCCATCCACGACTATGTCGGGTTATATGTGGGACAACACAATAGGATTGCGCGCAGCAATGCAGCCTCTCAAGGATTTCGGGCGTTCTAAGTTCTCATCTTACGGGGCCAGGCGCCGCGGCCTTGCGGGAGATCCCGTGACGTGATTCTCCTCAGGAGCCTCCATCTGCAGAACTCTCTCACGATGGGGTCATCGATCCGACGTCTGCGACTGAGCATCGAGGATACGTATCCGGCCAGATAAGAAACGCCGAGCCGAGCAGCTACGCTGCAGCTACGCTGAACACTTTTGACCACCGCGTATGGCAGGGAATAGCCGAGGAAATGGTCGTCCATCCCCTTCTGGAAGTAGCCGGCGGGAAGCCCCTCCGCGGAGCTGGTCGCGCGCGCCTGAACGACCCTGATCTCCTTGAACTGGCGGATTTCGTACCCGAATTTCATCGCTCTGATAGCCGCTACGGTGTCCGCGGAGTTGACCGGCTTTACACCTCCGATCTCCTCGAGGCATTCCCGCCTCAATATTCGTGCTCCCCCCCATGGCCATTGATAGGGGGTCTTCTCCCATTCGAGCCCTCCCTCCGCGTTTCTCACATATACGCCCCCGCTCACGACGCCCATCGAGGGATTCTCCTCCAGAATTCCCATAAGCCGCTCAAAATAATCAGTCGCGGGAAACATATCGGCGTCCAGGAAGGCCACATACCTGTAACAGGCCCCTTCCTCGCGGCACAGTTCAGCGCCACGTTCGTAGCCCGACTTGAGGACCTGATAGACATGCACGCCCAGTTGTCTCTTGATGACAGGCCCCTCGAAGGTCATGGTCCTGATCCATGGATATTCCCTCGCGGCCCTTGCACATATCTCCGATGACCCGTCCTGGCTCTGATCGTCTATGAGTATCCATATTACCGGCCTGACGGACTGGCCGGCGACGTGCCGAACGACATTTTCCAGATGATCAGCCTCGTCGCGAAGTGGCGTCACGAGCAGATATTGCCCGTTGTAGACGCTTGCGGGCTTCATGGCGTTTCTCCTCCGAGCCCCGCGTGACGAGTAGAACCGGCTCGGCGTTTTCGCTGGAGGATGGCCCGGTAAAGGGGACGGGAAAAAGCAGAGAGAGTAAGATGAGCGTATGCCTTCAGCTGGAAGGGATTGGCGGCGATCGCTTCCGAGAGATACCCCAGTGAGTCTCTATAGCACTTGTTTTCGAAGGCGTACCGGTGAAGGAGAATGTCCACGTTGCTCTTCGCAGCGCGAAGCTTTTTAGAAGCGACACCCTCCTTCCGGAGTTTCTCGAGCACGTAACACGCCTCTCTCTCCGTCTTCTCCACGTTTCTCTGATTATAGAGACTGACCTGGCGGCTGGAGGAGAGAGGCTCGTTGATAAAGTCTATCTCGCAGGATCTCGAGACCCTCAGCCACATCTCCCAGTCAGCCGTGGTGAATATCGCTTCATCCCACTTGCCGGCCCTCTCAAACGCTTCTCTCCTGATGACGGGAGTCGACGAACCTATGAAGTTGTTGTTCAGAAGTCGCGGGAAGACACGTCCCGTGGGGGGCCTTCGCGGAGAATTGATCCCGATCACACGGTTGTCCTCGTCGATGAGGTATTCGGGGGAGTAGATCATCCCGACATCGGGTCTTGCGCGGAACTTCTCCAGAAACCGTTCGACCTTTTCCGGGTGATAGGTGTCGTCACAGTCGAGAAACGCGACGAAATCTCCCTTTGAGAGTAGGAATCCATGGTTGCGGGCCGAGCACGCACCCCGGTTTTCCTGATAGACATACGTGATTCGTTCGGAGAAGCGTTCGAGAACTTCTCCCGTATTGTCCGTAGACCCATCGTCTATTACTATGATTTCCAGATGAGGATGACTCTGATCGAGGAGGCTCTCGACCGTCTCTTCCGTGAACCGTGCCATGTTGTAGGCGGGCACTATGATGCTGACCAGAGCGTTCATTGTTCTCCTTGCCGTCGGCTCTATTCCCGGCCAGACTCCTTGCACTGCTGTCAGCCGGAAGAAGTCCGTTATGGGAGGAGTCTATCAGAATATCCGGGTCAATGCAAGAGCGACATGTGAGGCGAGACAAGAGAACGTCATGATAGAAGTGCACCCGGTGATTCGGGGACTTGAGGGATGAAACAGGAATCGCTTGACTTCTTTCAGCTCAAACTTGTACCGGTTCAAGGGCATCCCGCCCCACTTGAATCTGCCCTCAACAGATGAACCAAACGCACCTTACAGGCCCCTGTCAAGGGGCACACGTCATCATCTGAAAGGTCTTCCCGACAGCGGACGTGTTTGCAAGAGACTTTTTCCTTGACAAATGCCCTGACCAACAATAGGTTGATTCAGCATTTCTGTGCGCCGGGTTTTCATTCATTGCGATCGTTGTGGACGTACGAGCCTCGAACATACAGGCTTGTACAACAATATTCAGGAGTTGCACCATGAAAAAGCTGCTTTCTATCTCTCTGTTCTGTGCCTTCCTTTTTGCGGGTTCTGGTTCTCTTTGGGCCGGTGATGCGAAGGCGGGCAAGGAACTGGCCACTACGTGCATGGCGTGTCATGGCGAGAAGGGAATCTCCGAGATGTCGGAAATACCCAACCTGGCCGGTCAGCAGGAGGATTATCTGGTTATAGCCATCAAGAGCTATAAGGATGGTACGCGGAACAATGACGTCATGTCAGCCTCGGTAGAATCTGTGACCGATAAAGACGTCGAGAACCTGGCGGCCTATTTTTCTTCGCTGGAGTGCAAGTAGGAGGCGGAATACCCCTCGACCCTCCACTCAGTAATGTAAAGAGCAGATCAGCCGGTTCAGCAGGATGGTTTGTTTCGACCGGGTGAAATATGCTTGTGAATAATAGCTACAGGGAATAAACGTCACGGGAGATTTGTGGACGAGAGGTTTTAAAGGGAGTTACTGGATCGGGGTGGCCGATATTCCCGCGGGTTTGAAAGGAGGTGAATCGTCGAGATCGCGAGGCCCGCGTGGAGAGAGCACACCCATATTTGACAAGTATTAAAAGGAGGAAATCATGAAAAGAATGATCAAGGGGTTGGCAGCAACGCTTGTTATCTTTGCGTTTGGCTGCATAATGGTCCAGAGCGAGGCCCTGGCTATATCGGGCTTCGCGAGAAAGTACGGGCTCTCATGCAATACCTGCCACAGCGTCAGTTTCCCCCGCCTCAACTACTTCGGGGAAAAGTTCATGAGAAACGGTTTCCAGCTTCCCGGTGGCCAGGATGGATCGAAGACCGGGAAGAAGGCGATCGCCAAGGACCTCAGCCTCGATGAGAAGCTCGGCAATATGGTCGGCTTCAGGGGCAAGGTGCGTATCTTCGAGGACCAGCAGGTTAACGCTGAATCGGACGATACCCCCTCGACCTTCGGCAGCACGATATTCGGAGCATTCTTTGCCGCCGGTACGGCCGCCGAGAACATGCCGTACTGGGCTGAGTTCGAGACCAATACGGCGAACGGCGAGACGGAACTCCATAATTTCTTCATAGGGTTGACCAATATTGGTGGCTATAGCGCGGCCAACGTGAGAGTTGGTGCCTTTACGCCGACAGAGTGGACATCCTTCTCCGACCAGAAACGGTCCCTCGACGCGCCCGGTTCGCACCCCGGAGCCTTCCGCCCCGGAAAGTTTTCCAAGACTGGCACGAGTCCGTACAATCTGAGGACAACGACGGGCATCGAGTATTTCGGATACACCGGCCCGGCCTTCTGGGCTGTGGGTGTGGCCGACAAGATGGGTGGAAACTATCACGCCTCCCACGATACGGACAACACGAAAGACGCATACATCGTCCTGAGAGGAGAGGCGCCCAGCGGACCCGCCAAGGGTAGTTCCGTATCCTTCCTGGCTTATCGTGCCAATAATGGAGCAACCAGCGACAGCACTACGGTAGGTGAATTCACCGTATACGATGTTTCTGCCAACCTCCGTGCGGGAGGAATTATTGACCTCTTCGGTGCGTACGTCTGGGACAGCGACGTAGTTGTGGGTGATGGCACCAGCAACAACCAGGGAATCACCCTGGAAGGTGATGTTGAACTGGCGAAGGGATTCATGGGGATCCTGAGATTTGACACCTTCAAGGATGGAGCTGTCGTCGAGGGTGATGCAAGGACCACTTACGTAACACCGGCGCTGGTCTACGCCCCTAAGCAGAACCTCAAAGTCACTGCCTCCTTTGCGCTTGACGCATCCGACAACGCGAACGCGGATGATGGTTTCGGTGAGAGGAACCACAAGGTTGACATCGAGACGCAGTTTATGTTCTAAGGTTTGAAAACGTTGCGATCAGAGTATGGAAAACCCCCTTCCCGATCCGGGAAAGGGGTTTTTCTGTTCGGGGAAATAGAACAGACGAGCCAGATGACCTATCGCCCCTGCTTGACAGATGACGAGACTTCTGGTATCCTATTCTTAATAGACGTTGTCTGGTGATGAATGCTGTTCGGAGGTCTTGATCATGATTTGTAGAGCACTGCTCTTTCTCTTCTTCCCTCTATCGATATCTTTGTCCATGCCGGTAGCGGCGTGGGAGTCACAGGCGAACGCGCACGATCCCGCGGTGACACCCCCGCAGCTCGAAGTCCCACGCGACGAGTATATACCCGTGCAGCCGGCGAGCCAGCCGACATCACCCGCATATGGCATTACGTTGCAGGACTTCTTCTTCAAACAGGTGAATGTCGATGGGTCAGGCAACAACATCATCGGCGATGCGGCCAATGAGCCCTCGATCGCCGTCGATCCGACCGATCACCGCAGGATGGCGATCGCCTGGCGGCAGTTCGACACCGTTCAGAGCGACTTTCGACAGGCCGGATGGGGTTACACAACCGACGGCGGTCAGACCTGGACTTTCCCCGGGGTGATCGAACCGGGTATTTTTCGCTCTGATCCCGTACTGGATAGCGACTCTGATGGCAACTTCTACTATAACAGCTTGACCGTCCAGGGAGGAGACTTTCACTGCGATGTCTTCAAGTCGACCGATGGCGGCGCAACATGGGACGCGGGCACCTACGCGCATGGTGGAGACAAGCAGTGGATGACGATAGACAAGACGGGCGGAATCGGCGACGGCAGCATCTATTCCTACTGGTCGTTCTGGTACAGCATATGTTATCCCGGTTATTTCACCCGCTCTACCGACATGGGAGTCAGCTACCCGGATTGTGACTCGATCCCGTCGATTCTCTACTGGGGGACACTCGATGTCGGACCCGGGAGTGAACTCTACGCCTGCGGAGCCAGCTACCAGGATTTCACGGTGGTCAGGTCGGACAGCCCGTGGGATTCCTCGGCTACAGTGGCGTGGGACCTCAACGCCAGCGTCTTTCTCGATGGTGATCTCGTCGGGGGGGGACCCAACCCGGGCGGCCTCCTCGGGCAGCCATGGGTCGCGACAGACCGGTCGAATGGCCCTTACGGGGGCAATGTCTATCTCCTCTGCTCGGTCCAGCGCAGTTCCTCCTTCTTTGATCCGCTCGATGTAATGTTCTCCAGGAGCACGGACGGAGGCGTCACCTGGAGCGCGCCCGTGCGCGTTAATGACGACCCGGGAACCACCGCGTGGCAGTGGTTCGGGACCATGTCGGTGGCGCCGAACGGACGCATCGACGTGATATGGCTCGACACCCGCAACGATCCGGGCGGGTATCGCTCGGAACTCTATTATTCCTGGTCTCTCGATGCGGGCAACACGTGGTCCCAGAACAGGAGGCTCTCCGATTCCTTCGATCCACACGTGGGGTGGCCGCAGCAGGACAAGATGGGCGACTATTTCGATATGGTCTCCGACAATCGTGGCTTCAATCTCGCGTGGGCGGCAACCTTCAATGGGGAGCAGGATGTCTACTATGGTCGCTACCACGGCCACATTCCGGCGGTCGATGACCCGCTGAAAGACTACATCACAATTCCCTGATCGTTTTGATGCCAGGACTCGTGGGCAGGACGGTGAGTCGAGTCGAGTCGCCGGTCTGATGCATCGTAATAAAGGAGGATGGTCACTCTCACTACGCCACTCGGGGGAACAGAGTGCCCGGAATTGAGCATTCCCGGCATTGCAATCGGGAGTGCCAGGGGCTCTACACGAAAAAGGGGGGGCACGGTTGATTCCGCGCCCCCCTGCGTATAGTTTGCTTCTTCAGGGCGTCACGTCGAACGTAAATGAGCTCTCACTGTAGATTGTGTCGGGATAGACGCCGGTTCGTCCGACCATCGTGTAGGTTCCTGCCGGAGCGGGAGGTGGAACATAGAGCGAAATCGGATAACCCGTCACTGAAAATCCCGGGGGAAGCGTCAGGGTCAATGGCCCGAATACGGGATTGCTGGGTACAGGCTGTCCGCCGGGCAGATATGCGTCGATCCAGGCATCGAATGTCCGGGGACTCGAATAGCAGGTGTCGACGACGAGATCGGCGGTGAAGTCGATATTTGTTCCCGGTGCCACCGGAGAACCGTCATAGTTGAGCGTCAGATCGGCAACCGGAACTGGTATGTCGAGGGAATCACCGGGGTTGCTGACCAGACATATTTCCCCGGGATCAGGATCTCCGTAAACCCAGAGCCCGTCCGGGTCCTGGAGTTCGAGGCCGTTCGCATAGCTGTCCAGGTCGGAATCGATGGCGGCCAGCGTGGCGTCCCACAGGTGATTGTTTCCGGCGAAGTCGAGGCCGAATGCGTTCCTGGCTCCTCCTCCCGCGGGATTGATGTGGCAGTTTCCGCACACGTTAACCGACGCGTTCGGGATCAGCAGTGCGTAATCAGGGTAGGCCTCTGCCTGACTCGACACGAACAGAAACAGGCCCGAAAGTAACAGCCCCAGGGATCTTTTCATCTAAACCTCCTCGTGGTTATTCCTCTCAACACTCAAAATGCCCCCTATTATACCCGAAAAACCTGAATTTGTCAACGGCTTGTCACCTGGACATAGTATGAACGGGGAGAGTAACCATTTCATCTAATCCACGGTTCAAGATCGAGAGGAGAGAAGCAAAGGGTTACTGTCCCTGCTTGACCTTTAATCTGCTTGCCAGGAGAGGGAACTTCCAGTAGACTCTATTCATCGAGGAGGCCCTCGATCTGCAACGATTTTGTGCTGCGTCGCGTTCATCGTCGTTCAGAGACAGGCCAGGCCTGGAGTTCTCGGGAGCAGGGTGATCGTGGTGGGCGCATGGGAACGGCCACGTGTCCGGGAACGGCCTCGAGTCTCGAAATGAAGAGTTGTTCGGGTTTATCCTGTAATAGTGGTTTGTATGCCAGTGTGCGGGAAGGAGCTATGCCTTCGCCATGAATGGTTTGATAGCGGTTGTGGACGATGAGCCGGATATCGTTGAACTTGTGGCGCACCATCTGCGTGGTGCGGGCTTCCAGGTCGAGGGTTTCGCCGACGCGGAGTCGCTCTTTCGCTTTCTGGAAGGAAACAGGCCGGATCTTCTTATCCTCGATGTCATGCTCCCGGGCAGGGATGGCCTCGATATTTGCAGGGAGGTGAGGCGGAGCGAGTCGTATTCGTCTGTTCCCATCATAATGCTGACGGCGAGGGTCGAGGAAGTGGACACGGTGGTGGGACTCGAGCTGGGAGCTGACGACTACGTCACCAAGCCCTTCTCACCCAGGGAACTGGTCGCCAGGGTGAGGGCCGTCTTGAGGAGGGCTGGCCGCGGAGAGAAGGAGGGGGTAGGGGTGATAGAAGTGGCAGACACCCTCCGGATCGATTGTGGCAGCTATAGCGTAACGGCGTGCGGCGCTCCCGTGGACCTGACGGTCACGGAGTTCCGGATACTGAAGATGCTCGCGTCGAGGCCGGGCAGGGTATTCACAAGGGAAGAGATCCTCAATCACCTCTGGGGAGGTGAGAAGATAGTGCTTGACCGGACGGTCGATGTCCATATCAGAAACCTGAGGCGGAAACTGGGTAGTGCCGCGCGGTTCATCAGGAACATCAGGGGAATAGGCTACAGCCTGGAAACATGAGAAAGACATTCTTATTCAGAATATTTGCCGGCTATCTATCAGGAGTACTCCTCCTGTCGACACTCATACTCGTCTTTTCCTTCAGGGCCATCAGGACCTCCTATATCGACGCGAAGGCCGAGCACCTGGAGGACCTGGCCCATGCCCTGAGCCTGCGGATAGAGCCACTGCTGGAAGGGGAAAATAATGATGATCTCGACGCTCTCGTCAAAGATTGGGGAAAGGGGGTCCGCACCCGGATCACCGTAATTGCCCCGGATGGGGTCGTGCTTGCCGACTCGAAGAAAGAGCCCCTGTCGATGGAGAACCATGGGACGAGGGACGAGATCGTCCAGGCCATCAGAAACGGACTCGGGAGATCATTGCGCTACAGTACGACCGTCAAGGAGGATATGCTGTACGTTGCCATTCCGGTAAGTAGAGGAGGCCATCTGGTCGGTGTCTTGCGGGTAAGCCTCTTCCTGAAGGACATAAATGGACTCCTCGGCGACCTCAAGGCAAGGATAGCCTGGGTTACGCTGGTAATAGTGGCGGTTTCTCTGCTGGGGGCGCTCCTTTTCTCCAGGGGACTCTCACGCCCCATCTCGCAACTGCGTTCCGCAGCCGGGCGACTTTCCAGGGGCGACTTCAACGCCAGAGTCTTCCTGAAACAGCGGGGCGAGTTGAAAGAACTCGCAGAGGGCTTCAACCAGATGGCGGAGACTATAAAGGGACTCTTCAGTGATCTGTCGCGGCAGAAGGAGGAGTTGAACGGAATCATCGCCTCTATACGGGAAGGCCTGGTAGTGCTCGATCGAAAGGGAACAGTCGCTCTGGCGAACCCGGCCTTCCGTCGGATGATCGACGGGGTACATGTTGAGGGTAGGCCGTGGTGGGAGATCTTCCACGAACCAGGTTTCGGCGGGTTGCTGAAGCGTGTCGAGAAAGACGGAGACGCCGTGGAAGAGATCAGC
The DNA here is from genome assembly GCA_964577985.1 of uncultured Gemmatimonadota bacterium. Lineage (GTDB taxonomy): Bacteria > Gemmatimonadota > CAZMKB01 > CAZMKB01 > CAZNLH01 > CAZOAR01. Next base: position 8,420 of record CAZOAR010000007.1, on the reverse strand, counting down.
CATGAAGACAGTGTTTACCTGTGCAGCGCCACGCTGATCCCCCCGGGAGAAGAGGTTGTCGTCGTGTGGCACGATGTCACGGAGGCGAGGAAACTCGAAGCCGTAAAGCGCGACTTCATTGTCAATGTTTCGCATGAGTTGCGGACCCCACTCACCGCCATAAAGGGCTTCGCCGAGACACTGCTCGATTCTCAGAAAAGCGGGGAGGAGAGGCATCAACTGGAGATCATAGACAGACATGCCGATCGTCTGGCACGCATAGTCGAAGACCTGCTGACGTTGTCGGCGTTAGAGGAGAGCGGAAGGCGGCCGGACCTCGAGCCGGTCGACGCCGTGGAGGTCGCCGAGCGCGCAGCATCCCTGCTGCGCAAGAGAGCGTCCGGCAAGGGCGTGTCGCTGACACTGGAGGTGAAGGGGGAGATCCCGACGATCAAGGCGGATCCCCTTGGGCTCGAGCAGGTGTTTATCAACCTCCTCGACAACGCCGTAAAATATACAGAACGAGGAGAGATCACCATCACACTCGCACCTCACGACAGAGGGGTCTGCATCGAGGTCAGTGATACCGGAATCGGGATCCCGGAGAGCCATCGCGACAGGATCTTCGAGCGGTTCTACGTGGTCGACAAGTCGCGCTCCAGGGCGCTCGGGGGCACCGGGCTGGGTCTTTCAATCGTGAGGCACATCGTCCTGCTGCACAATGGCCGGATCTCGGTGGAGAGCCGCCCGGGAGATGGCTCCACGTTCACGATCGTCCTTCCTGCTGATCCCGCCTGATTCGCGAATTAACAGTAAATTAACTATTCCTTTATTCACGATTAACCATTGCAGCCTATCCTTTAGTCACGATCGCGAATGGGTTTGTCCGGGAGTTCAGGGACGAGATAAGGGCGTCGGTCGAGACACTGGATAGGGAGGTGAGCTATAGAAGAATCAAGATAATGGTTGCCGGGAAGGTCACGAGCTTCCGAACCCGCCGGCCAGAAGCATCAGAAGCTGTTTGTTCACCTTAAGAGAAGGATATGCTGTAATGAAACGATTGAGAAGTGTGTTATGGTTGATTATGCTGTTCCTTGCGTGGACCTCGGTCCAGGCGGGAGAAGCAGGAGTGGTCACCAGCAAGTCGAAGCTCAAGTTCTCGGGCCGAGTCCACGCGCAGTTTCAGACGACGAGCGTGGACAGATTCTCACCGTCGAGCACGTTCTTTGTCAGGCGTGCGCGACTGAAGGCGATGTACAGGAATGAATCGGGCTCGATGACAGGCCGCGTCCAGATCGACGTGGGAGAGGGGAAGGCCGGGCTCAAGGACGGGTATGTCGACCTGAAGCTGGCCGATGCCATCAAGGTGCAGATGGGACAGTTTCACAAGCCCTTCTCCCTCTGGGAGTTGACCTCTTCGACGAAGATCCCGGTGATCGAGCGGGGCAACAAGATCCTCGGTACCGCGAACGGGTACTCGGCCAACGAGGTGGCAGTCAAGGATGGCGGCTTCGCCGGCCGCGACATAGGCGTGCAGGTGCACGGGACCCTGGGTTGGGGGGAGTACGCCTTCGGCATCTTCAACGGCAACGGGACCAACAAGAAGGAAGACAACGACAGCGGGAAGACCGCAGGCGCGCGACTGGTTGTGCAGGCGGCGAAGAGTGTCCGCCTGGGTGGTGCGCTCTCGAACCGGACGGTGAGCCATTTCGAGACGATATCCGTCTCCGGGGTGGATACTACGGTCTCGAGCGCGAGTCACAATTTCCAGGCCGTCGAGGCAGATCTCGAATACGGCACACACAAGGTGGAGAAAAACGGTCCGTGGATAATCGGCGAGGTTCAATGGGGCGGAAACCCGCAATTCAGCGACACGGAAACCAGATTCGTGGGCCTCATGGGCGTGTTTGCTTACAACGTGCTGATTTCGAACAGTTCGCTGCTGCATTCGGTGCGCCCGGTGCTGCGGGTGGATTCATCCCAGCGCAACAGAGACGACGCCGCCACGCGGACGACCCTCTTCACGCCGGGCCTCGATATCTTCTTCGATACGCACAATCGCCTGGCTGTCGACCTGGACGTCAACGTGCCGAACGCAGACGGTGCGCCCACTGAGTATGCGATCCGGGCGCAGTTCCAGATGTTGATTTAGGGTGGTTTTTTCGGGAAGCAAGTTTAAGAAAAGTCATACAGGAGGTACACAGATGAAGAAAGCTATGTGGCTGGTATTGATCGGAGTGCTGGCGTTTTTCGGGGCGAAACCCTGTGCTGCGGGAGATGAACTCCTCGGTGCGGGAGCGACGTTTCCCTACCCGCTCTACTCAAAGATGTTCAACGCTTATTACAAAGAGACTGGAGTAAAGGTCAACTACCAGTCGATCGGTTCGGGCGGCGGCATCAGGCAACTCCTGAACCGGACGGTCGATTTTGGTGCAACCGACGCCTTCATGGGCGACAAGGAGCTTCAAACAGCAGCGGCGGAGATCGTTCATATCCCGACCTGTCTGGGGGCGGTGGTGGTGACATATAACCTTCCCGGGAATCAGGAGTTGAAGCTCACTCCCGACGTTCTGACAGCCATCTTTCTCGGCAAGGTCACGAAGTGGAACGATCCGAGGATCGTCGAGATCAACCCTGACGCGACGCTCCCGGATATGAAGATAGTGGTCGTTCATCGCTCGGACGGCAGCGGGACGACTTTCATCTTCACGGACTATCTGAGCAAGGTCAGCGGAGAGTGGAAGGGTGAGGTGGGGAGAGGAAAATCCGTGAACTGGCCCGTAGGACTGGGTGCGAAAGGGAACGAGGGTGTGTCCGGTCTCATCAAACAGATCCCGGGTTCGATCGGTTACGCCGAGCTGGCCTACACCACGCAGAACCATCTGCCGCAGGTCTGGCTCAAGAACGCCAGCGGAAAATTCATCCGGCCAAGCCTCGAGTCGGCGAGCCTGGCGGCTGACACAAAGCTGCCTGAGGACACCCGTGTCTCACTCACAAATACCGACGCTCCGGATGGATACCCGATCGCCGGATTTACCTGGATTATTCTCTACAGGGATCAGGACTACGGGTCGAGAACGACCGCGAAGGCCGGGGCGCTGGTCAGGCTCGTGTGGTGGATGACTCACGAGGGACAACAGTACACGCGCCAGCTCGACTATGCACCCCTGCCGGCTCAGGCACAGCAGAGGGCGGAGGCCATCCTGAGATCCGTGGACTATCTGGGAGAGGGACTGATTCAGTGAAGGCTGTCGACTCAGACAGGAAAAAGCCGGGAGAAGTGGTCGACAGGGTGGCTGAGAATCGGCTGGAATTGGCCGGTGAAATGGTGGTCGAGTCGAAGCGTGGGTGGTGCCGTGTGCCGGTGCGTATCGTCGAGTCGCTGTTCCGCGGGGGCCTGACGGTCTCCGCGCTCCTGATAGTGGTCCTCCTGCTCGGGATATTCCTCACGCTTATCATTCATTCGATGCCGTCGATTTGCGAGACAGGATTCGGTTTCCTGTACGGGAGGACCTGGGACCCGGTCTCGGGTGAGTATGGCGCGCTGCCTTTTCTTGCCGGTACGCTGGTGACTGCGGCCCTCGCCCTCCTCTTGTCGGCCCCGCTCTCGCTGGCGATCGCCATATCCCTGGGGGAATACCTCCGTGGCGGGCTTCCATCCGCTTTCCTCGGAAGTACCGTGGAGTTGCTGGCAGGGGTGCCATCGGTCATTTACGGTTTCTGGGGACTCTTCATCCTTGTTCCCATTGTCCGCACGCTGGAGATGGAGGTCGGTGCCACCCCGTATGGAGTCGGGATCCTCACCGCCTCTCTTATACTCTCGGTGATGATAATTCCATATTCCGCGTCGATAGGCCGGGAGGTGATAGGTATGGTTCCAGGGGACATAAAGGAAGCAGCATACTCGCTGGGTGCCACTCGTTACGAGGTGATCAGAAAGGTGATACTCCCGCACAGCCGTTCCGGTATAGCCGCGGGGATGATGCTCGCGCTTGGAAGGGCATTGGGAGAGACCATGGCGGTGACGATGGTCATCGGAAACATGAATACCGTGCCCGACAGCCTGTTCAGTCCCGGCAACACGATGGCGAGTCTCATCGCCAACGAGTTCACCGAGGCGACAGGCGAGGTCTACCTGTCGGCTCTGATCGAGATCGGGCTGCTGCTTTTTCTCGTCACGACCGTAATCAATCTCTTGAGTAAGTACGTGATCGATCGCTGGAGGAGGGACGGATAGCCTATGCCGAGTGGAGTGATTAAAGGGGGAAATCGGTCGGCGACTACCGGTCCGGGTCACACGAGGCGCCCCGTGGCCGGCGGACCCGAATTGAGGCGACTTAAGGACAGGCTATTTATGGGAGCCATGCTGTTTCTGAGCCTCCTCGCGGTGCTTCCCCTCTTTTTCATCCTCTATTATATTTTCAGAGAGGGAGTGGCCGCCGTGGACTGGAATTTTCTGATCAGTCTCCCCAGGCCCGTAGGAGAGATGGGAGGAGGGATCTCCAACGCACTTGCAGGCACACTGATCCTTGTTGTTGTGTCTCTCGCAGTATCCGGGCCGCTCGGTATCTGTGCCGGGATATTCCTGACCGAGTCGGAGTGGAAAGGAACAGCCTCCTGGGTCCGGCTGAGCGCCGAGGTGCTTCAGGGGATACCGTCGATTGTCATTGGGATAATGGCGTACTTCTGGGTCGTCAGGCCGATGGGCACGTTTTCCGCCTTCTCCGGTGGGATCGCCCTCGGGATCATGATGCTGCCGTTCATAATAAGGACTACGGAGGAGACCTTGAGGAGGGTCCCGGCGGATATACGGGAGGCATCACTGGCGCTGGGTGTACCGTATTACCGAACCATCCTGAAGGTGGTCCTGCCGGTTGGAGCCAGCGGCATCATAACGGGGGTCCTCGTGAGCATCGCCAGGGTCGCCGGTGAGACGGCTCCGCTCCTCTTCACGGCCTTCGGCAATCCCTTTATGAACATCAATATACTGAAGCCGATGCATTCCATGCCGCTACTGATCTTCAACTATGCGGTGAGCCCGTATGAAGAGTGGCATACGCTGGCGTGGGGCGCGTCTGTGGTTCTGATCACACTCATACTCTCTTTGAATCTGATATCGAGGATGGTAGCTTCGAGATGGAAGATACAGTCTTAAGAATATCGAACTTCTCCGCCTGTTTCGGTGACACACGCATATTGAAGGATATAGACCTCTCTATCCCCAGTCGCAGGGTGACATCGGTGATGGGCCCATCGGGGTGTGGCAAGACGACACTGATCCGCTGTGTCAACCGCATGCATGAACTAGTGCCCGGCGCGAGCGTAAGCGGGAATATCTATCTGCAGGACCAGGATATCTACAGGATGGAGCCGATTGTGCTCAGACGCAAGGTCGGGATGGTATTCCAGCGGCCCAACCCATTCCCGACCATGAGCATATACGACAACGTCATAGCGGGTTACAAACTGAATGGAATCCGTTTGAGCAGGCCGGAAAAGGACAGGATAGTCGAGGAGTCTCTGACACGAGCGGCCCTCTGGAACGAGGTGAAGGACAGCATCCACAAGAGGGGGTCGTTTCTCTCGGGTGGACAGCAGCAGCGGCTCTGCATAGCGAGGGCGCTTGCGATGAATCCCGAGGTGATACTGCTGGATGAGCCCACGTCCGCCCTGGATCCCGGTTCAACGATGAAGATCGAGGCGCTGATGGCGGAGTTGAAGGAGTCTGTCACCATCGTGCTGGTCACGCACAATATCGCCCAGGCGGCAAGGATCTCAGACGTCACCGCTTTCCTCTACCTGGGGGAGCTGGTCGAGTTCGGGCCGTCCGAGAAGTTGTTTACGGTGCCGGAGGACAAACGTACAGAAGAGTATCTGACGGGAAAATTCGGATAGGAGCAATCGATGCTGCATGACAGGATAAGGACATTGAAATCGGAGCTGATACAATACTCCGCGCTGGTGGAGCGGATGATAGACAAGAGCATCCGCGGATTGCTCGAGCGAAGAAAATCCATGCTCCTCGAGACGATGGAGGTAGATGAACCTGAGGCGAACAGGATGGAGATAGCCCTCGACGAACATGGCACGATCCTGATAGCCCAGTTCGAGCCGAAGGCGAAGGACCTGAGGACGGTGCTAATGATACTGAGGATGAACAACGACCTGGAACGCGTCGCCGATCATGCGGTCAACATAGCGGAGAGCGCGCTGTACCTGATCGAAAGGCCCCCGGTCAAGGCGCTTGTAGATATGCCGAAGATGGCGGAGGTGTCGAAGAAGATGCTCAACGGGAGCATCGACTCTTTTATCCACGAGGACGTGGAGCTGGCCGAGGAGGTGTGCGGCAGGGATGACACGGTGGACGGCCTGCAGGAACGGATCCTGAAGGAGCTTATAGATGTGATGAGAGAAGATCCCTCCAGTATAGAGCGGTCCTTCCACCTGGTTCGCATCTCCAAGAACCTCGAAAGGATCGCTGATCTCTCCACGAACATTGGCGAGGACGTCATCTTCATGTCCCGTGGGAGGGTTATTAAGCACCACAAGGGGGAATAGACGCCGCACTCGCCATTTCCTTCGACGAGGCGTGTTCCCTGCCGACACGATGGCCCTTGCGGCAGGGAATGAGCTCGCCATCTCCATAGATGTCTGGTTCAGACTGCAACTGATCGAGCCGGATCCGCTCCTTGACCTGCGCGAATAGCCCTTTTTCCAGGAATTGGTGGCTGAACATTGGAATTGATTAATAGAGGGGAATCCCGGTCATCTCGGGTGGCTGTTCGATATCGAGGATCTTGAGGATGGTCGGGGCAATATCACAGAGCCTGCCTCCGCTTCTCAGCTCGACGGCGCCCATGCCGCAGAGGATGATGGGAACCGGGTTGGTCGTGTGGGCCGTCATGGGGGATCCGTCATCCAGAAACATGCACTCGCCGTTGCCATGGTCGGCAGTGATGAGTACCGCGCCGCCTTTTTTCAGGACGGAATCGGCCACGGCACCCACACACTCGTCCACGACTTCGCCCGCCTTGACCACCGCGTCGAATACACCCGTGTGGCCAACCATGTCTCCATTGGCGTAATTGCAGATAATCACGTCGTAGTTGTCTGAGGCGACAGCATGGAGGAGTTTATCCTTCACCTCGTACGCGCTCATCTCAGGCTGCAGATCATACGTCGCCACCTTGGGAGAATTGACCAGGATCCTCTCCTCGCCATGAAATGGGGTCTCGTCCGAGTCGTTGAAGAAAAAGGTCACATGGGCGTATTTTTCGGTCTCGGCGCACCGGAGCTGCTTCAGCCCGTGGTCGCTCAGGATCTGCCCGAGTATGTTGGCCTGTTTCACCGGGGGAAACGCGATCTCGAACTCGCCATCGTTGTAATAATTTGTGAAGGCGACGTACCTGAGGTCGAGCCGGGGTCTTTCGAAACCCTCGAAAACGGAGTCGGTAAGTGCGTGGGTGATCTCCCTTGCCCGGTCGAGTCTGTAGTTGAAGTTGACTACCGCATCGCCATCCCGGATCCCCGGGAATCCCTTTATGATCCTCGGTTTGATGAACTCGTCGGTCTCGCCGGCGGCATACGCGTCATCGACCGCCTCCCGCCAGTCATCACAGCGGACCCCCTCGAGCCCGGTCATCCCGTCGTACGCGACCCGAACCCTGTCCCAGTTAGTATCCCGGTCCATTGCCCAGTACCTGCCGATGACTGTGGCGACCCTGCCCCTGCCGGCCCTCTCTATCCCCTCCGCGAGCTCCTCGAGGTAGATCCCGGCGGAACGCGGTGGCGTGTCGCGCCCGTCCGTGAAGGCGTGAACGAAGACGTTATCGAAATCCATCTTTTCGCATAGCATCAGCAGGGCATTGCAGTGGCGGGTGACAGCGTGAACCCCCTGGTCGTTGACAAGTCCGATCAGATGGAGGTTTGACCCGTTCGCCCTGCAGTGATCGACGGCGCCCCTCAGGGCCTTGTTCTCATGGAAATCGCCACTCTCGATCTGGTCGTCGATCCGGACCAGCATCTGCTCCATGATCCGTCCGGCACCAATATTGAGGTGGCCGACCTCGGAATTACCCTGGTTTCCCTCGGGCAGCCCGACATTGAGCCCATCGGCCCTCAGTGTGGAATTGGGATACTTCCTGTGGAATCTGTCCAGATTCGGTGTCTCGGCCTTCGCCAGGGCATTCCTCTCGTCAGCCGGGCCTGCACCCCAGCCGTCCATGATAATGAGGCAGATCGGTTTTTTATTCGGCATGTTTCGGCTCATTCTTCCACAGTGCCTGGATCAAAGATCTTGGTTGCTCGTAAGTTAAAGCTGTCAATTTGACTGCCGTCCGTCAAGCGAGTTGGCCGGTCCTCGCTCCTGAGCCTCCTGCAGAACTGGGCAACTATCGGCAGGTGATCAACCCGGCGGACGTTCATCTGCCGGATAAAGGAGG
>CAZOAR010000006.1:0-75485 GCA_964577985.1 uncultured Gemmatimonadota bacterium | reverse complement strand
TCCGGTCGCCCGCTCCATTGTTGCCATCTCCGCACTGCCGCGCAGCCACGGTTTCGGTGTGGATCAAGCCCCGCTTCGCACATATTGTCTCGGAAGCAGTCTAACCGGCGGCGCATGGGCCGGTTGACGTGTTTCTCGAGGCTTCATTGCAGGTGACCATCTTTGAAGGCCGGAGGACGATGTGATCGGTAAGAGAGATTTTTTTCGTACGGTGTTTTGTGCCCTGTTGACGGTCGGTCTCGTGTTGAGCGCGGAGACCGATTTCTTCGGACTAAGCACGGACTCGGGTGGGGGAAATGATCCGCAGAATGTAATTGCCGGAGGCCTGAGCGGAGATTTGATTCAAACTCCTTCCCACGAGCCGGTAGCGGTCTGGGTCTTCTTTAATGACAGAGGCTTCAAGAGCCGGGAGGAGTTGGATCGCGCGCTGAAAGAGAGGGAGGAGACGTTTACGAGTAAGGTCCGGTTGCGCAGGTCGAAGACTCTCGGCAGAGGTGTAGCCCTGCAGGGGGATCTGCCCGTTTACGAGGAGTATGTGAAAGGCGTCCTGATGAAGGGTTGCTCACTCAGGCATCGTTCCCGCTGGCTGAACGCGGTCAGCGTGATGGCCACGCCGGAGATGATTCTCGACACCGCGACGCTGCCATTCGTGAAGAGGATTCAGAGGGTCGCCCGACTCGGCAGAGTCGAGCCGATCACGCCGAAAGAGTCCATGGGTTCCGCGGAGGCCGGAACTCCGGGGAAAAATGCGGGCGGACTCGATTATGGGGCTTCGTTCGGGCAACTCCAGCAGATAAACGTCCCGGCGGTACATGATTCTGGATTCTCAGGGGCGGGCGTAACAGTCCTCATGATAGATACAGGTTTTTACAAGGATCATGAGGCCCTCGCGGGACAGGATGTAATCGCCGAATGGGATTTCATCTCCGGGGACGGTGAAACGGACAACGAGCCGGGAGATGACCCGGGACAACACGACCACGGAACTGCCACCTGGTCTGCTCTGGGCGGTTTTTCTCCGGGCAACCTGATAGGTCCGGCCTACGGCGCGTCGTTCCTGCTTGCGAAGACCGAGGATATCAGCTCGGAGACTCCCGTGGAGGAGGACAACTATGTTGCGGCGCTGGAGTGGGCGGACACGCTGGGTGTGGACATCGCGAGCGCCTCTCTCGCATATCTCGACTTCGATCCGCAGGGATCAGGAGGGCCAGATTACAGCTACAGCGATCTTGACGGGAATACGGCCGTGATCTCCGTAGCGATCGACAATGCCGCAAGGCGAGGAATACTGGTCTGCAACGCCATGGGCAACTGGGGCCCGTCATCCGGAAGTCTGTGGACACCGGCCGATGCTGACAGTATGATCGCGTGTGGAGCGGTCGATCCTTCTGATGATATCGCGGGCTTCAGCTCCAGAGGCCCCACGTACGACTCGAGGATAAAGCCGGAGGTGGTCGCGAGGGGTGTGGATACCTATGCTGCCTCTTCGGGCGGCGGCTATGGATATATGGGTGGAACCTCGCTTTCGACGCCCCTGGTGGGCGGCTCCGCGGCGCTGGTCCTGGAGGCCCATCCCCAGTGGGGGCCTATGCAGATCAGGGAGGCGTTGATGGCCACGGCATCGAGGCCTTCGAACCCCGACAATTCGTACGGATCGGGGCTCATAGATGTCTGGAGCGCTATTTACGAGACCGGAGTCGATCTGACTCCGGCGGCTTTCTCACTGACTACACCTTCGGATGGAGATACAGTGCCCGGATTTGAGGTCGGTTTCAGCTGGACGGAATCGACCGATCCACAGGGCCGTCCGGTCAAGTACAAATTGATGGTTGACTCTGATACGCTGTTCACCGACCCTGTAGTGGTCGAGGATATCCAGTCCACGAGTTATACGCTGTCTGACACCCTTACCACAGGGACTCATTACTGGAAGGTGCATTCATATAACGACCAGGGTTTTTACGGGTTGAGCAACGAGGTCTTTCAACTGACCGTTGAGAACCCGGCTGGCGTCGGTGATGGCGGAGCGGACATCTCACTTCCCAGGTCGTTTGATCTCAAACAGAACTATCCCAATCCGTTCAACCCCCGGACCACCATTTCCTTCGAGATTCCGGAAGTTGCGGAGAGAGGCACCCGGAAGGAGTCCTCCGCCAGCCTCAACGTTTATGATTTGAGAGGGAGGCGCGTGCGGACCTTGTTTGAAGGCGAGATCGACGGCGGCCGTTACAGCTATTCATGGGACGGCAGGGACGATTCAAAGAGAGCGTTACCGAGCGGAGTCTACATCTATCGGCTGACTGCCGGGGACTGGTCATCTTCAAGGAAGATGGTCCTGTCCAAGTGAGTCGGAGAGAGGCCTCCGGAACCACTCGAAGAACTTGATATTTCATCGAGACAGCTTATTGTTAACAGAAACGGGATACGATAGCAATAGGCTCGGAGTGCATATTATCGTGAAGAATATTTATCAGTTTTCGTGCATGATTAAAAGAAAAGGTTTGATATATGAAGAGGGAAATCTTAATCAACAAAACCTCGAAGGAGACGCGCTTAGCCATCCTTGAGGATGAGGAATTAGTAGAACTCTATGTTGAGCGGGAAGCAGAAGAAAGGCACCTGGGAGATATCTACAAAGGGATTGTGTCGGCGGTTCTTCCGGGAATGCAGGCAGCTTTTGTAGATATCGGAACCCAGAAAAGCGGTTTTCTGCACGCTTCTGACATGGTTGCCGATCTGTCTGATGACTTTGATGTCGGCTATCAGAACAGACGGGGCAGGGGGCGCGGCCAGAAACATCCGACAATCGAAAGTCAGCTGAAAAAAGGTCAGGAAATCCTTGTCCAGATAACCAAGGAACCGATAGGTACCAAGGGGCCGAGGCTGACGACGCAGATATCTCTCCCCGGAAGATTCCTGGTCTACATGCCATTCGTATCCCACATTGGTGTGTCGCGCAAGATAGATGATGTCGAGGAGAGGAAACGTCTCAAGGCTCTGATAGCCAGGATCAAGCCGAAGGGGGGCGGCATCATTGTCAGGACCGTAGGTGAGGAGGTCTCACAAAAGAGTTTCCAGAGAGAGGTCAACTCCCTCACGTCGACCTGGAAGAAGATCCATAAGAAGGCCGGCAGTTGCCGGGCTCCAGCGATATTACATCAGGAGGCCACACTCACTTCCGGCCTCATCAGGGATGTTTTTTCCCGCGAATTCCACTCCATGATCATTGATTCAAAAGAAGAAAGCAAGGAAATAAAGAATTATCTCAAGACGGTTTCACCGGAGCTTGTCAACAGGGTCAGAGTCTATGATGACGTGATCCCGATCTTCGATGCCTTCGGGATCGAAGATGAGGTCGTGAGGACCTTTAATCGAAAGGTCTGGCTCGAATCGGGTGGTTATATAATCATTGAGCAGACTGAGGCCCTGATCTCGATCGATGTCAATACCGGCAAGTATACGGGCGAGAAGGATCCCGAAGAGACCATCCTGAAAACCAATCTTGATGCCGCAAAGGAAATATCGAGGCAGCTTCGCCTGAGGAATATGGGTGGGATCATAGTCTGCGACTTTATCGACATGGAGTCGGAAGAGAACCGGAAACGGGTTGTCCAGAGGTTGAGGCGGCACCTGCGCAGAGACAGGGTAAGGACGAAAGCATTTGAGGTGAGCGGGCTCGGGTTGATCGAGATGACCAGGCAGCGCTCCCGACCAGGGCTTACCCATTATCTCTCTCAGCCATGCCCGACTTGTATGGGAGATGGCAGGATTCTGTCAAAGGCAACGATGTCAAGGCGAGTGGAAAGAGCGATTCAGCGAATCGGAGCAATGGGGCAGGAGAACTCTCTGCTGATCTCGATGCACCCTTCAATGGCGCTTTTCATCCTTGAGGAGGAGAAGGACTGCCTCAATCAACTCGAGAAGAGGTTCAAGCTGGACATAACCATAAGGGATGACCCGCTCGCGAAGGTCGATGATTTCAAGATATTCAGTCTTCCCTCCAGGAAAGACATCTCGGAGAAATTTATAGCTTGACAATTCAGGGGTAGATGTATATATTGCTGGATTCGTGGAATTGAACGCAACCGGGTGTTTCCAGACCGTTTATGGATAGGTAGTGAAGAATCATGTTTGCTGTCGTCAGATCAGGTGGAAAACAGTTCAAGGTGACCGAGGGGATGAGAATCAAGGTGCCGACTCTTCCTCTGAAGGTCGGGGAAGAGGAGACTCTATCTGAAATCCTGCTGTTATCGGATGGCGAGAAGAAGTATTCTGGCAGCCCGATTGTGCGGGGAGCGCAGGTAAGGGTTGAGGTCGTGCGTCACGGGCGAGAAGACAAACGTGTGATATTCAAGTACAATAGAAGGAAGGACTACCATCTCAAGAAGGGACATCGACAGGGCTATACCGAGGTGATTGTTAAATCCATAGTTGTCCCTGCCGGAGCAAGTGCGGCAAAACCCGCTCCCGCTGTTGAAAAACAACCTGAAGCAGCTGGCGAGAAGCAGGCGGAAGCGTCAAATGGGCAGGATTGACGGCTCAAGGTCAGAGTGAGGAAATAGAGATATGGCTCATAAGAAGGGAATGGGGAGCTCCAGGAACGGGAGAGACAGTGCCGGACAAAGGCTGGGAGTAAAGAAATTCGGAGGCCAGAAGGTTACCGCCGGCAACATTCTGATTCGGCAGCACGGCACGAAAATCCATCCGGGCCTTAATGTCAAAATGGGCTCTGATTATACTATTTATGCAGTGACCGATGGAACAGTCTCTTTTGAGAGAGTTGGACGGAGAAAAAAGAGAGTCAGCGTCTACCCCAGTTAAGACGATTTATCCCCTATCTCATTTCTTTTTTCATTTATCGCACTCCCGGTGTCGGAGAGCATTTAATTATTCTAACAGGCGAGGTGAATAATCATGAAGGTCACGGTTATTGGCGCGGGAAATGTGGGAGCGACGACGGCTGACAAGCTGGCGGAGATGGATGTCTTCTCCGAAGTATGCCTGCTCGACATTCTCGAGGGTATACCGCAGGGCAAGGGACTCGATATGTGGGAATCGTCGCCCGTGGGGGGGTTCGATACCACGGTTACGGGAACGAATTCATATGAGGACACGGCCGGTTCGGATATCGTGGTTATCACGGCGGGGCTTGCGAGAAAACCCGGGATGAGCCGCGATGATCTTCTCATGAAGAACAAGAACATCATCACGTCAGTGGGAGAGGAGATCAGGAAGACTTCACCAGACGCTATACTCATCATGGTCTCGAATCCTCTCGATGTGATGGCGTATCTTGTCAGGAGAGTAACGGGATTCCCGGCTAATCGTGTCATTGGAATGGCCGGTATCCTTGATACAGCCAGGTTCCGATCCTTCATCGCGATGAAAGTTGGTGTGTCGGTTGAGGATATCCAGGCGATGGTCCTCGGAGGGCACGGTGACTCCATGGTCCCTCTTCCCCGTTATTCGACTATTGCGGGAATACCTCTCTCGTATTTCCTGAGCGACACTGAGATAGAGGAGCTGGTGAAGAGGACACGCGGCGGTGGTGCGGAGATCGTAGGATTCCTGAAGACCGGAAGCGCTTACTACGCCCCCGCGGCGGCGGCCTGCCAGATGGTAAAGAGTATCTCTCGCGACAAGGGGATGATCCTTCCTTGTTCAGCTTACCTCCAGGGTGAGTTCGGCCTGAAAGATGTTTTCGTAGGCGTGCCGGTCAAGCTCGGGAGGAATGGCATTGAGAAGATCATTGAAATAGATCTGACGGAGGGGGAGATGAACGCCCTTCATACCTCCGCTGAACATGTCAGGTCCACAATAGATAAAATGGGTCTGTAGGTCTTCTCTCTGCTACCATGCCACATGACGCCAGGGCAGAGGGCCGATTGAAGTTATGAGAGTCTTAAGTTTGTGGAGAAGATCGCCACAGTGGACCAGCTATGGCGATTTTTCTTCATTAGAGTGACACCTTGTCTTCAGGAGCAGTGAGTGGATTATAACCCTTTCATCATAAGAGAGTATGACATTCGAGGAGAGGTCGGTAAGGATTTGACAATACCGGTGGTTGAAGGCCTTGGGCGTGCCTGCGGGACACACCTGAAGCGATCCGGCGGTGAGGTGATGCTGATGGGACGTGATTGCCGTCTGAGTTCTACCGAGCTTGCCGATGCTTTTTCGAAGGGGGCCAGGGCGGCAGGAGTGTCTATCCTCGACGCCGGCCTGATCACCACGCCATGCCTCTATTTCGGGCTTCACACGCTCTCCGTGGACGGTGGGGTGATGATTACCGGTAGCCACAATCCCCCTGAATATAACGGCTTCAAAGTCGCGGTTGGTGAAGCGACTCTTTACGGAGAAGAGATAAGGACGATAGGATCCATTCTCAGAGAGGACAGCTTCGAGAGCGGATCGGGTGGATATGAGGAACTCGACCTCCTTGGCCCTTACAAGGATTACCTCGCAGGGGCGATGAATGTGGCGAGAAAAATGAAGATTGTTGTTGACTCCGGCAACGGGACCGGAGGGCTTGTCGCCCCGGAGGTTTTCCGAAGCGCCGGTTGTGATGTGGTTGAGCTCTATTCCGAGCCTGACGGCAGTTTTCCGAACCATCATCCGGATCCCACGATCATTGAGAATCTCGAGGCGCTCATACGCACGGTCAAAGAGGAAGAAGCCGATCTCGGAGTAGCTTTCGATGGTGACGCCGATCGAATCGGTGCGGTGGATGAGCGGGGTAATGTCATTTGGGGAGACCATCTCCTCATCCTTTTTTCCCGGGAAGTGCTTGCGGATAAACCGTGCAGCATCGTCTTCGAGGTGAAATGTTCTCAGGCCTTGAGCGAAGAGATAGAAAGGCTTGGTGGCAAACCTGTAATGGGCTGTACGGGGCACTCTCTCATCAAGAAGAAGATGAAGGAGGAAGGAGCGGCCATAGCGGGGGAGATGAGCGGCCATATCTTCTTTGCAGACAAATACTTCGGATATGATGATGCCGTCTACGCGGCTGTTCGCCTGATCGGTATATGTTCAAGAACAGACGTGCCTCTCTCGAAACTGCTGTCCGATGTCCCCCGTTATTTTTCGACACCGGAGATCCGTATTGATTGCCCGGACGACCGGAAGTTTGAGGTCGTGGAGCGGATAAAGGAGCATTTTCGCAAAGGCCACGAACTGATAGAGGTCGATGGCGCCAGGGTCATCTTCCGCGACGGGTGGGGACTGATAAGGGCTTCGAATACTCAGCCCGTGCTCGTATTGAGATTTGAAGCAACGGATGAAGCTGCATTGAGGGAAATCAAGAGAGAAGTAGTGCAGGCCCTCAGAGACATTGGCGAGGTCGAAGCCGGGAACATGTAGTGCCCTCATTGGCGGACTCGGGATCGGTAGAGACCGGACAAGAATTGCTGGCACCAGTCGGACGGTGTCTGGGATTGTTCTTTTAATTGGAAGGAAGAGGTTTGATATGAATCAGGAGAGGATCAAGACGGTCATCATGGGAGCCGCCGGAAGGGATTTTCACAACTTCAATTCCTTTTTCCGTGAGAATCCAAGGTACGAAGTCCTGGCCTTTACGGCGACACAGATACCGAACATAGAGGGCAGACAATATCCCGCGTCTCTCGCGGGTGAACACTATCCGGACGGGGTCCCGATCCTGGCTGAACATGAATTGACGGATCTTATAAAGAGCAGGAATGTCGAGCTCGTGGTCTTCTCCTACAGCGATGTCTCGCACGAGTACATCATGCATTGCGCCAGCAGAATTGTAGTTGCGGGGGCGAATTTCATGCTCCTCGGCGGAGAGGCAACGATGCTCTCCTCCTCAAAGCCTGTCGTGAGCGTCTGTGCGGTGCGGACCGGGTGCGGCAAGAGTCAGACAACCAGGAGGGTCGCGGATATCCTGAGGAAGATGGGGAAAAGCGTCGTAGTTGTCAGGCATCCTATGCCATACGGGGACCTGGCTCGGCAGGCAGTGCAGCGGTTCGGTTCCGTCGAGGACATGGACAAAGAGAAATGCACCATCGAGGAGAGAGAAGAGTACGAACCCCATATCGAAAATGGCACGGTTGTCTTCGCGGGGGTGGATTATCAGCAGATATTGAACGCCGCCGAGAAGGAGGCCGATTGTATACTGTGGGACGGGGGCAACAATGATCTGCCTTTCTACAAACCGGACGTCCACATTACGGTTGCCGATCCGCACAGGCCGGGCCATGAGTTGATGTATTATCCGGGCGAGGCCAACCTCCGTATGGCAGATGTGGTGATTATCAACAAGGTCGACACGGCCGATTATGAAGACGTCGTCATGGTCGCGGAGAATGTCAGGGAGACCAATCCGACGGCGCGCATAATAGAAGCTTCCTCTCCGATCACGATAATCGACCCCGGGATAGTGAATGGCAAGAGAGCCCTTGTCGTGGAGGATGGCCCGACCCTGACCCACGGCGAGATGGGATACGGTGCGGGCGTCATAGCGGCCCAGAGATACGGGGCATCCGAACTCGTGGATCCCAGGCCGTTTCTTGCGGGCACATTGAAGGAGACCTTCGAGAAGTATCCAGACATTGGCCCCCTTATTCCCGCCATGGGATACGGTGCAGACCAGGTAGCCGATCTGGCAGAGACTATCAACAACACGGATTGCGACCTCGTTATTATCGCAACGCCGGTGGATCTGTCCAAGATCATAGATATCCGTCATCCTCACGTACGAATCAGCTACGACCTGCAGGAGATAGGGCGTCCGAACCTGGAAGATTTCCTGACGGAGGCTCTTTCCGGGTCTTTCTGATCTCTCCAGCATGTCGATCGCACTGGGAAGAACGGATCCATGTCCAGAGAAAATGTAGCGGTTATCGCACTCGGCGGCAACGCGATTTCACCGGGAGGAGAAATAGACACAATCCCGAACCAGTTCCGACACACTCGAGAGAGCCTCTCCGGTGTTGTGGAACTCGTTCGTGCAGGTTATCGCCCCGTCATTACTCATGGTAATGGCCCACAGGTTGGGAACGCCATGCTGAGAGTCGAAATGGCGCGTGGTAAGGCGCCGGAATTGCCGCTGGGTGTATGTGTTGCTGATGTTGCGGGTGGCATGGGATATATGATAGAGCAGTCTCTGCAGAACAGACTTCATTGCGAAGGCCTGGAGAGAGACGTCGCCACGGTAGTGACGCAGGTACTCGTTGAAAGGGATGATCCCTCCGTCAGGAATCCAAGCAAGTTCGTGGGTGGTCACTACTCGCTCGAGGACGCCATCAACCTCCGAAATGAGCGCAACTGGAAAATGGAGGAGGATGGCGAGAATGGCTGGCGCAGAGTTGTTCCCTCACCTCTACCCGAACGGATTATCTCCGCCGGAATCATAAAGCGGCTGGTGGAAGACGAGGTTATTGTCGTTACAGCCGGAGGAGGGGGAATCCCGGTCTACCAGCAGGAAGATGGAATGTACGAGGGTGTTGACGCGGTAGTGGATAAGGATCGTACTTCTGCTGTTCTGGCCCTCGAGATCGGGGCGCAGTTGCTCCTTATCCTGACCGACGTCGAAAAGGTCGCGCTCGATTACGGGACAGCGAAACAGAGAAATCTCGACCGGGTGGGGAGATCACAGATGGCCGAATACTTCGCCGAAGGGCATTTCCCGGAGAGCAATATGGGGCCTAAGATCGAGGCCGCCCTGGAATTTCTCAGCATGGGGGGCGAGCGCGTGGCTATAGCCGGCATAGGTGAGGCATTTGAGGCCGTTGAGGGGAAAGCCGGGACACAAATCGTACTGGATTGATCGTTACTGAGTTCCGCATGTCGGGACAATTACTTGTGCAAAAATGTTGGAGGAGCGATGAAACTCTATGAGTACCAGGCAAGAAAACTCCTGTCTGAGTATGGCGTCCCCGTGCCGGATGGGGAGGTTGCGACAACAGTACAGGAAGTCGGGGATGCGGCGCGCAGAATGAAGGGCAGAGTGGTCGTAAAGGCCCAGGTCCACACAGGAGGAAGAGGAAAAGCGGGTGGTGTGAAGCTGGCCTCCAACGCGGAAGAAGCGGAAGAAGCCGCCAGGAAGATCCTGGGGATGGAAATCAAGGGCTACAGGGTCAACGAGCTGTTTGTTGCCGACGCGGTTGATATCTCCGAGGAATTCTACATCAGCCTCCTCGTCGAGAGAGAGTCGAAAGGACCGATGTTCATTGTGAGCCGGGAGGGAGGAGTGGACATCGAAGAGGTAGCTGCAACCTCCCCTGAAAAGATCACCAAATGGCCGATTGATCCCAGATATGGTATTCTCCCGTTCCAGGCCCGATCCATAGCGTACCACCTCAACACCGATGCCGGCGTCTCAAGGCAGATAGCAAGGGTCGCTGCAGGCATGTACCGTCTCATGCAGGGTGAAGACACCTCTCTCGTAGAGATCAATCCTCTGATAGTGAACGAATCGGGCGAGGTCTGGGCGATCGACGCCAAGATCACTATAGACGATAACGCTCTGTACAGACATGAGGAACTTCGCGCGCTAAGGGAGAAGGAAGACCTGTCCGTGACAGAGAAGATGGCGAGGGAGAGAGATCTGAGCTATGTGAAGCTCGATGGAAACGTGGGGTGCGTAGTCAACGGGGCCGGCCTTGCCATGGCGACCATGGACCTGATCAAGTATCATGGAGGTGCGCCTGCCAATTTTCTCGACATAGGGGGGAGTTCGAGCCCGGAGAAAGTCACGACCGCGCTTAAGATAATATGCTCGGATACAGGAGTTAAATCGATACTGTTGAACATATTCGGAGGTATTACGAGATGCGATGATGTGGCCGTTGGGGTCAAGGAGTTTCTGGCCGCGAAGGAGATCAAGGCTCCGATCGTCATACGTCTTACCGGAACCAACGAAAAAGAAGGAATAGAGATCCTGAAAGGCCTTGGCCTGTCCGCGACTAATTCAATGGATGACGCGGTTAGAGGTGCGGTTGAGGCAGTTTCAGGGGACTGAGCGGCAGCGGCGCGGGAGATCTCGCGGACAGCGCAGACCTCCCCGCACCGCCGCATCCGGGATGTTGAATTATGAATTGGAGGTATCAGTGAGCATTTTTGTTGATGAGAATACAAGGCTTCTCGTGCAGGGGATAACAGGAAGGGATGGTTCCTTTCACACGCGCCAGATGATAGACTATGGTACCAGGGTGGTGGCCGGCGTCACACCCGGCAAGGGAGGGGAGCAGTTTGAAGGGGTCCCCGTTTTTGACACGGTGCAGCAGGCGGTTGATGAGACCTCCGCCAACACATCGATCGTTTACGTACCACCTCCGTTCGCGGCGGACGCGGTATGTGAGGCGGCATCCGCCGGAATAGAGCATATCGTGTGTATAACCGAGGGAATCCCGGCGCTGGAGATGACGAGAGTCTACCATTATGTCAAGCAGCAGGGAGCGACGCTGATAGGCCCCAACTGCCCGGGTGTAATCAGTCCGGGCAAATCGAAGGTTGGGATACTGCCCGGTCACATATTCAAGAAGGGTGCGGTTGGAGTTATCTCACGCAGTGGGACCCTCACTTATGAGATCGTTTTTCAGCTTACCTCCGCGGGCCTCGGCCAATCGACATGTGTCGGGATTGGCGGAGATTCGATAATCGGGACTAATTTTATCGATTGTCTCGAGCTGTTTGAGGAGGATGCCGAGACAGCCGCGGTTGTACTGATCGGTGAGATTGGCGGCAATGACGAACAAAAAGCGGCGTCGTTTGTCGAAAGGAAGATGAAAAAACCGGTCGTGGGTTTTATAACGGGACGGACCGCCCCTCCGGGCAAGCGGATGGGGCATGCGGGCGCGATTATCCAGGGTTCCAGCGGAACGGCACAGGAGAAAGTGGAAGCATTCGAACAGGCGGGTGTTCGTGTTGCTGAAAAACCCGATGAAATAGCGGGCCTTCTGGCGGCTCAATTGTAGGGAGTGCTGTATTTGCTATCCGGGTCCGGGAGGATATTGGATGACCCGCGGTGGATCCACACCCGAACAAACCGGTTGCCTGATGAGAGCGAGGGTGATAGATAATGAAGCTGGTTTCATTGCTTGAAGAGGGACTGATAACAATTTCTCAGGAGGTTTCCCCCACAGGGAAATCCGCCGTGGAGTTGTTGGACCTCCTGATTTCAGGGGATACAGTGGACAGAGAAAGACTTCTTGAAAAGCTGAATCCTCAGATTCAGAGAGGAGGATTGAGTCTTGGCAGCAACGTCTCGATGTTTCATCTGACTATTCCTGAAATTGGCGATTCACGCCTTGCGGCAACATTGATGGGGGGGAAAACTGGTGTCCTTATGTTCCTCCTATCAACACCCGGAATGGCGCCGAAGTTCTACCTGCAGGTCGCCGCCGCCCTCCGTTCGATGGCGGGAGATCATGAACTCCTGAAACGTATCAAACTGTCGAGAAACGCTAACGATTTCATCGCCGCCCTGGAGTCATCGTCGGTAATAGTGAATCCGAGGATTGAAGTGAAGGACGTGATGCGCAGGAAGCCCATCTCGGTAGACAGCGAGGCGACGCTGAATGATGTTGTAGAATTAATGGTTTTCGAAGGGATGGGTGGCCTTGTCGTGACCGATTCGAATGGGAAAGTACTCGGAGTAATTACGGAATCTGATCTCGTTGGCGTTTTTATTCCGGAGTTGATGGCGACCATGGGTGAATCAGACCAGAGAGAGATTGAATCGTCCACCCGTGGTGATATAGGAGAACGATGCAAGGTCAAGGACTTTATGGCGAGGAGTGTCATGTGTGTTTCTGAAGACACACCGATCACCGAGGTCGCCACATTGATGGTCAACAAGAAAGTCAGGAGAATCCCGGTGGTCACGGAGGGAAAGCTGGTGGGGATCATCTCGCTGCAGGACATCATCAGCAAGGTGCTTCGTGGCTGGTTTGTGTGACACTCTGCTGCAGGAGAGGAAATTACTTACAGCCTCTTCTTCCTGCGGATGAGTCGCCCGAGCCGCTATCCAGGGATTGAATGTGCTGGAGTGCACTTGAAGGGGGTCTTTAGATGCTTGAATGTACGTTGGCTGTGATCAAGCCGGACGCTGTCGGCAGGAATCATGACAAGGAGATTATCGATCGGCTCGAATCGAACGGATTCAGAGTTGTTTGTTCGAGAAGAGAACGATTGTCGAGAGAGGAAGCGAAAATCTTCTATGAAGTGCACAGGGGAAAATCGTTTTTTGATCCGCTCGTTGATTTCATGTCGAGCGGCGAAATAGTGGCTCTCCTGCTCGAGAAGGATAACGCCATAGCCGACTTGAGGAGAGCCATTGGAGCCACTGACCCTCAGGAGGCCGAGGCTGGAACGATCCGTGCGGATTTTGCTGAAAGCAAGGAGAGAAACGCCATTCATGCCTCCGACTCATTGGAATCCGCAGGTGTTGAAATCCCGTTTTTTTTCTGCCGCCTGGAGGCGATTCGCGGCGGCTGATCGCTGTGTGCTGCTGCGCTAATCCTTGACAAAGTCCATGAAAATATATAATATTGCGCAAAATGTTCAAGATCGATTTGCTCAGACTCAGTGAGGGGATCAACCCACTGGAAATGGCTTTTTCGGGGGATATTCCCTTTTTTAGTGAACTTGACATAGCCCTGGAAAGTGAAGGAACGTTAGAGGGCACGATCGAGAAGAGGGAAGAGAACCTCTTTATACTTGCGTGTCAGATGAGCGTGCCGGTCATATTGACATGCCGGCGCTGTCTGGAGATCTTCACGGAGAAGATCCAGGCCGTTTTCACGACGGTTGTGGTAAGGCGTGAGGGAAAAGACGATAACGAATCGGTGGATGACGACGTTCTCCATATCAGGCCGACCCAGGAGTGGCTCGACATGGAAGATGTGCTGAGGGAACATTTCATTCTGAATCTGCCCGCGCATCCCCTCTGCAAAGAAGAGTGCAAGGGGTTGTGCCCTGGATGCGGGGTGGATCTGAACAGCGAAACCTGTAACTGTATGGACTGAAAATGGCAGTACCAAGAAGAAGAACATCAAAGAGTAAAAAGAGAAAGAGAAGGACTCATCACAGTCTTTCAGCGCCTACCACGTCGCTATGCTCCCAGTGCAGGCAGCCGAAGGAATCTCACAGTGTCTGCCAGCATTGCGGATACTACAAGGGCCGTTTGGTTGTGGAGGTGGAGGAGTTATCCTAGTCTCGCAGTTGTTGCGTCATGACCGCGAGTTGACTTCCCGCCAGAGGTGAACGGGATGAAAATTGTCCTGGATGCGATGGGTGGTGACAGGATACCGGAGACACCAGTTGAAGGTGCCATCGAGGCAATCAACAGGTTCGACGGTGATTTTGAGATAATTCTGGTGGGTGATAAGGGACGGATAGAGGAAGAACTGAGATGCAGGCATTTTTCTGATTCACGCCTCTCCGTCGTACACGCCCCCCAGGTTATTGAGATGAGCGAGTCGCCGGCTCAAGCCCTTAAGAAAAAGAAAGGTTCATCAATATCCGTAGGCCTGCAACTGCAGAAGGATGGAAACGCCGACGCCTTCATCAGCGCAGGAAATACCGGTGCTGTCATGACCCAGTCTCTTCTGACGCTCGGAAGAATCAGAGGCATCAGTCGGCCGGCGATCATGACCGTGTTCCCTACGATGAGAGATCCGTGTATCGTTCTTGATGCCGGCGCAAATGTGGACAGCAGGCCGATTCATCTCTTGCACTTCGCCATAATGGCGGACGTGCACGCCCGGAAATTCCTGAACCGGGAGAACCCGAAGGTTGGATTACTGAGCATCGGTGAGGAACCCACGAAAGGTGACGAGTTGACGGTGAAGGCCCACAAGTTGTTGCGAGACAGCCACCTGAACTTCGTCGGAAACGTGGAGGGCGGTGACATCATCAAAGGACGGGCTGATGTAGTAGTGTGTGATGGCTTCGTAGGGAATGTTATACTTAAACTGAGCGAGAGTGTCGTTTCTCTTGTTATGTCGATGATCAGGAATGGGACGGCTCTCAGTCCCCTCAGGCGTTTCGGTGCTCTCCTGATGAAGCCGACCTTCGACATGATGAAGAGAGATCTCAACTATGAAGAATATGGTGGTGCTCCGCTTCTGGGCGTTGGAGGCGTGTCTGTTATCTGCCATGGTAGTTCATCTCCAAAGGCTATCCGGAACGCGATCAACACGGCAAGACTGTCGGTGAAGCGAGATATTAACGACAACATCCGCAATATTCTGAAGGAGTATGTAGAGAATGGCTGAAGTGGAGAACGCTGCCGGTATCATTTCGCTGGGGATGGCTGTGCCGGACCGGGTGATGACGAATCACGATATGGAAAAGCTCGTAGATACGTCGGACGAATGGATCACGAGCCGAACCGGAATCAGGGAGAGACGAGTCGCGAATGAATTGACCGCCACGTCGGATCTTGCCGCCGAGGCGGGCAGGGTGGCACTCAAGAATGCCGGCATGTGCAGCGGTGACCTGGACATGATCGTTCTCGCAACTGCCACGCCAGACTATCCCTTTCCGGCCGCTGCCTGCACCGTGCAGGAACTTCTGGATGCCGGGAACGCGGCGGCTTTTGACGTCAGTGCCGCCTGCTCCGGTTTTCTTTATGGAATGGCCCTGGTCCGGGGTCTGGTAAACATGGGACAATATGAGAGAGTCCTTTTAATCGGTGCCGAGACGTTGACGAAGATATGTGATTTTACCGACCGGAGCACCTGTGTTCTCTTCGGTGACGGCGCGGGAGCAGCCATCATCGGAAATCCCCCCGAGGGGAGAAGGATCCTGGCAACGTATCTGAAAAGTGACGGGCGGTTGACTCGTATACTCAAGATGCCAGCCGGGGGGTCACGCAAACCTGCCACACGTGATACTGTGGAGCAGCAGCTTCACTATATAAAGATGATGGGGAATGAGTTGTTCAAGTACGCTACAAGGGGGATGGAAGATGCCGCATTCGAAGTCCTGAAGCTGGCCGGACTGGAGCCGTCTGATGTAGATCTCTTTATACCTCATCAGGCAAATATCCGCATAATTGACGCGACGGCCAAGCGATTGAAACTTCCCAGAGAGAAGATCTACGTCAACATCGACCAGTACGGCAATACGTCGGCAGCGTCTATCCCTATCGCCATGTCAGAGGCGCTGGAAACGGGAGCGATAAAGAAGGGAGACAACATTCTTCTTGCCGCGGCAGGTGGTGGGGTGACGTGGGCGTCGGCGCTGATCAGATGGTGAAGGGCTGATCATGAGTAGACTCGCGTTTCTTTTCCCGGGCCAGGGATCCCAGTATGTCGGGATGGGTAAGGCCTTTTATGAAGAGAACGCTCTGGTCAGAAAGACCTTCGAAGAGGCGGATGATATTCTTGACTATCATCTTTCGAAGATTATTTTCGAAGGACCCGCAGAGGAACTGGTCAAGACGAAGAACACTCAGCCCGCGATACTCGCTTACAGCGTGGCTCTGGCACGACTGCTTGAAGGGGAGGGTGTGGTGCCGGATGTAGTGGCCGGTCACAGTCTTGGCGAATACTCCGCCCTCGTCTGCAATGGCAGCTTGTCGTACCGTGACGCGCTCGTCACAGTTCGCCTTAGAGGCGAACTCATGTACGACGTAGGGCTCAAGAGGCCTGGTACAATGGCGGCAATCCTCGGCATGACACCATCCGGGGTCATAAAAGTCTGCGGCGAAGCGTCTATTGAAGGGATCGTCGAACCTGCCAACTTCAACTCGCCTCAACAGACGGTGGTCTCGGGTGAAGTGCGGGGTGTGGAAAAAGCGATGGAGCTTGCAAGGGCCGACGGGGCGAAGAGGGCCATCCGGCTGGACGTCAGCGGTGCCTTTCATTCGAGTCTGATGACGGAAGCGCTGTCAGGGTTGGAGAACCAGCTTGATGAGATAAGGATCAGTGATGCCGCGTGTCCGGTTGTTACCAATGTCTCAGCAAGTGGAACTCAGGATCGCGAAGAAATACGAAGATGCCTGAAAAACCAGTTGATAAAACCTGTTATGTGGCAGGATTCCATTCAGTATATTGCCAGGGCGGGTGTCAACAGATTTGTCGAGGTGGGGCCCGGGAAAGTCCTGTGTCGTTTGCTGAAAAAAATTGACGATTCTCTTGCAGGCGCCCATGTGGATGGGTATGAGGAAATGAAGGACTTTCTTATTTCACAACGGAAGGATTGAAGGGGGGTGATTTGTTGATCAGTCTCGATTCAAAGGTGGCGATAGTCACCGGGGGGGCTCAGGGAATAGGTGAAGCCGTCTGCAGGAAACTGTTCGAGTATGGTGCCAGAGTAGTAGTAGCCGATATCGATGGAGCGGGTGCCGGCAGAGTGGCGTCGGACCTGGGAGATGAGGATCGAGCCTTTCCGGTGGAACTCGACGTCTCTGATGGGGAGAGCGTTGACGGAATGATGCAGCGGGTGATCGAACGGTATTCCGAGGTGGACCTCCTGGTAAACAACGCCGGTATCACCCGGGACAACTTTGTCGTAAGGATGAAAGAGAAGGACTGGGACGCGGTTATCGCGGTCAACCTCAAGGGAATGTTCCTCTGCACGAAGGCGGTCCTCCCCGGCATGGTCAAGCAGCGTTCCGGCCGCATCATCAACATATCTTCGGTTGTCGCCATCATCGGGAACCCGGGACAGGCCAATTACTCCGCAGCGAAGTCCGGCGTCATAGGACTGACCAAGTCGACGGCGAAGGAAGTCGCCTCCAGAGGAATAAGAGTGAACGCCATCGCGCCCGGTTTCATCGAGACACCAATGACAGACAAACTGTCGGACGCCGCCAGGGAGATGTTTTTGAAGAACATCCCACTGCGGAGAGGGGGAGCGCCGGAGGACGTAAGCAAGGTCGTTCTTTTCCTTGCGTCTGATCTTTCGGGCTATGTAACCGGTCAGGTGATTAATGTGGACGGCGGGATGGTAATGAGTTGATGCCGCCTGCTCGAAAAGCTCCGATCAACTAAAGGAGATCAAAGGATGGCTCTGGACAGAACAGAAATTGAGAAGAAAGTCAAGGAAATGATCATCGAAAGTCTCGGAATCGATCCGGAGAAGATCAGCAACGAGTCTTCTTTTGTCGACGATCTCGGAGCGGATTCTCTCGACACGGTTGAGCTAGTTATGGCTTTCGAAGAGGAGTTCGATGTCGAGATACCCGATGAGGACGCTGAGACGATGGATACGGTGGGCAAGGCAGTCGATTATCTGGAGAAATGCCTCGCGGGATAGACTGGCCCTCTCGTGATCCCGTATGGATCCTGGATTGGGGTAGAGGATGAAACGAAGGGTAGTAGTCACCGGAACAGGTTTGATTTCACCTGTCGGCAACAGTACAGAAGAGAGCTGGAAAGCGCTTCTCGCGGGACAGGACGGAATCGGAACGATTACAAGGTTCGACGCGTCCGATTTTGCCACGACGTTTGCCGCTGAAATAAAGGATTTTCATGCGGAACAATATCTGGAAAAGAAGGAGATCCGGAGAATGGATCTCTTCCTCCAGTATGGTATCGCCGCATCGACTCAGGCCGTGCATGATTCGGGACTCGAGCAGAACGGAGTTGACAGCGAGCGGTTTGGCGTTATCATCGGTTCGGGGATTGGTGGGATAAGCACGATAGAAGCTCAGCACACCCGTTTGACAGATGGAGGCCCGGGCAGGATCAGCCCGTTCTTTGTCCCGATGATGATATCGAACATCGCCAGCGGTCAGGTGGCCATAAGGTTTGGGGCAAGAGGGCCCAGTTACGCGACGGTATCAGCCTGTGCGTCTGGAGCTCATGCCATCGGCGATGCCTACAGGTGGATAAAATATGGTGACGCCGATGTGATTATTGCCGGTGGAGCGGAGGCGGCCATAACGCCAATGGCGGTCGGTGGATTCTGCTCAATGAGAGCGCTTTCGACCAGAAATGACGAGCCCGGGCGAGCGAGCCGGCCCTTTGACAGGATGAGAAACGGTTTTGTCCTTGGAGAGGGGGCTGGTATTGTCATCCTCGAGGAGCTGGGTCATGCGCGTGAGCGGGGTGCAAACATAATCGGTGAGGTCGTTGGCTACGGCATGACCGCCGATGCCTACCACATAACTGCTCCGGCGCCGAACGGAGAAGGGATGGCGAGGGCGATGGCCATGGCCCTCAAAGAGGCGGATGCAAAAGCCTCTGAGGTGGACTACGTGAATGCCCACGGAACTTCCACCGAACTCAATGACAAATACGAAACAGTGGCAATAAAACGAGTGTTCGGGGAGCACGCCCGCAGTGTAATGGTCAGCTCGACGAAGTCGATGACGGGGCATCTGCTAGGTGCGGCGGGTGGGATAGAGTTTGTTTTTGCCTTGATGGCACTTCGAGACGGGCTGGTCGCCCCCACTATCAACTATGAGTATCCAGATCCCGACTGTGACCTGGACTACGTCCCGAACAAAGCCAGAGAGGCGGATATAGAATGCGCCATCTCTAACTCCTTCGGGTTCGGCGGACAGAACGCGTGTCTCGCGCTGAAGCGGTTTCATGCCAATGGAGACTAAGCAGATTTCCACGTTCAGGAACGCATGGAGGAAGCTGTTTGCCTTTCTGGAATCAGCGCGATCCGATAATGACCTGAGCGAAGAGCGTGTAGCCGTGCTTGCCAGACTCGAGGAACAGATCGATTATGTGTTCAAGGATAAGCAGATCCTTAACCAGGCCCTCTCTCACAGGTCCTATGCCCATGATAATGGCAAAGGAACGCTCGGGTCCTACGAGAGATTGGAATTCCTCGGGGATGCCGTCCTGGGAATGATTGTCTCGGATGAGCTTTTCAGGACTCATCCCGAGTTCATGGAGGGGGAGCTCACCAGGCTCAAGTCATCTCTCGTCTCAGGATCCTCACTCGCTCGATGTTCGACCTTGATAGATCTTCACAAATATCTTCTCTTCACGGGTGGAAAAAGCATCATGGAGGGAAAGAGCAAAGCTACGATTCAAGCGGACAGCCTTGAGGCGCTTCTCGGCGCGATGTACATAGATGGCTCACTGGAGGATGTCAGACGATTTGTGACTCGACTTCTTCTGGAGGCGAAAGATTCCATCTCTGAGGATCAAGTGCTCCATTCGACCAAAAGCAACCTCCTTCAACTCTCTCAGGAGAGGTTCCAGACACAGCCATCCTACAAAGTAGTCAAAACGACGGGGCCCGAACACGACAAAGTCTTCACCTGTGAGGTCAAGGTGGCGGGGAAGTGGATTGCCCGTGGTAGCGGGACCAGCAAGAAGGAGGCGGAAAAAGTCGCCGCCCTGCACGCGCTTAAGATACTTACTTCGGAAGATGAGGAACGATAAGAAATTTCTCAATCCAGCGAACGGGGGGAAGAGTGGAATATTTCCTGACAGAAGAACAGAAGAAACTGAAAAAACTTGCTCGAAGCATAGCGGAGGAACATGTCCTTCCGGTGCGAGCGCAACTGGACCGGGAAGGTGGCTTCCCGCACGAGATCATGAAAATCATCGATGACGCGGGACTTCCCGCCCTGTTCATACCGGAAGAGTACGGAGGCAGGGGAGGTGGTGTTTTCAACATGAGCCTGGTTACAGAGGAACTCAGCCGGATAGAAGCGGGGGTAGCGGTATCATACGCGGCCACTGGACTCGGGCTGACTCCGATACTGGTCGGCGGGTCGGAAGAGCAGAAGAAGAAATATCTTCCCCCTGTTGCGGAAGGGGGCTGTTACTGCGGGTATGGTCTCACCGAAGCAGAGGCGGGAAGTGATGCCGGGGGTATGAAGACTACCGCCGTGAAGTCGGGCGACGAATACATACTCAACGGCAGGAAGGTGTTCTGCACAAACGCCGAGGTGGCGGACGTCTATACGATTTTCGCGAACACACATCCGGGCAAAGGGACTCGCGGCATAAGCGCCTTCATAGTCGAGAAGGGATTCAGCGGGTTCTCATTCGGCAAGACGGAAGACAAGATAGGAATAAGGGCGTCCATCCAGAGGGAGCTTATATTTGAAGATTGTCAAGTCCCCGCAGAGAATCTTATCGGGAAAGAAGGAATGGGGTTTATCATTGCTATGAAGACGCTTGACAGGACGAGACCTGGCATAGCGGCGCAGGCGCTCGGCATAGCCCAGGGGGCATTTGAACTCGCTTTCAATTATTCCCAGGAGAGGAAACAATTCGGCCAGCCTATCGGAGCGTTTCAGTCCATTCAGTTTATGCTTGCCGATATGGCGACTCGGATAGAGGCCGCGAGGGCTCTTTTGTACCAGACGGCTCGAATGATAGATTCAGGTGCAAAATCTGTGAGCAAGCAATCGGCTATGAGCAAGCTGTTTGCGTCGGACCTCGCGATGGGAGTAACGGTAGACGCGGTCCAGATCTTTGGCGGCTACGGATACATGCGGGACTATCCGATAGAAAAGTACATGAGAGACGCTAAGATAACCCAGATATATGAGGGCACCAATCAGATCCAGAGGCTTGTCATAGGGACCAATCTGGTTCGGGGTGGCGTCAAACTACCGATATGAAGCGAGGGCGGCCATCTGACTGCAAATGGTTCACCGTGCGTCTGTGGAGGGCAGCGATGAGCGGACACTCTTACTGCGCGAGAGGCTTGTTGACATGAAAGATAGAATAGCTATTCTCATTGGCAGCAGGAACGACCTGGAAATCATGATGAAAGCTCATGAGACGCTGACTGAAAAGGGGGTCGAGTGTGAACTCTATGTCTCCTCGGCACACAGAGACCCGGATGGCACCAGAGAAATAATCCGCAAGGAGGAGGAGCTGGGTTGTCGGGTCTTCATCGGTGGAGCAGGGCTCGCTGGTCATCTTCCCGGCTTTATAGCGTCTTATACGAACCTGCCGGTGATAGGTGTACCCCTTTCCGGAGGCCCGCTCAACGGTATGGATTCATTGTTGTCGATTGTTCAGATGCCCGCGGGAGTCCCGGTTGGCACGGTTGGAATAGACAACGCGAGGAATGCCGCGCTCCTGGCCTTGAGGATAATAGGCAGAGGATAGCAACGCCGGTTTTCTGCATCTCCGGAGGACCTCTTTTCCGACGCGACATCTCATCGCTCTATCATCCGCTTCTCCGCATGTCCTCTCGGTAATGGAGGGCGACACAAGTCAAGTGACCATCCTCAGGGAAGAGAGAATAGAATCACCAGGCGGATCGTCTCTCGATCATGTGATACCGCTGGTCGTTCAGATACTGCAGGCCGGCGAAGTCATATTTTATCCGACCGAAACGGTTTATGGTCTGGGATCCGATTACTCGAGCGAGAAGGGGTTCAGGAGTATCCTCGGGATGAAAAAGATGGAGGGAGACAGGCCCTTTATCCTCCTGATCCCGGATACCGGATGGATTGATGTTCTCGCCTCTGGGGATTATGACACCTGCCTCGTGGAGAAACTGGCGGAGGCGTTCTGGCCAGGGCCCGTCACGTTGCTCCTGCCGGCGGCGGACAACATCCCCGTATATCTCGCGGGAGCAGGCGGGATGATATCCCTCAGGATAAGCTCTGCGCCTTTTGTAAGCAAGCTGCTCGACGTATATCAGAGGCCGATTACGTCCACCAGCGCAAATACTACCGGGATGCCGCCCGCAACCTGCCTGTCGGATCTTAGAGCGTATTTTTCCTCGTCACCTTTTCCGATAGGTCTCGCGATAGATGCTGGCGTCGGGGGTGTTCTTCCCTCCACGATTGTGAGGATCAGGGGAGATGAGGTCCGGGTGGTCAGAGAGGGGGTAATACCCCCGGAGAAGATTCTTACCGCCATCCTGTCTTGACACCCTTTTCCCTTTGTGGTAATTTAGTCTTTTGTGCTATGAGGCTCATCGACCGGACTGGCTGCTATCAGGGTGATACCGTTCGAAAAAGATGATCATTGGAGCGTTCTTTTTGTCTGCACCGGCAATACCTGCAGAAGCCCCATGGCCGAAGGAATTATGAGGCGTCTCCTGCCGGAGGATTGGAAGGATCGCATCAGGGTGGCCTCGGCCGGAACACACGCCGCCGAGGGGTTGCCGCCGAGTGAGATGGCTCATGCACTGAGCCTCGAAAGGGGTATAGACATCGCGGGACATCGCTCCCGCCCTCTGGGGAGAGAAATGATCGAAGCTGCATCTCTCATATTGGCGATGGAACGCAGGCACCTGGAGAGGGTGAGAGAACTCGCGGGTGGAGCTGAGGCGTTTCTCGTGACGGAGTATCCCGCCAGAGACGATCCAGGTGTGGAGATCGCGGATCCCGTGGGCCTTGGAAGAGAGGCATATGAGTCCGTATTTGATGTGCTGAAGCGGGAAATCAGCAGGATCGTCGACTACATGACGGACAAGTAGTCCCTTTTCGGTGTTCTGCTCATTCTCTCCAACGGGTCTCAGGCGCGGAAGCTGGCATCAGCGAGTAAATATGAAATCTCGATGGAATAATGACAGGCTTGTGGAGGAGTTCAAATCGGGGAACAGGATGGCCCTTGCGCGGGCTGTCACGCTCGTTGAGAACAGGAGAAATGGTTTCGAGAAACTGCTCCATGATCTTCATCGTGAATCTGATGGTGCCTGGAGGATTGGAGTAACAGGTCCTCCAGGAGCTGGCAAGAGTACAACGACCGAGAAGCTGGCCCTTTTGTTCCGCGAGAGTGGATTGAAGGTCGGTATTCTCGCCGTCGATCCGTCGAGCCCCTTCTCCGGGGGAGCGCTTCTCGGAGATCGTGTGAGGATGTCGAGCCTGAATCTTGACGATGGCGTTTATATTAGAAGCCTTGCCGCGCGGGGCAACATAGGCGGGCTGACAACAACGACGGAGGAGATACTGCACGTCTATGAGGCGTTCGGTTTCGACGTAATCATCATCGAAACTGTGGGAGTGGGGCAATCTGAACTGGACGTGGCCTCCCAGGCGGACACGACTATCGTCATGCTGGTACCGGAGTCCGGAGACAGCATACAGGTCTTAAAGGCCGGCCTGCTCGAGGTTGCAGATATCCTCGTCGTAAACAAGTCAGATCGGGCGGGCTCCGAAGAGCTGGTGGCGGACATCGAGGATGTTCTCAATATGCGTGAGGAGCGTCGAGACTGGAGAGAGAGGATAGTGCAGACCGTGGCGTCCGAGGGAAAGGGCATCGAGCGGCTCAAGTCGGTCCTGGAAGAACACCGCCTGCACCTCGAAGAGAGCGGAGACCTTGATGCGCGCAGGCGTGAGAGAGTGGAAGGTCATGTCCGGAGCATCGTCAACAGGAGGGTCGCTGACGCGGTCGACGTCTCAATGGAGGGATTCCGGGGGCTTGATGAGTTGATACGGAAAGTGATCCGTGATGAGGAAACGCCATACGCGGCCGCGGGGCTTATTCTCAAAGGTCTCGATCTCTCCTCTCT
This sequence comes from uncultured Gemmatimonadota bacterium, assembly GCA_964577985.1. Classification (GTDB taxonomy): domain Bacteria; phylum Gemmatimonadota; class CAZMKB01; order CAZMKB01; family CAZNLH01; genus CAZOAR01. The sequence goes on along the minus strand of CAZOAR010000006.1, from coordinate 51,122 downwards.
GGCGCGATAATAACGTTAAGGCGTGATGTGGTGTTCTGCCCGGGAGTCTATTGACAATAATCCCGGGCGGCAGAGGTTCCTGGACAGGCTCCGACGACGCAAAGAGTACTTACGAGGCGCTTCAAGGAGAAACAACGCCGCCAGGGGCCTTCAGAGCCGCCTGGATTGGTGACGAACTCCCGGGACGGACGCTGGAATACTGGTTGCCCGGCAGGATTACAGGAGATGTGAGATGGAAAACAAGGTCAGGGTGTTGGTTACAAAGGCTGGGCTTGACGGACACGATCGCGGGGCAAAGGTTGTTGCCAGTGCTCTGAGGGATGGTGGTATGGAAGTCATTTATGGCGGCCTGCACCAGACTCCCGCCATGATAGTGGAGGCTGCCATTCAGGAGGATGTCGATGTGGTGGCCATATCCATCCTGTCGGGCGCGCACATGACAATATTTCCGATCGTCAGGAAGATGCTGGACGAGAGGGACGGCTCACACATCCTCTTGACCGGCGGAGGCATTATACCGGAAGAGGACCGCGAAAAACTTTATGAGATGGGCATTGGCCGACTGTTCGGTCCCGGGACTCATACCGGCGACATCATAAGGTATATCAATGAGGCTGTTGGAAGGATCAGGGATAAGGCTGATGTGTCATGAACTTCGCTCGACACAACTCAACAAGTTGTATGCAGACATGGAACATTTGAACAAAGGACACTTATGGAACTGACAGCAGAACAGAAAATGGTCCGCGATATGGTTCGGGAGTTTGCCAGAAACGAAGTAGCCCCGATAGCCGCGGAAATTGATGAGCGAAGCGAATTCCCCCGGGAAAACGTGAAGAAGATGGGAGAGCTCGGATTGATGGGCATTCCTTTTCCCGAAGAGTGGGGAGGCGGTGGATTCGACGAATTGACATATGTGATGGCCGTTGAGGAGATCGCCCGCGTGTGCGCGTCAACAGCTATCACGCTGGCGGCCCATACTTCTATCGGGGCCGGCCCGATTAATCTTTTCGGGACGGACGAACAGAAAAAGAAATACCTGATCCCGCTGGCTAAAGGCGAGATGATAGGCGCCTTCGCTATGACAGAACCGAATGCTGGATCGGATGTAAGCGCCTCCGAGAGCAGCGCGGTCCTGAAGGGCGATAACTATGTTCTCAATGGCTCGAAGATATTCTGCACTAACGCGGGCGTTGCCGATGTCATGGTCGTAAGTGCGCGCATTGGAAACGGTAAGGGAATCGAAGGCATCACGACGTTTCTGGTAGAGACGGACACTGTCGGCCTCAAGATGGGAAAGAAGGAGAATAAGATGGGCTGGAGGGGATCTGACACAAGGCAATTCACGATGGAAGATGCCGAAATCCCCGCCTCTAACCTGCTCGGCGTTCCGGGAGAAGGATTCAGGCAGAACATGAAGGCGCTCGAAGGGGGAAGAATAAGTATCGCTGCCCTTTCGCTCGGGATCGCGGAGGCCGCCCTTGATGCCTCACTGTCTTACGCGGCAGAGCGAAAACAGTTCGGGAAGACCATAGGACATTTTCAGGCTATCCGTTTCAAGATTGCAGATATGGTCATGGGGGTTGAAGCTGGAAAACAGTTGACGTATAACGCCGCCAGGCTGCGTGACGCCGGAAAACCGCACGGCAAGGAGGCCGCATGCGCCAAGTTGTTCTGTTCGGAGCTCGCCTCGAGGGCAGCCTCGGAGGCGGTACAGATCCACGGCGGATATGGTTATATGAAGGAGTATCCGGTGGAGCGGCTTATGCGGGACGCCAAGGTGTGTGAGATCGGTGAGGGTACAAGCGAGATACAGCGGATGGTCATCGCGCGTCTCGTTATGGGTAGAGAGGAGTAAAGGGAATATCCTTTGGGCCTGCCAGATTATCAAGACATAAAGGTAGAGGATCGCGGTTCGGTACGAACGCTATCCTTCGATCGTGAGAGGGACATGAACCGAATCAGGGTGAGGACCCTGGATGAACTCCGGGAGGCGATAGACCTGACCGCGAGTGACGGCGGTGTATCTGTCGTTGTTATTACCGGGAAGGGGAGGTCCTTCGCGGCAGGAGTTTCCCTGGACGACATAGAGGGACTGTCGGTCGACAGCGCGCACAAGCTGTCGCGCCGCGGGCATGAACTCTGCGACGTCCTCTCCGGGATGAACGCGGTAAGCGTGGCGGCGATCAATGGATTCTGCTTCGGGGGAGGAGCAGAGCTGGCTCTCGCCTGTGATATCAGGATAGCTTCGGAACGTATGAAAATCGGTCAGCCGGAGATTACTCTCGGAATCATGCCTGGCTTTGGAGCGACGCAGCGCTTGCCGAGAATAGTAGGTCATGGAGTGGCCGCAGACCTCATACTGTCGGGGGAGATCATCGACGCGCAGCGCGCTCTGGACATCGGGCTTGTCAGCAGGATCTTTCCATCGAGGGAATTCGAGCAGAGGAGAATAGAATTCGCGGATCAAATAGCCTCAAACGCGCCTCATGCGCTGAGCCTCGCCAAACGGGCTGTCAGACATTCCATGAGCCAGCCTCTGGATAACGGGCTGACAATCGAATCAGAACTCTTCAGCAGGTCTTTTGAAACGGATGAACCGTCGATCGGTATCGAGGCATTCAGAAACAAGACCAGACCTGTGTGGGACAAGCGTGGTAACAGCTGAATAGACAGGAGGGTGTAACGTTGCTCAATATTAATGAAAGCGATCTTGTCAGGCAGTCAGTACTCGGCAGGATATCCAACCCTGTGAGCGCGGGGAATCCCTACAAGATATCGTCTGAAGGAGAACCCATGGTCCTGCCTGGTGTTGGCGGGATCACGTATAACGTCAAGGTGGGCGACAAGGCGGCCGGATGGGTCGCGGATCATGTTGAACCAGGCGTGAGCATAAAGAGCAGAGACAAGGAGATGGGGTCTGACGACTTGTCCAATAACGGTCTCAACATACTCGCTTGCATCGGCAACGAGGCCCGCGTGATCTCTGGAGACGCCAGGGGAAAAACGGGCAGGGTGACGGGAAAGCATGGCGGCATCGAGCACGTCCTGGTCGATTTTGCGGACGAAGTCCTGGACTCGATGGCGATAGGCGACAAGATTCACATCAAGGCGTTCGGCCTGGGACTGAGGTTTATCGATCACCCCGGGATACGCATCACCAATCTGGACCCTGACCTGCTCAAGGCGATTCCTCTGGCGATGGAGGATGGAAAGATGAATGTCCCCGTGACTCACGTCGTGCCGGCGGCCATAATGGGCTCGGGGTTGGGGTCCACGCACGTATACAGTGGCGATTATGACATACAGATGTTCGATGAGAAGACGGTGGGTGCCTGCGGTCTCGATGACCTCCGCCTTGGTGACCTTGTGGCCATCGAGGGCGCGGATCACACATTCGGGAGGATTTATCTGACGGACGCGATGTCGGTGGGGGTTGTTGTACACAGCGATTGTGTTCTTTCGGGTCATGGCCCTGGTGTGACCACTGTCTTTACCTCGTCGTCGGGTCAGATAAGGCCGGTAGTGACGGCCGACGCGAACGTAGGATTCTACCTGGGAATTGGAAGATACAGGAAGTGAGATGAGAGGTGAGCATGTTCTGTAGCATGCCACCCCTCAATCCCCGATTATTATCCTCTCAGAAAGGAGCAACTCGTGTCCAGAGATAGAGTTCCGGTTATTGTCAGTGCGTGCAGGACCGCCATAGGGCGTTTCCTGGGAGCGGCTTCATCAAGGAGTGCAACAGACATGGGCGGCATAGTCGTCAAGGAGGCGGTGAGGAGGGCGGGAATCGATCCAGGGGCGGTTGATGAAGTCATCATGGGCAACGTCGTTCAGGCTGGCGTGGGGCAGGCCCCGGCCAGGCAGGCGGCGCTCAAAGGCGAGATACCCGCGGCGGTGCCGGCAGTGACTATCAACAAGGTGTGTGGGTCCGGCCTGAAGGCGGTTATGCTGGCTGCCCAGGCGATCAAAGCGGGAGACATAAGCTGCGCGGTGGCTGGAGGAATGGAGAGTATGAGCAATGCGCCGTTCCTTCTCGAGGGTGCGCGTCGAGGCTACAAGCTGGGAAACCAGAAGATAGTCGATGGCATGATCAAGGATGGCCTCTGGTGTTCCTTCTCTGATGTACACATGGGGATTCATGCTGAACTGATTGCGGAGAAATTCGGTGTTTCCAGAGAGGATCAGGATAAGTTCGCCTATGAGAGTCACGCAAAGGCGGTTAAGGCAATAAAGGAAGGAAAATTCAAGGAAGAGATAGTACCCGTGGAGATCCTGAAAAAGAAGAGCAGCCCGACCTTCTTCGATACGGACGAGTCGCCGCGTGAGGATACATCGGTGGAAAGCCTGTCCGGACTTCGTCCCGCCTTCAAGAAGGATGGCACGGTGACGGCGGGCAATGCGCCCGGTTTGAATGACGGGGCGTCGGCTCTCGTAGTAATGTCGGAGGCCGCGGCGGAGAGGAACAGGATCGATCCGCTGGCCCGCATCACGGGATACTCCACCGGTGGAACCGAGCCGGAAATGCTGTTCTACGCGCCTGTCCTTGCCGTTCAAAATCTGATGAAACAGGAGAAAGTGGAGATCGACCATTACGATCTCATAGAGGCCAACGAAGCATTCGCCGTCCAGGCACTGGTTGATGGACGAGAGCTGGGGTGGGACTGGGATAGAGTGAACATCCATGGCGGCGCCGTAGCTCTCGGACACCCCATCGGTGGCAGCGGGGCCAGGATCCTGACCACGCTTATTTACGCGTTGAAAGATGCACGCAGAAAGCGTGGGCTGGCTACATTGTGTCTCGGAGGTGGAAACGCGGTTGCTCTCAGTATCGAGATGACATAGGAAAAGGAGGAAGGGAGAGATGGAATGGAAACGAGGAGGGGTTGTAGGCGCAGGGACTATGGGTCTCGGGATCGCGCACGTCATGGCGATGAACGGAATAAACGTATCGCTTGTTGATCTTGAAGAGACAATGCTGGATCGCGCTGTAGCCACTATCGAAAAGAACCTCGGCAGGCAGGTCAAGAAAGAACGGATAACGGAGAGCGATGCGGAGAAAACGCTCAAGAATATCCATACCGCTACGGAATTGAAGAATGTGTCAGACTGCTCCGTCGTCGTTGAGGCGATCGTTGAAAACCGCGACGCCAAATGTGCGCTTTTCGAGGAACTCGACGGGTTGTGCGGAGAGGGATGCATGCTCGCCTCGAACACGTCATCGATATCGATCACCGAAATAGCGGCGAACACGAAGAGACAGGACAGGGTTATCGGGCTCCATTTCATGAATCCAGTCCCGGTAATGCGCCTGGTGGAGGTTGTGGAAGGTCTGGAGACGTCGCCTCAAACGGTGGAAGAGGCGATGGCACTTGCCAGCCATCTCGGTAAGACACCGGTACTGGTCCGGGACGCGCCCGGTTTTGTCTCCAACAGGGTGCTTATGCCCATGATCAACGAAGCCGTTTTCTGTCTCATGGAGGGTGTGGCGGATGAAGAGGCGATTGATACCGTCATGAAGCTGGGGATGGCACACCCGATGGGTCCTCTTGCACTCGCAGATCTTATCGGTCTCGACGTATGCCTTGACATCCTCGAGGTCCTTCACAGGGACATCGGGGACCCGAAGTACAGGCCCTGTCCTCTCCTGAAGAAGATGGTTGCCGCAGGGCGGCTGGGGAGAAAAACGGGCGCCGGTTTTTTCACGTACTGAGCCGCATCGCAGGAACATATGCTCAGCGAGTCCGTTGTACCATTGAGGTAATCGTGGCATGATTCACGAATATTCGGAAGAGCAGCTATTGATCCAGAAAACTGCCCGCGACTTCGCGGAGAAGGAGCTGCGGCCAAACCTCGAGAAGTGGGACAATGAGGAACACGACTCGAAAGAATCGCTGCTCAAACTGGGAAGACTGGGTTTTCTGGGCATGATGGTTCCGGAGTGTTATGGGGGCATCGGGGCTGACACACTTACCTATCTCATCGCCCTGGAGGAGATAAGCTCGGTCGATCCCTCTACGGCGGTTGCGATGTCTGTTCAGAATTCACTGCCTACTTCCATGATTCTCAAATTTGGCAGCGAGGATCAGAAGAGAGAATTGCTTACGCCGATGGCCAGCGGGCGGAAGCTGGCTGCCTTCGCGCTGACGGAGCCTCACGCTGGTAGTGACGCGGCCGCATTGTCCAGTTCTGCCGAGCGGGATGGAGACATCTATATTCTGAACGGCACGAAGATGTTTGTCACTACCGGGGATATCGCCGATTATTTTCTGGTCATGGCGCGCACGGAAAAGGGGAGGGGCGCCAGGGGGATAAGCGCGTTCATCGTAGGAAGAGACGCACCTGGATTGAGGGTGGGCAAAAGGGAGCACAAGATGGGTCTTCGCTCCTCGAGCACGTCCGAGATACTCCTGGAGAACTGTGAAGTACCTGTCTTCAACAGGCTTGGGGGAGAGGGAGAGGGCTTTGTCCAGTCAATGGCGGGCCTCGATGGTGGGAGGCTCGGCATAGCGACACAGGCTGTGGGTATCGCGAGGGCCTGCCTTGAATTGTCAATATCATATGCCAGGAATCGAAAGCAGTTCGGACGCCCCATAGCCGAGTTTGAAAGTGTGGCGTTTTCTATCGCAGAAATCGCGACCGAACTCGAGGCTGCCCGGGCCCTCAACCACAGTGTCGCGAGAAAAAGGGATCGGGGCGGCAGTGTCTCTCATGAATCCTCGATGGCGAAGTTGTTCGCGTCGCGCGTGGCCGTCAAGGCCGCATCCGCCGCCGTCCAGATACACGGAGGTTATGGGATAATGAAAGAATACCCCGTCGAAAGGTTTTTTCGGGACGCCAAGGTGACGGAAATCTACGAAGGAACTTCCGAGATCCAGAAACTGGTTATTTCAAGGGCTCTCTTGAGAGAAGAGTGAGCTTGATCTGCTTCAGATGATGTGGAGGGTGAATGGATTTATTTGCAGATATATCGACCTACGGGCATGAACAGGTCGTATTCTGTCACGACGAAGACGCGGCCCTGAAGGCGATAATTGCGATTCACGACACAACGCTGGGACCCGCGCTTGGCGGAACGAGAATGTGGAATTACAGGTCACAGGAGGAAGCTGTTACGGATGTCCTGCGCTTGTCGAGAGCAATGACTTACAAGGCCGCGGTCGCGGGGCTCAACCTGGGCGGCGGCAAGTCCGTCATAATGGGCGATCCCCGAAAGGACAAGACAGAGGCACTTCTCCGCGCGCACGGGAGATTCATTGAATCCCTGGGAGGACGATACATAACCGCCGAGGACGTGGGTATCGGGATGGATGATCTGGAGTTTGTCAGTACAGAGACGCAATATGTGGCTGGAATCGACGCGACCCGTGGCGGCAGCGGCGATCCTTCTCCGGTTACCGCCCATGGTGTATTCCAGGGGATAAAGGCGTGTGTGATGGAGAAGTTTGGCGTTGACTCTCTGGATGGGATGCGTGTAGCTATACAGGGAACTGGACAAGTGGGCTATTATCTGGCCGGCAATCTCCACGACGAAGGCGCGAAACTCATAGTCACGGATATCAACAAGGAAAGGCAGAGACGTCTGATTGAGGAATTCGGTGCGATCTCCGTCGAACCGGAGGAGATCTATGGTGTGGAAGCGGAGGTGTTTGCTCCCTGTGCGCTCGGCGCTGTATTGAATGATCGGACGATCCCCTCCCTGCGTGTGAAGATTGTGGCGGGCTGCGCCAATAACCAGCTTGCAGAGGACAGACACGGATTCGAACTGGAGAAGAGCGACATACTGTATGCTCCCGACTACGTCGTCAACGCGGGAGGGCTTATAAACGTATATGGCGAACTGGAAGGGTATGTGAGGGAGAGGGCCATGGCGCGAACGGAGGCTATATATCACACGCTTCGAGAGATATTCGCGATGTCTCGAGACGAACGCATTCCAACGTTCATGGCGGCGGATCGACTGGCGCAGAGGCGCATCGAGAGGATCAGATCGGTGAAGCGGGGGTATATACCCTCGTCCGAGCCGGCAAGCGGATATCAGGGAAGGTGACATGAAAGAAGTTATTCCCGTGGCGTCCGACCACGCGGGTGTCAAACTGAAGGCCTCGATAACGGGTTTTCTGAAAGAGATGGGTTATGAGGTGCTTGATCTGGGCACAAATGCCCCGGAGTCAGTAGACTATCCGGACTATGGTGAACTTGTGGCTGAGAGAGTATCGAGAGGGGAATTCGAGAGGGGAATATTGATCTGCGGCAGTGGCATCGGAATGTCAATCGTCGCCAATAAGTTCCGTGGCGTCCGTGCGGCGCTCTGCGATACCGTGGAGGCGGCACGTCTATCTCGAGAGCATAACGACGCCAACATCCTTGTACTCGGTGAGAGGATGGTAGCGCGGGACCTGGCGCATGAGATTCTCAGCGAATGGATGATGACTCCGTTCAGCGGGGGAAGACACGCCAGGCGCACAGACAAGATAATGAAGGTTGAAGAAAGGAACTTTGCCGACTGATCATTTCAGCGTCCCTTCTCCGCCATGCAAACTGATTGCCTGCCCCCGCAGTTGCCGCCTGCCGGCAGAACGCCGGGTTCATACCATGGACAGGCGTCCCGTTATCAGCATCGACATGTGTTGTACGGACCTTCGGCTCCATTGCGCGATAACCTGCAGGGAGGTGAAGAAGTTCCCGCGCGACGACTCCTGGAGGAATGAGGATTGTGGCTCGGTTCTACGGTGTCAAGAGAAGTGGTTCATCGAAAGTACGGATCGAAAGATCCGTTTTTCTTGGAGAGCTGCAGTCCGTGAGCGGTGGTGAGGGTGTGACGAGGAGGATAAGCTCGATCCGCAGGCAGTATCCGGATGCAAGCCATCAACCGTATGCCTACAGGATTCAGGATGCCGGCACAATCACAGAGTACAGCACCGACGACGGAGAACCATCGGGCACCGCGGGACGCCCTATCCTCGAAGTACTGCAGGGCGGCTGTCTCATAGATGTGCTGCTCGTGGTTACTCGTTACTTCGGAGGGAGGAAGCTGGGCACCGGCAGGCTGAGGCAGAGTTTCAGGGACGCGGCGCGGAAGGCGCTGGACGATTCGCAGCGGGCCGAGGTCGTGGAGGCCAGGCGTGTGGTGCTTCGATTTGCCATAGACCTTACAGGTATCGTCAACAGAGTCGTAAGAAGGCGCCGCTGTGTAATCGAGGAAGAGACTTACGGTGATGACGTCGAACTGAAGGTGCTTCTGCCGACGGATATTCTGCAGGGTACGGTGAGTGAGCTCGGGGAAGCGATGAGAGACAGAGGCGAAATAAGCGTGTCAAGCGGTATTGCATATCTCTTTTCTTGACTTTTCATGATTAAGGTGTTAAGCTAGTTTCGACCGCTTGTCGGTTGACCGCGTCAAACAGGCCTCCCCGGGAAAGTCGAAATGGAGTACAATCTATGGAAAACGAAAAAACCGTTTACGATGGGATCGATGAACTTGTAGATGATTTTGAAATCTACTTCAGCGAATTCCTGAGCGGCAAGGCACCTGTAGCGTTCGTTACTCACCAGAACTGGCGTCCGAAAATTGATCTATACGAAACTGCCGATCAGTATCACCTCATGGTTGAACTGGGTGGAGTCAAGCTGGAGAACATCCGGGCGGATTTCGAGGACGATCGTATCACCATATATGGGAAGAGAATCAGTCTCGCCCCGAGAGACGAAGTGGATTATCACAGGATGGAGATTGACGCGGGTCCGTTCGAGAGGTGCGTAGCATTCCGGACACCGGTCGACCCGAGAACGATCAAGGCCTGCTATGGAGAAGGGATTCTGAAGGTGGAGTTGAGAAAAGTGCACGATCAGATACCAGGTGCCTTCCCAATTCGAATAGACGGCATATAGTTCTCATAGAACAGGGAGGACATGTGCTCGAAAATATTCAAGACGAAAAACGGGCGATTGAGGAAATCGAAATCCCTCCCACTCTGCCCATCCTGCCCATGAATGACGTTGTAGTCTTCCCCTACGTGGTTATTCCACTGGCCATAACCTCGGAAACCCTTATCAAGAGAATTAACGATTCCCTCTCCACGCATAAACTGCTGGCACTGCTCACGGTCAGAGAAGACGGTTCCGGTTATTACGGGGTCGGCACCGTCGGATCTGTCATTCGAATGCTCAAGATGACGAGTGGCTCGGTCCGCCTTATGATCCAGGGAGTTTCCCGGGTGGAGATAATGGGGGTGGACGATGATAGAGGGGAGGCCAGGGTAAAGCCTGTTGTATCCAGGGAGAGGGGAAAAGTAGAGATTGAGGCCCTGAAAAGGAGCGCCTCGGAGTTTTTCCAGAAGATCGTTCAACTCTCTCCTGACCTGACGGAAGACCTCGAAGAGTTGACGACCAGGATATCCGACAGCAGCAAGCTGGCCGACTTTATTGCCTCAAATGTAGAGATCAGCGTCGAAGAAAGGCAGCAGATTCTGGAGACACTCGACATACGCACAAGACTCGATTTCCTGAACAAGATTCTCATGAGAGAACTGAAGGTACTCGAGCTCGGGGACCGAATCAGGAACAAGGCGAAGGGAGAGTTGACCAGGGACCAGAAGGAGTATTTTCTACGGGAGCAGCTCAAGGTAATCCGGGATGAACTGGGTGAGGGTGATGAACGGGCGAAAGAGATAGAGGGAATAGAGGCCTCAATTGCGATGTCCGGGATGCCTTCCGAGGCAAGAGAGGTTGCTGAGCGAGAACTGGTGCGGTTGGGAAGGATGTCCGTATCCTCTTCAGAGTACCACGTTTCCAGGACTTACCTCGACTGGCTTGTGTCTCTGCCGTGGCAGGTTGAGGCCGGTCTCGAGATAGATATTGACAGGGCGAGAGAAATACTTGAGCGTGACCACCATGATCTTGATGAAGTAAAAGAGAGGATCGTTGAATACCTGGCGGTTCGAAAACTGAAATCCGATGTGAAAGGACCTGTGCTCTGTTTTGCGGGCCCACCCGGTGTCGGCAAGACGTCGCTGGGACGCTCCATCGCCGAAGCTCTTGGCAGGGGGTTCTGCCGTATCTCTCTCGGGGGTATCCGGGATGAGGCGGAGATAAGGGGGCACAGGCGAACATACGTCGGGTCGTTGCCGGGGCGCATCATTCAGAGCGTGATGAAGGTCAAGGCGAGGGACCCTGTCTTCATGCTGGATGAAATAGACAAGCTGGGATCGGACTTTCGTGGAGACCCTTCATCCGCGTTGCTCGAGGCCCTTGATCCGGAACAGAATCATTCCTTCTCCGACAACTATCTCGAGGTTCAGTTTGATTTATCCAAGGTCATCTTCATCACAACTGCCAATCTGATTCACCCAATCCCCGCACCTCTTCAGGACAGGATGGAGATCATCGAGATCCCCGGTTACACGCTGGAAGACAAATACTCCATCGCACGGAAATATCTGCTCCCCAGAAGGCTGAGCGAATCAGGTCTTAAGAAGTCTGATGTCCAGATTACCGATGGTGTTATCAGGAAGATTATTCGGCAGTATACCAGGGAAGCAGGCGTCAGGAATCTTGAAAGAGAACTTGGCAAGATACTGAGGAAAGTCGCGGTATCCGTTGTTTCGGGGAACAGTAAGAAGAAAAAGGTAACGGTAGATAATCTCGTTGGCTATCTCGGCCCCGAGAAATTCACTTCGGAGATTGCCAAACGGAAGGATGAGGTGGGGGTGACCACGGCACTCGCGTGGACATCGGTTGGCGGCAAGATCATGTTCATAGAGGTGACCCGGATGAAAGGACCCGGCAAGACGCTTCAGTTGACCGGTCATCTGGGCGAAGTGATGAAGGAGTCTGCCCAGGCAGCTCTGAGTTTCCTGAGGTCCAGTCCCGGAGACTACGGGATTCCCGAGGCAGGTTTCAGCAACTATGATCTTCACCTCCATATCCCGGCCGGGGCTACACCGAAAGATGGACCCTCCGCCGGCGTGGCCATCGTTACCGCAATCGCGTCACTTCTCAGTGGAAGGGCGGTTCGCCGTGACGTGGCGATGACTGGTGAAATTACTTTGCGGGGGAAGGTCCTTCCCGTGGGAGGCGTCAGAGAGAAAGTGCTGGCGGCGAGAGAAGCAGGTATCAGGGTCATTATTATTCCGGAGGAGAACAGGAACGACCTGATTGATATCCCGGCCGGTGTGACCGACAGAATAGAGTTTGTGATGGTGAACCATGTCTCAGAAGTATTGGAATGCGCGCTGAAAGGGCCCGGAAAGGAAGCGCGGGCGCGAATGCGCGCGGAGAAAAGAGGATCGACGCGGAAATGAAAGAGCAGACTTCCCTGTGCAGGGTCCTGGAGGCGATTACGGCGAAAGATCTGCGTTATCCGGAAAAGGCCTATCTTTTTGTCCTTTCGGCCCTGAACAGGACGATAGACGCCCTGCCCGAGCCACGTCACGTAACGGGGAAAGAACTCAGCGAAGAGTGCCGGAAGCTCGCGCTGGAAGAATTCGGACCTCTCGCACTGACGGTTCTCGAACACTGGGGAATTCGCTCCACATCGGATTTCGGGGAACTGATCTTCAATCTCCTCGACTACGGTATCCTTACCAAGACGGAAAAGGATTCGAGGGAGGATTTTGCCGGTGTGTTTGATTTTAGCGAGGCATTCGAGGTGGCTCACCCCGGCGAGGAAAGTCCCAGGGAAAAGGAAGAAGAGAATTAGCAGAACGTGTTTCTGACCGAACCGTTGCGATCTTATCGACCGTAACGGTGCAACATCCGCTTTCTTCAAGGACCGTTCCTGAGATGAGATATGGCCCCCTGTCCCGCAGGATGGCGCCGTATTTCTGATAGCTCCCGGGAAAGAGAACCACCTCGAATGTGTCAGTAAGATCCTCCAGAGACAGGAACTCCATGAACCGCCCGTTTCGCGTGCCGACCCTTTTCGAGGCTATAACCCACCCCAGGAGCTGGACTTCTTTTCCTGCCATCGCGCAGAGGTCTGCCGCCCTGGTAAGCTCTATGGTCCTGTAAAGATACTTGAACGCCTGCAGAGGATGCCGGTCTACATTGTATCCGATGGTATCCAGCTCCAGTGCGAGCCGTTTCGCCAGTGGATATTCGGCCATGCCTGGTACGGAAATGATTTGTTTTTCCATACCCGGTATCTCCTCGAAGACGGGTTTATCATCTGAAGAGCCTCCAGCTCGTCTCTCTCTGAAGATAAGATAAAGATGCCACAGGAGCTCCGGTCTCGTCATACCGATGGAGGCAAAGGCACCAGCCCTGATCAACTGCTCTGTATCGGATAGATCGGCGTTGGTCCGTTCGCAGAAATCTCTGAGTGATGAAAACACTCCGCCGGCCTTACGTGCCTCTGCGATTCTCCTCAATGTTCCGGAGGAGAGCCCCTTGATCTGCATGAGACCGGTCCTGATTTCGCCACCACGGGCGGTGAAATCTATATCGCTCCGGTTGATATCCGGGGGAAGAATCCTGATCCCGAGCCGACGAGCCTCCTCGATGTAGGCGGTATGATGGTAAAATCCTCCCCTGTTGGTGATGACGGCCGCGAGGAATTCCGCGGGGTGGTGAGCCTTCAGATATGCTACCTTGAAAGAGAGAAGGGCATAAGAAGCGCTGTGGGCCTTGCAGAACGCATAGCCGGCGAAACTCTCCATCTGGCGCCAGATCTCATCGGCAGCCTTATCGGAGAGCCCGTTATTCAGCGCGCCCTGCGTAAACCGTTTTTGAAGGCGCTCCATAGCGTCGTGCGAACGCATCTTTCCGCTCATGGCTCGACGGAGCAGGTCGGCTTCGCCCAGGGACATGCCGGCCACCTGATGTGCTACCTTGATGACGTCTTCCTGGTAGATCATAACCCCGTAAGTCTCGTCAAGGAGTGAGCGCATCAGTGGATGAAGAAACGACGGCTCCCGCAAGCCGTTGTGACATTCTATGAACTGCCGCATCATACCACTTTCGGCAACCCCGGGCCGAATCACAGAACTGGCGGCAGTCAACATCTGGAAATCATCGACTTTGAGTTTTTTGAGCAGCGATCTCATGGCTGGAGATTCGATGTAGAAACATCCCATGGTCCTTCCATCCCGGATGAGCCTCCTGGTCGCTTTGTCATTCTGGATCTCTTCTCTCTTTTCGAGGTGCGGGACCGGTGAGCCGTTTCGCTCCAGCATTTCCAGCGTGTCCGCCAGTACCGAAAGAGAACGCTGGCACAACAGGTCTATCTTCACAAGGCCAAGGTCCTCGATGCTGAACATGTCATACTGTGTCACTACGAGGCCTTTTCTGGAGCGTTCGAGCGGAACCAGATCGAGGAGGGGAGATGGACTCACCACTATGCCGCCGGGATGGACCGACAGGTGGCGTGGATAACCGGTGATACGTTCGGCCAGTTTTAGTATCGCGGGATATGGCTCGCGTTCAAAGGGGAGTGCCCTGAACTTCGGATGATTTTCGCGCATCCATTCCACGTCGAGCCTGCGGCAGTATGGTATTCCTGAGGTGAAAGCGGAGATTTCCTCAGGAGGAAGCCCCATGGCCCTTCCGACCTCTCTCACGGCCGACCGCCCCCTGAAGGTGACGTGTGTGGATATCATGGCTACGCGGTCAGCCCCGTATTTGTCATAGACATATTCCAGCACACGATCTCTCCTTTTCCAGCAGAAGTCTATGTCTATGTCGGGAGGGGAACTCCGTTCAGGATTCAGGAACCGTTCAAAGAAGAGATTCTGCTCGACAGGGTCGATCTCGGTAATTCCGAGGACATACGACACAATGCTGTTGGCGGCCGATCCACGGCCGATCCATGGTATCCTCTTTTCCCTGGCGAACCTTATAATGTCCCATACAAGGAGAAAATAGGGCGCGAACCCGAGAGCGTCTATGACATTCAACTCTGAGTTCAGCCGGTCTATGGCCTCCCGGTTCAGGGGCCTGTAGCGTTTCGTGAGGCCCCTGAAGCAGAGTTTCCAGAGACGGGAGAAAGGGACTTCACCGTTGGAGGTCGAGAAGACGGGGAGTCTGATCCTGTTCAGGTCGAATGTTACGTCACACTCGGCCGCGATGCGGCAGGTGTTACGGAGGGCCGATGGCCAGCTTTTGAAAAGCCGTCTCATATCGTGAGGTGGCTTGAGCCATGCCTCCGCCGGAGCGACATCCGCGTCCCGCAGGTCGCCGGCCACCTTTTTCTCCCGGATGGCGGAAAGGATCTTCTGGAGTTCATGATCAGAGCGGTCACGGAAATGGACGTTGTTTGTGGCGACCGCCTGCAAGCCAGTATGTTCGCAGATGCCGTGCAGGCGCGAGAGTTCTCCGGCGCTGGCGGCATCAAGCATGTTGCAGACCTCCGCATACGTCGTTCCAGGGGGTCTTCTCCCGGCCAGGATATGGAGGAGATCCGGGGAGGATGTCAGGACGAAGAGATCCGCCCCGAGTCCTGCCAGGGCCTCTTTCAGGCGGAAACCTTTTTCCAGCCGTCTATCGGTGACGAGTCGGCACAGACGCGCGAACCCCTTGTTGTTCCTGGCGATGATGATGGCGGTATCATCGCCTTCGGGATCGTCTATCCGGGCTCCGAGGAGGGGCTTGATCCCCAGTGCGACCGCCTTCTTGTAGAAGGGGATCGCCCCATAGAGTCCGTTGTTATCGGTGAGTGCTATGGAGGACATGCCTGTCGCCCGGGTACGGTCCAGGATGTCATCTATAGACATGGCTCCGTAGAGAAAAGAGTAGTTACTGTGGCAGTGAAGATGAACGAAGGGAGAGTTCATGCTTCATATCGCTCAAATGTTGCCATCAATGCCCGCCCCCTCGTGATGGCCTTCGAACCGAATCGCTCCCGTATCCTGTCTATTGCGTCATAAAGGTGGACCTCCCGTCCTTCGTCCTGTCCGGTAAAGAGATCCATCTGAGATGGGGATCGAGAGAGATTGGTGAGACAGATACCGATCAGTCGTATATTCGCTCTCCTTGACCAGAGGCGGGAAAGGGTTTTTATGGCCGCGGATATGATATAGTGATCGGCCGATGTGGGGGTAGTTAGAGTGCTGGAACCGGTAACAGTCTTGAAATCAGAGTAGCGTATTTTTATCGCCACCGTTCTGGCCGATAATTTTTCTCTCCTCAGGGCCATGGCCGCTCGTTCGATAAGGGAAATGAGGGTACCTTCGACACGATCCCGATCGGCCGTGTCTCTGTCAAAGGTGGTCTCCCTGCTTATGGACGATGGTGTTCGTCCTTCCCTGAAAGTGACGCTGCCTTCTCCGTGAGCGCGCTTGTAGAGATTGAGTCCCCCGGTACCGAGGACTCTTTTAATCAACTCCGCGTCAAAGTCTGCCAGGTCTCCAATGTTGAAAATACCGAGATTGTTGAGGCGTTCTTCCATTTTTTCTCCGACTCCGGGGAGTCTGCCGATGAGGAGGGGGGCAAGGAATCGGTTTTCATATCCTGCCATAACCTGCACCAGCCCTCCCGGTTTCGCGCAGTCGGATGCTACTTTGGAAACCAGCTTGTTGGTGGAAAGCCCCATTGATGCGCTGAGGCGCAGTTTATCCTTGATATCGCCCCGGATCCTGTCTGCAATATCTACCGGAGAACCGAAGAGCCTCCGGAGTCCGCCCAGGTCGAGGTAGGCCTCATCTATGGATACGACTTCCACGAGCGGAGAGTAGTTTCTCAGGATATTGCAGATTTCTGCGGAGGCCGACCTGTACTTCTGGAAGTTGCCTCTCAGAAATGTGGCGTCCGGACAGAGTCTTTTTGCCCTACCCATCGGCATGGCGGAGTGAACACCATATTTTCGTGCCTCGTACGATGCGGCGGCAACAACTCCTCTACCGTTCGGATCTCCGCCGACTATAACGGGTCTCCCCTTGAGATGAGGGTCGCACGCCTGTTCCACCGACGCGAAAAAGGCATCCAGGTCTATGTGAAGTATGTCCCTGCTCATCACATCACCCCGACTCTCACGCTCCCCGATACTTTCGCAGCAGACCTATCACAATGCCCTGGATGGTGACCTTCTCCTCATCCACTCTTATCGGTTGCATCAGGGGGTTTGCGGGCTCCAGACGTATTTTTTGTCCTTCCCGGTAATACTTTTTGAGCGTTACATCCTCACCATCGAGGAGGGCGACCACCATCTCTCCGTTTCTGGCCTCACGCCTCTCCTCGACTATAACGTAGTCACCATCTCTTATACCGTCGTCTATCATGGAATCTCCACTCACCTGCAGTATGTATGTCCTGTTCCGGCCGAGCATATCTGAGGGGATTGATATTGCGCCGACATCCTCGATAGCTTCGATGGGGCGTCCCGCAGCAATACGTCCGAGGAGTGGGACCTCACAACCTTCCGCCCCTTCCTCCACTATTTCCACCGATCTACTCCTGTTCCACTCCCGCCGTATCATGCCCTTTTTCTCCAGGTTTGAAAGATGCTTGTGAACCGTAGCCAGAGAGGAGAGATGAAAATGGCGGGATATTTCCTCGAAACTGGGGGCGTACCCGAATGCCGTGATATGCCGCTTGAGGTATGCCAGGATTTCCTGTTGTCGCTTTGTGAGATACATGGATGTTTCCTCCTGTTTTTCAGCATTTGTTACAATATAGGCGAATAAAAAGCGAAAGTCAAGTGTGCCGCGTGTCTGTGTCAAGCGTGTCTGGTCTCTCTGTGAGATCCAGAGCTGCAACGCGAGGGGGGGGACCATATTCCTCCTTGGCGATCAACCTGGATGCCCGACTTCGTGGCCTTTTGAGCAGGATCTCCATCAACATCAGTCACGAAGAAAATCGAGTCTTGAAAAAAAATATGCATCATTGTATACTTCTCATGAATCTTATGCGCGCCGATCGATCTACCATAAAAGGGAGGATGCTCATGTCGATACTTCGGGATCGAATGATCCGGGCCGCAAAGCTCGATGTGAACCTGTACGAAGAAGTAGAGGCAGATGAAGGGTCGATGAAACAGGCCACAGCGGTAGTGGTCATTTCCAGCGTAGCGGCGGGAATCGGAAACTGGTCAGATGGTGGATTCGGCGGGATCGTCATTGGAACGATCGGCGCCCTGATCGGCTGGTACATATGGGCATATATTACTTTTCTCGTTGGCACGAAGATTCTTCCCGAGAAACAGACAGACTCTAACCAGGGAGAACTCCTTCGCACAATCGGTTTTTCGAGTTCTCCGGGCATAATAAGGATCTTCGCCATTATCCCTCCGATCAGTACGATTGTTTTTTTCGTTTCCTCGGTATGGATGCTTGCGGCGATGATTGTTGCCGTCAGGCAGGCCCTCGACTATTCGAGCACCGTGAGGGCCCTCGGAGTCTGCCTGATTGGATGGATTATCCAGGCCATCATTCTCATGTTCGTCTTTTCTATCCTGACAGTGTCCTTCGCAGGCTTTTGAGGTGTACGAGTGTATCCTGTCCTGCTGGAGATAGGCCCATTTGAGATAAGGACATACGGAGTCCTGCTCTCCATCGCGTTTCTGACGGGTATCTGGCTGGCTGGAAAGAGGGGAGAGCAGAGAGGGGTTCAGCCTTCCACTCTTTACGATCTTTCCATCTATCTCATCCTTGCTGCTATCGTTGGTGCGAGGGCCTACTATGTCCTGATTCATTATGACGACTTCGCCCATGATCCTATCTCTATCCTCAAGGTGTGGCAGGGTGGGCTGGCTATGTACGGGGGAGTCCTTCTCGCGGTCGCGGTCGCCTACTACTTCACGACGGCCAGAGGATTATCATTCCTCCGAGTTTCCGACATTGTGGCGCCCTCACTGGCGGTGGGGATAATGGTTACTCGCGTGGGGTGTTACTTCAATGGCTGTTGTTTCGGAAGAGAGACGCTTTCATCGGTCGGGAGAGTGTTCCCTCCATGGAGCGAGGCCGGTATGGTATTTCCAGGTACACCCCTGCATCCGACACAATTGTATGCCTCCTTCTATGGCCTCGTCATTTTTCTCATTCTCATGGCGCTGGACAGGAGACCGCATGGAGAGGGTTTTCTCTTCGGTTTCTTCCTGGCACTATACTCTGTGTCGAGGTTTACGATCGACTTCGTGCGTTACTATGATTCATCGTCGTCATTCTCACTTTCCGGCGCCAGATTCAGCTACAACCAGATCCTCAGCATTGCCCTTTTTGCTGGAGGGGTCCTTCTTGTAGCGGGTTCAATCAGGCCTGCGGGGGAGAAGCCCGTGGGCACCATGGGAGGGGAGGGAACTTGACGAGCGTCACTTCACGGACGAGTCTTTTCCTCCTCGTAGGCCATCCCGTCGACCGGTCAGTTTCTCCTCAGATGTTCAATGCCGTCTTCGAGAAATTGTCTATTGATGCCCACTACGCGACGCTGGACATTCCCCCTGAGAATTTTCAGAGGGTTTTTCCGTCTCTGCTCGACTCGGGTTTCTCCGGTAATGTTACCGTGCCGTTCAAGGAGATGGCTCAGACGCTGGTCGATATTCCGGCCGAGGAATCAATCCTGACGGGGGTGTGTAATGTTTTCTGGGCTGATGCTGGAATGAGTCTTGGAGACAACACGGACATTCGAGGATTCCTGATGGGCATGCCGGAGCGTTTCAGAGACAGGATCGCGGGTTCGTCGGCACTTATCCTCGGTGCAGGGGGGGCCGCCAGGAGCGTAGCTTTTGCTATGCTCAACGAAGGGGCAGACAGGATATTGATTGTTAATCGCAATATAGTGCGCGGACAGGAGCTGGCAGCACGCCTATCCGACCTTTTTCCGGGACGCAGGATCAGGTCGGCGGGGTATGGTGAGACCGGAAACCCCGGGGAAGAGAACTTCCCTTTTCTCATCAATGCCACCAGTGCCGGTTGGATAGACGACGACCCGCCTGCCCTGGATCCCCGGTGTGTTGAAGGACTGGAGTTGTTCTATGACGTTATATACGGCGGGGCCACGATTCTGATGAAGAAATGCGAGGCCCTTGGGGTCGAGGTCGTCGGTGGTCTGGAGATGCTTGTACAGCAGGCAGCCCTCTCCTTTTCAAGATGGTTTGACAGCGATCCCCCGACAGGACTCATGAGGGACTCGGCTCTGGAGGCCTTGAGGATGAGGGGTGCGTCTTGAGGGCAGATATTGAGGTTGAAGTACCGGGCACCGTGACGGATGTCATCGATTTCCTCCTCAGGCCCGTCTGCCTGGTCTGTCGCGAACCAACCGGCGACAGCGCAGTCTCCGCGCCGAGGTATCAGGGTAATCTTGTGTGTCGCGGATGCCTGGACAACGTGGAGTATCTTGAGGAACCGAGCTGTCCCAGGTGCGGGACTCCCACAACGCCAAACAGAGGATACCGATGCGTGATGTGCGGACGGTTGCCGGAGAGGCTGAGCAGGATGCGATCATCTTCGTGGATGAGAGGTGTGGGAGGGCAACTGATCCGCCTCTTCAAGTATGAGGGATGGAAGGCGCTGGCTGTGCCTCTTGTCTTGAAGATGGCTTCCTCACGCTGGTTTGACAGGGTGTTCTGGGACGCGGATCTCCTGGTCCCGGTGCCGATAGCTCGGGCAAGAAGAAGGGAGAGAGGATATAACCAGAGCTCTCTCCTGGCGGAGGAACTGTCGGGCCTTGTCGGAATACCAGTCGGCAGGGAGGTGCTTCAGCGCCGTGCGTGGAGTCGTCCCCAGGTTGGATTGTCTTACAGGAAGCGCGTTTCCAACGTGAAGGGTGCTTTCGAGGTGAGGAGACGGGGAGCGGGCGGGATATCCGGGCTGAGGATAATCCTGATCGACGACGTAATAACTACCGGCGCTACAACCAGCGCGTGCTGCGAGGCACTCCTCGCCGCGGGAGCCCGCAGCGTCTCATCGGCTTCATTCGGGCGTGCAGATAGTGCCTCTGATGATCCAGGCGCATGGTAGGGAAACACGTGGTGGGGAGCCGAGTGATAGAACGAGTCAAGAGAGCGTCCCTGGAGTGGGACGGCGCTCTACGTCTTCATGGATCAGGAGGAGCGGGAAACCCCGGTAATAATAGCGGTTGACTGTCTGTCGTTTGTCGATAACTTTTACAATCATCAATCAGGACTCTGTCTGGAGGGAGGAAACCAAATGGCAATCAGAGCTGCGATCAACGGATTTGGTCGTATAGGAAGGAACATCCTGCGGGCGTCGAGAAGGCACCACGTCGAAGGAATAGACTTCATTGCTATCAATGACCTGACGAGCCCGGAAACACTCGCCCATCTCCTTAAGTACGATTCGGTACAGGGTGTTTTCGAGGGAGAAGTGGACGTCAGGGGTGACGGGCTGCTCGTGGATGGAAAGGATATCGGAGTGCTCCAGGAGCGGGATCCGGGTGCCCTCCCGTGGAAGGATATGGAAGTCGATGTGGTCTTTGAGGCGACAGGTCTATTCAGGGACAGAGAAAAGGCGGGCAGGCATATAGAAGCGGGGGCCAGGAAGGTCATTATCTCCGCGCCCGCTGCGGGAGTGGACGCGACGATCGTTCTGGGTGTGAACGAGGATACATACAGGCCGGATGATCACCATGTCGTGTCCAACGCCTCGTGCACGACCAACTGCCTGGCGCCGGTCGCCAGCGTCCTCAGCAAAACGTTCGGTATCGATTATGGAGTAATGACTACTATTCATTCCTACACGAACGACCAGAGGATTCTCGATTTTCCCCACAAGGACCTGAGGCGAGCCCGAGCGGCGGCGGTGTCGATGATTCCCACGACGACTGGTGCAGCGAGGGCGGTAGCACTTGTCCTGCCTGAACTCGAGGGCAAGCTCGATGGACTGGCGGTGAGAGTGCCCACGCCCAATGTCTCACTCGTCGATCTCTCCGTGCAACTGAGCAGGGACACGACAGAGAATGAGATCAATGACGCACTAAAACAGGCGTCAGAAGGCGAACTCAAGGGGATACTTGAGTACAGCGAGGCTCCACTCGTTTCCATCGATTTCAACATGAATCCGCATTCATCCATCGTCGATGCTCCGTGTACCAGGATCATGGGCGGGAGGCTCGCCAAGGTGCTGGCATGGTACGACAATGAGTGGGCATATTCGCTCCGCTGTTTAGAACTGGCAAAATTGCTGGGAGGGGTTGATGCCTAAGTTGAGCGTAAGGGACCTCCCGGACAGCGATCTGCGCGGGAGCCTGGCCCTCGTCAGGGTCGATTTCAATGTCCCCCTCGATGAATCAGGAAATGTCGCGGATGATCTCAGGATCGTCGCCGCGCTTCCTACGATAAGGTATCTCCTCAAGAAAGAAGCGAGAACAGTGCTTGTCTCCCATCTTGGCAGGCCCGGGGGAGAGTGGAATAAATCCCTGTCGCTGGCCCCTGTATCGCGGAAGCTTGCGGAACTCCTGGGTAGAGAAGTAGTGTTTGTGGAAGAACCGATAGGAGATGGAGCAGTTGAGAAGATAAGAGGATTGCCCGAGAGTGATGTCTTTCTCCTGGAGAATGTGCGTTTTTATCCGGGCGAAGAAGATAATGACCCTGAGTTTTCCAGAGCCCTTTCGCTCGCTGGCGATTATTTTGTCGATGACGCCTTCGGCACGGCACACCGTGCTCACTCATCGACGGTTGGCGTGGCGGACTATCTTGCTCCCGCCGTGTCAGGCCTGTTGATGCGGAGCGAGATTGAGTCCCTCTCAAAGGCGCTCTCATTTCCCGCCAGACCCTTTGTGGCAATAATCGGTGGTGCCAAGGTGAAAGGGAAGATAGGGGTTATCCGGAATCTTTTCGGAAAGGTGGATGCCATACTGATCGGCGGCGCCATGGCGAACACGTTTTTCGCCGCGATGGGCCATCAGGTTGGCAGCTCGTTGGTCGACGAGGACGGGATCGATGTCGCCGGTACGCTACTGAGTGAATCGGAAGACGTAAGGTGCGAGATTATCCTCCCGCAGGATTCCGTGGTTGCAAAAGCGCTGGATGCCGGAGCTCAGCGGGAGATTGCGGATGCCGGTCAGATTCCTGATGGCTGGATGGTCGTCGATATAGGACCGCTGACACGGGAGATATTCAGGGATCGGATCATCGCCTCGAAAACGGTTGTCTGGAACGGCCCCATGGGTATCTTCGAGATAGAGCCTTTCTCCCACGGCACCGTCGATGTAGCGAAGTCTATCGCGGAGGCTACCCGACACGGCGCCTTTACCCTCCTTGGAGGCGGAGATTCGGTTGCGGCCGTGCGAAACGCCGGCCTGGAAAAGGAGATAAGTCACATATCGACCGGAGGCGGAGCGTCGCTTGAATTCCTGGCGGGCAGGACGCTTCCGGGGGTGGAAGTACTGACCGAACGAGAAAATCCGTCTCAGGGGGGTAGCAGATGAGGAAGAGAGTCCTTGCAGCCAATTGGAAGATGAATCTCTCAGCAGGTGAGATCAGGGATTATTTCAGGCTTCTCCTGGAAGACTTCGTGATAGAGGATGACATGGAGGCCCTCTTCTTTGTGCCATACCCGTATCTTCCCCTGGCCGCGGATTTGACGGGCCAGGTGAGGTGTGCCGGTGTGGGCGCCCAGGACCTGTACTGGGAGAGCTCAGGGGCGTTCACGGGGGAGGTCTCCGCAGATATGATATCCGACACAGGCGCGGAGTTTGTCCTTATCGGACATTCGGAGCGAAGGAAGTACTTCGGAGAGACAAACGAAACAGTCAACCGGAAGCTCAAAGCTGCGCTTGCCGCATCGTTGAAGCCCATCCTGTGCCTCGGAGAGACGAGGCAGGAGCGTGAAGCCGGTGAGACAGAGGACGTAACCAGAAAATCGCTTATCGAGGGCGTCGATGGAATCGACCCTGTCGCACTATCGGGGATCTATATCGCTTACGAACCGGTCTGGGCGATCGGGACCGGGGTTACCGCCACGCCCGTTCAGGCCGAGGAAGTACACGCGATGCTGAGAGAGGCGATTGCTTCAAGGGTAAATGCTGAGCTTGCGGAGTCAATTCCAATCCTGTATGGCGGCAGCGCCAATCCCTCCAACACCGCAGCGTTGATGTCGGAGCCCGACATAGATGGACTACTGGTGGGAGGAGCGAGTCTTGACCCTGGGAAATTCGGGCAGATGATTGCCTGCTGCACGCAACAGGGCCGCTGACGGCCTGAGGAGAGGCCCTGTGATAAACCCCAGTCCCATGAGCAGAAAGAGCGTTACTGCGCTTATCCATGACCCCATCGCGAGGCTTTCAGGCTCGTAGGTGAATTCCACCACACTCTCGCCGGGCTCCATGGCGATTGCGCGAAACGCATAGTCCGCCCTGTATATCTCGGTAGATTTGTTGTTGACCCTGGCCTTCCATCCGGGGAAGTACGCGTCGCCCAGGACCAGGAACTTCGGATCACTGCATCGTACCGTCAATCTCACGCGTTCCGGGGCATAACTGGTGATCGTTACCTCATCTTCCTCCCCTCCATTCTCCTCCGGTTTGCCATTCCACCCGTCGGGAAGAGAAGGACGTTTGTCGAGGAGAACAAGTCCGCGGGGATCGAACTCCGGATCTTCCATTATCGTCTGGAACTCGACACCGGTGCTGCAGACCCTGTAATCCTCGGCGAGGAACGCCCTTGGCATAGCTCTCCTGTTCTCGTAAAAATAGAGGCTGTCGGACGATTCGATCAGTCGATAGTCCGGAGATACTATCCTGGAAGGCCACAGTAGATATCGAATGTTCATGAGGTCGACAAGCCGGGATTGGTCGGGTTTTTTCGTCCTCGCTATTGAGGTGGTGATCTGATCGATCCTCGATAGAGTGAGGACCCTGTATCCCTGGCTGTGGTCTATGCCATACCGCATTGTGGCGTTCGGCATGAAGAGCCCGGTGCCGGCCTTCAAGAGGTCGTTCACGTCGGGGAATTGCTTGTTCCACAGGCTGTTGTGCGAGAATACGCGGAATTCTCTATCTTCCTTCTCCAGCTCGGCTGCGCGTTCGGGTTTTGAATCGAGGCAGTCCTTCTCATGAAATACTGTAGCATATGGCATCGCCCCCATCAGGTCCACGACCAGCAGAAGCGGGAGAGCGGCCCTTCCCAGTCGACGCATCCTGCCTTCTTTCGATGCGACGTAAATGGCCAGAGAGGTGACCGCTGAAAGGGCGAGGAGCCTGTCGATGTTGTGGATGATTCCCCCTGGCAGGAGCTCCAGCTCATCTCTCTGGACCAGGCCGGCCAGGGCATGTTGTACGGATGCATCCAGAAACTCCGTCAGGAAAAGGGACAACGCGGAAATAATGGATAGCACAAGGAAAACAAGCGAAAAGCGTCTGCTCGCGGATGTATCGGTCCCTCTATTCCTGAGCTGCTCCCATCCCAACGGAGCAGAAAGAGCCACTGCAAATCCCATGAGCATCAGGAACTTGGAAGGATAGCGAATCGACCGCAGACCGGGTATCCAATGAATGACGTCGCCATACAGGGGAAGATTCCCTCCTGTAGCCAGAAGAAGACAGAGACCACCCAGGCACAGGAAGCCGAGTGCCCTTTTTCGGAGTTTCAGGACGAAAGCAAGGCTGAGGAGAACGGGTACTATCCCGACATAAATGGTCCTTAGCCAGTTCTGGTCGACCCAGTAGAACTCCTTTCCGCGTCGGAAGACATCCGGAAGAACCAGGTATAACCATTCCTGCGGGCGTAGCGACCAGGTAAGTGCCTCCTTGACGTCGACACCGCCCGTGCGGTAGGAATAGCGCGTCAGTTCATAGAAGGGAAGGAGCTGAACGGCACTGACGAGTGACATGGTCAGGACCGTCAACCCGAAGAGTGCAAACCTGCGGGACGCCCGGGGCGTCGGCCCCGCTATTGGAAAAAGGCCGGGAAAAAGGTGGACGACAGCACCGAGAAACAACCCCATCGCCAGGACCTCGATACCGCCTACATATATCATAATCCCGAAAATCATTCCAGATAGAATGGCATGAGAAGGGGAGTCATTCCTGAGGGAGCGAACCAGGGACCACATTGCTAGCGGCAGCCAGGCAATAGCGAAGAGAGAGGACTGAAGATAGATCAACGAGGCAGTTATTCCACTGAAGGCGATCGCAATGCCTCCAAGCGCCGCTGCCGTTCGGCCTCCGCCGAGTTCCCTGACCAGCAGAGCGGAGAACACGCCGAGCATGGCCACGTGAAGGACCAGCAGTCTGCTGAACAACTCGTCGACGGGTATGAATGAATAGAGCCAGTGCAGTGGATAGAGAACGCCAGGTTGCGCCTGGGCAAAAAACGGCTCTCCGCCGTATGCATACGGATTCCACAACGGAATCCTGCCGGCGGCGAGGCTCCGGGCCAGGTAATGGCTGTTCTGGTAGAAGAACCAGTAGAGATCCCTGTCGAGGAGGACATATTTTCCGGCAAGCACGCCGTAGTAGGAAAGAGTGACCGCAACGACTATCAGCAGATAGGGGAGCAGATCCTTCACTTTCTTCTCGTATTCTCGAGTCGTATTGAGCATAGGCGTAAGTGTGCCGGAGATAGTAGCCCCGGCAGATCCATCCGAGCGCTTAAAGGAGCGAGCCGGGCGCTGATCGTGGTGACAAAGGCTGATGGCCCCGGGATCACGGTCGGCGCCTGATCGGAGAGAGGAGACTCAATTGAACAGATCTTGCGCTATCGGCCTGTCAGGGCCCGGAAACATTCCGCATCCCGGCCGGGCTGTTTCTGTAGAGCGACCAGGTCGTTGTGCTGGTCAGGTTATAGTACTCGCCCCACTGATTGATCCGTCCCCGCTGCATTCAGGGAAGTCGGCCTGGCGGCTGTGCCGCCAGTGATCAGGATCTCCGCCGAGGTCCTGTCCCGGGTGGAAGCGCTCGACCCGGGATCCGGGGTTGTCGTTTTTCCCGGCACCACTCCGGCAAGCTGAACTGGTGCTGGGGTAGATTCGCACCAACACGCCTCAGGGGCCTGTTATCTCCCATGTGTTCATGGAAGCGTTGTAACTCAGCTTCCAGGTCGTAGTACTGGTTCCGTTGTAATAGCCCGTCCACTTGTTGGTGCCAAGTGCGCTGAGAGAGGTCGGCCTGGCCTGTGTGCCGCCCATCACGAGACCTTCGACCGAAGTCAGATTCCACGCAGGAGTGCTTTCTCTTGGATCGGGGCCGGTTGTCTTACCCAGCACAACACCGGTCAATTGAATGCCTATGGCCGTCCTCAGGCCGCCGAACCATCCCGAATTCGCCGCGACCTCAGCGTCACGCTGAAGGTCATAGTAACGGGGGATAGCCACCGCGGAGAGGAGTCCTATTATTACCAGGACAATGACCAGCTCGATGAGAGTAAAACCGCTTTCTCTCTCAGACCGCTTCATCGTTACCTCCGTTTCGTCCATGGGTTGTCTGGCGCCCATGCTTCGCGCCAGGTTGAACACGACACATGCTTCCATCCAGATACGATAAGTGGGCGGGGCCGTCTCACGCGGCCCCGGCGTGGTTCAGAAACGAAAGCCACGGCATTGATCGTCATGCCGCCGTCGGTTCTCGTCATGGTCCTTGTATCTCCCAGAGGCCATTCGTGGAGTTCCAGCTGAGCGTCCAGTTCGTAGTGCTGGTCGCGTTGTAGTACCCCTTCCACTTGTTGGTGCCTACCGAACTCAGCGAGGTTGGCCTTGCGGTCGAACCTCCTGTGAGCAGATTTTCGACCGTCGTCCTCTTCCAGCTTGGAGTACTGCTCAGAGGATCGGGACTCGTGACCTTGTTCATTGCCACACCGGCCATCTGGATGCCGATGGCGCTGCGAAGGCCACCCATCCACGCCATATTGGCCGCAACCTCCGCGTCCCTCTGCAGGTCGAAGTACCTCGGAATTGCAACTGACGCCAGCAGGCCGAGGACTACCAGGACGATCACCAGTTCGATCAAGGTGAAACCCTCTCGCGATTTCGCGTTGCGCATCTCTTCTCACCCCCTTTCCGCTTTCATTGTTGGTGCCCGCAGCACCCTGTAACCTGTCATGCTTGCCACGAACACGCTTCTTCTAAGACCGTGGAGCGCCCCTGGTCTCTGTCTCGAACCTGAATGGGCCCCTCCCTGCTCGCCGCCACCGTTGTGAGCCTTGAACGATGAATAATGATCCACACGCCCGGCGTGCCGATCGGGTGGGAGGGAATCAGGCATGATCCGTCTACGAGTATGGATCTGCTCGCGAATGTTTTCTTCCTCCTGGTTCATGTCCGATAATCCAATCTCTGTGAAAAAGTCCAGACAATCCCGGGCTGCCGCCTCCCAAGTCATCCCTCGTGGAGCCCGGGACCTGTCGAAGGCCGAAAAATCGCAATATCCATGCCATTGAGATCCAGAAGTCCAGCTCTTATTGTACAACAGCATTGACACGTTTCCCGGTCGGTCTTATTATTTAGTGTCACGCGCGGCGTAGACAGTCGTGCTCAATCATTGCTTCGTTAACTCAATAATGCAGAGGTGATACCAGATATCATGTTTCAGATCCTTATAGCAATTCATCTCCTGACAAGTATTGTACTCGTTGTTGTGGTACTCCTTCAGTCTGGGACCGGCGGAGGGCTCGCCAGCGCATTCGGGGGAGCTGGAGGAACGGATGCCGTTCTGGGGGGAAGAGGAACGGCGACCTTTCTCAGCAAGTTTACAACCGTACTCGGGACGATATTTTTCGTCACATCTCTTTTCCTCGCAGTCACCTCAACGGGTGCTACCTCGAGTGCAAGTCCTCAGTCTGAGGGCCGTGCGATCAGAGAACCGCAGCCTTTCAATCCGGAAACGGAGATGTTGATAAACGCTGCCGAGCAATCTGCCGCTACGGAGAGTACGGAGACCGCCGGAGAAGGCAGTCAACAGGAATAGTGGCTGACCGGGAGTCCATGGATCCATGTGTAATGTTCCAGGGTGCCGAAGTGGTGGAACAGGTAGACACGCTGTCTTGAGGGGGCAGTGGGGTATCCCCGTGCCGGTTCGAGTCCGGCCTTCGGCACCAGGACTATTTTTCCCGTTCTTCCTTCCAGATCTGTTTTCCCATGACTGTCTCCCTCAGAAACAGGCCACAAGGACGGGAAAACAGAATACCATCTCCTGAAGGCCCCGTTCTTGCTCATAGATCCTTTCCTGGAACACTATTTCCCGAAGGATGGTATAACCTGACAACTACTTGTGCGTTAACTCGTTGTATCTCTGGATCTGCGGGCGTGCCTGCGAACAGGATAGAAGAGAAATCCTTCACTGCCCCTTGAGGTCGCTGACCCGGGAGAGACATCTTGGAACGTGACGAAAAGACAGAGGAAAGTTTTGCCTACAATCTGGCCAACGGGCTTCCGGAGACTGTGAAGGTCGAGAAGGAAATAGACGAATCGCTGAACTTGAGGATATCTCCAGGTTACATGGAGGAACACCGTTTTGTCCCGTTGCGGATGAAGAATGGATCGCTCCTGGTGGCGTTTGCCGATCCCAATGATCTATATACAATCGACGACCTGAAGACTCTCCTCAATCTTGAGATCGAACCGGTAGCAAGCACCGCTGACGAGATTCTGGAGGCAATAAAGAAGTACCACGGTGAGGGTGTGGAGACCATCGAGAAGATGGTCAAGGACATGAGTGAAGAGGACCTTGCTCTGGTCGAGGAGCGCGGAAACGGTATACAGGACCTTAGAGACCTTGCCAGCCAGGCTCCCGTGATCAAGCTGGTTAATCTTATCATTATGGAGGCGCTGAAAAGAAGAGCGAGCGACATCCACCTCGAAGCGATGGAAGATCAACTGCGCGTCAGATACAGAATCGATGGAATTCTGCACGACATATCCTCACCGGCAAAACGATTTCAGGCCGCCATTATCTCGAGGCTCAAGATTATGGCTGAGCTCAACATAGCCGAGAGGAGGCTTGCGCAGGATGGAAGGATGCGCATGAGGATCAAGAACAAGGACATCGATTTCCGGGTCTCCACGGTTCCGACGCTGCACGGCGAGAGTGTTGTTCTCCGCATACTCGACAAGAGCAGCATAATGATGAGCCTTGAAGACCTCGGGTTTTCAGAGTCGATGTACGCAGGTTTCAAGGGACTGATCGTACGACCGCACGGCATTATCCTCGTAACAGGACCAACCGGAAGTGGAAAGACGACCACACTGTACGCGGTCCTTGACAAGATTAATTCTCAGGAGAAGAAGATCATAACCCTTGAAGATCCGGTGGAGTATCAGCTGACGGGAATCAATCAGATTCCTATCAAACCGAAGATAGGGTTTACCTTCGCCACCGGGCTGCGGTCGATAGTCAGGCAGGATCCTGATGTGATAATGATAGGGGAGATGCGTGATCTCGAAACGGCAGAGATCGCGATTCACTCCGCGCTGACCGGCCACCTTGTCTTGAGCACTATCCACACTAATGATGCGCCCGGAGGCGTCACCAGAATGGTCGATATGGGCGTCGAGGGGTATCTCGTTTCCTCCGCCGTAGAGGGAATTATGGCACAGCGTCTCGTAAGACGTATCTGCCCCTCGTGCAAAGAGGAGGAAAAGCCCGGGAAAGGCATTCTGGAGGAATTGAGGCTCGAGCCGGAATCTGGAGGCGAGGCGTCACTATATCATGGAAAGGGTTGCGATGAGTGTGATTTTACGGGTTACCGCGGGAGAGTGGGTATTTTCGAACTGCTTATTATGAATGACAAGTTGAGGCGTCTGATTCTCGAGAGCAGATCTCTGACGGAACTGAAAGAGGAGGCGGTAAGGTCAGGTATGACCACGTTGAGGAGCGATGGCTGGCGAAAGGCGCTCGCTGGCGAAACCACCGTTGAAGAGGTGCTGCGAGTCACACAGGAAGAGGAGTGACAGGCGATAGATGCCGAGTTTCAGGTATGAAGCGTCAGACAGGGAGGGAAATCTCCTCACGGGTGACATGGAGGCCCGGACCTCCGTTGCGGTAGTTGACCATCTCCGTCAGATAGATCTCTATCCGATAAGCGTTACAGAAGAGGCGGAGACACAAAAGTCGCTCGCTGATATAGATATCAGCGAAATTGTGGCGAGACTGAGGGGAAAGACCAGGTTTGTCGTGCCATTCACGGTTCAGCTCGCAACTATGCTCGACTCAGGAGTGCCTCTCGACAGGGCACTTGCAATAGTCCTCAACATAGTCCAGGACGCCAGTTTCAAGGAGGTTCTCAGAAAGATACGAAGCAATGTTCAGGCGGGCAAATCACTGGCGGATAGTATGGCGGACTATCCTCACTATTTTTCACAGCTCTATGTCAGTGTAGTCTCCGCAGGGGAGTTTGGTGGGTTCCTCGAGGTTGCGTTCAGGCGTCTGGCCGACTACATAGAAGAGGAACAGCGTCTACGGACACAGGTCAAGTCCGCTATGATATACCCCATATTGCTTACCGTCGTAGGGGGGACGGCGGTCCTTGTGCTCCTGACCTTCGTTTTGCCTCGATTCACCGGCATCTTTGAGGACCTGGGTCAGTCGTTGCCTCTCAGCACCTCAATTCTCCTCTCAATCAGCGGTTTCATAACTTCTTACTGGTGGCTGCTCCTCATATTTGTTTCTCTTGTGGCGTTGAGCGTAAGAGGCTATGTCGGAACAGAGCGGGGACGATTCAAGTGGGACAGTTTTAAGATCACCGCTCCACTGGTCGGAGACCTGAACAAAAAAATCGCGGTGTCGAGATTCAGCAGGACCCTCGGGACACTGATCGACAGCGGAGTGCCAATCCTTCAGGCCCTCCTCGTGGCGAAGGAGACATTTCAAAACCAGATCTTCGCTAATGCCATCCAGGAGGTTCACAACAGCCTCAAGGAGGGCGAGAGCATAGCGCCGCCGCTGGAAGAGCGAAACGTGTTCCCTTCCATGGCGATACACATGATCTCCGTCGGTGAGGAAACAGGCAACCTGAGCCCGATGCTGCTCAAGGTCGCTGACGCTTATGAAAATGAGGCGAGTGTGGCAATCAAGAGCATGATCACCTTGATAGAACCCGCTATGATACTTCTCTTTGGTGGTATTGTCGGTTTTGTAGTGCTGTCGTTGCTTATGGCTATAACCAGTTTGAATGAGCTTCCATTCTGATAACTCTGCTCACGTAATCGCAGAGATAGAGGTCTAACCATGTTGTGGAGAGGAAGAGCCTTATGAAGAAATTGATCGGACGGTTGGAAAGAGACGCTCCAGGCAGGTCCACTGCCGCGTTTACCCTCATCGAGATGATCGTTGTGGTTGTCATCATTGCTGTCCTCGCAGGCCTGGTGGGCCCAAGGCTCTTCAGAAACGTCGGAAAGGCCAAAACGAACGCGGCGAAGGCCCAGATCGAACTTCTCGGGCTCGCACTGGATAACTATCGCCTTGACAATGACTATTACCCGACCTCCGAACAGGGGCTGGAGGCGCTGGTCAGTGAACCCGATTTTTCACCGTTTCCAAAGAACTGGGATGGTCCTTATCTGAAGAAGATAGAGGTCCCGAGTGATCCGTGGGACCGCCCCTATTACTATGTCAGCCCCGGAGAAGTGAATCCTTCCGGGTATGATCTGTATACGCTGGGGAGAGATGGTGAACGGGGCGGAGAGGATGAGGATCAGGACCTCTTCAGCTGGGAGTGATCTGCTACTGTCGCCCGTTCGCAGGAACAACAGCGGGAGCAACGAGTTGAGAAAATGCGAGTCTGCATGCTCCGGTGATGATGCGCGGAGAGGTTTTACGCTGCTGGAGCTGGTCGTGGTCCTGGTGATAATGGGAATAATGCTGGGAGTAACAGTACCGCGATTCGGGGGAGTGCTTGGTGGAGGGGAATTGTCGAAATTCTCAAAGAGAGTAGCTACGTACTTGAGAAACGCCCGCGAACTATCAGTCCTCAGGAATGTTCCGGTCGCTGTGGACGTCGATGAAGAAGAAGGGTGGGTTGCCTGCGTGGAGGGTCAGCAGAGTGAAGCGTTCATGTCTTCAGTGGTGGTTCCGGAAACGATCAGCTTGACACTCGAGATTGATACCGGTCCCACAGAGGATGCCATCGTGTTTTATCCGCTCGGAAACGCCACGGAGGGAAGGATCATTCTTGAAGATGATGGGGGGGCAATCATGACTGTCGAGATCCGGGGCGTGACTGGAGGGGTGTATGTTGAGTAAGGGGGTTCCTGATCGCAGAGGGCAGAATTACGCATATCCCGTTGGCTTTACGCTCATCGAGTTGATGGTGGCCATCACTATTCTCGGGCTTGGCCTCACTGTTGTTCTCGAGGTCATCTCAGCCGGAACCGCCCTGGGACATGACGTCCACAAGAATACGGAGGCCGTTCTTCTCGCGGAGTGGAAGATCAATCAGATAGAAATAGAGGGGTTTCCCGCGCTCGGTCAGAGGGAAGGCACGTTTGAGGACCCGCACGAAGGCTATGCCTGGGTCTCAGATGTGACACCCACCGACGATGACAACCTGAGGGAGCTCCGGGTCTCGGTAAAGTGGAGAGAGGGATTACTTGAAAAAGAGATTGAATTGGCGACGCGTCTCTATAACTACGGAGAAAGGCGAAAAGGGCTTTTCTTCTGACCCTGCTCTCCTTCATGTCGAGGAGATGCTGAGAGAGGATTTCCCGCGAACCGGTTTCACGCTTATTGAGCTGATTGTCTCGATGACCATACTGGGGCTTATTGTCAGTGTACTATACGGGAGTCTGAGCGTTGGACTGCGGAGCGTGGACAGCAGTCGCAGGAAAGGAGACACCTTTCAGAGGATAAGGATCTCACGTGAGTTGATCTCAAGGGAATTGACCTCCTCCTATCTTAAACCCAGCAGTAGCGATTGGACCGTGTTCCTGGGTGACGAGTTTTTCGGCAGACCAGGGGGCAGGACGCCCGGTGTGGAGGAGGAAAAGAGAATCGCCTTCAGAGGAGAAGACGCGATAAGGCAGGGAAAACCGTTTGACAGCCTGACGTTTAACAATTTCACGCGCTATCCGGACGGCTCAAGGATCCTGTCTCTTGTCTGGATAGGCCTTTCTCAGGATGATGCGGGCGACAACCTTGATCTCCTGATGACCCGAAGACCGCTTTATGGACCCTGGAAGGCGGATACTACGCAACTGGCGGTGGGGCTGGAGGGGATGGATATCAGCTATCTGCATACCGATGAAAACGACGAATCGATGTGGCAAGACGAATGGGACTCAGAAAGCGAACTGCCCGAAGCCATAGAGATCACGATGAGCTGGATAGAGGAGGATGGATCAGCCCTCCAGGTTTCGCGACTGCCACTGCTCCTGTACCTTCCGGAGAGGCCGGTGAAATGATAAGCTTCGTTACCGGAGGAGAAGAGGGATTCCCGACCAGGAGCACATCCGTGGCGAACGAGAGAGGAATAGCCTTGATCATAACCTTGTGGATTATTATTGTCCTCGGCGTCACGGCGACCTATTTTTCAAGGGGAATCCGGGAAGAAGCATACATTGTTAGAAATTTCAAGGATAACGAAAAGGCTCAACTCCTGGCAATGGCGGGTGTTAATCACGCTCTGGCGCTCCTGAGTCATCCTGCGAAAGATGGAATAAACGTCGATCAACGCTTTCTTTCTGACTACTTTTCTGATATCGCCAATGTTGCACTTGGTGATGGGAGCTACCACGTTTCCGTCACGGATGAGGAGAGCAGGATTAACATCAACCTGGCGTCGCGGGATGTGATACGCGGATTGCTGAAGGGTACAGGGTCGAGTCCTGCAGCCTCGGATTCCATCTCGGATGCGATTATAGACTGGCGGGACGGCGACGATGTTATCATGCTGAATGGCGCCGAGGACGATTACTATATGTCCCTCGAGCCACCATACAGGAGCAAGAACTCGAATTTCCTTGCTATCGAGGAACTGCTGCTTGTGAGGGGAATAGACGAGGAATTGATGTACGGAGAGAAGAGAGATGGAGATAATACTGATCTGGCTTCCCGTGTAACGGTTTTTGGGAGAGGGAAGGTAAATATCAATACCGCCGATGAATATGTCCTGGAGGCCCTGCCCGGCATCGATGAACAGTCCGCGATGTTCATCACGAAAGGTCGGGAAGATATCGACTACACCCCCATGAGTAAGGGGGAGTTCATGCAATACATTCGCCAGTCGAATCCGACGGATAAGACGTCTCAGGATTACCCGGTCCTGAACAGGACGATTGACACGAAGTCGTATCACTTCAGGATCGTGTCGATCGGGCGGATCGACGGAAGCAACGTGGAGAAACGCATCGAGGCTGTTGTATACAGAACGATTCTTGGCTCCAGGGTCAGTCTCAGAATTCTATCCTGGCGGGAACTGGGCCCGGAGGATGGGGTGATAAGTTGATAATATCTTACAGATCGGTCGTCGGAATCGATATCACCGGTGGAGAGTTGCGCTTCGTCGAACTGTCTCGAGGAGTGCGAGGACTAATAGTAAGCGGGTGTGGTGTGCTGGGACTTTCCACGGAGGATAAGAATCTCTCTGCCTCTGAGCGTGAGATGCTTGTGCTAAAGATAAGGGAATTGATCGATTCCGGCAAGATCAAGTCAAAGAAAGTCGTCTTCGGGCTTTCGAGAGACAGGTACTTTTTTCGACGCGTGTCGCTTCCTCCGGTGGCTTCGGATAAACTGAAGCCTATGGTGGAGAATCAGGCTGAACGCATGTTCCCGATCCGCGGCGACCATCTCGTTTTTGACTACCAGGAGATAGGCAGGGGCGGAAATGGGGGCCGGGATGTTATAATGGCAGGAGCCCACACTACCCACATCGAAGAGATCATGTCGATCGCCAAAGGCACGGGACTCGAGTTGCTGAGGATCGACATGAGAGAGATGGCACTGTGCAATCTTCTCGTCAGGAGAGAAAAACAGCTCGGTGGAACGTTCATCCTGTTGAATATCGATGAGTGGGGTGCGTCCATGGAGCTGGTGTCAGGCGGATATCCACTGGCCTGCAGGACGGTCTCTTTCAAGAAGGAGGGGATGAAGTCCGAAAAGATTCTGATCGAAATCGAGAGGGTCATTGGATTCCACAGTGAAGTGACAAGAGGGGCCGGGAAGGTTGATACCATTTTCTATTCCGGTTCCAGCGCCTGGCTGAGCAAACTCGTGCCTGATCTTGAACGATCTTTCAACATCAAGTCCGAAAGAGTCGAGGCGAAGGACGCTGGTGTTGAAATCCCGGAGGGTTTTGAAGAAGAAAAACTATCTCACGCGCTTGGGCTGGCCCTTTCCGGTTATCAGGCTTCAATACATAAGATGGATATGCAACCGGGAAGAGTCAAAAAGAAGCGCAAGAAAGACGAACTTGTGCGCACGGGAGTACTGGCACTCGCGATCATCTTTCTCTCTTTTGCGTTTTCCGTAGCGTCCGTCTGGCGCGATGAAGCTCGTCTCGAGGATGTTCAGCTCGGGCTCGCCTCAATCGAAGGCCGGGTGACTGCGGCGAGGGAATTGAAGAGGGAGTACGAGGACCTCGCAAGGCGAGTAGATACACTGAATGATCTGCAGGCCGACAAGCCACACTGGCTTGTTATCCTGAAAAACCTGAGCGAGGCAATTCCGGAAGATGCCTGGCTCACGTTGCTCGAGATGAAGCAGGGTGAACCGTTGCGGATAAGTGGACAGGCGTCGAGCGCCGCAACTCTGATCCCGCTCCTCGAGAACTCTCTATACCTTAAGAATGTGAAGTTCGAGGCTCCGACTACCACGCGCGATCTTGGCGGAGAAGAAGTGGAAACCTTTCGGATCACTGCGGATGTTGACTGGTCAGGTAACGACGATGATGACATTGAATAGCAGGGAGAGAAAGATGGTGATTGGCGCCGGTTGTTTTCTGGTGCTTGTTGCCGTCTATCTCGTGCTGGTAGGGCCGTTTTTCAGTTCAAAGGCCGAGCTCGACGAGAAGCTTGATTCCTCATATCGCCTTCTGCAGGAATATAAGTCCATCCTGTCGGACGAGACCGCGTACCAGAAGGGACTCCAGGAGAGACGGGGAGATATGCTGGCGGTTTCCAGACTTCTGCTTTCAGGAAACACATCTTCGCTCGCCGCGGCCGAATTGTCCAACAAGATCCGAGGGTATGCCGATGTAGCCGGGGTTTCGATTACGAGGGAAAATGTGAACCAGCCCGTGGTGATAGACGACCACCAGCGGATATCGATTCAGTTGAATATGAGTTGCGATATTGCCGGACTGCACGACTTTCTGATGAAGATGGAGGAAGACTCCAACCTGCTTTTTGTGCAAAACCTTGAAGTAAACGCCCCCAGTAGCATGAGAAGGTCTTACCGTAAAGGCCGATTCTCGGAGAGGAACAGGCCTGAATCCAACGACTTGCGGATCACCGCGACGATATCCGGGTTTATTGAAGGAAACGAGCTCTCGGATGGAGGTGGTCAATGAACGTCCACCGCTTGCGTGACATAAACGCTGCGCTCGTTCTTTTCTCTGCTATGCTCGCCCTGTCATTGCTCTACCAGGTCTTCAGGACAATTGACCCGCCGGAGGAAGGAAACGCCGGGCCCCCTGAAGAATTGATCGAGTTCCCGACACTGGTTTCGAGTGATTCCGGAGAACTGGACGGTCTTAGTTATGACAGCATTGTGGAGAAGAACCTTTTTTCGTCCGACAGAACGCCCCCCGAGGGAAGGACAAAGACGGTGTCCCGGGATGACGAAGGGGGAACTGTATCGTTCGAAGGGTTTGAGTTGACAGGCACCGTGCTCTCCGACGAAGACAGGAGCTTTGCTCTCGTCAGAAAGGGCGGCATGCGAGGCGAGACCAAGTCGTATCGCCTGGGTGATGATGTCGGTGGAATGGAATTGCGGGAGATACTGTATGACAGGATCATCCTGTCGAAGAACGGCAGGGATATAATCCTTCTCCTTCAACCACGTGAGGCTGAGAAGAAGGCAAACACACCAGTGAATTCGAAGAAGATTGAAAGAAGAACGCCAAAGCCTGGAGTACAAAGCAGTGGCCAACAATCCTGGACTTCAAAGAAACGGAAGGGCCAATGAAAACATTTATACGCGTCGCAAGCTTCCTGGTCTGCGTGATGATCATCGTGCCTCAGACTATATGGGGTCAGGAAAGAAAAGAACGAAGCGCCCCCGAACGTGAAAAGATGTTAGAAGATTTCGGCCTGGAGGGGTCCTTCAGTTCGCCTTCCGAGGAGCAGGATGAGGAGAATGCCGACGGGGAGAAGGAAGTCAGGGTCAGGGACGGGAAATATGTGTTTCTGAACTTCGAGGACGTCGACGTGGCGACGTTGTTGAGCAATATCAGCGAGTTGGTCGGGTTGAATTATGTGATGGGGAGAGATGTCCGTGGCACAATCACGGTCAAGACATCTCATGAAATCCCCATAGATGAACTCCCTGGCTTCGTGGAGTCCATACTGAATGTTTACAACATGGCAGTCGTGCCGTCAGGCAACGTGATGAAGGTGCTGCCGCTTGCCGAAGCATCCAGACGCGGGGTTCGGACGAACGTCGGGTTTTCTATCGAGGGGCTCAAAGAAGGTGAAGATAAGGTAGTGACGCAGGTCATTCCTCTGAGGTACATCACTTCGAACGAGGTGGCTGGTCAACTCCGGAATATCCTGTCTCAGGGCGGAAGCATAATTGAGTTTGAGAGGGTCAACACAATCGTTATCACAGACTATTCCACGAATGTCGAGAGGATGCTCCGGATAATATCAGAGATTGATATCCCTATGGTGGGGGCGACTACGCCTCAGATCTTCGTGTATAATCTGGAGAATTCCAGCGCGGATTCCCTGGTCCGGGTCCTCACGAAGCTATTTCAGGATACCGGGAACAAGAGGAGACAGGGGCGCAGCAGGCGGCAGCAGAGTACACCCGCCGACACTCTGGGTCTTGGCGGCACGAGCGCCAGCGGCCTTACTATCGTCGCGGACAGGTCTACGAATTCACTTGTAATTCGAACCTCGAGGCAGGTCTTCGAACTGCTGAAACCTACCATAGAAAAACTCGATTCAGTACCGCTCCAGGTGCTGATAGAGGTAATGATCGCGGAGGTCTCCCTCGACAAGCAGACGGACTATGGTCTGGAATACTTCTTTCGACAAAACAAGGATCACCTGGGGATAACCGGGGCGCGAGGAAGCGTTACCGGGAACTTCACCGCCGATTCGCTGGGGGTACTCAGGGAGGTGAAAGAGCCGCTGGGTGTGATCTATGGAATCCTGAGGCCGGACCAGGCTTCGATGGCTCTCAAAGCCCTTTCGTCGGTCGCCGATGTGAATATTCTTTCCACACCCACCGTGCTGACGTCCAACAATAAGGAGGCCAAGATAATAGTGGGGCAGGAGGTCCCCTTCGAATCGTCCAAGAGAACACTTGAGGGCGGAGTCATAGACGTCACCATAGAATTTCGGGATGTGGGGATCGAACTCGATATCAAGCCACATATCAACAACGAACGTTTTGTCTCCCTCTGGATGAAACAGTCGGTCAACGACCTCACGCAGACAGTCCTTTTCAACGCGAATGTCATCACGAAAAGAGAACTCGAGACCTCCGTTGTTGTGAAGGACAACAACAGTGTCATCGTAGGGGGCCTGATGACCCACGACACGACCGTGTCAGAGTTCGGGGTGCCACTTCTCAAAGACATACCGATCGTAGGTTATCTCTTCAAGAGCCACAAGAGAAGGATCCTCAAGCGTGAGTTGCTGCTGATACTCACACCACACGTTGTGGCGACACCAGAGGAGGTACTGCGCGTCACGGAGGAACAGACAGAGAAGATGGAGATGTTTCAGGCCCAGAAAAAGGCGATGGAGGAGGAGCCGCCTGATGCGACCCCTGACCCTTGATTCTCAAAGCGTTTGGCAGGGATAGCGCGGTGACCGGTCAATCTTCCCGCATGGCGCAGAAATTGTGCATTGAATAACACTCTATTGCAAAGGGAAAAAAGCCG
Organism: uncultured Gemmatimonadota bacterium; assembly: GCA_964577985.1. Taxonomy (GTDB): domain Bacteria; phylum Gemmatimonadota; class CAZMKB01; order CAZMKB01; family CAZNLH01; genus CAZOAR01. Next base: position 11,254 of record CAZOAR010000006.1, on the reverse strand, counting down.
AGAAAGCCAAGTGCCGGCATCTCGAATATTTTGAATCCCGTCGGAAAGGGGAGGGTGTAAACCCACTTCGTGGTCGCCCAGAAATTCCAGAACTCCCACAGAAAACCGCATATCCCACCGGCAACAAGAAGATTCAACATTGTAGCGTAGTTTCCGTCCTCGAAATCCTTAAGGACCGATCTGAATCCGTTGCGGAAGTTTATTGGCTCGAGAAGCAGAAAGAATCCGACCCATACGAGTCCGAAGAAGTACCTTGAAATCGAGTCCGGCAGAAAAATGGGGACAGTGAGAAGCGTCAGGCCGGTCCATTCCATCGCCCTGTTCGAGATTCCGGGCCTCCAGGGGCTCCTCTTCTTCATTCCCTTGAAAAGTTGGATATTTTCGAGAAAATAGAAGGTCTCGAACACCCCCGGAAAAACGGTCGCGAACGACACGCAATAACCTATCTGCCGCACCCAGAGGTTCTTCGGAAGGTTGAGATATTCCCAGTTCTGCAGGTAGAGGTTGTATATCTCAAAGATGGTCCAGCAGGCTATAGATGTAAACATCATGAGAAGAAACTCGTGCCTCCGGTTCATGATCATCGACCACCCGGAAACGGAGTAATTGACTTGATCCATAAGGAGGATGTATCCGGTCCAGACAATTGGAGTGAACCACTCTGAGACCGTTTCGACACCGGACAGCATCATGATTTCAGATGTTACAATAATCAGGAAGCCAAGGTACCCCCTGTACCCGAGCAACGCGGTACCCGGTCGTACAGGGCGGGTTTCGTAGCAGGCGGATGTGGGCATAAGAAGTGGGGCTTACTCGCTCAAGTGTCTTACGTGGGCCATCAGACGCGTCTTCATGCGTGCCGCTGTGTTCTTATGGATGATTCCCCTTCGGGAATACTTGTCCAGGACGGAAACCGCTTCGCTCAAAAGGGATTGAGCCTTCGCGGGGTCGCCGCACGAAAACACCTTTCTTATTGAGGTCTTCATGCCCGAGCGATGGGCTCTATTCCGAGTTCGTCGAACGTCGCTTGTCTTTACCCTTTTCTTCGCAGACTTTACATTTGGCAATGCGGTATCCTCCCGTTATGCGTCAGGAATTGGTCTTTCTGGTTAATGGCTTGCTCAGGCGAAACCCGGATGCGCCACGTCGCTTCCGCCAGGGAAGGACGATCCCGGGACCAGCCGGTAATATTATAACAATATGTGAGATATGAGTCAATACACTTATTGTCAGGAGTATCCGCACTTCTTACGTGTCATTCCGGCTCGTCCAGAATCGGACTTATTGTGCTGTGAGATTCCCGACAAGAGGGAATGATATGTGAAGCGAGCTGGCTGCTAAGGCGGGAATTACGGTGAAGCGGGAATGACATGTAAGGCGTCACTCTCGCTCCAGGGACGCCTTCCTGACCCGTTCCAACTCTAGGATTCACTCGCTGTGTAGAACTCGTTCTGTGGCGTCAAACAGTTGCTGCGCGTCCCTGCGGGATCGTTCACCCTCGAGAAGACGGGGAGCCGTTTGCGGCTGACCGCCCGGGGGAGACAGGAGCTTGGGGTCAACCCCCTGTGGAGTGACAGGTTGAGGGAGCGAGCTGGCGAGGCTACCGCGACCGCCAGAAGTGCCCCATGCCTCCATGGAAGTGCGTCAGCACTTACGGGCCTCACAAGGACTTTACTTATGACTCCATTGTGAGCCCGCAAATCGTACACTATGGCCCCGCTCTTGCCGTATGGTCCGCCAGACTTCCGGTCCTGGACGGAGAAGGTGACGGCCCGAATTATGGAGGAAGCTTCTCATCGCGCGGAGGAGAGATGGTCATGGGTGTGAATGAGGAACAGAGTATTACGGTTTGCCCTCCCGAAGAGGAGGTGGAGCGATGGGCGATGCAAACCGTGCTGGATCAGGACGCGGACGAGTGGAAGGCACATCTGATCCTGTGCGGGCCGTGCAGCAGGTTGCATCAGCACTTCGTAGAGTTCTACAGCGATTTGGCGCGCTCTGCACGTAACCGCCTTTCCCCGATCAGAATCAAGGGCGCACCGGCCCCGTATTCGGAACGTGGGGAGATTAAGCGCGTCGTTCAAATGATGAGGACTCTTGCCCCGGTGGAAAGGGCTCTCAACTGCAGGGCACCGGTGGCGTTTTCTCAGGCACTGGTTACGAATCAGCGTGCCGCCGGCTCCAGCGATCTGCCATTTGTATCGTCTGACGGTATCGTCATCGGGAAATTACTGAGGCCGGTGGATGGCCTCGATTCCTGCCTCCAGCTCGTGTCGCCTGACCATAGATTTGTTCGCAGGGCACTTATCCGCCTGCCGGATAGCAACTATCTGTATCAGAGTGATGATTCCGGAGCCGTTTCGCTCCTCACGTCGGCGCAGATTGCGCAGGAGGTCCGGATCATGGAGATCGTGCCCTTTGCCGTTGAGGCGGCATACAGCAACTACTGCCGGGGGCAGACTACCGTTATACCTGCCTCGGAGGAGCTGGATGGTGGAGTGCTGGGACGGATCGCGGTCGAGCAGGAGGAAGGGGATCACAATGAAGCCGTGCTGCATGTCGCATTTCCAGAACTCCCTCCTGAACTTCGTGAAGCCCGTCTCTTTGTGGCCCTTGCAGACGACATCCGTCCCGCGTCTGTGGATGAAGCCGTCGGGCGGGATGTCTATTTCTACGGCCGAGACCTCTTCACGAACTTCCGATTATGGGCTTATCTCCGATAGTCTCCGGAGTCGGAGACATGATACATTCCCGTGGGTGAATTATCTTTCACGAGTTTCCCCGGAAAATCTAATTAAATTGCTATATATCCTTTCTGATGCTGCAGATGACGATCAGAAGAACAGGGGAAACCCCAGAATCATCTTTGACTTGACATCGCATGCAACTCTGTGATATAATTAGTTGTATTCTAACGCAGGATACTCTTAGTCCTGGAGTCTGATGCCCGTCATCCGGAGGACTAAAAGGACGCTCGTCGTCATATTAGTGGAATTGCGCCTTTGTTTATGTATATTCCCTGAGAACATTGCTCCTCCGGTTGGACGGGTACGAGAATCAACTCCGAGTTCATCCCGGTTTTTCCGGCGCATGTTCCCTCCAAATTGTTTTCATCAACTGTTTTTCCATTTGAAATGAATCTGTGCGACCTTTTACGGAAGTTGTGGCGGAATCGAGTGGCAAATAGAACCGGCACTAATGGCGCCCCGAACGTTGAGTGGTTAACCAGACGCATGAACGCCCGCAGAGGGGCGATGTGCCTGATTGTCATCTTGTCCATGATTGTACCGGGGTGCACGGAGCCCGATTCGGGTGGGAGAACCTCTCACGGGTCCCCGACGGTTACGGATGTTGTCAGGGATGATCTGGGGAGAGAGATCAACCTCGATAGGGTACCGGTGCGGATTATATCGCTTGCGCCTAACGCCACCGAGATACTGTTTGCGATCGGCGCAGGCGATAGAATAGTCGGGGCCACGGAATATTGCAATTACCCGCCCGAGGCACTGGAGATCGAAAGAGTGGGCAGTTTCTCTCTCATCAACCTGGAGCGAATCCTGGCGCTCAGGCCAGACCTTGTAATCTCGAGTTCACGCGAGCAGGAGCGTTTCGTAAGGAACATTGAGGATCTCGGGATACCCGTATATGTTTGTTTCCCGAGTAGTTATGAAGGACTTTTTCGTTCGATCAGGGCAATAGGTGATATTACAGACACCCATGAGCGTGCTGGCGCGCTTGCAGACTCTCTGGAGGATGAACTGGACAAGTTGAAGAACGAGGTAGAAAACGCTCTGGGAGAATCTACCATGCTGAGAGTCTACCTGGAGATTTCCTCTCATCCACTGATGACGGCGGGCGAAAACTCGTTTGTAGGCCGGCTTATCGAGGTGGCCGGCGGGAACAACATCGCCCGCGATATCGCGAGGGACTACGCGGCCATAAGCCCGGAGATAATAATAGCCCGCAACCCGCAGATCATATTTATATTTACGTCGTCTACGACACCGGAGAATCTGACGAAGCGTTGGGGATGGGCCAGGATTGATGCCGTGAAATACGGTATGGTATATGATGATCTCGATGAGGACCGTATCTCCAGGCCGGGTCCGAGATCTATCCAGGGCACGAGAGAACTTTTCGAAAGGCTCCTTGAGGCGAAAACCAGGTATGGTAACTATCTGGACGAAGAATAAGATAGATTCGATGCTCAGCCTGTTGCTTCTCGGGTTGATTCTCGTGGCTTTGATTTTCATATGCACCATGATAGGTGCCTCCGACACGGACCTCTACATAGTCCTTCGCGTCAGGCTTCCACGTGTGATCCTCGGGGTCGTTGTGGGAAGCTCTCTTGCCGTGGCCGGTGCCGTCTTTCAGGGAATTCTGAGGAATCCACTCGCGGACCCGTATATACTGGGCACATCCACTGGTGGAGCGCTGGGGGCGACAATCGGCCTGTTTGTCGGCCACTATTTTCTGTCGCTCAAGCCTCTTATCATACCCGTTTTCGCCTTTCTCGGGTCGTTCGCCACAATTCTGCTCGTGTACAGGCTTGCCTGTGTGGAAGGGCGCATCCCCAGGGACTCACTCGTCCTGGCTGGAATAATAGTCAGCGCTTTTCTCGGCTCGGCTATCATGTTTATCTTGAGCGTCTCCGGAGAGGAAACACACGAGATACTCTATATTCTTATGGGCAGCCTCAGCATCGTGTTTACTAACGACACAATGATCCTCCTCGTCGTCATAATTGTAATGTCGGCGGTCGGGTTCGGTATTATTTTCGTCAGGTCGACGAATCTGAACCTGATGGCCCTTGGTGAAGAGTCGGCCAGAAGCCTGGGGTTGAGCGTCGAGCGGGAGAAAATTCTACTCTTTTTCGCCGCGTCTATAATGACAGGGGCTGTCGTGTCGATCAGCGGCCTCATAGGTTTTGTGGGGCTGGTCGTTCCTCACATCATCCGCATGGCATTCGGGCCGGATCATCGTTTTCTGATCCCCGCCAGTGCTCTTGCCGGAGGGATTCTCCTGATCCTGGCCGACGCCCTGGCCAGGGTCATCATGGTGCAGGAGATTCCCGTTGGAGTAATAACGTCGATTTTCGGTGCTCCGTTTTTCCTTTATCTCCTTCGAAAGAGAAAATGGTGACAGAACAGCCGGAAGAGAATGAATACATGCTCGAGGCTGGGGAGGTCTCCTTCAATTACGCGGAAAGGCCCATACTCGAGTCCGTGAGCCTGACGATCAGGGGTGGTGAGGTGGTCGGTATCCTCGGCGAGAACGGCAGCGGCAAGACGACACTACTTCGTCTTATGGCGGGTCTTCTCAAGCCCGGAGAAGGGAAGGTGCTTCTTCACAGGCGGGATATCGAAACATACAGGAGAATGGAGATTGCCAGGGAAATAGCGGTTGTAGCGCAAAGCACCGAGTTGATCTTCGATTTCACTGTCGGGGAGGTGGTGATGATGGGCAGGCACCCATATATACCGACCTTCGGTGGCGAAAGCAGGGAGGACAGGGAGAAGACAATCGAAGCCATGGAGAGGATGGGAATTCAGGATTACATCGCGAAACCCGTCACTCAACTCTCTGCGGGAGAAGTCCAACGAGTGATGATCGCCAGGTCACTCGCCCAGGAAACCCCTATCCTGCTTCTCGATGAGCCCACCTCATCGCTTGACGTCCGCCACCAGATGGAGCTGGCGAAATTGCTGGAGGCACTGCGATCGGAAGCCCATCTGGCAATAGGCATCGTCTCGCACGACATCAACCTGATTGCTCACATCGCGGATCGTGTAAACCTTCTGGCGGGTGGCAGGATCGTGGCCAGTGGACCTGCCGACGAGATTGTCCGCCCCGATCGTTTGTATGAGACCTACGGGGTCAGGATGAGAGTGGAGGAGGGGGCTACGGGCATTTCAGTCTGCCTGCCATGGGATGATGTACGTGGAGGGCAATCCGCCGAATGAGGAGAAGAATCAACGCGCGGCAGCTATCTCTTCTATTCTTTCAACTGGCCCTGTCCGGTGCCATGGCCCCCGCGTTGTTGCTGCCGGACCAGTCCGATGAGGCTGCTGCGTCCCATTCTGCCTCTCCACCGACAGTCGTCATTACTGAAGCTGATATAGAGGCCAGCGGGGCTGTCGTCCTGGGGGAGATACTGGATACCATGGCTGGCCTGGAGGTCCTGGAGAGGGGGTATATCGAGTCTCCCGGAGAGGTGTCATTCGAGGGTTTTGCGCCGGATCGTATTCTGTACATACTCGATGGCGATGTGATCAACGATCCTTTCAGTGGTTCTTTCGACACAAACATGATACCGTTGTCGGCGGTAGAGAGGATAGAGATAACCAGATCTGGCGGCTGTCTCCAGAAAGGAACCCGCGCCTCCGGGGGAACCATAAGGATCATTACAAGGGGGTATAAAGGAGGAGAGCCCTTCAGTCGGCTCGCACTTGCTGGCGGCTCCTACCATGCCAGCATCTTAGGCGGGGCATTTCGGCGCGGTCTGTCGAAAGACAGAATAGCTATCTCTTCATCTGTCAGCAGAATATCCACAAGTGGCTTCGGAGATACCGGGGACTACTCTTTGTTCCAGTATCACTTTCGAGCGAACGAAGAACGATGGGATGGAATTGACCTTGGTCTTTCGGCCAGCGGGACTTCTTCATCGCTGGAGTCTGCGGGAAACGAAGGAACCACCGGTGAGATGAAGAGAGGGCTGACCCACCTCAACGCAAGGGCGGTACTCATGCCCGGCAGTTCGACCCCCCTGGAGTTCTCCGCTTTCTATTCGGAACACCGAAGAGACAGCACTGATGTCTCCCTCTCCGGAGTCGTCAGCGAGATACGCGGGAAACGACAAGGGGCGAGCATGAAGGGTACTTTCAAAATAGGGCCCGGCCTTCAGGCGACCGCGGGCGCCGAGGAGGAGTTTCTGACGGTTGATGGTTATGGTGAGACGGAGACATTTTCTCTCTTCACAGGCACGACATTCGATAACGCTCCTTTTCCTTCACTGACTCTCATCGGACGATGGGAGAAGGAAGGCTCACGCTACAGAAGCTGGAACGGTTCCCTCAATGCGTCTCAGCTCATCAACAGTTCATCATCGCTCTATGTATCTCTCTGGAGAACAGAACATAGGCCGACGATTCGAGAACGGTTGCAGCAGAAATCCGAAAGAGTAGGGGAGGAGAGCGTAATCGAGACCGGGCTCATGTGTGCGGTCCGTGGTCTCACAAGTTCACTCGCTCTGTTCAGACGCTGGCATCGGGGTGCGTATTCGTTCAAGGACTCAGACGGCATCGGCTGTGACTGGTCGGATGCGGAGCAGAGAGAGATCGGCTGGAGGGTTCAAACGTCCTTCGGCATAGGGAAAATTCTTCTCTTTTCACTGGGTTATCAAGGGATAGACGTTCAGGCATTTCCTGAGGAGGCGGAAGGAGTGTCCGTGCCCCGCAATCATCTCGCCGGGACAGCGGAGATACGCAAGTCCTTCAGAAACGACGTTATAAAATGCTCGTGCCGCGTGTCAGGTACGCTGGTGGATGGCAGAAAACAGGCGGAGGGAGTAGCCTCGACAATCGACATGGACTATCGTCACCTGGACACCAACCTGAGAGTAAGCGTCGTGGACCTCACCATTTTCTATACCATTCGCAACGTTTTCGACAGCCGCTTCAATGTCGTCAGCGGGAGCGTAACGTCGGACCGAACAAATCGATTCGGATTCTCGTGGAACTTCTACGATTGAGGAAACCTCTACTGTAACGGAGATTACAGATTTAAGCGCCCCTTTGTTATAAGTTTAAGGTTTCATATCTCGTTTATTTCACCGTAGCAGGAAGTTACAACCTCAACCCAAAGAAGGAGTACGCATGAGAAATCGCAAGATTCAAGCGGTGATTGCACCTCTTTTTCTCATGGTATTGTGGCCCGTGGCATCTCTGTGGTCAGGCAGTATTGATCCGTCCTTCGAGACGAAGCTTGATCAGATCAAGAGCAGCGAGATGGTATCCGCGATGGTCATGATGTCTGATGAAGTGGATCTCGAAACACTGGACAACGAACTGATTCTTGACCGTGCTACACGTCAGAAGCGACATGAAACGATCGTCCTCGCGTTACGGGATCAGGCGGAGCTTACCCAGAAGGAGGTTCTGCGTTTCCTTGAGGCTTCCAGGGCGAGTGGAGATGTCAATAAGATCCAGCCATTCTGGGTGACGAATGCCATCGCGGTGACCTTGACGAAGGATCTTGTCTACAGGTTGTCAGAAAGAGCCGACGTCGGGGTTATCTATGAAGACATGATTATTCCCCTGGATGAGACTTTCAGAGCGCACGAGGGGAGCACGCTGCTGGGCGAAGACCCCCCCACAACCAACCTGGGCATTGAACACGGTGTGAGTTCTCTGAACGCCGACTCACTCTGGCGAATGGGGATCACGGGTGCCGGTGTCCTTGTCTGCAACCTCGATACCGGGGTCGATGGCAACCATCCCGCTTTGACAGACCGCTGGCGCGGAAATGATCCTGGTGTTGCTGCAGGGGATGCATGGTTTGATCCCTATAATGGCAGCTCCTTTCCGGTAGACGATGATGGTCACGGAACCGGAACGATGGGTTGTATGGTTGGAGTGGATCATGCGACGGGTGACACGGTCGGTGTGGCCATTGACGCGGAATGGATCGCCGCGAACGTCTTTGAAGGTGGAACCTCGTCGTCGTCGGCCTTTACCGGTGCGTTCGAGTGGACCATCGATCCGGACGGAGACCCCGCGACTATCGATGACGTGCCTGATGTTATCAACAATTCATGGGGATCGGGTCCCGGCTGCGGGGCAGGCTACTGGTCCTCCATCGATGCGAATATGGCGGCCGGAATTATGGTCGTATGGTCAGCAGGAAACGACGGGCCAGGCCCTCAAACTACAGGGTCTCCGGCGAGCCGCATTACCACGCCTACAAACGCGTTTGCCGTCGGAGCGACCAATCCGAGCAACACGATCGCCAGCTTCAGCAGTCGCGGTCCCTCAAGCTGCGATGGATCGACCATAAAGCCGGAGGTAGTCGCCCACGGAACGAACATACGGACGTCGAATCGAGGAGGGGGCTATACTTTTGGATGGGCGGGGACCTCATTTTCGGGTCCTTATGTGGCCGGAGCACTCGCGTTGCTGAGGGATGTCGCCTCCTACGCGACGGGAACGGAGCTCATGGAGATAATGATGAACACGGCTACGGATCTCGGAACCCTCGGGGAGGACAATGACTACGGACATGGTATCCCGGATCTTGTGGCGGCCGCCAGCGAGGTTCTGCTGCTGGAAAGGGCTCCCAGGATAGTCTTGAGCGGGTCGGTCGTGTCAGACGGAGGAGACGGTGAGCCGGAGGCGGGCGAGTCGTTTGATTTTATCGTATATCTTGGAAACCAGGGGATAAACACAACAGGCGTTGAGGCTACACTCAGCCTCACGACCCCCGATCCTTACGTGACAATTGACTCGGACTTCTCGACCTTCGGGGATATTGATCGGGACATGACGGGGAACAACAGTGGTGCTCCATTCCACGTCAGCCTCGACTCGTTGACGCCGGGTGCCCATGATATAGGAATGACGCTGGACGTTACAGCCGATGGCGGCGCGTATACAAGGCAACTGGAGGTTTCTCTACGTACGCCGTTCATGATAACCATGGCGGATCACAACGTGGGGAACGTCCTCTTCTCGGTGTCGGACGGCGGGAAACTTGGATGGGCGCAGGAGCAGTCCGCGGGGAGTGGTTTTGTCTTCCCCATAGACAGCCATGACGACCATCTCTTTGAGGGATCCTTTATCGCGGGGTATGACTCCCTGCACGTCTCTCACTCTGCTCGTACAGACCCGGCGGGTACGGAAGCTACGGACTGGCAGCTCGTGCCTGGTGGTGAAATGCAGATGAACACTCCCGGAACGGTCAGCGACCAGGATGGGTTCAGCAGGTACAGCGATTCAGGATCCGATAACCCCATGGATGTGGAGATAACCCAGAGGAGTTATGCCTGGAGCGACACAACTCATGACGATTTTGTCATTGTCGAGACCACTATTCACAACACGGGGATCGACTCGTCGAGTGATATCAGCAATCTTTACATCGGCACGTACATGGACTGGGACGTCCTTCCATTTTTCGGAACGCCGCGGAATAATGCCGCCGTCGACACCGCCTATGACGTCGGTTACATGTGGAACCTTCAATCCAACACGCATTGCGGCGTCCATGTTCTGACCGAACCCGGTATCGCCTCCTTCGACCTGATAGACAATCAGGCCGGTGGTTATGATTTCAGCAAGGCGGAGTACTGGGCCTCCATGAGTGGCGGAATCGCAGATTACTCGGGGAACGGCCAGGACTGGTCGTACGTCCTGACGACCGGGCCATTTGACATCGCGGCGGGAGACTCGGTTGTTGCCGCGTTCGCTATCCTTGCCGGAACTGACCACGAGGATTTAATTAACAACCTGAATGCTGCCAGGGAGATGTATGGTTCCCCTGTGGGCGTGGGTGATAGTGGGCACGGCGGAGGAGCGGTCCTCCCGAGAGCGTTTTCGCTTTCTCAGAACTACCCCAATCCCTTCAATCCGTCCACTACTATTCGTTACGAGGTTCCGGATGGCGCGGGAGAGAGGGTGAACCTCGAGATCTTCGACGTGAGGGGAAGGAAAGTCAGGACGATTGTTGACGGCAGTAAGGCTCCTGGTCGTTACTCCGTGCAGTGGAATGGAAGGGGAGATGGTGGAGAAACACTCTCATCAGGTGTATACCTCTACCGGCTCACCTCCGGAGAGTTCGAGCAGACTCGTCGCATGCTGTTGCTCAAGTAGCGGCGGCATTTGACTCGAGAATCTGTTTGCGAAACATGAAGGGATCCGTTTTTGTCGATCAGAAGCGGGTCCCTTTCTCGATTGATTTCATCGCGGTTCCCGTCAGAGGAAATGTAAGTCCTTTTCAAGGGTGGTCTGTCGGTGGGTGAATTCGATGTCATCATCGTGCGTCGGCACACGCATCTCACGATATTGACAGAGACTTTGAAAAAGAATATCATTAGTGGTCCATGCGGATGTGTTTCCCGCGAGCGGGATGGCCGCTTAGAGACACAGGCTCGCCAGAACAGCCCGCAAAACAGTAAGGTGCCCCTGTAGCTCAGCAGGATAGAGCACCGGTTTCCTAAACCGGGTGTCGCGTGTTCGAATCACGCCAGGGGTACCATTTG
>CAZOAR010000005.1:64098-76716 GCA_964577985.1 uncultured Gemmatimonadota bacterium | reverse complement strand
TGGCTGGCTCCATATAACCGTATGAGCCCATGCTTCCCGATCGGTCGATCACAAGTACAACGGAGACCGATCTCTCGTCGGTGTACTCTACTGCGAGGGACTCCTTGTCCTTGTACAGGTTCGTGCCGTTCCTGGCCTCGACCTGCATGTCGTATTTGTCGTTTTTCGGAATCCCGTCAACACTATCAGGAGGCATCATCGTCAATTCATAATAAAGCTGTTTCTCGACAGCCGTCGATACATCGGCACCGTAACCTCCGACCGTAACGGTGAAATCTGATGCGCCCAGCCCGCCGAGCACGTGGGATGTAAAGGTCGGTCCAACCCGGATATCAGCTTTCATCTCGTCGGGGTCTGTAAAGGGACCGACGAAGGCGGGGTTCGCCGTCACAGGCTTCAGTATATCTATGCAGGGGTTAGTATCCTTCGCGATCTTCATATCCCAGTCATCCTGCGAGAAACAGGTGTGGCCAAGGGCCTCCTCCATCTCCTCCTCCGTGAGCACCACATTCTGGGTGATAGGCTTAAGGGTGTGTACACTGCCGGTCCCTGTCCAGTTAAAACCCCATCTGAAACCAGCGGTGGCGCCAGGGATATAGAAGGTACCATTGTACCATTCGCCCTTCTCGGTCCCCAGCCACGTCTCCGCCTGCCAGCTCTCAGTGTCGTAAGTCTTGAGGCGAGACGGCCGGTCATAGAAACCATACTGTGTTTCGCTGAGATAGTTGTAGCGTGGGTGGGGATGCTGGGGAGTGTAAAGGTTGTCGATGTAAGGAACAGTGAGGGTTCCGGGATTTCCTCCGCAGTTGGAAAGGGGGTGTTCCGTGCCAACAATAGCCTGCCACCAGTTCGCGCAACAGACAGGGGCGGTGGATTCAGGTGTGAATTTCCCCTGAATAATGCAGCCCGCCCGGTCGCTGTCCGACCAGAGTTGGTAAGTGTCGATCGACACCGCGCCCAGTTTTGTATCTGCGCCGAGGACGGTCGCGTATACATCATAGGTCAACACTGCTACGGAGCCCTCCGGCTTCAGGATTCCACGCCCTTCGCCTTTGACTGGCTCCCAGCGCTTTTCGCCCAGGATAAACCGCAGACCCTCGTCCCACGGTTCGCCGTCAATGAAGATCTTCTTGTTTCTGAGATAGTATGCCGGGCCCTCGAATTCACCGAGAAAGTACGATTTATGTTCATGAAACTCCGGGATAGCAAGCTTCGCAACAAGATCGAACATTTCCACCCAGTCGACCGAGTGGTCGAACTCGGGGAGGGGATACTGCTCATCACTCACAGGGTATTCCGAGTTGAAATGGACGGCGAGGTATCTACCGTCGGCGGAAAATCGCATCCCAACAGGCCCGCCTCGGTCCCCCTGGTAAATGGTGGAAATGATCTGAAAAGTCTCAGCGTCCTCCACAAAGAGCCCGCCATCCTCTCCGGGCACATAGGTGATGTACTTCCGTCCGTCCGGAGTGAAGGCGTAGATGCGCCTTGGATGTGTGCGGACCAGCTCTCCACTGCTGACATTCCAGATGGTTGTATGGTCGATCTTCGAGATGACGGCGAGAGTCTCCGACTCTATCAGGAATGTCTCGCGTACCTTTCCCGGCCCCGTCTCAAACCGCTGAACCGCAACATGGGTTGAGCCATCCAGGACCTGTACTGCCCCGTCTCCGGTGCTCGATATCTCAAGGTCTGCCCGCGCAACGGCCGTTCCTGACAGGATGAGAAGAATCGATACGGCACTGATGCCTGAATGACAGACACGTCTGCTGAAAAGATGACTCATGAGTTTCACCCCCGCTGGGTATCATGACCGGTTTCGGGACATGGATGACAGCACCCGGTTGCAGGTCATGCTGTTACGATGATTACGCGATCACAGGGTCTCAGTGGCCGGGAACGGTCAACGTTCCTCTCAGGGATACAGGCGCCCGGGCCACAGGCATAATTTCCACGTTATGATACAGTGAGACGTCGCATGTTGTCAAGCAAAGCAGTTATGATAAGACGTCCCGAAAGATCGTGAGTCCGGCTCCAGCTCACTTTTCCGATTTGTCGAAAAGCTCCATATACCTTGAATAGCCTTCTTTCTCCAGTTCCTCCTTCGGAACAAAGCGCAGGGCGGCGGAGTTGATGCAATATCTAAGTCCGGTAGGCTCGGGCCCATCGGCAAAGAGGTGGCCAAGGTGGGAATCTCCGTGTCTGCTTCGCACTTCGGTCCTCGAGGATGAGAGCCTGTTGTCCTCCAGTTCCACAAGGTTTTCCGGTTCAAGCGGCCGCACGAAACTCGGCCAGCCAGAACCCGAATCATACTTGTCTGTAGAGCTGAACAAGGGTTCTCCCGATATCACGTCAACGTATATTCCTTCCCTCTTATTGTTCCAGTAGCGGTTGTCGAATGGTTTTTCGGTCCCGCCTTCCTGTGTCACTCTGTATTCGAGTGGTGTCATATTTTTCCTCATATCTTCCATGTCAGGCATGTCCTGGTGGCCTGACCCGGCTTCGACGTCTTCGCCCTTCTCGCTGCTTCCCCATGTCTCGCTGAGGAAGGCATCTCTACCCGAGCCGGACCTGTAACTCTCGTATCTCCCCGGACTCTTCCTGCAGAAATCCTGGTGATATTCCTCGGCGGGGTGGAACTCCTTCGCTTCCTCGATTTCAGTAACGACAGGCCTGTCGAAGATTCCTGAGTTATCAAGCCTGTTTCTCGACCGGGTCGCGATTTCCTTCTGTTCTATCGTGTGATAGAAGATGGCAGTCCTGTATTGCTTCCCGCGGTCGACGAACTGACCTCCCGGGTCGGTCGGGTCGATTTGCCTCCAGAAGTAGTCCAGGAGTTCCGAATAGGAGATCCTGGATGGATCGTACACGATCCGGATAGCCTCGGCGTGCTGTGTGGTGCCGGACGCTACTTGCTCGTAGCTGGGGTTCTGAAGTGAGCCGCCGGTGTAACCCGAGACCACCTCGCGTACACCATCCAGCTCCTCGAACCCGTGCTCCATGCACCAGAAGCAGCCTCCTGCGAATGTGGCGATCTCGGTCTCACCCGTGTCCGTATCCATAGGATCGTCCTTTGCTCCGGCCTGGTCACTACTACCACACCGGCAGAAAATCATTATGAGGAAAAGCCAGGTGAGGGTTATCTTCATTGCATGTCCCCGGTTCTGTCAGAGGCGCTCCCCCTACCTGACGAGCGTCATCTTCCTGCTTGAGACCACCCCGTCCTGCTTCAGGGTGTAAAAGTAAACTCCGGACGGCACTCCGATCCCGCTGCCGGTCTTTCCATCCCACACCACGTTGTGTGTGCCGGGCGCGAGATTTGAGTGGACGAGCGTCCTGATGCGCCGCCCGCGCATGTCATAGATCATGAGGCTGACCCTGTGTCCTGCATCATCGTTGCCTGAAACGGCGAATGAAATGGTTGTGGAAGGATTGAAGGGATTCGGATAATTCTGCCCTATGGAGGAAGTCCCTGCCTTGATGTGTCCCGCGGGATCTCTGTCATTGATCCCGACCGTGGGCGTCATGGAAACATTTACCGTTGTAAGGGATTCGGGGTAAATGGGTACATTGGTGATCAGCGTGGTGTCGAATCCTGGCGCGATAAACTCGAGAGTGTATTGCTCCGCCGGGAGCAGGAGCCTGTAATAGCGGCCAGTCTCATCCGACATCCTTGGAGCGACATAGTCCGCGTAGTATTCCAGGACCCTCACCTCGGCAGACACGGGCAGTCCCGTGAGGTCGTTCGTCACAAGGCCCTTGACCCCGGAGGTGTGGACCCTGTCGAGCAGGTAAGTTGTCCCGGAGAAGAGCCTCTCGCATATCGATGTGATCGAGTCTCCCGGTGCGATGAAAACGGGCCAGGGATTGACCTCGAGCGTCATGCATATTGTCCCCAGGTCTCCATAGATCCAGTTGTCGATGTAGCCCTCCCTCGCGGATCCTGCGTAAGGGAAGTATGTATCAGATCCGTCCTGCGTCGGTATGCGGTTTCCCACGGTATCCGCGATCGACGATATCACGGATATGTCGGGTGACTGCTCACCGTTCCAGTCGATATCCCACGGATAGATGACAACCTCTCCCCAGCTGTGGAACGTTATTGCGATCTGGAACATCTCGCGCGTGGCGAGCTTGTACATCGACTTGTTCTCATCCTCCGAGAAAGGAGAAGCCCCCCGATAGTTGTAGGCCATCGGCTGGCTCGATCCCCCGAGTTCCCAGTTGAACGAATAGTTTCTGTTGAGGTCCACTCCGTCGTGATCCGCGGTCCATGACGAGTCTGTGAACTCATAGTAAATCCCGTTCTCGTTGGTGTCGCGGGCGTTCTTGCGCCATTCGTGATCGATGTCATTGTAGACTGCGGAGTAGCCATCGGGGTTGAAGAGTGGAACGAACCAGATCTCCGTCTCGTCCACCCAGCGCGTGACGCGACTGTCCGAACCATAATTCGAGAGGAGGTAATTGATTAGATAAAGGCAGTACTCCATGCCTATCATCTCGCAGCCGTGATGAGTGCTTACGTAAAGGACAGCCGGCTCATCTTCATTGACCCCCACGTTGTCCGAGATCTTGAATCCCCACATCACCCTGTGTTCCAGCGTCGACACGCCGAGCGACTCCATGAAGGCGATTTCCGGGTGCGTGGCGTATAGAGAGGCCAGTTCCTGGGTCATCTCCTCGTAGGTGTGGTATTCGGGGTCGATCAGGGTCCCAGGCGGACCCGGTTTGTCTGATTGTGAGCGGGGTGTGGTCACATCCTCCCTGAGGACTCTATATTCCCACCCGAGGGTCGAGAGTTCGCCGAGACGGCCCAGCGGAACAGCGAGATCGAAGGATCCTCGCACAGGTTCTCTCTCTGTGGCCAGGTGAAATCCCATCTCCTTCGCCGTTCTTACGGCGGAGGCGGTGAAGGACGGGACGGATATCCTGACTATGACCCACTCATCCGGAGCGTCGAGCTCGCTGCGGGACGGATTGGGCCGGTCGCTCGAGGTAGTGGAAAGATAAGAGCCGACGCCCTCCGCCCGCGCGTCTGTGACAGGGAGCTGGATGGTCAGGATCATGAGAGCGAGAAGCACCGATCGTGCGGGTGCGATGGTCTTCATATGTATGGGTCCTTTCCTGTCAGGCAGGGCGTCGCGTTGCCGACCGCGGGCTAAGGTCATGGAGCGCTCTGGACATCGGCATGGAATGTGGCGCACATGATGCGAGTCCTGCCCTCCATCATTTGATCAGCCCGTATTTGTGATGGTGATGGTGATGGTCGTGCTGATGTCTCCTGATGTCGCCGTGATCTTGACGGACTGCGACGTCCCCTGAGGCACTGCGATCGTGATGCTGAAGGAGTCCTGCACCTGCCCGTTCTCGTCCGTCTTGATGGCCGTCCCCCCCGAGGCGAGTTGCCCGAGGTCCGATGTTATGATTACGGACTTGTTCTCGATAGGGACGCCGGCGCCGTCCCAGACGGTAGCGGTTATGTCGGAAAGATGTGTCTGAAGGTCCGCCGTGGCCACTTCAAACGTTGACGGGCTGGCAGAAAGGGTGATATTGGAAACAGGGATACCGATTGACATGGTCGTGGTCTGCGACGTATTGCTCACAATCGCGGTGATTGTCGCAGTCCCCTCGACGATCCCGGACGTCAGTGTCGCGGTCGCCAGACCGCTTTGCGTCTCGGCCATGGCCGCTATGGTCCCGAGCGTCGTTGTGAAGAATACTTCCGTTCCATCAGGGACAACACCTTTTTGCTCGGTTACGAACGCGCCTATGTCAGATGTTGAGACGCCGTCCGCGGGGATCTCGGGAGGGTTGGCGGTAAGCAGTATGGTTATGTCCTGGAAGCCTATATAGACCTGCAGTGTTTCCTTCAGCGATCCCGAGAATGCCGTAATCGTCGCGTTCCCTTCATCAGTACCGGCGGTGAGGACAACCTGCGCTTTTCCGTCTTCGGTCGTCGCCTTCTCCGTAATGGTGCCGAGCGTCGTGGTAAAGTAGATCGTAACTCCCTGGATCGCTTCGCCACCGCTCCCCTGCAGGACGGCGTCTATCGTTGCCGTGGAGTTTCCGTCTGCCGGTATGCTCGACGGGTTGGCGACGAGCGTGAGAGTGGCGCCGCCCGGAGCGACGATGTCTTCCTCGCTGCAGGAGATCAGCAGTGGCGCCATGCACGAGATCAGTATGAGTGGTCGGAAATATCTGTTCAGCGTCCTCATCTTGTACTCTCCTCCCGCCGCTGGATCGTCTTTCTGAAAATGGCATTCATTCTATTGCGATGGTAATGGTGACACGAGAGTTGAATGCGCGGTAATCGAGCGCGTATACAATACACCTGATGATATCAACATTGTCGAATCTTGTCAAGCGGATTAGCAGAACAGAAGTTTCCCCGCTCTTGTACGCGTCATTCCGGCTTGTCCGGAATCGGCCTGATTGCGCGATGGGATTCGCGACAAGCGGGGATGACATGTGAGGCGGGAATGGCAAGTGAAGCGGTAATGGCATGAGGTGCAGGAATGGCATAGAGATTTAACCAGATTATCCGTGGAGACTCCTGTATTGGCAGAAGGACTCCATTCCCCGGTCCATGAGTCGTGTCTTGCGGCCGGCTACCGGCCGACCCCGAGCGATGACAGCATGGTATCGACGTCAACGGTAGGGACTCGGCAACTGAAATCCCTGCATACGTACGCCGTCGCCCGCCCGTCGATTGCGGTCTGGGAGCCTGTATAGTCGGCTATCTCCGTGATTTCCAGGCCCGCATCTCCCGGTGGGCGGAACAGCACAACCTTGTTCGGGAGGAACTCACCCCGCAGGGCGCGCAGCATTGTGCCGGTATCTTCGGCGCCTGCCGCACCGGCTATGACGACCTCATAAGAGGGACCGAGACCGAAATCAACCGCGTTCATGAACTGCGCATATGCTGCGGGATTGGGTGCTATCTGGCCGGAGAATGCACTCATCAGTCTCGCCGCTCTTTCTCCATATTCCGGTTTTCCCGTCATCCGCCACAGCCTGATAAGGTTCAGCTCGGTGATCGAATTTCCCGAGGGGATAGCGCCATCGTAGACCTCTTTTCGGCGGACCAGGAGTTGTTCGCCATCGTCAGCGGTGAAAAAATATCCCCCGTCATCCTTGTCCAGGAACCGGTCCAGCACTATTCCATCGAGGCGGATGGCCTGCTTGAGATACTCAACCTCGAATGTCGCCTCGTAGAGATCGATGAGGCCCTGAATCATGAACGCGTAGTCGTTGAGATGGGCCGGAAGAGACGCAGTGCCGTCTCGATACCGTCTCACAAGTCGGCCATCCGCGTCGGTCATCTCCGAGAGTATGAAGTCCGCGGCCTGCACGGCGGCTGACCTGTATCGCTCTACGTCGAATGCCTGATAGCCCTTTGCGAGTGCCGTTATCATCATTCCGTTCCATGCCGTGAGGATCTTGTCGTCCTTCGATGGATGAATCCTCGCCTCCCTTGCCGCGAAAAGCCTCTCCCGGGCAGCTTCGAGGCCGGCTGCCATTGACGCGGGTTCGATTCCGAGGTCGGACGCCAGTTGATCAAGAGACCCCCGGAGATAGAGGATGTTCATGCCATGAGAGCCTCCCGGGAAATTACCCTCTTCTTCCACGTTGTACGCCCGAAGAAACAGCCTGCTCTCCTCGTCGCCGAGTATGTCTCGCACTTCCTTCGTCGTCCAGTAGTAAAACTTCCCCTCTTCGCCGTCACTGTCTGCATCTTCCGCGCTGTAGAAACCTCCCTCGGGAGATGTCATGTCGCGGAGTACATAAGTCAGGATCTCCCGCGCGGTCAGGGCGAATTCCGTCCTTCCTGTCGCGAGGAACGCCTCGGCATACAATGTGGCAAGCTGTGCCTGATCATAGAGCATCTTCTCGAAGTGGGGGACGATCCATCCGGCGTCGGTCGAGTAACGGTGGAACCCGAAACCGAGCTGGTCGTAGATACCTCCTGATCGCATTGCCTCCAGGGTCTTCTCGACCATGGAGAGCGCAGCTCCATCCCCGCTCCTCTTCCAGTACCTCAGAAGAAATGTCAGGTTGTGGGGTGTCGGGAACTTGGGAGCGCTTCCGAACCCACCGTTCACGGGATCATATTGCTCCTTCAGTTGGGCGTAAGCCGTTTCGATGTAGGCAGCCGACATCGCTTCACCGGCGCGGCTCTCTTCCGTTTCCCGGAGCGCTGCTTCTATTCTCCCGGAGACCTGTCTTATCTTTTCTGGGTCTTTCCGCCACGCATCGACGACGCCAGGGAGTATGTCCATCATGCCGGGCATGCCCATCCGAGCGGTCTTCGGGACGTATGTCCCCGAGAAGATCGGCTTTCTGTCGGGGGTCAGGATGACCGTTAATGGCCACCCCCCGCTTCCCGTCATTACACGGCAGACCGTCATGAATATGTCGTCAATGTCGGGCCTCTCTTCCCGGTCCACCTTTATCGAGACGTAGTTTTCATTCAGGAGTGTCGCCACTTCCAGGTCCTCGAATGATTCCTCCTCCATGACGTGGCACCAGTGGCAAGTGGAGTAACCAATGGAGAGGAATATGAGCTTTCCCTCCTCCTTCGCGGCCTGAAATGCCTCATCACCCCATGGATACCAGTTGACCGGATTGTGCGCGTGCTGGAGCAGGTAGGGGCTCACCTCCGAGATCAAGCGGTTCACGAACCTGGGAGTTCCGTCCTCGTTCAGGTGCCTCGTTCTCGGCTTGCCGGGCAGTTTTCCATCCCTCACGGCCTCTGACAGTCTCTCTTTCAAGGCCGGGGAAAAAGGAGCTGCGCCCGGGAGCGTGGCGATCGATTCACCTGTCTTCGTCGTTGTTCCTCGTGCCATATCTGCGCTCCTCACACCTGTATCCCCGTTGCACGCAGAGAAGATGAGCGAAGCAAGGGAAATAGTGATAATCCTGGTTGTCTTCAGCAACATGAGCCTGGTACGCCCGCTTGATTCAATCGACAATGGTCCTCTGGTGGGAAGATAGTCATCGAGGCCGCGTACCTCAAGGCCATGGCACTTGCAAAACCACAAGGGATACATACTGCGGGAATGGCGGCCGGGGAGGCTGCGTTCAAGGGTGGGGGCTGGACTTACAAAGGAATGGGGCCTGCGCCTGATTCCTTTTCAATTGAAGAAGACCTTGTCTCTGCCGGACTTTTTCGCCTTGTACAAGGCCCTGTCCGCTTCGTCAAAGAGATCGGACTTCGACCTGCTTCCGTCATCGCGCGAGTCCCAGGTCGATATCCCGCCTGAAACCGTCAGCGTTACGGAGACCTCGTCGGAGATCCTCAGAGGAGTTGACTGAATGACCGTCTTCAAGCGCTCGCTCGTCTCTATAGCCTGTTTTCTGTCGGTTTCAGGGAGAAGAAAGACGAACTCGTCTCCCCCCCATCTCGCGAAAAAATCTATCTCTCTGACCATTTCTCTGCCCCGAACCGCCACGAGCCTCAACACATCGTCTCCGGCAAGGTGCCCGTAGGAGTCATTCACTTCCTTGAAGTTGTCGATATCAACGATGAAGAGCGAGAGCGGCCTGCCGTATCGTCTGGAACGTAGAAGCTCTATGTCGAGACGTTCCTCGAATTTCCTGCGGTTCGGCAGACCTGTGAGCTGATCCAGCGTGGCCAGCTCAGCCAGCTCGTCGCGTTGTTTTCTTATCTTCTTCGTCTGCTTGCTCACGACTTTTTTCAACTTGATTCTCTGAGCTTCAAGGTGTCTCATCCTGGCGAAGCTGATAAGGAAGCCCGAGGCGATAAGGAAAAGGATGAATACGGCCCTGGCCGAGGAAGTCTGCCAGAATGCCGGAAGCACATTCACATCCATCCGCGCGACTTCTCCGTCCCAACCACCTCGCCTCTGGCGCGACTGCACCTCGAAGAAGTACTGGCCCGGAGGAAGATTGGCATACCTGACGGAACGGTCTCTCACCTGGCCTGACCAGTTCGGTTCCAGACGGTCCATCCTGTAACGGAAGACCTGTTGCTGCTCGTTACAGAAACTGGGGGTCGAGAAATGAAATTCTATACCCCGCTCGCGTGATGGAAACGAGATCTTTTCGGGGAGAGAATATTCTTCCTGCCCCACTTCGACCCTTGTGATCAACGGCTTCTGCGCGGGGAATTCAGGTATCGATTCCGGATAAGCTATAGTGACATTCTTTCCCCCGAACCAGACTCTTCCCATCCTGTCGATCCTGACCGTGTTGCATTCCTCCACCGCGATACCGTCGTTGAACCCGAAGAAGTCGTACTTCTCTCCGTCGAATCTTGCGATTCCGGAGTTGCAGCCAAGCCAGAACTCTCCGTCCTTCACCTTCACCATGTCGAAGAGGACCCTCCCTTCGACCGGATATTTTTTCCACTCTTTCCAATCGAAAGATATCAACCCCTCGTTTGTCACGAACCAGATGATATCATCCTCCTCCAGGACTGTGAAGATAGACATGTTCCGGCTCTGCTCAGGGAGACGTATCTCCTCAAGAGTCCCTGTGGGCTTGATGAGGTTGATCCTCTCACCGACGACAAAGACGTCGCCGTTCTTTCTCAATATCATGTCATAGAGGTTTCTGGCACCGACGATCCGGTCGTTGAGTGGATGCTCGGAGAATTCGCCCGTATTCGCGTCAAGAATGAAAATTCCCTTCGAGGAGTAGACCCACAGCTCATTATCGGTGACAGGAAGAATGCCCCACAGGTCAGCGCTCTCCAGCTTCTTATCGGGATATGACTTGAATCGTTGCCCGTCCCAGAGGTGGAGGCCATTGTAACCAAGGATCCAGACCTTGCCGTCATCAGTGGCCTTCATGTCCACGATCGCCATTTCCGGGAGGCCGTCCTCCCCGGTTATGACTCTTGATCCCCACTCTTTGTCTATCACCACTATACCGGCGTTTGTGCCTATCCACATGGAGCTGTCGGGCAACACTTCCATAGCCCAGACGGCGTTCACCGGAAGCTCTTTCCTGTAGAGGAGGTTCCGGAACGCCATCTGACTTATCTTATCAAGTCCGCTCTCCGTCGCGAGCCACAGGATTCCTTCCCTGTCGACAAGAAGATAGTTGAGCCAGACGCTGGAAAGGCCTTGTTCTTCTGAGAAGACCTCCACTTTGCCATCTCTCCAGCGGAGCAGACCGTCCCCCGTGGCTATCCACAGGTTACCCAGCGGGTCCATTTTCATCTCGAACACGGCGACCAGGGGATGCCCGATCTGTTCCGCGAGATCCCAGATACGACATTTGCCTTCATTCCAACGGATCATCCTGTCGTTGCCGGAGAGAAACCAGATGTCGCCGTCGAGCCCGGCAGTAATGATGGATACGCCCCTGGTTCCGATCTCCTCGTATGGGAGATGCAGGAGTTCCGATGATCCCTTATCGACCCTGTAGACACCGTCTTCGGTCGCCGCCAGGATCCCCAGCGCCGGGCCGGCGTCCATGACGCAGGTGATCCATCCGGACTTTCCTTCGACAGGGTAGTATGGCCCGTACACTCCCTCCTTCGAAATCGTATAGTAGCCTTCACTCCCCGTTCCGTATATCTGGCCATCGTTCATTTTGAACAGGAACGGGATCCGGTGCTCCTTCATTATTGAATCCGGGTCGGGGACGGCATGAAACGTTTCGTCTCGTTCCATGTACTGCAGTCCCTCCTCCGGAAACGATATCCAGAGGACGTCATCATTATCCATCATAATCGAGTTGGGAGTGGTCCCGAGAAGGCCGTCCTCTCTCTTCCAGTTCTTGAACTCAGAGCCGTCATACACGGACAGACCGGCATTGTGCGCTATCCAGATGCGACCGTCTCTGCCCTGCGTGAGCGCGACTACGAAGACGGAGGAAAGACCCTCCTTCGTGCCGTAGTGGACGACCGGAAGTTCCTGGCCGAAAACGGAGACTGCTGCACCTGCCAGGCAGACAGCGAGTATGCCACTTATGCGACGTATTATCATCTTCAATTATTTTATTATGATCCGGTCAGGTTCGGCGCCTGCGGGGAACTGTAATATCGGTTTCTATTAAGCAAGAAACAGGCCGAATCGGGACTTGCGAAGCGTTTTCAGAGTAGTTGAACAGGAATGGTGCCGTGGATCTGGAGGACTATTGCGGCGAGAATTACGATCGACAAAACGTTCATGACGATGAGAAACTGGACAAATAAAACGAGTCTTCTATTGACGGAAAGCTCGGACAGAAGATCCCTTTCGCCAATTATCAGTCCCGCGAGCTGTGTGATGACAAGGGGGTATATAAACACAGCCGACGGGACACCGTCATACAGCGAGTGGCCGAGCAGAATAATGCAGAAGAAAAAGACCGTCCTGAGCAGTTTCCGCAGGAAGGTGTGTGTCGCGGGAAGGCGGGGGTCTCCCGTATCATCATGATCGGCCTTCAGGAGTCGATACCAGGAGATCAGTTGAGGGAAATGGAGAGCGATCACACCCGCGGTACCTATCATCAGGACTCTCTGTACAATCTCTTCCAACGTATGCGCCTCATGGAGATGGAAGCTGGATGACCTCCGGCTTTCGCGAGTCTCCGAGCAGAGGGGAGACTCGAACAAGGAATACTACAATGAGGGGACCTGTTCCGTCAAGTGTTCCTCTGGTGCCG
>CAZOAR010000005.1:0-63998 GCA_964577985.1 uncultured Gemmatimonadota bacterium | reverse complement strand
AACAAGGAATACTACAATGAGGGGACCTGTTCCGTCAAGTGTTCCTCTGGTGCCGGAGAGACACTCGACGCCCCTGCGCACAAAACAAACCGGGGAAACTCCACCAACATCACTGGTTGACAAATATCGTATGTATGGTATAATGAGAATAATCGACGATTCTGTCTGGTTGTGTACCTGCGAACTGAAGTGAGGAGCAGAATGAAAAGATACTGTTACGTTATTGGCCTCATCTGTTTGTCCTTGTCGTTTCCCCGTGGTGCGACATCCTCCGCTCCGGTGGATGAGAGGCCTCTATTCCTCGTCAGTGGCATATCGGGGGATAAGATGATGGCAAGGATATCAGACCGCTGTGAGGTCTACTGGAGAGGAGAGGATTTTATTGTCGGGGCCGGTGACATCGATTCGCATGGTATCGAAAGAGAAGAGGGGGTCTCGATCTTTCCCCTGGCGAATCCATCCCCTTTGCCGCTCTATCTCATCGACACTCCTGATGGAAAGCTCGAGGTGAACGAAGCACTCGAGCCCCTCGGTGATACGGTGGTCCTCTACGCTGATGAGGCCAAGGGCCTGGTCAGGGTCTCGGAAGAGGCGGTGGAAATGCTTCTGGGAGCAGGCTTCCATGTCGTCCGGATCGGCGAGGTGCCACTGCCCTGTGTGTCATATCGGGAAGACACGATGGATGTCCATCCCGCTTATGATCCTCGCCATGACCCGGTGCAGGGTCTGGTAGACCAGGTCTCGAAGGCGTCGCTGGAGAGCAATGTTCAGCGCCTGCAGGACTTCAAGTCCCGCTACGTGCAGTCAGACTCTATCTGGGCCGCTGGAGAGTGGATTCACGACCAGTTCGTAAGCTATGGCTATACTGACGTCATCTTCGACACTCTCGATGTCCTGGTCTACGGCAAGGAGCATCGAAACATCCTCGCGACGAAGCAGGGGACAGGGGATCCTTCGAGGTACGTGATAATCGGGGCGCACTACGATTCCTACGCATATCTCAATCCCTCAAACAACGCGCCGGGCGCGGATGACAACGGTTCGGGTGTATCGGCCGTGCTCGAGATAGCGAGAATCCTGGCGACAGAGCCCCTCGACGCAACCGTTATCTTCGCCAGTTGGACTGCGGAAGAGGTGGGTCTTGTCGGCAGTGGGGATTTTGTAGAAAGGGCCTTCAACTCCGGGATGAACATAGAACTCTACCAGAATCTCGATGCGTGTGGTTATCTGGGTGATCCCCCGAAGGACGTCGATCTGCTCTCAGACGGGCCTTCGACACCATACTCCGAATTGATGATGACCATGGCCGGGAGATACACCACTCTCCTCCCGGAGATCATGCCTAACATTGATTTCAGCGATCACGCCTCATTCCGGCAGTACGGCTATCCCTTTACCTACAGTATCGAGGGCGAGATCACTCCCTACATCCACACCCCCATGGACCTCGTGGGGACCATAGACTTCGATTACATGAGCGAGATAGTCCAGATGAATCTCGCCACGCTGGTCGATGTCGCCGGCCTGGATGAGCACCGTCTCTTCATCTCCCTGGAGCCTGGCGACAGGCATGTGATGCCCGGAGATACTCTCCGGTTCGATGCGAGATTGGTCAATAACACGGGATCAGCTCAGAACGGAGACCTCTGGTTCGGCGTGCAGACCCCGGACAGCACGGAGTTTCTGATACCCGATCTCCTGCTGAACCTGGCGTCTAATCCGCTGAACGGATCGCTGTCCGATGGTCAGGATATAAGCATGGGAATAGAACTCTATCTCCCGCAGAACGTCACTCCGGGGGGTTATGCCCTGTGGGGCCGGATCGGGAACTATGGTGGAGTCGTGGCGGATGAGGACCTGTTTACCGTGGTCGTCGGAGGTCCATGGAAGTAGATTATCAGGCCGGCACCTCACCGTGGGTATTACGCAGCGAGGGTCTCGCGGACCTTCCGGATGAGCGTGTCCGCCGAGAAGGGCTTCACGAGATAATCTGTGATGCTGAGGGTCGAGGTCTCTTCCGGGGATTTCTCGAGGATAGACAGCATTATGACCGGGATATTCCTTGTTTTTCTCCTCCCCTGAAGGGCCTTCAATGTGCCATAACCGTCCAGCACAGGCATGACGACGTCGAGAAGGATCAGGTCCGGCGGAGTCTTGTTGATCGACCTGATAGCATCAGCTCCATCGAGGGCCGTCTCTACCTCGAAGCCTTCCATAGTCAGGAAAAAGTCCATGATTGAGAGAAAATCTTGCTCATCATCAACGACGAGCACCCTTTTTCCTGGTTTTGTCTCTACGGCCTGTTCTGTCATCATCTGGGCTTCTCCGGTCTTTTTCCTCGCAAGAATGCGCCCGATTGAGGGCGCTGACGCGATTGTCTCCTCCATGAATATATTACCATTTTAGCAATATTCGTACCAAAAATGGGCCGACCTTCAGGACAGGTAACTTTTCCTGAGTTATAGAGCGGGCAGGAGGTGTGCTCTGCGTCGAGAGGGAGGCCTGACATCCTGATGCTCCGATAAGCCGAGGGAACTCCAATCAGGATGTCACCGGTCGGGAGACAACTGTTTTCGGACAGGCGCGAGAAGCCGCAGCCCGTTCAGAATGACTATCATGGAAGCCCCCATGTCAGCGGCCACCGCCATCCACAGATTAACGAAACCGAGAGGCGCGAGGGTGAGGAACACCACCTTGGTAAGCAGCGCGAAGCCTGTATTCTGTTTGATCACCCTCACGACCTTCCTGCTCAGCCCGATCACGACCGGGAGGTTTGAGAGATCGTCTGCCATCAGCGCGATGTCTGCCGTTTCGAGGGCGGCGTCCGACCCTGCCACCCCCATGGCAATTCCCACGGTGGCTGTGGCAAGGGCGGGAGCATCGTTTACACCGTCTCCGACCATTGCTACGTGACCATGTTGCGCCCTCAACTCCTCTATCGCTGCCGCCTTGTCCTGCGGCATCTGTTCGGCTCGGTAGTCGTCTATCCCGATCCGCTTCGCGATCCCCCTGGCGGTCTCCTCGTTGTCTCCCGTCAGCATCGTGAGTCTGCGCACGCCGTAATCACGGAGTGCCTTGAGTATGTTCTCAACACCCGATCTCAGCTGGTCCTCAAGCGTTATCGCCCCGAGAATAGTCTTGTCGGACCCGATAAAGATCGCCGTATTTCCCTGTTCCTCGAGATCCCGGAGATTCCCATGGAGGTGCTCGGGGCACATCCCGCGTTCCTCGAAGAGCCTGTGGTTGCCGGCGAAGAAGTCCTTCCCTCCAAGAGTGATTTTAGCACCCTCCCCCGGGAGCGATAGAAAACTCTCCGGCACATCTGGTTTGATCTCTTTGCCCGTGGCATATTCGAGGATCGCCCTGGCCAGAGGGTGCTCGGAAAGAGTCTCTATCGTTGCCGCGAGCTGAAGGATCTCGAGCTCTGAAGATTCGCCGTAACGATAAACACCGGTGACAGCGTGCCGCCCGTGAGTAATAGTACCGGTCTTGTCAAACGCGATGGCGTTCAGCCGGCTCGCTTCTTCCAGGAAGGCCCCTCCCTTTATCAATATCCCCTGCCGCGCCGCGGAGGCCAGGCCGCTGATGATAGTGACGGGCGTCGAGATCACCAGGGCGCATGGACAGGCGACAAGGAGCAGCACGAGGGCGCGGTAAAACCAGACATCAAAAGGCAGCTGAAAAAGGAGAGTCGGCACCAATGCTACGGCTACGGCCCCCGCAACGACAAGCGGGGTGTAGAATCTGGAGAATCTATCGATAAACCGCTGGGCGGGAGCCCTTTGAACCTGCGCCTCCTCGACCATATGAAGAATGCGCGACAGTGTGGTATCTTCCGACTTCTTTTCGACGACAACTTCGAGGAAACCCTGACCATTTATGGTCCCCGCGAAGACAGGACTTCCTTCTTCTTTTGGTACAGGTGTCGATTCTCCTGTTATCGTGGACTGATCCACGTTGGACCGCCCTGTCCTGATGCTGCCGTCTACCGGTATTCGCCCCCCCGGCTTCACCAGCACCAGCTCGTTGACATTCACATCTTCTACCGGGACCTTTATCTCCTTTCCGTCCCGCTTTACCGTGGCCATCTTTGGAGACAGGTCCATAAGCGATTCGATCGCGTTTCTGGCCTTGCTCATGGTGAAGGATTCGAGAAGGTTGGCCAGTGAGAATAGAAAGACGACAGCTGCTCCTTCGATCCATTCACCGATCGCTATCGCCCCCACAACGGCTACGGTCATCAGGAAATTCATATCCAGGTTCCGATTACGGATCGCAAGTATGCCTTTCCGGAAGGTTGGGGGACCAGAGAGGAGGACGGAAATAAGATAAAACAAGGTGGAGAAAGAAACCTGGAAGCCGGGGACAGCGCCTGCGGCTCCCTCGGGAAGTGAAAAATAGTCAGGAAGGCCGAAAATCCTGCTGCCGACGGCCCCGAGAAGTATGAACAGGCCGGACACGACGGTGAGGAGCCACCTCAGGCGGCTTGACGCGCCATCCCATGGCCGCGCTTTTCCCCCGCGGATGTCGCTGTCTCCAGCTCCATAGCCGAGGCTACTTAAGACTCTCTCCACTTCCGACGCGCTGTCGGCCAGCTCCTCGAAACGAACATCGAGACGCGAGTTGACTATGCTGATGTGGGCCTCGGCAACGCCATCGATTCTGGATACCCGGTCTTCTATCTTCGACGCGCAGTCTGGACAGTCGAGTCCGTTGATGAAGCGGGAATACACCTTTGATTCTGCTGGCTTGCCTGTCATGCTCTTTCTTCCATGTGATGCAGGGCATCGTCGAGAAGGTGCTCGACATGCTGGTCGTCGAGTGAATAATAAACGATTTTACCCTCTCTCCGGGACTTGACCAGTCTCGCGCCGCGCAGGACTCTGAGCTGGTGAGAAACTGCCGACTGACTTACGCTCGTAATGGCGGCCAGGTCGCACACACAGAGTTCTTCTCTCGACAAGGAAAGGATTATCTTGAGCCTCGTCGAGTCACCCATGACCTTGAAAAAATCTCCGAGGTGACTGATGGTCGCGTCGGTATGGAAAGACTCCAGCACCTTCCGAACCTTTTTTCTGTCAATGAAGTGGACTTTGCATGAGTCGATATCCATGTCGCCTGCCTTCTCCGGAGGATTCTCGGTCCTGAACGCGATTCGTTCTATTGTATATATGATCATATGATCATATATAAACATAACGCTTTCAGGCGGCACCGTCAATCTATTCTTCTTGTCGGGAGTTTTCCCTCTTTTTGCGCGTCATTCCGGCTTGTCCGGAATCGGCCTTATTGTGCGATGGGATTCCCGACAAGCGGGAATGACATGTGAGGTGGGAATGATATAGAGATGTAACCAGATTTTCAGGGTAGACTCCTGTTCTTTTCCTGTGGGATTTCCCATACTCAGGCCGGCGTCGTCTCTCTGTAATACGTGGTCGCGCGCTGCGGATGCTGATGACCGCTGTAATCTCGTTCTAGTCGCTTCCGGGGATGGAGAGCGCGGATGCGGGAATCAATCGGATAGCTGGTCCCGCGCATGTGAGGTTGTATGGGCAGGGAAAAAGGAGGGGAGCTGAACGATAATCGATCAGTAGAGGGCCTGAGAGTGAGGGTTTGAATCCCTCGAGCTGCCGGTTAGCTCCGCACCTCCAGAGCCCCCAAAATATTTATACCTCCTCTTCCCCTGCCGCATTCTTCCAGGCTCAATGCCGTGGCCTATCAGGCAATGCGCGGGCTCCTGGATACCATCATACCAGAAAAGAGGGTAATTTGTCAATACCCCACGACGCTTTTCTTGACAACTGTCGTCCTTGCAATTATAATAGGGCCGTTCCGAATATCCCGCAGATCCCCCCTCGCGGTCGGTTAGACCGTTTTCATGGTCTGATGGTCGCACGCTAATCCAGTTATGGTGTCCAATGATCAGGAAAGAAGCACTCATTAATCACTGGTTGATTCCCGTCTTCATCACGCTATCCGCACAACTTTGCGGTGCATCTCCCGTGGATGCCCGGGAGGAGCCGAATGCGTGTATCACGTGTCACGAGTTCATGGGTGGAGAGGTAGGCCGACCTGCTATGGAATGGATGGGTTCTACTCACCAGTCCATGGGCATCCTCTGCACTTACTGCCACGGCGGCGATGAGACGGTGGATGTCGGGCACCTCGAGGGACTCTCGTCGGAAGAGATAAGAGCGATTGCAAGAAAGGCTATGTATTCTCAGGAGGGTTTCGTTGCCAAGCCTGGCCCCGAGGAGATGTTCGAAATGTGCGGACAGTGTCACGATGAATCTGTGACGCTTTACCGCGAGAGTATCATGGGTAAGGCATATCTCGAAAAGAGGGGCGGACCGTCATGTACAAGGTGCCACGGTGCCCATCTGAACAAGATGCCGAACGTCCCCGAGATCTGTAAGGATTGTCACAAAGACGTACTCGGTTTTGACAAGATTCAGGCGATGAATGTGACCACGTCGACGATCGACCAACTCTATGACCTCAGGCTCGAGGATGCGTCAAGGAAGATAGTCGCCGTGGGAAAAGACATCTTCCCGGAAGAACTCGATTCGTTTGAAATTGGATTTGTCACCTGGGGGATGATTCTTTTTCTTGTTATCATGTCCGTAGTCCTCTACCGGACGATGGAGAAGTAGTCATGATCCTGCTGGTTTTTTTCTCGCTGCTGGAGATCTTCTTTTCAGGGGCATTTATCTTCATGTTCGTGCGGGGAGAGACGAACGAATATCTCCTGGGGGGACTCATGGCGATGCAGTTGTTGTCTGTCGCCATGATTACTATCTGCTATTACAGGACTTTCGTAAGCTTCAGGGAGATCTCTGAGGACCGGGAGGAAGAGTACTTATGGTGAAAGAGAGGGTTGATAATCCTCGTACAACGGATATGTCTCGGGACGAGAAACCGATGAATCCGGCGAAGAGGAAGTTTCTTCGAGGACTCGTAGGTCTGTCGTTTCTCGGTTTTATTGCCTCCATATTGACGACGTTCAAGAGCGTGATACCGGGACGCCAATCGGCTGGAGCGTATGTGCCGACCGCCAAAGATGGAGATATCCTGGTCTACGCGGAAGGGGAGAAAAAAAACAAGCTGATTGATGCGGGCGACATAAGCGTTGGTGACGCAGTTCTGGCGTATCCGAAGGACAAAGGAGACAATTACGCCAACATTATTCAGGTGGTCAGGGAAGAGCCCGGCTCGTTCAGAGAGCCGACAATCATAGACTGGACCGACAAGGGATATGTGGCCTACAGTGCGATCTGCACGCATCTCTCGTGTACGGTCAACTGGAAGAAAAGGCCTGAGTTGAAGGCCTCGCATATTCACTGCAATTGTCACGACAGTGTGTTTGATCCGCTGAAGGGGGCGATTGTCCTCGCTGGCCCGGCTCCGAAGCCCATTCCGCAGATTCCCATACAGATCGCAGCGAGTGGCGAGATTGTCTTGAAAGGTAATTTCGGAGGCCAGGTCGGCCCCAGTATATAGAGCGAAAAAGGGAGCGGGGAAGCTGGCACAGGAGTTCCCTGCATCCACCTCTTCTGATTTGATAAGGAGACAAAGTGAGCAGTATCGGCGACTGGATCGAAGAGCGGCTGGAGCTACGGAAGTTCTCGAAGCGATATCTTAAGAAGGCCTTTCCCACACATCCGACCTTTCTCTTCGGGGAGATGGCGCTTTTCAGCTTTGTAATGCTGGTTATCACGGGGATCTTTCTGGGTTTCTCTTACGAGCCGAGCGTCAGAGAGGTGAATCTCTTCGGTCGACTCGTGCCGGCCGCCTACGCGAGCGTGGTGAAGATCGATGTAAGCTCGTTCGGTTTGCTGACGCGAAGAGTACATCACTGGTCCGCGATGCTGATGATCGCGTCCGTCCTGCTCCACCTGATGAGAGTGTACCTGACAGGTTGCTACAAGAATCCGAGAGAGATCAACTGGTATATCGGTCTGGCGCTTTTCGGCGTCACGTTCTTTGCTTCGTTTACGGGATATCTTCTCCCATACAGCGAGTTTTCGGTGACCGCTACCTCGGTCGGATATTATATCGCAAAGTCTGTCCCATGGCTCGGTGATACGATATCTCGACTCCTGTTCGGCGGCTCATTTCCCGCCAACGAGACGATCCCTCGCTTCTTCTTCATGCACGTCATGCTTCTTCCCATAACAATCATCTCGCTTATCTCGATCCATATGGTGGTTCTTGTCAAGCAGAAGCACACCGAATCACAGGAGAACCTGTCGAAACCGGAATCCCGGGACGGAAAAAACCTGATCGGAATACCGCTGTGGCCTAATCAGGCCCTGATCAGCCTTACCTTTTTCTTTATCATGGCGTTCGTGATCTTCTTCGTTGCCGTTCAGTTCCCGGCGAACCCTGTCGAGAAGTACGGGCCGCCGGGTCCGGGAACACCGGTAATGCGACCCGACTGGTATTTTCTGGCCATCTACGGTCTTCTCAAACTGATTCCGGGAACCGTTCATTTCGACTTCCTGGGCGCGAAAATAACGTCGGAGACTATCGGTGGGGTGTTTTTCCCGGGGGTCGCCGGGCTGATTCTTCTCGCCCTGCCCTTCATCGACAGAAGATGCAATCCGATGAACTACTTTGAGAGTCCCCTCGATCACCCCCTGAGGACCTCGATCGGCATCATGGGGGTGGTCCTTGCGATGATGTTGACGCTGGCGGGTTACATCGACGTCCTGGGGGTTTCACCTCTTAAAATGTCGATCTATGTGGTCATAGTGACGTTAACGGCCTTTGTCGCCCCGTACCTTATCCTTGGTGGAAAGAAGAAGTGAGTAACATATGTCTGTATGGCTGGTACGATCTGAAAACCAGGTACCTGTAGAGAGGTTGATAATATGACGGTCCTCCGATTCACGTCAGCATTGACAATTATCTTCTGTGTTGCCGGCATCTCCTTCCTGATGGCGGACGACAACTCGTGCGTGTCGTGCCACAGTAAGCTCCCGACGGATACGTTTGTCGGTTCTGAGTATCTCGACTGGAAAAGCTCGATACATCAGGAGCATGACGTAACTTGTGACTTATGTCATGGTGGCCGGCCGAATGCGGTGGAAAAGGATCTGGCACATAAGGGCGTCTACAAATCCGGAGATCCGCAGAGCACCGTCTATTACAAGAATGTTCCAGCTACCTGCGGTGGCTGCCACGAAGAGGTCTACCAGGAGTTCATACAGAGTAATCACTACAGAAAGCTGGAGAAGACGGGAAGCGGCCCTACCTGTGGGACCTGTCACGGTTCGAGAGCCACGTGGATTGTTACACCTCAGAACATAAAAACGATCTGCAGCAACTGCCACAACAAGAGGAAAGGAATTGAGGTCAAAGCTCCTGATGAGGCACGGGTGTTGTTGATGGCGTTGAACCAGTCTGTTTCTCTCGACCATCTGCTCTCCGAGCTCACACGCGAGAGCGGAGATGAACAGATCGCTGAGGGACTGAACCTCGCCCGCACCAGGGTGGACCGAGCCAGGATCGTCTGGCACTCGTTCGATCTGGATACGGTGGCGCAACTCCTCCTGGAAGCGAACGATGCGCTGAATAAAGTGGAGTCGATGAGGAAGTAGCCGATCAACAACCGACCGCGAGCCCGCGGAACCAATCCAGCCGCAGCAAATCCTGCAATGTCACAATTTGTACCTGACCTGGCACGAGTGTCAGTTGATGCGGACCGCAGCCCGAATCGTTGCGGCAGTATGTTCACGAACTCGTGCTCTGCCGGCTGGCGCGTCCTGTCCCGGGAGTTCATGACCGATCTCAGCGGCTCTGGCTCTGGATGCCCCCGGGAGCGCTGCTTCTACTCGCAGTACTCCACGGGCACTCCCCCTTCGCGTCGTCGCGGCTTGCCAGGCCCCTTCAGCGCCCGCAATTATTGTCAATGGACTATACCGACCGGGACAGAATCTAAGCCCCCATCAGCTTCGGGTCGGATGCGTCCCTGATGCCCTCGCCGACGAGGTTGTACGCGGTGACGGTGATAAAGATGGCGATGCCGGGAAACAGGGCCAGCCACCAGGCCGTCTCGATGTAGACCTTTGCGAGGGACAGAATATTGCCCCAGCTGGGCGTGGGAGGCTGAACACCCAGTCCCAGGAAAGAGAGCGCAGCCTCGAATAGAACCGCGTTGGCGATTCGAAAACTGACGGAGACGAGTACGGGTGTCAGAGAGTTGGGAAGTATATGCCTGAAGATGATTCTCATGTCGCTGTAGCCGAGTGCCTTTGCCGCCGCCACGAAATCCTGCTCACGGTTCTTGAAAAACTCGCCCCTGACGAAACGGGCTATCCCCGGCCATGACGCGACGCCGATCGCGATCATGATATTCTCGATCCTCGGTGGCAGGAAGGCAATGACTATGAGGATCAGGAAGAAGAAAGGGAAACACATGAAGACTTCTATGAGACGTGAGACCGCGGCGTCCACCCAGCCACCATAGAAGCCGGCGAGTGATCCAAGGATGAGGCCGATAAAGGTGGCAAATGCCACGGCGATGAAACCGATCCTCAACGATATTCCCGTCCCATGTATCATCCTGGAGAGGACGTCTCTCCCCAGGTTGTCTGTCCCCAGCCAGTGCCTTTCAGATGGTGGATTAAGGCGCTCAGTAAGCGATTGAGAGAGTGGGTCGAAAGGAACAAGCGGAAAAACAGCCTCGGAATCCTCCGATTCCGGATGATCCCTGACCTCATCCCAGTTCTTGTGGATGAGGGTGGGGTAGTCCTTGAAAGCAGGATAGTATGTTTTTCCCTCTGTTTTGTAAACATAGGGCCTGTTGGTGGCTATGATGGAGGAAAAAACCGCCAGGACGAAGAGCAGTGCTATGACGTAGAGGGCGTAAACGGCGAACCGATCTTTCTTGAACTGCTTGCGGAATATCGACCAGTAACTCCTCGGTTTTTCTGAAAGGAGCTGGTCGTAGACGATGGCGCGTCCCTCTCCCGAGTCTCGCTTTTCGATGGACCCGCTGTGCGCTCCCTTCATCCTGTCATCTCTGTTCAGTTTATCAGTCATAGGTCACCCTCGGGTCGACTATAGCATACATTATGTCTGCCAGGAGCAGGCTGAAGAGGATCAGAGCGGCCGACAGAAAGCTGATTCCCATCACCACATTGTAATCCCTCGTGAAAATTGCCTCATAGAGCAGCAGCCCGGTCCCGGGCCATGAGAAAATATACTCTATAATCACGGAGCCTCCGATAAGGAAGGGGAGGACAAATGTAAAGAGCGTTATGAGGGGTATCAGGGCGTTCCTGAGGGCGTGTTTACCTATGACCACTCGTTCGGAGAGCCCTTTCGCCCTCGCGGTTCGTATGTAGTCCTGCCTTATTACGTCGAGAAGGGATCCCCTGGTGAATCTCGAATCAAAGGCAAGCGACCGATATGTAAGGCAGATCACGGGGAGAACCAGGTGCAGCGCCCTGTCCCATATCTTCCCGGAAAGCGTGAAGTTCTCAAATCCAAAACTCTTTATACCCGTAAGAGGTACCCAGCCCAGCTTGACCGAAAAGAGGAGCATCAGAAGCAGCGCTATCCAGAAACTCGGCATGGAGTAAAGGACGTAGAGCACGAAGCCGGTGATCTTGTCGAACTTGCTCCCCTGTCTCACTGCGGCAATGAGTCCAAGCGGCACGGCTATCAGGAGACCTATGACCAGTGCAATGAAATTCAGCTGAACGGTGGCTGGCAACCTCTCCATGATCTTGTCGAATACGTCTCTCCTGTCATGGTAAGATTCGCCAAAGTCCAGCGTCAACGCGTTTGCAAGCCACATCGGGTACTGGCTCCTGGAGAGAATCATCACCATCCTGTCCATTGTCGTGTAAGTGTGCTCCTCGCCGTTGATCTCCCACCAGCGGGAGATCTGATCCACTTTCGCCCCGGGGGGCTCGTCATAGGCGATGTTGAGACTCATGATGTATATGAAGGTGTTGGCCAGATGAACCCTGAGTTCCTCCGAATTATCCAGGTTCCGGATTTCCCTCTGGAGTCCCTCGAGCGCCGCGACGTTGGCCTTCTTCAGCCGGGTGGTTATCTCGTCGACACGGTTTCTGTCTTCTCCCTCTTTATTGAACTCCTCCTTCAGTTCCTCGATGTTTCCCTCTACGGAAAGCACCTGAAGGTTTATCACCTTGGGGAGGTCCAGCCCATATGCCCGCCGCATAGACTCGTAGATCTCCTTGGACGCCTTCTCGTCCATTATCCCGCCCTGCATCTGGAGCTTTGCGGGGTCACCCGGAGCGAGCTGCATGATCACGAACGTGACCATGGTGATTCCCAGCAGCGTGGGTATCAGGTAGAGGATTCTTCGGATGATATAAGCGGTCATCTACGATGCTTTCCTGCTGTAAGTCTGATATTCGAGGGGAATCCACCATTTCTTCATCCCCGGTGTGAATAGATATGGGCCTCTGGGGCTTATGTCAACGCCTTTCAAGCGCTTGCTCTGGAAATAGATCAGGCTGCGAAAGTTCAGGAAAAGGTATGGCTGGTCCTCATAGATGAGTCTCGATATCTCTTGGTAGATTGTCTTGCGTTTTTCTCTGTCGAACTCACGCCGTCCTTCTTCGAAGAGCTCATCGACTTTCGCATTGTTATATCCGCCATAGTTGCGACCGGTCTCATATTGACTCGAGTGCCAGACGTTGTAGGAGAAGTCAGGATCAACACCGGCGCCCCATCCTGACATCTCGGCCTCGAAGTCGTGGGACTGGACTCTCTGGAGGAATGTCGCCCATTCGAGGGTCCTCATATCAGCCACAACGCCTGCCTTTTCCCAGTAGTTCTTCAGGATGGTCGCTATCTCAACAGAAGCCTCTGACTGCGGGACGAGGAACTCGAATTTGAAATCCATACCGTCCTTCTCCACTATGCCGTCACCGTTGGTATCCACCCACCCGGCATCGGCGAGTAGACTGCGAGATTTCTCGAGGTCGAAGGGGAGTTTCTTGATGTCGGGATTGTAGCACCAGTGGTCGTAGTGGAAGACACCAAGCGCGGGTCTCCTGAGTCCGTAGTAAACTGTTTGAAGGATGGTCTCTATGTCGACGGCCATCGCCATCGCCTGCCGGACCCTCAGGTCTGTAAAGAAGGGATTGGATCCGTCCATGTTCCACCCGACGTGCCCTGAGTTCCATGTGTCGACATTCCTCTTGATAGCCCTCGCCGTGAAATCCGGACCATCCGTCATATTCACATATTGTTCCTCACGTCCCTCCATCTCGTCTATCTCTCCAGCCTTCAACGCGTTCAGGGCAACGTTGTCATCCGGGATGATTTTGTGTATCCACTTCTGGATGTGTGGTTTTGTGCCGTGATAGTCTTCCCATCTCTCGAACACGATTGTAGCCCCCGCGTCCCACGAGACGAAGCGGCAGGGACCGTTACCAACAGGCTCGCGCGCGAATTTAGATTTGCGGATCTCATATTTCTCACCGCGCGCTTCCGTTTCTTTTCTCTCGGCCTCAAAATAGTGGGCCGGCAGGGCACTTATGGATGATTTCCAGATGCCTGTGGCGATCGGCTCCTTGACGGTAACCTTGAGAACATGGTCGCTCGGCGTCTCCACGCTCTCGAGCTCCAGATAGGAGGACCTCAGCGTAACGGCGCGGTTGTTGGGGTCCATTACCATGTCGTAATTAAACTTGTAGTCGCTCGACAGGACAGGGTAGCCGTCGTGCCATTTCGCGTCTGCATTCAAGTAATAAGTGTAGACCTTCTTGTCCTCTGAAACAGTATAGGAATCGCACGCGGCCTTGTTGATGAGGGGCTGAAGGTCTATGCTTACATCGATGAGGCCATCGAAGAGGAGAGTGCTGAGCTGCATGTCATATGTCGATGAGACATACATCGGGTTAAGGGTGTTGGGCTCTCCCCTCAACCTCCTGAAGACCCAGCCTCCGTCGACTGGTTCGCCCTCGTCAGCAGCGACTTGATCGCCCGCGTTTGTTCCCTCTTTCTCCACCTTTCCCTTCCCGGAACAACCACCACTGGCGGCTAAAACAGCGACTATGGCAGCAAGGACGAACATTCTCTTCCACATGCTGACGTCTCCCTTCTCTATTTGCTGGACTCGAGCATGAACCTGGGGTCGAACAACCGGCCCGAGGATTCTGCGTGACAGATCTGTCGAAATTTGCATATAAGCTATCACAGAACCGTTTTCTTGTCAAATGCAAAAAGGCCTTGATTTTTTCCAGCCAAGCTTTTAATTTCCCTTTCCCCTCATGGAAAGGATAGACGAGGGAACGAGCTGGAGTGTTCCGCGGTTGGGTTCTGCCATCGCGACGGATGGTGTGCTTCCCCGCGTGCCAGACAAAGAGATGTCTGATTTAGACGAACAAGGCCAGAACAGTTCTCGTTTGAGCATCGGCGTACGCTTCTCAGATATCTCTCCATGTGGCTGTCTCCGGCCCGAGCTTGCTTAAGAACGGTACGACAGAAGAAGAGCCCTGAATGCATCGTTAGTGTGCTGCCTGACTGTCATTCAACGTTAAAGAAGGGATGCCCGATTGACGAGCGAACGTTTTGGCCTGTGTTCACGAATGAGGAGGAGAGATACAATGAATCGGAAGAGTGAATCCGGCGGATATATCCTGACCGTGATGCAATACGGTTGTATGATCTTTCTGATGTGTTTTCTGAGTCTCGCGTATTCTGCCCCCGGGCTCGGGGCAGATTCCGGGTCGGCAGAATCCGGCGCGGGAACTTGTGTGTATGTGGGAACCAAGAAGTGCAAGATGTGCCATATCAAGCAGTTCAAGAGCTGGAAAGAGACAAGGATGTCGCAGGCGTTCGAATTGCTCAAACCCGGTGTGAGGGCGGAGAACAAGAAGAGCGCCGGTCTTGATCCGAACGCCGATTATACTACGGACAAGACCTGTCTTCCATGTCATACGACCGGCTACGGTCAGGAAGGTGGTTTTGTCTCTGTTGAGGAAACGCCGGACCGGGTGGGAGTCGGTTGCGAAGTATGCCATGGCGCCGGCAAGGGCTATCTCGCCAAGGGTTTCATGACCATGAAGAACAAGAACTTCAAGCGTGCGGATGTGGTTGCGGCGGGCCTTGTATTGCCTGACGCATCGACATGCA
Source organism: uncultured Gemmatimonadota bacterium (assembly GCA_964577985.1). GTDB lineage: Bacteria > Gemmatimonadota > CAZMKB01 > CAZMKB01 > CAZNLH01 > CAZOAR01. The sequence goes on along the minus strand of CAZOAR010000005.1, from coordinate 48,875 downwards.
CCGGCCTGTGTCACAATGAAAAGAGCCCGTTTTTCAAGCCGGATGTGCCCTTCGACTGGGAGACCCGGAAGGCCAAAGGAACTCACGAGCATATACCTCTGAAGTACGAACATGAATGAAGCGTTGTATCGCAAGGATCTACTTTTCGTGATAACGTCTCTGTGCATCATTCTGTTGCTCCTGCTAAGCTCTTGCGCTGGAACGGATGGAGATTCGCCGCCCGACCAGCCGATAGCGTTCAGTCACAAGATCCATGCGGGTGACTATGAGATGCCCTGTCTCTACTGTCACATGCATGCCGCAGAGTCACCGGTCGCGAGTGTGCCGCCCGTGAAGACATGCATGGGTTGCCATGAGATCATCGGTACGGACAAGCCGGAGGTGGAAAAACTGACGAAGTTCCGGGACGAGGGCCAGCCGATAGAATGGGTGAAGGTCTACGACGTTCCGGATTATGTGCGGTTCACTCATGAGCGTCACGTGCAGGCCGGGGTGGAGTGCGAGAAATGCCACGGGCCGGTGAGTGAAATGGCGGCAGTACGCAAGTATTCCAGCCTGTCAATGGGTTGGTGCCTCGGTTGCCACCGGGATATGAGTGTCGATATAGACTGTTTTATCTGCCACCATTAGGTGGCGGGCAATCACTGGCGGAGATTCTGATGGAGTTCAGCCTTAACAGAAGATCTTTCATCAAGGCGATGGGTGGCGCGGGAATCGCGAGCCTGCTGGCCTGTAACAATGATCCCGTAAAGCGCATCGTATCGCACCTTACTCCTCAGCAGGAGCTCACCCCGGGTGTTGTGACATGGTTCGCGTCGGTCTGTCATGAATGCCCGGCCGGATGCGGGATAGTGGTGGGATGCATGGAGGGACGGCCGATAAAGGTGGAGGGCAATCCTCTGCATCCGATCAATAAGGGCGCTCTTTGCGCCAGAGGGCAGGCGGCACTCCAGGGATTATACAACCCCGACAGGCCGGGGGAGCCTCTCAAGAGAGGAGACGGAGGCAGTCTCGAATCGGTCACATGGGCCCTGGCTCTTGGTCAATTGAGCGACAAGCTGATCGAGTTGAAAAAGACCGACGCCCTTGACCGGGTTGTCATGATTACACCTCATCTTCCTTCTTCTCTGTCGGTGCTTCTGGACACCTGGGCGGAAGAGAATCCGGGAGTCAGGCTGGTCGAATACGAGCCAATCTCGTACGAATCTATCGAAAAGGCGAATGAGTTTTGCTTCGATCGCAAGTCATTGCCCGTATACAGGCTCGAAGATGCAGACCTGATAGTCTCTTTCGGGGCGGATTTCCTGGAGACCTGGATATCACCGGTCGAGTACGCCTCTGGTTTCGCCAGGATGCGTACATACGGCGAGGGGGAGATCGGCAGACTGCTCTGTGTCGGTTCCAGACAATCCCTGACGGCAGCGAATGCTGATGAGACAGTGATGATCAAACCCGGTGGCTATGGGGCGATCGCTATGGGGATGATCAGGGTGATGCTTGAGGAGAACCTCAGACAGGGCCCTTCAGCCGGTACCGGGAAGGCCATTGAAAAGTTGGCGGGGGGCTTCGACCCCGGGATGGTCTATGAGGCAACGGGTGTTACGGAGGATCGCCTGCGGGATCTGGCCCGGGTCGTGGCAGGTTCCAGAAGAAGCGTGATCCTTCCAGGGGGAGTGGAATCGAGCGGCACCAATGCGACTGAAAACATCATCTCCATTAACATCCTCAACTATTTTCTCGGCAACTATGGCGAAAGAATCAAAGTCCCCGGTAGAGGTCCCTATCCCAGGAGAAACAACGCGAGAGATTTTTCGCTCATCGTAGATGAAATGTCCCGGGGCGATATCAGCCTGGCCCTCTTCTATGGTGTAAACCCTGCGTATTCTGTTCCTTCGTCCTCCAACCTGGTCGGGGCGCTCGATAAGGTTGAGACGGTTGTCTGCTGTTCCGACGTTTTCAATGAGACGACTGAGCTCTGCGACTATCTGCTCCCTATCCATGCGCCGATGGAGTCGTGGGGAGACTGTTCTCCCAGGGGCGGTGTCCGCGGCCTCATGCAACCGGTTGTGAGGCCTCTGGGCGATTCGAAGCATTTCGGCGAGGTATTGATTGAGCTGTCTCGCACAGCGGGCAATGTTTCCTCCAGGCTCGCCGGATTCGGGAGCTATTACGAGTTCATAGTAGATGCCTGGCGTGGGATCGCGAGGGCCGTCGAGCCAGGGAAACCGTTCAGGACGTTCTGGGAGGACGCCCTGAGGAAGGGAGGGCATTTCGAGTCCCTGGAATCTCATTCGGTACGGCTGGCGGCAAGGGCGTCATCCTTCGCCTGGAGGGGGCCGTTGATAGAGTCCATCGACGAGGTCCAATCGCGGCAATCCCGTGATGAAACGGAGGATAAAGAGAGCGCCACCATGGTGGTATATCCTTCACAGATCCATTACGATGGCAGGGGAGCGAACAAACCGTGGTTGCAGGAGCTTCAGGACCCTATGCTGCAGAACGTATGGGGGAATTACATCGAGGTCTCAAGGACGATGGCTGAGCGGATGGGTGTGGAGACAGGCGATGTGTTGAAGGTCGCATCCCCTTATTCCTCCATCGACGGACCCGCGCATGTGTCCCGTCGGCTGCAGGGGGATGTCGTGGCTGTTTCCATGGGGCAGGGGCACACCAGATACGGTAAGTTCCAGGACAAGATCGGAGTGAACCCCGTGAGGCTTCTTCCATGGTCGTTCGATGAAATGTCAGGGCAGGAAGCCTATCTGACGGTTAATGTGAAACTCGAAAAGACGGGCAGGCGGGACGATCTCCCGACACCGGAGGGCAACCCCTACGATGAGGGGCGCGGGATTGCAGGGGTTATAGGTCTGGGGGCGCTGAGGGATCTGACAAGGGAGGAACAACATGAACTCCCGCACGACGATGAGGAAGAGTTCGAGGAATTGTTGAGCCCGCACGATCACCCGCGACACAGGTGGGGGATGGTGATCGACCTGAATGCCTGCAATGGGTGTGGTGCCTGCGTGACTGCATGTTACGCCGAGAATAACATCCCGGTGGTCGGGAGGGAACAATACGCCAAAGGGAGAGAAATGACCTGGATGAGGGTAGAGCGATACTATACGAAGGGTCAGCCCGATGAAGTAGTCTTCGTTCCCATGCTCTGCCAGCAATGCGATAACGCACCATGCGAGACCGTATGCCCGGTCTATGCCACTTACCATACACCAGAAGGTCTGAACGCTCAGATATACAACCGATGCGTGGGTACACGCTACTGCGCGAATAACTGTCCTTATGCCGTCAGACGTTTCAACTGGTTTGCCTACAAGTTCCCTGAACCACTCAATCAACAACTCAATCCCAACGTGACTGTTCGCTCCAAGGGCGTGATGGAGAAATGTTCTTTCTGTGTGCAGAGAATCGCAGCAGCCAGGGGAAAGGCGAAGGATGAGAAGAGACCGATCAGGGACGGCGAGATCATCACAGCCTGCAGCCAGACATGTCCCACAGGTGCCATTACTTTCGGAGATCTCAAGGATCCAGACTCCGCCGTCTCCCGGAAGTCGCGGGACGCGAGGGGATACAAGATTCTTGAACATATCAACACAAAACCGTCTGTTACGTATTTGAAAAAGATATCTGGAAGGGAGTACATTGGCTGAACAAGAGCCACAACAACTGACATATCAGTCCGTCGACGAGCAGCTCATGCGTACGATCAACCGGCCGGGACGTTCGTATTACATAGCCCTCTTCATGACCGTCGTCGGCTGCGCTATCGGTGGATATTCATGGTGGCTGCAGATCTATTACGGGATGGGTGTTACCGGGCTGAACAACCCGGTGGGCTGGGGACTCTATATCACGAACTTCGTTTTCTGGGTAGGGATAGCGCACTCGGGCACCCTGATATCTGCTATTCTCTTCCTGGCTCGAGCGAAGTGGAGAACCGCTATATACCGGAGCGCGGAGGCGATGACGGTCTTCGCCGTCCTTACGGCGGGTCTTTTCCCTCTTATCCATCTCGGCAGGGTGTGGCGCTTCTACTGGCTTTTGCCATATCCGAACGAACGATTTCTCTATCCGAATTTCCGATCACCCCTCTGCTGGGATGTCTTCGCTGTCCTCACGTATCTTGCGGTCAGCAGCATGTTCCTGCTGCTCGGTCTGATGCCGGACCTCGCGGTCTACCGGGACCACTACAAGGGTCTGCGCAGGAAACTCTACGGTGTCCTCTCCCTCTCCTGGAAAGGGACAAACAGGCAGTGGAAGCATTATACCCGCGCATACGCCTTTTTCGCTGCCCTTGCGACACCACTTGTAATATCTGTCCATAGCATCGTATCGTGGGACTTCGCGATGGGGGTTCTCCCCGGTTGGCACAGTACGATTTTCGCTCCTTATTTCGTTGCTGGTGCCATACACTCTGGACTGGCCATGGTCCTCATCATACTGATCCCGCTCAGGCACATCTTCAAGCTGCATGACTTTATCACAAGGGATCACTTCGAGAATCTGGCCAAGCTCATAATACTGACAGGCCTGATCGTAGGGTACGCGTACGTCACTGAGTTCGGCATGGCCTGGTACAGCGGCAACCAGTTCGAGCAGTCCGTCTATATGTACAGACTCTTCGGAGACTACGCCTCGTTCATGTGGATCATGCTCCTCTTCAACGCGGTCGCCCCGCTGCTCTTTATCATAAAAGCGGTGAGAAGGAACCTGGTCGCACTGGTTATAATTGCCGTTCTTATCAACATCGGTATGTGGTCTGAGAGGTTTGTGATCATCGTTACCTCACTTGGCCACGCATTTATTCCCTTTACCTGGGGCAACTACAAGGTGAGTCTCGTGGAGGTGGGAATTACCATTGGCTCATTCAGCTGGTTTTTCTTTCTTTTCCTCCTTTTCATAAAGAACTTCCCATGTGTATCGATCACGGAGATGAAGGAAAGCCTTCTCAAACCCCGCAGAAGCAGGGAGGTCGAACGATGAATGACTCAAGAATACTTGGCGTATTCGATGACTATGATTCGTTCGTCACTACCCTCCGGGAGTTGAAGAGCGCCGGTATGGAGGATATCGTAACATTCACTCCTGCTGCCTATCATGAGGTGGAAGAGATTCTTGCTGAAAAGCAGAGCCCCATCAGGTACCTTACACTGTTGGGTGGTCTGCTCGGGTTCGGGTTCGGGGCCTGGCTGACGGTCCGTTGCACGGAGGAGTATTCTATGGTGGTCGGGGGTAAACCCCTGATTTCGATTCCGCCCTATCTGATTATTGCTTTTGAACTTACAATACTTTTCTCGACGCTGCTTACCGCGATAGGTTATTTTACCATATCTCCCATCTCCAGCTCGAAAGTCAGTTCGACATATGATCCTTCCTTCTCTGCTGACAGGCTGGGTGTGTCGGTTGGAGGAAGCGACACCGGGATGAAGGAGTCAAAGGCTGTAATGGAAAGGAATGGAGCGGTTGAAACACGTCTGCTGTAAGATGATTCTCCTGACGGCTTATGCGGGGGTACTCCTCCTCGGTGGCTGTGAGCCGAAAGATGGATGGCCGTGGGCCAGGAATATGTACGATTCCCCGGGGCCTCAATACCAGGATGGTGCCCTCGAATACCCCGAGAACACGCTGCCGGTAGAAGGTGGAGAGCTTGCGGCTCTACCGGGAGAGGAGGAGGAATACGTCGTTCCGGACAGGCCGGCCTCCAGGGCGGGGTCGGCTGAGGAGGGTGAAGCGCTCTTCAACCAGTTCTGCTCGGTCTGTCACGGCCTGGACGCAACAGGGAAGGAGATGACCGACGATTTTTTTACTCCCGATCTGACGGAGCAGGACTACGTTGACGATTACCCGGACGAGGATATCTACCTCTTGATCGTGGATGGTGGAATTAATATGCCGGGTTACAGGGAGGAAATCGCTCCCCGGGAGCGCTGGCTCGTGATCGATCACTTGAGGAGGCTGCAGAGCAACCATGGCCAATAGCCGGCACCAGGAAAGGGTCTTTTTCGATTGCAGCGGAGAGGTTTCCCAGAAGTTTAAGAATCTCCTGTTTCTCCTGATGGTACCGGGGGTCGGGTTATTCTTGTATGGAGCGCTCCAGAATGGGGAGTTGCGGATATGGCAGATCTACCTGGTCAACCTCCTCTTCTGGTCGGGCCTGTCCCAGGCAGGGGTAACGGTATCCGCGCTTATCAGGACGACCAACGGCAAGTGGGGAAGGAACATCCAGCATATCATGGAGGGGATGTCTCTTTTCTCTCCAATCGCCCTGGTCCTTTTCCTCATACTCTTTATGGGGGGCGATGTCATTTTTTCGTGGGCAGGAGAGCCTGTCGTCGGCAAGACCGCGTGGCTGAACCTGACACATCTGTTTGTGCGACATAATGTCAATTTTCTGGCGATCAATATATTCAATTTCATCTTTCTTTATCACTCCTTTCGTCCCGATGTCGGTCTCATGATGGAGAAGAAGAATATTCGTGGCGGTTGGATCATGAAGAAGATGACGGAAGGGTGGCGGGGATATGAAGAAGAGAGGAGGAGGTCTGAGGAAAAACTGAGATGGATCTCCCCGTTGATTCTGTTCGTTTACGCCGTCGTCTATTCGCTGATAGGCTATGATTTTGTGATGTCTCTCGATCCGTACTGGTACAGTACGCTCTTCGGTGCGTACTATTTTATGACAAACCTCTATCTGGGAATCGCAGGCATTACCATAGGCGTGATTCTCGTCTGCCATAAGTACAAGTTGCGAGCCTTTGTTACAGAGTCCCACCTGAGTGATCTCGGTGTCATGCTGTTCGTTTTCTGCCTCATAGCGCTGGATTTCTTCTGGTCTCAGTATCTGGTGATATGGTATGGAAACCTCCCGGAAGAGATCTCATTTGTTGTCGAGAGGACAAAGGAAGCGCAGTGGCTCCCATTTTCGCTGACAATCCTGGCGAGTTGTTTCGGGCTGCCTTTTCTGATTCTCCTCAGCGGTGCAGTGAAAAAGAATCCCCGTTCTTTGCTGGCTGTCGCGTGCCTTGTCCTGGCGGGAATGTGGATCGAGAGGTATATCCTGGTTGTCCCCACGCTCTGGCATGGCGGCAATGCGCCCCTCGGTCTGCCGGAGTTGCTTGTGACACTGGCTTTCTTGTCGGCATTTGTTCTGGTTTTCGTGGCCGTCATGGAGAGATTTCCCATCCTTCCCCGGAACGCGGAAGATGTCGGAGGAAGTTGAATCGAGGTGTGTTGAAAAAACCATTTGATTTCTTTGATCGTCCAGCTTAGATTGTTCCCAGCCTGCCCCCCCCCGATAGATACCAGGCTGGCAAAATAGTGGCTGATCGTCCTGTGCAGTGTCGATTACCGGCACAGTATAACCATTTTGAATTACCCTGCAACAAATGAAGAAGTCTGGTACAGCCGTAGTCGTAGTAATCTGCCTGATCGTTCTCGGTGCGTTGTACACCATTTTTTCCCGTGAACCGGGAATGACCCAGCCAATCGCCTTTAATCATAAGCTCCACACCGAAGATGTTGGCCTGGAGTGCATCGAGTGTCATCAATACTTCATGGAGCACCGGCACTCAGGACTTCCTGATGAAGAGGTGTGCGGGACGTGTCATGAAGAACCAATGACAGACAGCCCGGAAGAGCAGAAACTCGTGTCTATGATCGAGGCGGGCGAGGGACTTCATTTCAGGAAGCTGTTTCGGCTGGCGGATCATGTCTATTATTCGCACAGAAGGCACGTGGCGATAGCGGAACTCCCGTGTGAGGGATGCCACGGAGGTATCGCCACCACTGTTTCACCGCCTGAGCGACCGTTGGTGAAGATAGATATGAACTTCTGTATCGACTGCCATATTGAGCTCGACGTGACAACCGACTGCGTGGCGTGTCACAGATGAGACAAGGGACTGCTTAAAGATTCTCTAAAACAGGTCAGACGGGACAATGAAGAGAAGAGAATTTGTAAGAATACTTGGAAGTGCCGTCGGGGGGCTTGCCGTTCCCTTCGAAATGGCGCCCGGATCTCAAGGGAATCCTGGAGACGCTGATCCTGGCTGGACGCCTGGAATCGAACAGCTGACAAACAGCACATGTACGCTCTGTCCCGGGGGATGCGGGATTAACTGCAGGGTAGTCGATGGATCTCTCGTAGGCATCAAGGGGAGTACCTTCAACCCGATCAACAGAGGGGGCGTATGTCCTTCCGGCATGGCTGGTATCCAGCACCTGTACAACCCTGATCGCTTGAAAGGACCTATGGCACGGGATGGAGAAAAGGGGAGCGGCAAATGGCGTGAAATCAGTTGGGAAGAGGGGTTTGCCCTCCTGAATGAAAAGATCGCGCCGTACAAGAGCGCGGGTGACGGCAGTGGAGTCGCTTTTCTTTCCGGAGCCGCGAGAGGAACGAAAGCGGACCTTATCCATATCCTGATGAGATCCTTCGGCGAGGGCGCTGAAGTCTACCTGGACGACGCAATAGATGCCTATCCTCATGTTTTCAACCTCGTCCACGGGATCCCGAGATATCCGGCCTTCGACTTCGAGTCGAGCGATATCATATTCTCATTTGGTGCGGACCTGCTCAATGCGTGGTGGTGTCCTCTTCAGGCCCAGACGGCATATGGAAGCAACATGGGTGGCAGTGCCGACCAGCGTGGCAACCTTGTACAATTCGAGCATCGGCTCTCGAATACAGGTGCACAGGCAGGTGAATGGGTGCCCGTGAACCCGGGCAGTTATGGTGCGATGGCGCTTGGGATGGCGTATGTCCTGATCAAGGAAGAACTCTATGATCGCGACTTCGTATCGCTCAGGACCACGGGTTTCGACAACTGGATCGATGATGACGGCATAAGTCACGTCGGCCTCAAGGATCTCATTCTCCAGTTGTATTACCCGGAAGAAGTGTCGCGCATTACGGGTGTGGAAGAAGAGACCATTATCAGACTCGGTAAGGAATTCGGCAAGGCTGACTCCGCAGTCGCGGTGGGAGATTACATGGCCAGCTACAACAAGAATGGCCTGTACTCTCTCATGGCTGTTCACGTGCTGAACCTGCTGGGTGGGAGCGTGAATAAAAGTGGCGGAATAACCGTTCAGAGAGATCTTCCCCTGACGCCATTGAATCAATCGATTCCCCCAGGCCGCCAGGTATCCAGTTATATAGCCGAGGGAGGCGTAGCGTTCGATTCCGCTGATCGTCGCATCGATAAATTCCCGGAAAGGGTCTTGTGGGGATCGACAAAGGGCGTGGACCTCCTCTTCGTCTACAAGACTAATCCGATCTTTGCGCAGGCAAACAATGATGCCTTCGAGGAGGCACTCAAGAAAGTACCTTTCGTCGTCAGCTTTGCGTCATTCCAGGATGAGACGACCCAGTACGCCGACCTGGTACTGCCCGACCATGTATTCCTGGAGAGCTGGGACGATGTTATTTCACCCCCCACATTTCCGTTTCCAATCTGGGGGCTTGTCAAGCCGGTGGTGTCCCCCTCTTACGACACGAGGAACTGTGGAGACATCATTCTGAAACTCACAAAGGAACTGGATGAAAGTGCCGCGGCGGATCTTCCGGCCTCTGACATGAAAGGACTCCTTGAATACCGCGCGCGAGGGCTTTTCGAATCGAAGCGGGGGATGATCCTGGACCGACCGTTTGAGAAGAAGCTCCTGGGCAGCCTGGAGGAGAGGGGATGGTGGATCAGATCGAGGGTGGGCTTCGACGACTTCTGGAAGAACCTGGTTGACAGGGGAGGCTGGTGTGATCCTTTCGTTGACTGGGACAACTGGGACGCTGTTTGCGGTAACGACGACAGGAAAATTCACTTCTACATTCCAGAACTCGGAGAGCTCGAGGGGAATGAGCTTGCTTCCATGCCGCATCATGAAGGTACCGAGATCAGGAGTGAGATAGATTATCCGCTCCTGCTCGTCCCGTTTCGGATGTCCCGGATCGATGGGGGAGAGGGTGGAAAGATCCCATGGGTGATCGAATCGAGCGGGCCGATGGCTCAACTACTCTGGGACGGATGGGTGGAGGTCAATCCCGTCACGGCCGACAGGTTCGGCGTGAAGAACGGTGATTCAGTCTGGGTAGAGTCGAAGAGAGGAAAGATAAAGCTCAGAGCGAATGTGCGTCCGGGGATTGTCGAAGGAGTCGTGTCTGTGCCTGCCGGTCTGGGACATAAGGTTGGTACGTGGTCGGATGTCGGGGCCAATGTTATGGACGTTGTCGAAAAAGAGTATGAAAAACGGACTGGCCTGCCTTCATGGCAGACTACTCCGGTGAAGATCTATCGCGCCTGAGGGATGAGAGTCCTGGAAACAGTCCCGCGGGCATGGAAACTGTTTAGAGAAGAGGAGAGTTAGTGCCGAGATACGGTATGGTCATAGACCTGGCAAAATGTACGGGCTGTCAAGCCTGCGAGGTGGCCTGCAAGATGGAGAACAACGTCCCGATCAGTGGGCCGGAGCAGGTAAGGTCGGGGAGGAGCATATCGTGGATGAAAGTCCTCGTGGATGAAGAGGGTGAAATCCCGGATGTCAAGGCGAGGTTCGTCCCACGGCCCTGCATGCATTGTGATAACCCTCCCTGCGTGAAGGTATGTCCGGTGAAGGCGACTTACAAGAGTGAGGTCGGAATCATCGGACAGATCTATCCCAGATGCATAGGATGTCGATATTGCGCCAACGCATGCCCTTACAATGTGAAGTACTTCAACTGGTATAATCCTGTGTGGCCGGAAGAGCTGAAGAAGCACCTCAACCCCGATGTTTCTGTCCGGTACAAGGGAATTATCGAGAAATGCACGTTCTGTCACCAGCGACTGCAGAAGGCGAGAGAAAAGGCGAGATTTGAGAAAAGGCCTCTCAGAGAAGAGGACTATCAGCCGGCATGCGTTGAGGCGTGTCCACCCGGGGCAATCACCTTCGGCGATCTGGATGACGAAAACCACAAGGTCTATGAGCAGAAAGACGATCCGAGGGCATACAGACTAATGGAAGATCTCGGAACGGAACCCAAAGTAATCTATCTTGCGGAGTTGGAGTGATGTCTTACGAGGAAAAGCTCGCGAACTGCACGGAGGATGAACGGATACTGCTGAGGCCCCTTGTCAGGACCACGAGGTCCTTCTACATGTTTTTCGGTCTCATGGCAATTCTCTTCCTCGGGGGGATCACCGCGTATATCTTCCAGTTCAAGTACGGTCTTGGGGTCACCGGTCTCAACGAACCGAGCTACTGGGGTATTTACATCATAGACTTTGTCTTTTTCATCGGGATCAGTCACGCGGGGACCCTGATATCGGCGATTCTGAGGATAAGCAAGGCGGAATGGCGAAGATCGATAACGCGTTCCGCCGAATTCATAACCGTCCTTGTCATCGGTTTCGGGGCCATTCAGCCCGTTATCGACCTCGGTAGACCGGATAGAATGTTGAATATCCTGTTCAACGGCCACCTGCGGTCTCCTCTTCTCTGGGACGTGACGAGTATCGGTCTCTATTTCACCTGCAGTGCCATTTACCTTTATGTCCCGATGATCCCCGACCTGGCGCGGATAAGGGACCTGGGCATAAAGGCCCCGTGGTTTTACAGGATCCTTGCCATCGGCTACAAGGGCACACATAAGCAGGAAAAAATGCTTACGAGGATTATAATGGTGCTCGCGGTAGTCGTAATACCGGTTGCCATATCCGTACACACCGTGATCGGCTGGATCTTTGCGCTTACGCTCAGGCCCGGATGGCACAGCACCATCTTTGGCCCTTACTTTGTAATTGGCGCAATCTACTCCGGAATCGCGGCTCTCCTGATCGCCATGGCGATTCTACGGAAGGTATATGGATTTGAGAACTACTTCAAGAAAGTCCATTTCAACAACATGGGAACCCTTCTCCTCGTCTTCAGCCTTCTCTGGTTCTACTTTACGTTTGCCGAATACATCACTGTTTTCTATGGCCAGGAAGCGGCGGAAATGCGGGCGTTCTGGGATAAATTCACAGGCGCTTACGCCCCGTTCTTCTGGCTGATGGTGATATCATGCTTTGTCATTCCCTTCTCGTTGATGGCGAGGAGAAAGACCCGGACTGTAAAGGGGACGACTATAGCGTCATGTTTCGTGGTTCTCGGGATGTGGCTGGAGAGGTTCAACATAGTGGTGCCCACCTCCGTTAATCCACGGCTGGAACTGTATCAACGTGGGTCATATCTTCCTTCGCTGGTTGAAATAATGATCCTGATTGGCACCTTAGCAGGGTTTGTCATGGCATATATGATAGCCACAAAATTCTTTCCGATTATTTCGATCTGGGAGATAAAGGAAGGCAAGGAGATATCGGTGAAGGAAGTGTCCGAGAGAGTATCCGGTTATCTGCCGGATGAGGGTGTCAGAGAGGTGGCGCCATGACCGGAATCAGGATCTCGCTGCTGATCCGTCCAGTCGGAGTGATCTCAAGGCTGGCGGCGGGCTTGTTGATCATCGTGTTTCTTCTGATACAGGCACCCGTATGCCTTGCGGGGGATTCTACCCCCGAGAGCCTCGGCGACCCCATGGCGGGCAAGGAACTCCTGTCCGCTAAGGGATGCATGACATGTCATTCGATATGGGGAGCGGGAGGAGACCTGGGTCCGGACTTCGCGAAGGTGAGTTCCAACAAGAATCTGCCGGAGATACTTGGAGATTTCTGGAATCACACGCCGAGAATGATAGAGTATGCCGGGAACGAAGGCATACGGTGGCCGAAATTCGACGTGCAGGAGATGGAGAATGTCATCTCTTATCTGTATTACCTGAATCTCTTCGACGGCCCCGGCGACCCCGATGAGGGGAGGATAGCCTTCCGCAGAAAGGCATGTGAGAAATGTCATACAGTAGGTCCTTTCGGTGGCAGGCGGGCGCCGTCACTCGACTCTTTCGCCCATTATCTAACGCCCATGCCTCTGGCACAGGCGATGTGGAACGCTGGTGACGCCATGACGAGGCTGCAACGGAGAATGGGCATAGAAATGCCCATCTTCCAGGGGCGTGAGATGGCCGATATTCAGGCCTTTATCCGTCGCTATGGTGACAGGGCAGGAGAAGCGACGGAGTTCGTGGAACCACCCAATCCGTTCAGGGGTGAAAAGCTTTTCATCCAGAAGAAATGTGTCCGATGCCATTCTCTGGATAAGAACAAGAAGCTTGTGGGACCTTCCCTGCAGATGATCGCGTTCAAGAAGACGCTCTCCGAGATAGGCGGTATCCTATGGAATCACTCATATAAGATGCGGGCCAGGATGGCTGCTCTCGGTGTAAACGTACCGATATTCAAGGACAACGAGATGTCTGACCTCATAGCATACCTGTACTATTATCCGTTTTACAGAGAAATTGGTGATATCGAAGGGGGCAGGAAACTCTTCGCTCAGAAGGGGTGTGTCTCGTGCCACAATGCGAGGGATGTCGCCGACATGGTCAACTTCGGGAAAGCCGGAGAAATCAAGGATTACTACATCGGTTTCGCAACGGCCATGTGGAATCATGCCCCCAGGATGTACGAAAGGCAACAGCAGAAGATGTTCCAGTGGCCGAAATTCTATGGTAAGGAGATGCGCGACCTGGTGACTTACATATACAACCAGGGAAACGGCGATTAGATCAGACAGACAAGAGAACCTTCCCGCGCGGCCTCAAGACCTTATCCGCCTGAAAAAGACCTCACGATTGCTGCCCGTTCTACTTCATCGAGGTCCTGTACTCTTTCAAGACAATCAAACAACGGCCACTGAGAGGTGTTCGACAGCTATTTGTGCCTGATGTACATTTTTGGAGTTCCCCACTTTTTTCGCGTCATTCCGGCTTGTTCGCATTCGGTCTTGTTGTGCGACATGATTCCCGACAGGCGGGAATGACATGTGATAGCCATCTGTACCATCAGGAGAGACTTATGAATATTCGACCAGATTTTCCGGGGAAACTCCTGGATGGATATTTGCATTGACACCACTTCGTGATTCAATTATTATGGCCATAGATGGCTGCTCCTGATATTCGAGAAGACACATTGATGGCTTCGGCAATCGGCACGCTTGCCATGAGTATTCGATTACATCGGAACACCAGGTACGCAATTACCCACAAAGTTGAGCGAGGTGGTCTGTCACGCCGACTTGTCGTTGGAGTTTCCCCACTTGTTTCGTGTCATTCCGGCTTGTCCGGAATCGGCCTGATTGTGCGATGGGATTCACGGCAAGTGGGGATGACATGTGAGGCGGGAATGACAGTGAATAACGATCGAGAATGACTGGCAATGGCAGGCGGGGATGAACAGGAATGGCAAGCAGAGACTGCAATATGCTACAATCGAGAATGGCCATGGATGACAGGCTGGAATGACAATGTGTTACGGTCGCCCGTGGCGGCAGATCCGCTATCGCCCATTATGATGTATTTGAAATTACCTGTACTGAGTATGGCGTCAGTCTTACAAAGGAGGCGTTTATGTATGGAAAGACAAAGAAGGAACTCGAAGAGACCCTGGATGAGATCAGAGAAGCGGGTTTGTTCAAGACAGAGAGGGTGATCTCCTCTCCGCAGGGAGCTGACATAAGAGTCGGGGAGAACGACGTGATCAACTTCTGCGCTAACAACTACCTTGGTCTCTCGAGTCACCCTCAGGTCCTCGAGGCCGCCCGCAAGGCGCTTGATGAGTGGGGATACGGGATGAGTTCCGTGAGGTTCATATGCGGAACGCAGGAGATACACAAGGAACTCGAGGCGAGGATATCAGATTTCCTGGAAACGGATGACACCATCCTGTACGCTGCCTGCTTTGATGCGAACGGCGGTATTTTCGAACCCCTGCTCGGTCCCGATGATACGATCATAACCGACGAACTGAACCATGCGTCCATTATAGACGGGATAAGACTCTGCAAGGCAAGGCGCTTCATATACAGGCACTCCGATATGGCCGATCTCGAGCTCAAGTTGCAGGATACGCAGGGGAGTGGTCGCTGCCTGATAGCCACCGATGGCGTTTTTTCCATGGACGGAGATATTGCCAGACTTGATGAAATCTGCAATCTCGCTGATCGTTACGGATCTATGGTGATGGTGGATGACGCCCACGCGACAGGCTTTCTCGGTGACAGCGGGCGTGGCTCGATCGAACATAAAGATGTGATGGGAAGAGTCGACATCATCACGGGGACCCTGGGCAAAGCGCTTGGAGGGGCATCCGGCGGGTTCGCGTCGGGACGCAGGGAAATCATAGCGTTGTACAGGCAGAGGAGCCGTCCTTATCTCTTCTCCAACTCCGTCGCCCCGCCGATTGTCGGAGCGTCGATCGCGATAATAGATCTGATTACGAAGACGACGGAGTTCCGTGACCGCTTGATGGAGAATACGTCTTATTTCAGGGAAAAGATGACAGAGGCTGGATTTGACATCAAGCAGGGTGTTCATCCAATCGTGCCGATAATGTTCGGGAGATTCGAAAACGACGCAAAGCTGTCGCAGGATTTCGCGGCGGACCTGCTCGATGAGGGAATATACGTCATCGGGTTCTTTTATCCGGTCGTTCCCAGGGGAGCGGCCAGGATCAGGGTGCAACTCTCTGCCGCTCATACCCGGGAGCACTGTGACAGGGCGATCGAGGCGTTTACCCGGGTAGGCAGGAAACACGGTGTAATAGGGTGAGATGAAGAATTTCCTCTTCTCAATCATACTCATTCTACTCTCCTTCCTTGGTGGTCTGGCGGTGGTCAACTACATTGTCATGCCTTTGTGGGTAGACCAGAAGGATGTGGAAGAAGTCCCATCTCTGGTGGGCATGGAGATGAGCCGGGCCAGGGAAACCCTGGAGGGCGTGGGCCTGAAGTTCGGAGTGATGGGGGAGAACTTCAGTGACGACATGCCGCCGGGTTTTATCATCTCACAGTCCCCGCCGGAAGGGCTCACTGTCAAACGCGGCAGGATCGTGGAGGTGCTTGTCAGTCTGGGTCAGGAGACCGTGATGGTCCCGGACGTTGAGGGCTTCAAGGTTCCACAGGCGAGTATTCTTCTGGAAAGGGCGGGATTGATACCCGGGACCGAAAAGGGCGAGATCTCCGAAATCATAAAGAAGGATTGTGTTGTCAGGACGGAGCCTGCGGCCAGGGCACGTGTTCCGAGGGACACCGAAGTCGCGGTGTTCGTCAGCCTTGGTCGGACGACGATGGACATGCCGCTTCTCGAGGGGAGAAGCCTGGCGGAGACGAGACAGGTAGTAGAGGCAATGAACATGCAGATAGTGAGAATCGATTCGGTCTTCAATCGTGAGGTGAGGGAAGGAATGGTCCTGGGACAGAAGCCGCCGCCGGGGAGCCGCGTTGTAAAAGGGGAGGAAGTGGAACTGACTGTTTCGATCAGGCCTTGAGCCATCATGCGTGGAGATTACCCTCGTTCTTGACACGATCATCAACGTTCCGGAGGAATATCAATGATTGAGCTTTCACCTTCCATACTAGCGGGTGATCTCACTGACCTCAGGGAGGCGGTGGGAGCGGTGGAGAGAGGCGGAGCGACCATGCTACACCTCGACATCATGGACGGGCATTTTGTGCCCAATCTGACCTTCGGATGTGATCTCGTCAGGGCAGTGGCAAGGGTCAACGATCATCTGGACCTCGACGCGCACTTGATGGTCGAACGTCCGGAAGATTATATCCCGCAACTCCTGGATCTGGGCGTCAAGTACATTACGGTCCATCAGGAGGCGTCAACTCATCTGCACAGGCGTCTTGTAGAGATACGGGACGGGGGTGCCGTCGCGGGTGTCGCTCTGAACCCGGCCACTGCGCTGTCGTTGCTGGAAGACCTCCTGGATGACATCGACATGATACTGATAATGAGCGTGGATCCCGGGTTCGCGGGGCAGAGCTTCCTGGAACCATGCCTGAACAAGGCGATTAAGGCCGGTACTATGATAAAAGCCTCTGGCAGAGAAATCCTGCTCCAGATCGATGGTGGAGTGAAGCTCGGCAATCTCGAGAAGGTGGCTCGGTCCGGTGTGGACAGCGTTGTTTCCGGTTCGGGTGTTTATGGTTCAGATAATGTCGAAGGGCGAGTCAGGGAATTTATCGAGAAGCTCATGGAGTACGAAGCCGGGAATGCGTAACTTCTGGCGACAAGCGCGTAGTGTAAGTGAGCAGGACCTTGATTTTTTACCACTTATCCGTTAAATTTTGCAGTTTCCTGCTACTCCAGCAAGAGGTTGTACCGGTTGTTTGATGAATTATCTAATCGCCTTGAGAAAGTCTTTAAGGGGCTTCGCTCAAGAGGAGTCATCGGGGAAAAACATCTCAGGGATGGATTGCGGGAGGTCAGGCTGGCTCTTCTCGAGGCCGATGTAAATTATAAGGTAGTAAAAGATTTTGCAAAGCGGGTCGAGGAGAAGACAATCGGGTCAGAGCGGATCAAGGGAATCTCGCCCGGTCACCACATAATCAAGATCGTCCACCAGGAACTGACGGAAGTTCTTGGGGAGTCGCGCAGCGAGATCCACTATTCGCCGAAGCCGCCAACGATCATTCTCCTTGTGGGTTTGCAGGGCTCGGGCAAGACAACGACCTCGGCCAAGCTGGCGACGTATTTCGCGCGTAATGGGAAACGGCCATATCTTATTGCCGCGGACACATATAGACCTGCAGCCAGGGAACAACTGACAATCCTTGCGAAAGCAGCGGGTGTACCCGTCTATTCCGGTGGTGCCGACGATGTCCTGGAGATAGTGGAATCCGGGACGAGCGCGGCCGGATCCGCGGGCTCGGATATCGTCATCATCGATTCCGCTGGACGACTCCACTGTGACCGCGACATGGTGATGGAGCTGAGGGCGGTGGTCGACAGGTACAACCCGAGTGAGACCCTGCTTGTCATAGACGGAATGACCGGGCAGGACGCGGTCAACATCGCGGATACGTTCCATAAAGAGCTTGGTCTGACGGGAGTCATACTGACCAAGATGGAAGGTGATGCCAGGGGTGGAGCCGCGCTTTCTATCCATGGTGTGACCGGTTGTCCGATAAAATTCGTAGGAACAGGTGAGGGACTCGACGACCTGGAGGTCTTCTATCCCGAGAGGATGGCATCACGAATCCTCAATATGGGCGATATCGTAACGCTCGTCGAGAAGGCACAGAGGAGTGTCGATAGCGAAGAACTAAAGAGGGTGGAGGAGAAGGTCAGTGGGAAGGGAGAGTTCGACCTGAGCGACTATCTGACCTCCCTTCGACAACTGCAGAAGATGGGGCCCCTGAACCAGTTGCTGGACATGGTCCCGGGAGTACGGTCGGCGGGTATGGGGAATGTTGCTGTGGATCCGGGTCAGATCTCCCGCGTGGAGGCTATCATACTGTCCATGACGCTGGAGGAGAGGATGCGGCCGGAACTCATGAACGGAAGCAGGCGTCTGAGAGTTGCACGGGGAAGCGGCACTTCAGTGCAGGAGGTTAACAGGTTGCTAAATCAATTCAGGAGCATGAAAAAGTTGTTCAGGAATAGTGGAAATATGATGAAGAAAAAAATTGGCAGGAAGGAGATCAAGTTGTGGCAGCAATAATGAGATTGAGACGAATGGGGCGCAGGAACAGGCCCTATTTCAGGGTAGTAGTAGCGGACTCGCGGCATCCGAGGGACGGAAGGTTTATCGAGTCGCTGGGGCATTATGATCCGCTTCAGGATCCGGCCGAGGTCGAAATTGATGAGAGCAAGGTCATGAAGTGGCTCGGAGAGGGTGTAGAGCTGAGTGACACCGTCCGCTCCATACTGAAGCGTGAGGGGCTCCTCAGAAAATGGCACGATTCAAAGCTGGTGGGTACGGGATCGACAGTGAAAGCACCTGCGGAGAAGGTGAAAACGCCGGCTCCCGGGACGAAGGAAGAAGAGAGCGATAAGTAATGATGTCTCCAGAGATCCTCCTTGTCGGGAAGATCCTCAGGTGCCATGGAGTTAAAGGAAAAGTGCTGGTCCGTTCAATGACGGATTTCCCGGAACGTTTTGAACCCGGGAGTAGATTGTTGCTGGGCCATGATGAATCGGACCTGGTACCGGTCGTGGTTGTTGCGAGCAGTATCCACAAGGGACAATTCCTTGTAACGTTGTCCGGCACAACGGATGGTAGTGATGTGGATGACCGGGAACTCATGGATCCGCGCACACTTGAGGGGAAAAGCCTGTTCATCCCGGGTGACGATCTTGTCGATACTGAGGAGGGCGAGTACTATTATCACGAACTGATTGGCGGTCGGGTTGAGAGTGCCGATGGTGATGAAATCGGCGTCGTAGACACGGTGATCAGAGCGGGTGCGCAGGATCTCCTTGTTCTCGATGCGCGGGAACGTGGTGAGGTGTTCATACCGGTTGTGCCATCGATGGTCAAGTCGGTCGACCCGAAAAGCGGCATAATAGTGGTGGACCTACCCGACGGGTTGCTGGATATCAACAATACAAAATGCTTAAGATCTACATAATAACAATTTTTCCGGAGTTCTTCTCTTCCCCTCTCTCTGTCGGGATATTGAATAGAGGGCTGGATGAGGGACTTGTCTCGATCGACTTACTGGATCTCCGTCAATTCGCAGACGACGCGCACGGGACAGTCGACGACTACCCCTTCGGTGGAGGTGCCGGGATGGTCCTGAAGCCCGAACCGATTTTCAGGGCTATGGACAGTCTGGAGGAGAGGCTTGGAGAAAAGAAGGAAATTGTCCTGCTCTCGGCAAGAGGAAAGCCGCTGGATCAGGATCTGGCGACCCGCCTGTCCACCATGGAATCTCTTGTGCTGATCTGCGGGCGATACAAGGATGTTGATGAGAGGGTCGGCAAGTATCTGGTGACGAGTGAATTATCTGTCGGAGATTATATACTGAGTGGTGGTGAGGCGGCGTGCCTGGTCCTGCTCGACTCGGTGGTCCGGCTCATTCCGGGTGTAATGGGGGATTTCGAGTCCGCGCTAGGCGATTCCTTCTCCGATGGGCTGCTGTCTGCTCCAGTCTATACAAGACCGAGGAAATTCAGAGATATGGTCGTCCCCGGTGCACTGCTGGGAGGGGATCATGAAAAGATAAGGCGCTGGAGACATGAAGCGTCGTGCCAGTTGACCAGAGAGCGGAGGCCGGATCTCTGGGATGATTATCAGAGGAATCAATGCGACGAGGAAGGAGCATAACGATGAGCAGGGTAGACGATATCGAAAGAGAACAACTGAGAGAGGACCTCCCGGAATTCGGGCCCGGTGACACGGTCAGGGTCCACTACAAGATCAGAGAGGGCGACAAGGAGAGGATCCAGATCTTTCTCGGCGTCGTCCTGCAGAGACGCGGCAAGGGGATGGGCCACTCCTTTACCGTAAGGAAAATATCCAATGGTATCGGTGTAGAACGAATCTTCCCCTTCCATTCTCCCTTTATCCAGTCGATAGATGTCGTCAAGAGAGGAAAAGTCAGGCGCGCGAAGCTGTTCTATCTCAGAAAGCTGAGGGGAAGGGCAGCCAGGATCGCCGAAAAAGATTAGCGACAGGTTGCCGTCGTGGCTCGTGCCGAACAGTTGCTTGAATTTGAAAGGCAACTCTACCTTGACGGATTCAGGTGGGTAGCCGGCACCGACGAGGCTGGCCGGGGACCCCTGGCGGGTCCCGTTGTAGCTGCGGCTACGGTCTTCGATCCGTCTGATCGGATCGAGGGGATTGACGACTCGAAGAGGTTGACCGAGAGGCAGCGCGAGTCTGTTTTTGGATTGATTATGGAAAGGGCTCTGGACGTAGGCGTGGGTATCGCGCGACAGGATGAGATCGACGCGATAAATATCCTCCGCGCTACCAGGCTTGCCATGCGCAGGGCAGTAGGACACCTCAGGAGCAAGCCAGACTGCCTCCTCATCGACGGGATGCGGCTGCCCGAGATTGGCATCTTTCAGCAGGCCGTAGTCGGTGGTGACGCCAGGTGCCGCTGCATCGCGGGTGCTTCTATCGTGGCGAAGGTGATCCGGGACAGGATTATGAGAGCCTTCGACGTAAAATACCCCGGCTACGGATTCTCCAGGAACAAGGGTTATCCGACCCGAGAACACCTGGAGGCGTTGGAAAGACTGGGAATTCTCCCAATCCACAGAAAGAGCTTTGCGCCCGTCCGCAGGATCATCGAGGACGGATCGCAAGTCGAGAAAAGAGCGGACTTGTAGATGGCAAGAACTTTTTTTCTTCTCCTTTTTCCCGTTCTCCTCCTCTTCGCCCTGCTATATGCTTCGGTCGACCCACAACTCGTGGATATAGTAAAGGTATCTCCTCCCGACTCGGCCCTGTCTGTTCTCATCCTGATGAAGGAGAGGACAGATCTACCTGGCCTGAGAAGATCCTTTGAGTCTTCGAAGGCGACTTTCCGCGACAGGCACCTCCGTACCATTGTCGCCCTGAAGGGAAAGGCGAATGCCACGCAGGGCGGGATGATCAGGTTCCTGGAAGGACTGGTCGCATCTGGAGAAGTCAGGCAATACCGGCCTTACTGGTTGATAAACGCAATCACGGCGAGGGTTATGCCCGGTGCGATAGCAAAGATCGCCGCGAGAGACGATGTTGAGATTGTATACCCGGAGAGGAAAATCTTGCTCCCCATGAGAGCGTCAAGCGCGCCGGCCAGCGCTATGCCTTCAGGAGCCGAGCCGAATCTTGGCATAATCGGAGCCGATGATTTGTGGCATCTCGGGTACACGGGAAAGGGTGCGCTGGTCTGCAATCTCGACTCCGGTGTGGATGAGAGCCATCCCGCGCTCTCCGCCCGGTGGAGGGGCAACAACGGTTTCCCCCCGTACGAGTGCTGGTTTGATCCTTACAATCACTCGATCACACCCGTGGACGATGACGCGGCGGGCGGCGTCACTCATGGCACAGGTGTGATGAGCATTATTGTGGGTTCCAGTGGTGGGGACACCGTCGGTGTGGCGCCTGGCGCCGAATGGATCGCGGCCAACGCTTTTGAGGCCGACGACAGCGGGAGCGAGACCTCGACCACCGGGATACTGATAGAATGTCTGCAATGGGCCTCCGACCCGGATGGTGATCCTTCCACCATCGGAGATGTCCCCCGGGTAATCAACAACTCCTGGGGAACTCCCGACAATGGAGGTATGGTGTGTGAGGATCTTCTTTATGAGGCCATTGACGCGGTGGAACTTGCCGGGGCAGCGTTGTTCTTTTCCGCCGGAAATACCGGCGGGCGGGGAGCCTCGACCATCGCATCTCCCGCCAGCCGTGTCGCCTCACCGGTAAACGCGTTCGCCGTCGGATCCGTGACGAGCAGCCTGGATATCTCTTCATTCAGCAGCAGGGGTCCCTCAACGTGCGACGGTCACACCGTCAAGCCTGAGGTGGTCGCCCCTGGAAGCGACATCAGGATGGCGATGGGCAGTCCGAACGGCGGCTACCACTATATGAGCGGTACTTCCTTTTCCTCTCCCCACGCGGCGGGTGCTGCGGCGCTCCTTCTGGGAGCTAATCCTCTCCTCAGCAGCAGTGAAGTCAAGTACGCGATTCTCAACTCAGCCAGGGATCTCGGGGAGCAAGGCGACGACAACACCTTCGGCATGGGTCTGATCGATCTTCCTGCCGCGCTCGGTTTGATCGGTGACCCTTCGGCGTCATTCATCTCCATAGCAGGGATCGATTTCGGCGCGAGATCGCCCGCCCCGGGTGAAGTGTCCGATATTATCATTACCCTGTGGAATGGAGGTGCCGCGGTCACCGGCCTGGAGACAGAGCTTGAAGCGGGTGACTCTCTGGTCTCTGTGCTGCAATCCACTTCCACGTACGGTGACCTGCCGAGGGGAGCCGAGAGGGACAATAAGGGTGATCCATTCCTTGTTCAAATGAACGGCGGGGTTACAGAGGGCACCGCTGTTCATTTACGCCTGATACTTACCTGGTCAGGCGGCTCGACGGATACGCTGAACTTCGCGATTGTGGCTGGAGACTCGCCGGTCGGGGCATATGGAGATCATGACGCAGGCAATGTGACTTTTACGATAACAAACTTCGGACAATACGGATATTACAATGGGGTCGAGCAGAAGGGTAACGGTTTCATGTTCCCCCGGGATGGCACGAACTGGCTCTACCACGGGGGATTCCTCGCCGCCGTGGGCCCGGATCAGGTCTCCGATGGTACAGATGGGGGTGAGAGCGACTGGCAGGTCCATGCTGGTGGCAACCTGATTTTCTCCACGAATGGAGATATAGCAGATCAGGAAGGATATGCCACCTTCGACGATGGAAGAGCATCCAACCCTATCGGCCTGCAGGTCTTTCAGAGGAGCCTCGCGTATTCTGATAACCCGAACGATGATTATGTAATTATTGCGTATCTGATGATAAATGCTGGTGGCATGGATAGCCTGACAAATCTCTACGCCGGTCTCTTTTTCGACTGGGATCTCGATTCTGTACATTATGATCGGAATTATGTTGACTGGCTCCCGGATCATTCACTCGGATACATGTGGGGAGAGGGTTTTCCTCAGCATGTCGGGGTCTCGATGTTGAGCCACACACCCACTGCGTACCGCGCCATCGACAATCCATCTTATGTGTATGAAGGGTTCTCCGACGCCGACAAGTACACGTTCATGAGTGGTGGATTCGCAAAAACCCGGGGTGATACGCCGGGGGACTGGTCCCAGATGTTGTCCGTCGGACCCTTCACTCTGGCTCCGCTCGACACCATTTCCGTAGTGTACGCCGTTCTGGGTGGAGATGACTTTGCCGACCTGACGAGAAACGCCGATTCCGCGCGAGCGAAATACGAGGAGATCAAGGATCTGCTCCATCTGGTTATCATTCCTCCCTCGGCGCCGGAACCAGCCAGGCCGACGATTTCCCAGAATTATCCTAACCCCTTCGTCCCGTCCGAAGCCCGCTGCACTACGATCTGGTACACGGTAACCTCCGCCACGGATTCACTTGTGGATCTTCCGGTCTCGATAAAGGTGTACGATGTCAGGGGAAGGCTGGTGAAAGACTTCAGAGATGATCTGAATCCGGGGAGCCCGCAACCTCAGGGTGAGTATGCGCTGGTGTGGGATGGTACGGACGACCGCGGAAATCTCCTGCCCTCCGGGATATACCTTTATCGGATGGAACTGGCAGACTCTGAGATCACCCGGAAACTCGTTCTGATCAATAAGTAATAAGAGTGTGTTTCATGCTCGCTGCTCTGCCCGTGTGTGACTCATGACACTCCACGCGAGTTGGCCTTTCTGACAAGTTTTCTCGCTCTGTTATGCTGCGCGAGTGTCCTGGAGAAGATGTGAGTCCCGTCACCTGCCGCAACAAAGTATAGATAATCGACGTCTTCGGGGTAGAGAGCCGCGAGCAGAGAGGCCTTGCCCGGGTTGCAGATAGGACCCGGCGGGAGGCCTCTATACATATAGGTGTTGTATGGCGAGTCTATCTCAAGATCCTTGTACAGTATGCGTCCAGAATACTTCCTGAGGGCATACCTGACCGTCGGATCTGCTTCGAGCGGGATTCCCCTGCTCAGACGATTGTGAAATACCCCTGAGATAATCCGTCGTTCGTCTTCGATCCTTGTCTCTTTCTCTATTATTGATGCCAGCGTCACTATTTCGACCTCGGAATATCCAAGCTCCGATGCCCTCTCCCTGAGGGAGTCGTCGAAGATTTCGTGGTATCGTGTAATCATCACCCTCAGGAACTCCTTCGGAGAAATATCGACCGGGACAATATACGTATCTGGAAAGAGAAACCCTTCAATCTGGCCGGTTCCCAGCCCCAGGAACTCTCGAAGCCCCTCGTCACTCTTAAGACTTTCGATGTCCTCCTCTCTCTGGCCTGTCACCTCTTCAAGCAGGGACGCGATGTCAGAAAAGCCGAATCCCTCCGGCACCGTGACGCGCGTTACAGCTACCCTGCCCATCGAGATATCGTCGGCGATTGCCATAAGTGAGAGCTCTCCTTCGAATCGATACGTGCCGGCGTGGAGGTTGCTCTCGTCTCCCTTGAGAGCTACGAGAATCATGAACACATAAGGATCATTGATTATCCCGTCATCCCTCAGAGCAAAACTCACCTGCTTAAGTGTAGATCCCTGCGGGATGCTTATCAGAATACTTTCTTCGGGAGATATATAGAATGTAGATGTAGAGTGGTAGATGAAGGGAGCGATGGCCCACAAAAAGAATGCGACAACCAGTGTCCTGCCATAATACAGTTCTGTTACTGAGAAGATGGACCTGTTCACGACCTGATCTCTTCCTGGCGCCCTTTTATGCTAAGTCAGTCCCCCGCGAACCGAATCAAGGTAGTTCTGGAGGATGAACACGGCTGCAATCCTGTCGACTTTTCCCTTATTCTTTCCGATCTTCTCTCCGAGCTCATGGATTACCCTTTCTGCTCTCGCGCTGGTGTATCTCTCATCCCATGTTATGATGCCGCATTCAATCATGGGCTTCAATCTGGAAATGAATTCCTCCACTTCGAGGGCGCGTTCCCCCTTGTCACCACGTTCCGTAACAGGAAGCCCGACAACAATCAGTCTGATCTCATGCTCAAACGCGAGCGAAGCAATCCGGGTCTCGATAGATTCGCGGCTCTTCTTCAGGTCTATTGTGTCTAAAGGAAATGCGATGCTTCCGGTTGGATCGCTCATTGCGAGACCGACACGCCTTGTGCCGTAGTCGATAGAGAGTATTCTGCCGCTGTCGGCCATTCAGCCGTTCATGGAGGCAAGAAAATCGGCGTTGGTCTTGGTCTCGGACATCTTCTTGACCAGGAACTCCATAGACTCAACCGCGCCCATATCCGACAGGAACTTTCTCAGGATCCATATCCTGTTCAGTTCATCCTGGGGTAGAAGCAGTTCCTCTCTCCGGGTTCCCGAGAGATTGATGTCTATTGCGGGGAATATCCGCCTGTCCGCCAGGTCTCTCTTCAGGACCAGTTCCATGTTGCCGGTCCCCTTGAACTCCTCAAAGATCACCTCATCCATGCGGCTGCCCGTTTCCACGAGAGATGTCGCGATGATAGTCAGGCTTCCACCCTCCTCGATATTCCTCGCGGCGCCAAAGAAGCGCTTCGGCTTGTGCAGGGCGTGCGCGTCAACTCCTCCGGAGAGGATCTTTCCGCTGTGCGGGATAACCACGTTGTGCGCCCTTGCAAGCCTCGTGATGCTGTCGAGGAGAATAACCACATCCTTCTGATGCTCAACCAATCGTTTTGCCTTTTCGATTACCATCTCTGCAACCTGAACATGACGGTCCGCCGGCTCGTCGAACGTGGAACTTATTACTTCGGCGTCGACGCTCCTCTCCATGTCTGTGACCTCTTCGGGCCTCTCGTCGATGAGAAGGACGATGAGAATGACCTCGGGATGGTTCTCCCTGATTGAGTTGGCCATCTTCTGAAGCAGGATAGTTTTTCCCGCCTTGGGTGGCGAGACTATGAGTCCTCTCTGGCCCTTGCCCACCGGAGACATGAGATTCATTATCCGCATGGCCAGATCGCTGCCCTTGCTCTCCAGGTTAATCTGCTCTGT
The DNA here is from genome assembly GCA_964577985.1 of uncultured Gemmatimonadota bacterium. GTDB lineage: Bacteria > Gemmatimonadota > CAZMKB01 > CAZMKB01 > CAZNLH01 > CAZOAR01. The sequence goes on along the minus strand of CAZOAR010000005.1, from coordinate 22,301 downwards.
GGCGTAAAGAGGGGTCAGGTTGTCAAAGAAGATCTTATGCTTGCATTTCTCCGGGTCTTCATAATCCACCGCCTCGACCTTCAGGAGTGCGAGGTAACGCTCTCCCTCCTTCGGGGGACGGACCTGACCCTGAACGACGTCACCCGTCGAGAGACTGAATCTCTTGATTTGAGATGGTGAGACATAAATGTCATCAGGGCCATAGAGGTAGTTCCAGTCCTGGGATCTGAGAAAACCATATCCTTCGGGTAGTATCTCGAGAACTCCTTCTCCCCGCAGGATTACTCCACTGTCGAGCACGTTCTGCTCGATCAGATAGAGGAGATCCTGTTTCTTGAGATTTCCGCTATTATCTATATTGAATTCTTCCGCCATCTCCTGAAGCTCTGCAATATTTTTCGACTTGAGATTTGAGATATCGAGGTACTTTTTTCCTGGTTCGGAAGCACTTTCCACAAAACTACCGTTCCTGTTGATGCTTTCTTTAATCTTCGAGTTCTTCTCTCTCTTCCTGCTTTCATTTGTTGTTTTTTCGGGCCTCTTTGTTTCTTTCAACGCGGTACTCCTGTTCCTTGCTCGGTGAATGGACTGGACGCTCAGACAACCGGCGAGCTTATTTCCGTCGCGGCTACCTCAATGTCAGGTAATGATAAAGGGGAAGGTGACTACTCATCGGGATTTGATAAAACTCTCAAAGTGTGATTATTATCCAACAGACAGGGTTCTCTTGCGAAAGAATTAACCGAATAAAAGATCCAATGGGGAATTATTTGGAAAGTTCATTTTATTGTACGCTGTGTGTATATTATATCCTATACTACCCGCATTGTCAAGGGGCTTTGTCGCAATGTGTCGCCAGGACCTTTTGATATCCTCGGGTTTATTACAATCCTCGTCTTGTCTTCTTCATATCAGGCCTGACGAGTGTGAAAAAGAATCGCTGCGGATCAGTCTCACATTACAGAGCTCAGCAATTACCTTGCCATATCTTCCTGTTAACTGATCCGGTGGGGAAAGAAGTTGGTTTCGTGTCGCGGAGGAGCAATGAAAAGCAGAACGAGGAACGCTTCAGCCGAAGAGCTTACAGGGACCGCTCTGGGTATGATGAGGTCCTTTACGATGGCTCATCAGCGAAACGAAACCATTTTTCGAGGAGAAATTATCCCCTCATCCTCCCGTCAACTGGAAGACCTGAAAGCTGCTGTCCGTTCGAGAGGAGGTTCTTTCTATATAGATGAGGTAGACGGCAAACATTTCCTCGTCGTGTCGTTACCAGTCAAGAGCAAAGCACCTAAGAAACGGGTGCCGAACCTCATCCTTTTCCTCGCCACGGTCGTGAGTACTCTGGTCGTTGGCGCTGTACTGGAGGGCGCAGACCTCGGCAGCGAACCGGGTTCTATCCTTACGGGGATTCCTTTTTCCATGACCATTATGGGAATTCTTGGACTTCACGAGCTTGGCCATTACTTCGCAGCTCGCCGATACGGGCTGGATGTCAGCCTGCCCTATTTCATTCCCTTTCCTACTCTGCTCGGAACCCTTGGCGCATTCATAAAGCTGCGCTCCTCTATCCACAACAGGAGAATGTTGCTGGAAATTGGCGCTGCCGGGCCCATCGCCGGTTTCCTCGTAGCTGTACCTGCTGTTATATATGGTCTTTCTCTCTCCACTTTTCATGAAGTGCCGACGGAGGGAATCGGTGGCATCTCGCTTGGAAGCTCACTCCTCTTTGCGGCTCTTGAAAGACTTGTTGCAGGGACTGCGCCCGAGGGGTACGAGCTCTACCCTCATCCAGTCGCATTTGCCGGATGGGCCGGCCTATTCGTCACCGCCCTCAACCTGCTCCCCATCGGGCAGCTCGACGGCGGACACGTCTGCTATGCGCTTTTCGGCTCGACGCAGAAAAAGATTTCCAGCGCCTTTTTCCTGCTCCTGATCCCTCTCGGCTTTTACTGGCCCGGATGGTTTGTGTGGGTGCTGCTCATTCTGGTCCTCATAAAGATCCCGCATCCCCCGGTCATCCACGAAGATGTTCCACTCGGAAAGTGGCGGCGGGTTCTCGGATGGGTGGTCATCCTGGTTTTTCTCCTGACTTTTATTCCCGTTCCAGTAGACATTTCGTAGCACCATGATGGAGTGCCGGCTATGTGTGAGAATAGACGGCGCGGAATGAAATCGACCCTTCCAATTGGCTGAGGAATAAGTACACAATTTATTCTCATATAATCAAAAATATACAGCCCTTTTTCCATGGGGGGGTTGACAAAATTCCTGATGTATGATATAATGTTACGATTTCAAAAGCAGATGGTTCAATGGTGGGGGAACTTTGGACCTTCCGAATATAGACCGAGCTTGCCGTGAAAAGGAGGTGAACAAAGGCCCAAGAAGGGTTGTAGAATGAACCCTCGCAATCGAGATTGTGATCGTCTTACCCCCCCTTAGATCTTGTTTTTTCAACTTAGAAGGAGAGTACAATGAATCTGCTGAAGAGACTTTTCCGTGATGAAGAAGGCCAGGGACTCGTTGAGTACGCCATGATTCTTGGTATAGTGGCTATCGGTGTAGCCGTGGCATTAGACTTGCTCGGTACTTCGATTGAGACAGTCTTCAACAGCATCAGGACCAGCCTGATCGCGCTGCCCTGGGACTAATCTCCCTGAGGGTTCAAAGGGTTGGGACCTGGTCTGGAGACGTAGATTCCGGGCTGGTTGAGTCCCAACCCTTCTGTGACCTCACAAACAGCTTGACTCGGTGATTGAAGTTGTTAAGTTAATTGAGACATTAAACCTTTTCTGCCAGAAGACGTTGCATGATTATAAAGGTTTCGATGCTAATACTATTGACTTTGGCTTCCTTCACTGATTTGAGATCAGGGAAAATCCCGAATTGGCTAACTCTCCCGGCTATTCTGGGTGGACTTGTATATCATGTCCTTACAGGTGGCCGGGATGGTTTTTTCTTTGCGGGGACCGGTTTGATACTGGGTGTAGGCCTTTTGTTGATGCCGTTTGTCATGGGTGGCATGGGCGGGGGGGATGTCAAGCTCCTGGGAGCCGTGGGGTCAATCTCAGGAGCCATGACGACATTCCGTATATTCCTGATATCCGCCATTGTTGGACTTGCGGTTTCTATTATCGTGATGATCGCCGTTGGTGATTATCGGAGGGCTCTTTTTGCGCGGATAGCGAGAATGGTGAAGCGTGGAAAATCGAGCCAGGACTCACTAGCCACAGGAGTCACGTTTCCACGGATCTCTCTCCCGTATGGCGTTGTGATAGCCTCGGGCGCCTTGTTTTCCTACTATTTCTTCCCATGAGAGCGATACAAATGAAAAACAGGTTCGGGGGGATGAGGGGCCAGTCTGTCCTCGAGTTGGCCTTGATCTTGCCAATATTATTGATGCTCGTGTTCGGTATCGCGGAATTCGGACGGGCATGGATGACTTTGAATGTCCTGACCGGCGCGGTTAGAGAAGGAGCAAGAATAGCTTCTGTTACGCCTGATATTTATGACAACCAGTCGCAGATACTGGTGCAGCGAGTCGTGGAACAGTACCTCGCAACGGCAAACATAACTCCCGAGTATGTCAGGATCAGTCGGGAGACTAATGACGAAATGATAAGAGTCGAGGCTGCTGTGCATTTTTCCTTCATGCGAAATCCGTTCGCCAGGACGGTGTTGGGATCGGATTTCATGATGATTCGCTATGCCTCCTGTTATTATGAAGGTCAGGTCTAAGGTGGTGATAAGATGATCCTCAGAAAGACTAAACTGATTGTTTATCTGGCAATTACATTCAGCTTTCTCGCCAGCTTGACCATTTTTCTCTACCTGCAGGGGATCGACAGCAGGGCGCCGGTGGCCACAGAGCAGTACAAGGATGTCGTGGTGGTCGTCAGTGCTGTGCAGGCAGGGAAACGGCTGACGAAGGAGAGCGTGGAGATCCACTCATGGCCCGAACGATTGGTCCCCGAGGGAAGTTTTGCCAAGTCGGAAGATGTCGTGGGAAAGGTCGTTGCGCGGGACTTTGTTCCCGGTGAGCCCGTTATGGCAGCCCACCTCGCGAAGAATGGGGCGGTCGATGGGCTTTCATCTCTGACGCCTCCCGGCATGAGGGCCATGACGGTTTCTGTCGGGGCCGATGCGGTGGTTAACGATTTCCTGAGCCCTAACAGTCGAGTGGATGTCCTCGCCACGATCCAGACAAATAAGAAAGGGGGAGGATACGTTTCCAAGTCTATTCTGCAGAACATCAGAGTCCTTTCGGTCAGCAAAGATGGGGGAGGGGGAGGCTTTGCGGGCAAGGGGCGGGCCAGTGTCACCCTTCTTGTTACTCCCCAGGAGGCGGAGCGACTCGCGCTGGCGGAGAGTCAGGGTGTGCTTTACCTTGTACTGAGAAATATTGCCGATCAGGATCCCTTGATCACACCCGGAACGACAGTTTCTTCACTTCTCGGCTCGGAGCCGGAAAAACCTGCCGGGAGGAAGGTGGCAAGTACCCACAGTAATCAAGGACCGAAGGAGAAACCGGGGTCGAAACCGGTCAAGCGGGCCAGGAGAAAGCCGAAGGTGAGGATAGAAGTAATCAGGGGGATGGATCGCGAAGAGATGATCTTTGACAATCCGTAAAGACCTGGGAACAGAGCATACACTATGGAGATTGCCGATGATATGGCGCAAGTTACGAAGATGTATTCTGAAGATTTTTTCCGTACCCCTCTTTTTTATCATGATCTTTCCTGTTCTGCTGAGCGGTCTGCCCAACCACGTTGCGGTGGGGCTTGGCCATTCGACCCTCCTGAACCTTGATTCTCCTCTTGACAGGGTGTCTATTCCTCAGCCTGAAGTCGCCGATGTCATCGTTATCTCACCTCTGCAGCTGCTCATCAACGGGAAGAAGCTCGGGGAGACTTCTCTGATTCTCTGGGGGAAGGATCGACAGGTCAAGATTCTGGATCTCAAGGTCCACTCAAACCGCGACTACAAACAAGTCATGCTTGAGGTGAGGTTCGCGGAGGTCGACCGCACATCGCTCGATGAATTGGGATTTGATCTCTTCGCCCTGGACGACAAAGTGCATGCGGGGAGCTTCGGGGAACACATATCATCGGCCTCGGTGGACGAGGTCAATGGAAAGGAGAAGTTCGCACTCAACTTGACCGAGAAGGTCGATCTATTCCTCAGCGACCCTCGAAACAACATGGCTGCTGTTATCAAAGCCCTCGAACAGAACGGCTTGATCAGGATTCTCGCCGAACCAAACCTCGTGACTCTCAGCGGTGAAGAGGCCACTTTCCTCTCAGGAGGTGAGTTTCCTATCCCTGTGGTCCAGTCAGGAGGAATCGGCGGAGTTTCCTCCGTTACTATTGAGTTCAAGGAGTTCGGAGTCAAACTGAAATTCCTCCCGACGGTGCTTGATTCGCAGATCATCAACCTGGGGATATCATCCGAAATAAGTAGCCTCGATTTCACAAGCGGAATCACCTTGAGCGGCTTTACCGTTCCAGCGCTGCGCACGCGCAGGGCGAACGTTCAGGTCGAGATGGGAAATGGCGAGACGATTGCCGTTGGCGGGCTCATCTCGAGGGAACTGGTAGAGACCATCTCCAGGACTCCGCTCCTGGGCCAGATTCCGATACTGGGGACTCTTTTCAGGAGTACGAATTACAAACAGAACGAGACGGAAATGCTGATGCTGGTGTCTCCACATATTATCCAGGCCTATCGGTCGGGTGAAGCTCCGGAGCTACCAGATGTATATCAGTGGGAGAAATGAGATCTCTGATCATGGGCAGTCCAGTCAGGCATATCGGCGGAACCCGCCGGAGGAAAAGGAACCGTGGGCAGGTTATCGGCTTTGTCCTGGTCTGCATGTTCGTCCTTCTGGGCTTCGGGGGGCTGGCCATAGACGCATCAATGCTGTTTACAGCACGGAACCAGTTGCAGCAGGCGCTCGACATGGCAGCGCTTCGCGGAGCTGTTGCCATGATCTCAATGCCCACAGCAAACGTCGAGGATTCCATCAGGCCATATGTACTGAGGGCGCTGCGTTTCAACCCCGTCATGGGCGATTCAGATGTTACATGGCCGTGGACCCTTGCTATCCGTGATGGTGGAGGGGGGTTGGCCGATACCGTGGTCCTTACGGGTATCTACCGGATGCAGCCGCTTTTCTCGAACATCTTTCCCTCTGTCGACACGATCTCTGTGGCTACCCAGTCTCTCGCGAAACTGGAATCGGTTGCGGCCGTCTATTGCGTGATGCCGTATACGCTCACGGACAGATTCGTTGACAATAACGGTAACAGGACGTGGGACCCTGGCGTTGACTTCTACAGTCCTCTCACAACGGGATACGACGGGAGTCGGGAAACAGGTCTCGATTGGGAGATAACGGTCAGCTACCACAATATTGCAGAAGCGCCGCGACTCAACACCCTTTACGGAGTGGGCTACAACGTCGGATTGATGCAGGAGGATCGGAATGATGAATTCCCATGCAACAGCGGGAACCTCCTGATCGGGAGAGGTTCCGTGCTCACCCTTACCAACCACGCGAATGGCATACTGGACCTCAAGGCGCAGAACAGGATCAACCACGACCCCAACGCCCGGTGGGATCAGGATACAAGAACGGTGATACCCAGTGAACGCTATCCCGTTTTGTTCGAGAGTCCGCGCATCGTTAAGGTACCTGTTCATTCCCCGAATCGACGTGAACTTGTGGTTAAGATCATGAGTGTATTCATTACAGGCACGAATGATGTTGCGGGGACAGTGACAGCGATCCCGATTAACATCCTCAACTATGGTGGGGGGACATCGTCGGCCGACAACCTCTCTTTTGTCAAGAGCGCAAGGCTGGTGCGGCCGGCGCGTTGAAACGGGTAATAGTGAACGACTGGAGTCCAAAATGACATCAATATTTATTCTCTATAACTCACCCGATAAGTTCCACGATCTCCTGTCTGTTCTCAGGGATATTGAGGAGACAGAAGTCGTGGGTGATTCGGATGACTCCATGGCTGCCCATTCCGCCATATCAGACAAATCTCCATCTCTGGTTCTGGTGGAAATAGGCAACGGGAAAGATGACAATATCGCTCTGATAGAGAGGTTCCGTAATTCCCCCCAGCAGACGTCTTTCTGCGCATATGGAGAAAACCTGGACTCCGATACCGTTATTCGCGCTACACACGCAGGAGCAAAGTTCTTTCTGAAGGAGCCATTCGATCTTCACGAGATCAAGAATCTGATAAAGCGCAATAAGTCTGACACAAGACTGGCGAATGATAAGCAGGACGGTGAAGGCAAGATATTTACCGTCTTCAGTAACAAGGGAGGGCTGGGGAAATCGACTGTTGCCGTCAATCTCGCGGTCAGCCTGTCCCTCAAATGCAGGAAATCGGTGGCCCTGATCGATCTCGATCTGCAGTTCGGCGATATCTCGATTTTTCTCGATCTCCACCCCGCTTTTACCATTTCCGATCTTTCCTCCAGAATACGGGAACTGGATTATGAATTGATTGAGTCGTCCATGGTCAAGCATGAGACAGGCGTCCAATGTCTTACAGAGCCAAGAATGGCGGAAGAATCGGACATGATCACTCCGGATCATGTCAGCAAGATCCTCGAAATGATAAGGAAATCATTCGACTACGTGGTAATCGACACCACCCATTCTTTTGATGACGTGATTATTGAATCGCTGGAGATGTCCGATTCAATCCTCCTGATCTCGGTCCTCGACCTTCCGACGATCAGGAACACTCAACGTTGCCTGGAGATCTTCAGGCGGCTCAATTTCAAGGATGACAAGATAAAACTCGTAATCAACAGGTTCATGTCCGAAGAAGAGGTAGATCCCAATCGCTTTGAGGCGGCCCTCAAGTTTCCCATCTACTGGAAGATTCCTAATGATTACTCGACCGTCATCAATGCCATAAACGGTGGGGTTCCCATCCAGCGGCTTGCGCCGTCGTCTGCTATTACGCGTAATTTCGACGAGCTGGCAATGAGACTGACCGGAGCCGGCGATCAAAACAGATCGAATCATCGTTCCGGCAAACTGGCCCGCAAGGTTTTCTCCATGATGAAGAGGAGCAGGAGCTGATGAGTCTCTACGACAGGCTGAGGAGGACGTCATTTGAGGCCAGCCCCCGGGCTGAACTCCTTGCAAAGAAGGGCAAGGAGTATAAGGAGAACTTCGTCATCTACCAGGAAATCAAGTCGCGGGTCCATCGGCAACTGGTAGAGAAGCTGGATCTCGACACGCTCGATCAGTTCGACAGGGATGTCCTTCAGGGCGAGATCCGCTCGATCATCAAGAATCTGGTCAAGAAGGACTCGTTCCCTCTGAGCGAGAAGGAACGAATCCAGATCATGGAAGAGGTCGAGAATGAGATCTTCGGGTTTGGTCCCCTGGAGCCCCTGCTCAAGGATCCTCATATTAATGATATCCTGATCAACACGTCTCAACAGGTCTATATAGAGCGTTTCGGCGTTCTGGAGCAGTATCCCCAGATTTTCAAGGATGATGCGCATCTCATGCAGATCATCGAACGAATCCTGTCAAAAGTGGGCAGGAGGGTAGACGAATCGGCTCCGATGGTGGACGCCAGACTCCCCGATGGATCCAGGGTCAACGTCATAATACCCCCGCTCTCGATAGATGGCCCCGTCCTGTCGATTCGGCGGTTCGGTCTTGACCCGCTGACGGCAAAGGATCTCTTATCGTACAAGACACTTACTCCGGGAATACTTGAGCTGTTGAAAGGCGTGGTAAAGGCACGCCTGAATCTGGTGATCACCGGGGGCGCGGGTTCAGGGAAGACGACGCTCCTGAACGTTCTTTCAAGCAACATATCGGCGAGGGAACGAATAGTAACGATCGAGGATTCAGCGGAGCTTCAGTTGCAGCAGGATCACGTTGTCAGGCTTGAGACCAGACTTCCTAACATCGAGGGAAAGGGGAGGGTTACACAGAGGGATCTTCTCGTCAACGCGCTCAGGATGAGGCCGGACAGGATCGTTATCGGAGAGGTCCGCGGTGATGAGGTAATAGACATGCTTCAGGCGATGAACACGGGGCATGACGGATCCATTTCCACGCTGCACGCCAACAGTCCACGGGATGCCATTCAGAGGCTGGAGAACATGATTCTTATGGCCGGCATCGATCTACCCGAGCAGGCGATGAGGGAGCAGATCAGCTCGGCGGTGGACCTGATTATTCACACGGTACGTCTGAGCGATGGAGGCCGACGGATAGCCAACATTACCGAGATCGTGGGGATGGAAAAGAATATGATCACGATGCAGGATATCTTTGTCTATGAGCGAGTAGGGGTGGACGACAGGGGGAGGGTGATAGGTCGATACAAGGCCACTGGTGTCAGGCCCGCCTTCATGGACAAACTCAAGAAGGCGGATATCAAGATCTCTGACGCAGTTTTTGAGAATTGACGGTGACGGATGCTTGTAATCATCTTTATCCTCATATTCCTGGCCTTGCTCTTCATTTTTCTGGCCATATCGAGTATACCGGAAAAGGGCTGGATAAAGAGGGAACGGCGGATCGAGAAGAGATTGGGGGGCTTGGAAGAAGAGGAAGTAGCTCCCAGCATTCTGCGCGATGAACTTCTCAGCGAGATTCCCGCACTTGATGAGTTTCTGGATCAATTCCATTCGGTCAGATCGATTAACTATCTGCTGAATCGCGCGAACCTCCGGATACGGGTGGGAGAGTTCATTCTCTTCTCTCTCTTTCTTGCATTCCTCGGGCTTTTTATCTCGGCAAGAATCGGCTTTTCGGGGCTCGCGGTCGTGGCAGGTGGTCTGCTCACCGGGTTTATACCTGTCTTCTACATCATAGGCCGCATCCGCAAACGGAAAGAGAGGTTTCTCGATCAGTTCTCTGATGCCCTGGACCTGATGAGCAGTGGCTTAAGGTCGGGTTACACACTTCCGGGATCATTCAAGATTCTTGCCGAAGAGATGGAAGACCCTGTCGGCGGCGAATTTCAGAGGGCAGTGGAACAGATGGATCTCGGTCTCGATACCTTCGAGGTCCTTGACAAGATGATGGAGAAGGTGGACCTGCCGGATTTGAACCTGTTTGTCACTGCGGTGAGGATCCAGAAGGACACCGGTGGAAATCTCACGGAAATCCTGGATAAGATCAGCAACTCCATCAGGGAAAAACAGAAGGTGAAGGGACACCTGAAGGCGATTACCGCGCAGGGCCGGTTCACGGGTGCGGTTCTTACCTTGCTGCCGGTGGCGATACTGCTCATCATGTTCATTATCAACAGGGACTATCTCCTCGTTCTGTTCCATCATCCGATCGGTGTGAAGATGATGAAACTGTCGCTTGCTTCTCTTATGATCGGGTTCCTGCTGGTCAGGAGAATCGTGACTTTCAGGGGGTTCTAACATACTGTGATCTATCTGACGTCAGCATTGATTTTTTTCGCTTTTCTATTCATCAGCCTGCTGATCCTCTTCTATCTGAGGGACCGTATGAATCCCGCGACGCAGAGGCTCCTGCGGCTGAACCAGCCCTCGAGAGATCTCCTCTTCGAGAGGCTGAGAAGACCCGAGCAGCCTGAAGAAGAGATCGAAAATATTCTTGAGAGGATCCGGGCTAAGGCGACCGATGTCCTCTCGAAGTTGACCGTGAAGAGCTTCGAGGCACTCACGGAGGACACCAGGCATAAGTTCAGCAAGGCAGGGATAAGGGGTGCGAGTCAGATCAGGATCTATCTGGGCATACGCACTCTTATTGTCATTGCCTTTCCAACTGTTGCCATCTTCTTTTCGATAATTCGAGGATATGAAGTGCGGACGCTTGTCATGCTCGTATTATTCTCGTTGCTGGTGGCGTGGTTTTCCTATGGTCTGATTATAAGGCAGAAGATCAAGAGGCGGAATCAATCCGTGAGAAGAAATGTGCATGACGCCATCGATCTGTTGATGATCTGTCTGGAAGCCGGGCTCGGTCTGAACGTGGCCCTTCTCAAGGTTGGTGAGAACCTCCGCTTCATAAACATTGTGCTTGCCGAGGAGTTTCTACTGCTGAATCACGAGATTCAGGCGGGAAGCACCAGAGTGGAGGCCTACAGGAATATGAGAAATAGGACAGAAGTCAGGGAACTTCGCTCGCTACTGACCATGCTGATTCAATCGGAAACCCTGGGGACGAGCCTGGGCCAGGTTCTGAGGGCTTACTCAGACACTCTGCGGACGAAGATTCGCCAGAAGGCCGAGGAACAGGCAAATAAGGCGGGGGTGAAGCTTGCCATCCCCCTGGTTCTTTTTATCTTTCCACCGCTTTTTGTGGTCGTTCTGGGACCGGCGGTGCTGCAGGCCATGAAACTGCTCAAGACCTTCGGACATTGACGTCCATGCCCGAGGATGATGAATGATAAGAAACTTGACAAAAGGAGCCGTCCTTGCCGACAGGGTGGAAATGGCGAATACTTTTTTCGGCAGGCTTAAGGGACTTCTGGGACGGAGCGAGCTGAGGAAAGGAGATGCTCTTGTAATCGAGCCGTGTTCGAGTATTCACACGGTCGGCATGAAGTTCAGTATCGATGTCCTGTTCCTGGACAAGAGAAGTCGTGTTGTAGGCTTGAGGAAATGCGTGGACCCCTTTCGTTTTACGCGTGTCTTCTGGAGAGCCAGGCAAGCGATTGAGCTGCCGGCTTCATCCATTGATGATACAAATACCGGTATGGGTGACATTATCGATATCGATGCCGGACTGAGCGAGGATTGAAAAAGGCGTGTCAAGAGGTGGCGGAACACCTGAATGAGGCGACCGGGTTTCCTGCGGCAATAGGAGGAAGATCAAAATGAAGAAAATGATCTGCGCGTTCATGTTTATGTTGATGCTCTTACCGGTGACGTCTGACCTGAGAGCGGGTGAAGGATCATCCGTACTCAACGGTATTTTTCCCTTCGCCGGTGCGTACCTGGTCGGCGTGCATGAATGGGAGGAACCGGTGGTCAGTTTTCAGGAGAAAGCGAGTTTCACGATGCTCGGCCTGTCGCTTGTGGATAACATAGCGCCTTCCTGGGGCTTCGAGGCTACAATCGCTTTCATGCCCGATGTTCATGATTCTGTGTATATGCTCTATTTCGGGAACATCTTCGCCAACCTGAGGTTTACAAACCGATTTTATCCTTATCTCAGTGTGGGGGCGGGTTGGAGGATGAAAACCGACCCCGGTGATAACGAAACCAATTTAGCTCTTAACCAGGGAGTGGGTTTGAAGTTGCTCCTGACGTCTTCCACGCACTTGAGGATCGACTACCGCAATCATACTAACTTTCTGACGGATAACGTCCTGCGAAACCAACAGAACCTCGTGATGGGGATAGGATACAGTTTCGATTCCGTCCTCTTCAGGTGGTAGGACCAGACCGCAAATCTCGATGACACCTCTCACGGTGAGAGGAAAGAATCTTCCGCATCATATCCTCCGATGTCGGTCGCCTGATACATGCTTACGTCTGGTTGCGACGGTCCCATCCTGTGTCAGACCGTGATTTTTCTATTGATATTGTATGCCGTTGTAGATTAGTATAGATAAATGCGTTCGAGAACGGCTGAAGAGAGCGGATAGAAACATGGCTGCAAGAGGCATTCTCATCCTTGAAGACGGAACTCGGTTTCGTGGCCGGTCTTTCGGGGCAGAAGGCGAGGTTTGTGGTGAAGTAGTCTTCAATACTTCCCTGACGGGTTACCAGGAAATCCTGACCGATCCGTCTTATTCCGAACAGATCGTCGCAATGACCTGCCCGCAGATCGGGAATACCGGTGTGAATTCCTTTGATGTAGAGTCAGGAGGTCTGTGGCTGCACGGGTTTGTCGTTCGAGAGTACACTTCAACTCCGAGCAACTGGAGGGCTCAGGGCTCCCTGGGCGATTACCTCGTCGAAAACGGGATAATCGCGGTAGAAGGTATAGACACCCGCATGCTGGTGCTGAGAATAAGGCGTCATGGAGCGATGCGTGGTATCATTTCCACCGTTGATTTCGAGGAGGAATCGTTGCTGCAGAAGGTCAACCGGTACCCGGGTCTGGTAGGCCGCGACCTGGTAAGAGGGGTGACTACCGGCGCGGGATACGGCTGGCAGGAGGGACCATACGAACTCTTCGACTGCTATGCCGGCGGGATAGGATGTGCTGCAGATGCGCGACCGGTCGATAACGGAGATAAACACCACGTAGTGGCTTATGACTTCGGGATAAAGAGGAATATACTGAGACTCCTCGTGGGTTCGGGATGCAGGGTCACAGTTGTTCCTGCCTCGACGAGCGCTGAGGATGTACTTGCCTTGAATCCTCAAGGTATTTTCCTCTCGAATGGCCCCGGAGACCCCGAGGGGGTGAGTGGCGTCCGGGAAAACATCATGAGATTGATGAACTCAGAGGTTCCTCTGTTTGGCATATGCCTCGGGCATCAGATCCTCGCTCTGGCCGCCGGAGGCAGGACGTTCAAACTGAAGTTCGGTCACAGGGGAGCGAATCAGCCTGTGAAAGATCTTGACACCGGAAAGGTAGAAATCACGAGTCAAAATCATGGATTTGCAGTGGAGGAAGATTCTCTCGACAAGACGGGTTTCAAGGTGTCTCATATCAATCTGAATGACAGGACCGTAGAGGGAATGATCCACGAGTCTCTCCCTGTATTTTCGGTCCAGTATCATCCCGAGGCCTCGCCGGGCCCTCACGACGCATCTCACCTCTTCGGGCGGTTTAAACAGATGATGGAAAGGAAAAATGCCTCGTCGTAATGACCTGAAATCAATACTGATTATTGGATCGGGACCGATCATAATAGGCCAGGCATGTGAGTTTGACTACTCGGGGACACAGGCATGCCGGGTCCTGAAGGGCGATGGCTACCAGGTCATCCTTGTAAACAGCAACCCGGCCACGATAATGACAGACCCTGAGACCGCCGACAGGATCTTTATTGAGCCGATCTGTAAGGAGGTCCTGGAGATGATCATTTCCAGGGAAAGGCCCCAGGCCCTCCTGCCGACACTGGGTGGCCAGGTAGCCCTTAATATCGCCGTTGAACTGGCTGAGTCGGGCTTCCTGCAACGCTATGGTGTTGAACTCATAGGAGCACAGCTCGATGTCATCAAGAGAGCTGAGAGCCGGCACATGTTCGGTGAGGTGATACGTGGCGTCGGCCTGCAGGTGCCTCATGGTGAGTATCTCCATGACGTCGAGGAGGGGGAGGCTGTACTTGAGGAAACCGGTCTTCCCGTGATTCTGAGGCCCTCTTTCACCATGGGAGGCTCGGGTGGAGGAGTGGCATATAACAAGGAGGAATTTACCAGCCTGCTGCAGCGCGGGCTTTTTCTGAGTCCGGCAAACGAGGTGCTGGTCGAGGAGTTTCTCCAAGGCTGGAAAGAGTACGAGCTGGAGGTTATGCGGGACAGAAATGACAATGTCGTGATTGTGTGTTCCATAGAGAATGTCGATCCTATGGGAGTACACACCGGAGACAGTATAACTGTCGCACCTGCCCAGACACTGACCGACAGAGAATACCAGCGCATGAGAGACGCGTCGATCGCGATAATCAGGGCGGTGGGTGTGGAAACAGGTGGGTCTAACATTCAGTTCGCCGTCAACCCTGAGACCGGACGCATGGTGGTGATCGAAATGAATCCGAGGGTTTCGAGATCGAGCGCGCTCGCCTCAAAGGCCACCGGTTTTCCCATTGCCAAGATCGCCGCGATGCTGAGTGTGGGATATACACTGGATGAGATTCCGAATGACATCACGCGGCAGACACTATCCTGTTTTGAACCGACGATCGACTATGTCGTGACGAAGATCCCCCGATGGGCCTTCGAGAAATTTCCCGGAGCAGACACCACCCTCACGAGCCAGATGAAATCGGTGGGAGAGGCGATGTCGATCGGAAGAACGTTTCTTGAATCGCTTCAGAAGGGGATAAGGTCGTTGGAGACGGGACGATTCGGGCTGGGCTCCGGTGGGAAGGGCTCCGACAGGGAAGAGATTATGCAGAAGCTCACCGTCCCTGATGCTGAGCGTATATTCTACATCAAACAGGCACTCGATACTGGGTTCGCAGTTGAGGAAGTCGTCGAGGCATCGCGCATCGATCCATGGTTTGTGCGCCAGATACAGCGGCTGGTTGAAATCGAAAAAAAGATCAGGGGGATGAAGCTCGAGGAAGTGGGGGAGGAGATCCTGCGGGAGCTGAAGCGTATGGGCTATTCTGATGTCCAGCTCGCGGAGATACTGGGATGTGGAGAGGGAGACATCAGAGCACGCAGAGAGTCGCTCGCCGTCCTGCCAGTCTATAAGTCGGTCGATACCTGCGGCGGTGAGTTCGAGGCATACACCCCGTATTATTATTCCACCTATGAGGAAGAAGGAGAATCGAAACCGGGCAGGAGGAAAAAGGTCGTGATACTGGGTGGTGGCCCGAACAGGATAGGACAGGGGATAGAGTTCGACTATTGTTGTGTCCAGGCCTCCTTTGCGCTTAGAGAAGAGGGTTATGAGACGATAATGATAAACAGTAATCCGGAGACGGTCAGCACCGATTATGACGTCTCCGACCGATTGTATTTTGAGCCCCTCACCCTCGAGGATGTTCTGAACGTCCTCGAAATCGAACATCCATACGGGGTGATCGTCCAGTTCGGCGGCCAGACGCCCCTGAAGCTCGCGATCCCACTAATGGAAAGGCATGTCCCGATCCTGGGAACCGACCCCGGAGACATAGATCTCGCGGAGGACAGGGATCATTTCGGCAGCCTGATCGATTCTCTCGGCCTGAATCAACCTGATCGCGGCATCGCAAAGGACAGGGCGGAAGCCATCGGGATTGCATCCAGCATAGGTTTCCCCATACTGATAAGACCATCTTATGTGCTCGGTGGGAGGGCTATGGTCGTAGCTTACGACATGGATATGTTCGAGACCACCATAGAGCAGGCGTTCAAGGCCTCCGCTGAGCATCCCGTGTTAATTGACAGGTTCTTAGAGGACGCCTTCGAGGTCGATGTTGATGCTGTCTGCGATGGGCAGGAGGTCTATATCGGCGGAGTCATGCAGCATATTGAAGAGGCAGGCATCCATTCTGGAGATAGCGCGTGCGTCTTCCCGTCATACATGATCTCCGCGGAACACGTCAGGGAAATGAAGGAGATCACGAAAAAGCTGGCCCTGTCCCTCCGGGTGATCGGACTGATCAACATACAGTTCGCGATAAAAGATGGCCGGATATACATCCTGGAGGTCAACCCCAGGGCGTCCCGAACGGTCCCTTTCATCAGCAAGGCGACGGGTGTTCCCCTCGCGAAGATAGGCACAAAAGTGATGATTGGAATGAAGTTGAATGAGATGAATCTTCCGCGCGAGTCAGAGACACGACACGTGGCGGTAAAGGAATCTGTCTTCCCTTTTGAGAAGTTTCCGGGTGTTGATTACCTTCTCGGTCCCGAGATGAGATCCACAGGTGAGGTGATGGGTATCGATTTTGACTTCGGTCTGAGTTTCGCGAAGGCGCAGCTCGCAGCGGGGATGCGACTGCCGCTCTCCGGTACGGTGTTTATCAGCGTAAACGACAAGGACAAGCAGACCGTCCTTCCGATGGCGAAGCGCTTCGAAGAACTCGGTTTCGACATCATAGCCACTAAAGGAACATACGAGTTTCTTTCAGGGTGTGGCGTTCAATGTCAGCGTACGTACAAGGTGAACGAAGGAAGGCCTGACATCGCAGACAGCATAAGAAACAGGGCCGTCCAGCTCATGATCAACACGCCCCTGGGGAAGAAATCCCAGTATGATGACTACGCGATGAGGCGTGCAGCTCTGGTATACAACGTCCCGTACATTACGACGTTGTCCGGCGTCTCTGCCGCCGTGGAGGGCATAGACGCGCTGAAGAAGAGAAGGCTTACGGTCAGGCACCTCGGCGATTACTGGTAATCGCTTGCCCGCTCAGATACCCCGTATCAGCAGCAGGGCGGCATTCAGGTTTTCATCGATGAGAACCGGAATCTGATTGTCTGGCGGCCAGAAATCGGATCCTACTTCCACTGTGCATCCGTATGCCATCGGCTTGGTCGTCTGTTCTCCGTACATCCAGTCGTCGTGGTCGCCGTTTGTATTGTAGATGATCCCGTCATTGGCGTTGCCCCAGGTGTACCCGTTGGAGCCGGTGTAGGCGCGGGAAATCTGCTCATAGGTAGCCTGGTCGGGTGTATCTCCGTTCATGTATGCCCACGGGAAGAGGAAAAGGTCTCCATAACTGTGATAGCTCAGTGCTCCGGCAAACTCGTGCGATTCGGCGAGGTCCCGGATTGCCTGTGTCTCTGGCTCTGAGAATGGGCCCGTTCCTCGATAGTCCTCCATCCACTTGATGCCGCTCGAGCCCCGGTTGTCGTAGCCCCACTTGTAAGCATAATTGCGGTTGAGGTCCACCCCCCACTCGAACGGGTTGGATGAATTGTTTCTGTTGAGGTTTTTCCGCCACCAGGAATCGACCGTCTCCACCCTCACGTGCCCGTCCGGATTGACCATTGGGACGACCCAGATCTCCTTGTTGTTGACCATGTCCGTGATGTTCTGGTCCCTCCCGTATTTGGTGAGGAGTTCACGAATGATGGCGAGGGGGATCTCAACAGTAATCAACTCGCGCGCGTGGTGGTTTCCTTCGAACAGGATCTCCGGTTCGTTAGGGTCTTCATACGACGGCTCGTCAGAGATCTTGAGCGCCCAGATGTCACGATCCGCGAAGCCTTGCGTCTTTTCCCAGCTATCGCCTATGTCGTACAGTTTGCATATATTGGGAAACCTCGCCTCGGCCATCTGCAGGAGAAACAGCATCTCGTCATAGGTGTGATAATCGCCGAGGTTGCTGTCACGGTTGACGTTTTCCTGGAAATAGCTCGTCAAATCCTGGATAAGATAGCTTGTCCGGTAACCGAGAGCCAAGACTTGTTCCGCGTCCATTCGGGTGATGACGACGTCCATGTAGTTGTTTTTCTGATAGGAAGCGATATCGAGGTGTAGTGGTTTCAGACTTGACAGATCCGATGCGTCTCTGATGTCGATTCGAACCAGATCCTTGATGTCGGAACCCTCTGCTCCGATAATTGGCGAATTAATCAGAAAGAGGCCAAGCAGAGCAAACGCGAAGTACTTCATGATCCAATCCCCTCATGATGAAGATAATGGTTGATAACGGTAAAAAAAGGGTCCCGCTGGGGGGAACCTCTGTACGTAATCATAACAGAAACATGGCGCGGGGTCAAGCGGTCGTGCGTGCGGGAGTGTGCCTGCTGCCTGGTTTTCTATGATAAGCAGGAGGGGGCCATTTCCTGACCCCCTCCTTGATAAAAATCACCTTGATTAGTGGCCGATCAATCTGTCCACGGATGAACGAGTGCCACGGGAGCGCTTGATCGCTTATTCGTCATGCGTCCCTCATCTGAATTGATCATGCCGGCGGTGGGTGGATAATAGGCGATGGCTCGAAGGCATTCTCCGTTGACCTCGGGATACTCGTAGCCCCCTTCATCCCATCCTCCGTTTGCCTGTTGTACGGATGCCATGTAATCGGAGCCTGCCTGGGCCGCGTTGTTGACGGACGGATAAGACAGATCGAGCATGCCGAATCCCATCACGACGTACGCGGTTGTCTGATCGTCGGGGCCAGGATATTCAATGTTCCAGGGCCACGATCCGTCCTCGAGTTGCGCAGAGATCAGGGTCCGACCGGCGTCGATGGCGTAGCTGGTGTAAACGTCCGTCAGGCCGAAAGAGACAAGGACTCCTTCCAGTCCCAGGTAATAGGCCGGGAGGCTGTCGTTGTCCATCTGGAAGTACGCACTGTCGCTGGTGATGTCTCCGTAAACTACGTCAGCCATGTCAATAGCGTCGCTCTGATACCCCTGGCCGGGGAAAATCCTCTGGAGTTCCATGCCAGACTCGATAAAAAGACCTATGTCCCACGGGATCAACCCGTCCCAGTTCTGATCATGCCGGCTGTCCCTGATCGCCATCGCGAGGGAATCGGCACCGCCGTAGAAGGCCATCTTGGCGTCCCACCGATCCTTCGCGAGGGTGGCATAGGTTAGATCGCCCGTTAGATCGGAGAGGCGCACCAGGAATCCAAAATCGGCGCCACTGTCGATATCGGGATTCGCGTCGTAGCCGTAATAGGTGTCTACAAGACCTATCGCCATCCGTATGCCCCCTTCGCTCTTGAAGGCCTCAAGGAGACCGTTGGCGATAGGACCATAGATGTTATCGGGGCTGGGGGAAGAGGAGTGGGATGTGTCTGCGAGTTCGTTGTACCAGTCCCAGCCTCCGTCATCCGGGTCATCATCGATCAGCCCATTCCCCGCGTTGTCGGCCGTGATGTCTGCCTGCAGATCGACGAGCCGTTGCCCACCATCCGCGAGCGCTCCCGCCGCGGCGGTCGTGACGTTCAATGATACGAGGGAGAAGGAAAGTGAGAGGATAAGAAACATGTACGAGGGATAATACACAACATTCTCCTTTCATGATTGCTCTTGCGAGTGCGTATACACATGGGTGTGGTCTTTGCCGAGATGAGCCTCCTTTCGCTGCGGTTGTGCGATAGACCAGTCAGATATGTAGAAATCGTGACCCATTGTACCACACGGTGACTGCATTGTCAAGTCCGTCAAATGCTGATAGCGTTGACAGAATTAGTCCTACAAATAGTTTATGGAGATCGAAAGGAGACACACGACTGCACATGCCGGTATGATTGTGTCGGCAGGCCCTTCATGCGCTTTGACCAGACTTAGAAGATCGTGTAGATGAATGGCGCCAGGGCGGAGCCTTCAGTGAGTATGATCAAGATACTGAGCAGCAGAAGGATGATGAAAATGGGAGCAAGCCACCATTTCTTCCGGTATTTCATGAAGTACCAGATCTCGCTGAATATCTTGAATTTCTCGGCGAAAGTCTTCAGTTTTCCCATGGTTCCTCAGATTGTTTCAGGCTCTGGACGTCAATCTGGTTCGAACTCTACGGCGAAATCGTACCTTCTGGCGACCTCTTGCATGTCGTTCTTATCCAGCAAAAAGTCTGCCATTACAAGGAAATCCATATTGGTTCTCATGAAGCAGGCGAAGGCGTCCTGCGGCGTACAGACTATCGGCTCTCCCCGGACGTTGAATGACGTGTTTATTATCACGGGACAGCCGGTTTGTCTGTAGAACTCGCTGATCAGGTCGTAATACAGTGGATTCTCTTTGCGGGTGACCGTCTGGATCCTCGCTGAGCCATCCACGTGAGTGACGGATGGTATCGTCCGGTTATCCTCCCTGACCTGGGCCACCAGAAGCATGTATGGGCTGGGCCTGTCGAGCTCGAAATAGTCTTCGCGGTGATCATCGAGCACGCTCGGCGCAAATGGTCTGAAACTCTCCCGGAACTTGATTTTGAGGTTGACCACATCCTTGTTGTCCGGGTTTCTCGGGTCGGCGATGATGCTTCTGTTCCCGAGCGCCCTCGGACCAAACTCCATCCTCCCCTGGAACCACCCTATGACATTCTGTTCATCGATCAGGCGCGCCACCGTCTTCAGTAGTTCTTCCCTGGCGAGTTGCCGACAGGGAGCGCCGAGTTCGTCGAGATAACCCTTAATCTCTTCGCTCGAGAAGCCAGGTCCAAGGAAGGTGTTGCCCAGTACAAACTCTCTCGGGTTGCCATTTATGCTGTGATGAATAAAGGTGGCCACTCCCACTGCGCCGCCTGCGTCTCCAGCGGCCGGCTGGATAAAGAGTTTTTCAAAGGGACTCTCCCTGATGACACGTCCGTTGGCGACACAATTGAGTGCCACTCCGCCCGCCATGCAGAGGTTCTTCAGCCCGGTCTCTTTGTGAAGGTGATCAACCATGCGGAGCACGACCTCTTCCGTGATGCGCTGGACGCTGGCAGCCAGGTCCATGTGACGCTGTTCGAGCTTTTCGTCCGGCTTCCTGGGCGGGCTGCCGAAGAGCTTGTCGAATCTTCCGTTGGTCATCGTCAGACCGTAGTCGAAGGAAAAATACCTCATGTCGAGTTTGAAACTGCCGTCTTCGGCGATGGAGATCAATTCATTGACCTCCTTCATGAATCGAGGTTCGCCATATGGCGCGAGCCCCATGACCTTGTATTCGGCGCTGTTCACCTTGAAACCGAGGTAGTAGGTGAAGGCGCTGTAGAGGAGGCCGAGGGAGTGCGGAAAACGTATCTGCTTCAGAATCTCTATTTCGTTCCCGCTACCTCTTCCGTAGGTCGCCGTTGCCCACTCACCGACACCGTCAACCGACAGGATGGCGGCTTCCTCGAACGGCGAGACCATGAACGAACTGGCAGCGTGTGACATATGATGTTCAATGAACAGGACATCTCCCTCGTAATCCATGTGCTTGCGGATCAGATGAGGGATCCACAGTTTCTGTTTCAGCCACAAAGGGATAGCTTTTATGAAAGAGGGGAACGACCGGGGGAACGTGGCAAGGTATGTATAGAGAATCCGCTCAAATTTCAGAAAAGGCTTGTCGTAGAATCCCACGTGATCGATCTGGTCAGGTGTTATTCCTCCCTCGCGAAGACAATAATCTATCGCGTTGGCCGGGAAGTCATGATCGTGCTTCTTGCGCGTGAAGCGCTCTTCCGACGCGGCCGCGACCACTCTGCCATCCTGGAGCAGGCACGCGGCAGAATCGTGATAAAAGCACGATATACCAAGGATATTCATAATGCTGTCGATCCTGTCGTCTCAGAGACCGGTTATTGAGATCATCAGAATCAGACCTCAGAACTGATGCGTGTATTGCCCGTCGTAATGAGCCGGATGCTTCTTTGTTCTCCAGTAAGAATCAACCTTGACCAGGCGTTTGTCGAGAAGATCCTGTCGTGTAAGAAAAACGATCAGAGAGATGATACTGAAGACACCGAAATAGACGATGAACAGAATGATTGTCGTCTGGACGATCGCCAGTTTCGTGGCAAAGGCCTTCCATGCCTTGAGCAGTGATTTGAAAAATGCCTTCATTATTCCCATTATCGGTTAATGTCGGATCACTCAGCCGCACGATCGGAACGGTCCGTTGCCCGTCCAGTGGCCCCGGGAGGCCACCGACGGGAGTATAATTATACAACATATCTCACCGGTAGTCAACCGGTTGGAGGATCTTATAGTTTCTCTCCTTCTTGCGTGTCATTCCGGCTTGTCCGGAATCGGCCTGATTGTGCGATTTGATTCCCGACA
>CAZOAR010000004.1:0-79295 GCA_964577985.1 uncultured Gemmatimonadota bacterium | reverse complement strand
TGACATGTGAGGCGGGAATGACCTGTGGGGCAGGAATGTCATTTGAAGCGTAATTGCTTATGACTCCGAATATGATTCGTCAGGAAGTATTTCCCACGCACACCTTTTCCGCTTCTTCTGATCGCCATCTGTTGCATCAGCAAGGATTTATAGAGATTTAGCCATATTTTATGGGGAAACTCCCGGGTGGTTCCGAATTGTTGTACGGCCGCAAAGGCACTATCGATTACGACACCGCGTACCAGCCATCCTATCTCGGCCCACCGCCGGTGACCTCGATCAGGGCGTCATCGACGTCGGTCAGAGGATCGGGCCAGGTCCCGACGCTGCCCCGATACGTGTAAATTCCAGGCGGGGCTCCCGCGGGTATCTGCTGGTTTATCGGCAGCGTGGCGGATTCACCTCCGTTCAGATTGAAATGGAAGGGTCCAAGGACCGGGTTGCCGGGATAAGGATCACCATTCGCAAGGAATATGTCGGTCCATCCCTCGATGAGCGCCGGGGCGTCCGTGTTGTTCGCCGCCACTCCGGTGAATGTGAGCGTGTCGCCCGGATTCACGGTCGTCGTGTCGGGAATGATGACCATGTCGACGGGTATTCTGAGCTTGTCGAGCCCCATGTATGCGAGATAGCTCGTGACCCACGACTGGTCATTGTAGTCCGGGGTGTTTTCGGTGTGTCCTATCCCTCCGTCTCCGTCACCGTCAAGACTGATGAGGAGGTCTATGATACCTTTGTGAGTCTTCTTCTGCTGGAGCGAGCCCTGGCTGTCCCACGCCGTGTAATGGCCGAGAGCGAACCAGAGATTCCACGCGTTCTGCTCACCCCCGAAAGTGACGTAGGTCTTGAGATAACCGTCGTAGGTCTGCGACCATGACCTCCGCCCCTCGGGATGCTGCTGGAAATAGGAGTTCATTATCCCCCAGAAGGCCGCTCCGCCGGACATCGCCCAGTACCACGCACCCAGCCTCGTGTCCGGGTCGGCCTCGGCCCACTCCTTGACGAGTGCGCCTATCGCCGAGGCGTCGGAGTGGAAGGTCGTATCTCCCGATGATCCGCCGAGGGCGTAGAGGTTGCCGCACGCCCATCCCGCAACCATGCCGTTGAGGATGTCGTACGGGTATGTCGCATACAGGTCGAGCGGATTGTTGACGACATAGTGGGCCGAGCTGTCGCTGTACCAGATGTAGGTGCTGTCAGCGAATACGCGCCGGTACTCCATCTCGGCCGCCATCGCCCATCCGCAGTTGTATATGCGGTAATAACCGATATCCCCGGAGCCTCCCTCCTCGTTGTAAGAGGGATTGTTCATGACATAGGTCCACGCGGCCGCGATTCCCGGCACGTAGGAGGAGTCTCCCGTGAGATCAGTGTATCTCGACCATATCCAGATCGCCTCCTGCGTGTTGTCGGTCTGTACAATGTTCTGCTGCGATTCACCCTCCTTGATCCCTCCGAAATCAGGGAGCGTGTCGTCCGCCACCTGCATCGTGCTGAGGAACGCGGCGGCCATCGCATAGCGCCGGAGGTAGTAGGTGGTATCCAGCCTCACCTCTTCACCCTGCGGGATGGGCACCCGCTCCAGCGTGGCAGCCGGCGGTTCATCCATCTGACTCAAAAGCCTCTCACGGCTCCAGAATTCCGTGGCCCGCGCGCCGGTATCGAATAGAGCCAGAAGGACAGTTGCCATCGCGATCATCGTGATTACTCTCTTCTCCATCTTTGCTCCTTTTCTCACAGCATGGTTATAAGCATACATCCATGAATGGGAACAGTCACACATTGTGCCCGGGAACCGGTCGAGCCCGGGTAGTCGCCGGTACATTCCCGGCCTCAAGCGCCATTATATCATATCAGGGATCTTTTGTCCAGCACTCCCTGCCGGGTACTTCATGCGAGGGGATGTATCAAACTACTTGACAGGTTGCCATACATGATGTTATTATACTTCTGGTCAAAAGAAATCCCTGAACTACTCAGATCTGAAACAGCGGGCTCGAGAATCAACCCATACTTCATCGCGACAATGGAAGGGGGAGTTCCATGAAACTCCTGAAGGGGCTGATTAACGACGAAGACGGGCAGGGACTTGTCGAATACGCCATGATCCTGGGTATCATCGCGCTCGGGACAGCAATCGCGCTGAATCTCATGGGCACGACAATCGAGAGAGTTTTTGACACACTCCGGTTTGAACTCATTTCTCTGCCGTGGGACTGAACGCGTGACGATGTGACCCGGGAGAGTTTCCGTCTGCCTGTTTCCCCGCGACGAGGGCCACAGACCGTATCGAGCGCGTGAACCTTTCCCGCAACCACCATTTGACTTCCCTCCTTTTTGCCATTAACTTGTACGCGGAACCTCTTGAAGAGTATCTATTGCGATAATCTCGCCCTGACGTCTCTAGCTGGAGGCCGCAAATGAGTGTTGGAAGAAACAATATCAAGGCCGTTTTTCTCCTCCTGGCCGGGATATGCGCGCTGGCCCTTACCTTCTCGATCTCCCTGACAGGCGGAATGTCGGCGGACCCCGGGCAATGGGGGGCATCCCGCGAAGCGGAGAATAGCAGCGACCAGCTCCTGCCGGGTGGGAAGAAGAGCAGTTCCGTTGTTGTCCCGGAGGAAAGCCCGCTCCTCGACCCGCGCGACGACTATGATGTGCAGCACTACGGACTCGACCTCTGGCTCGACCTCGATGCAAACGTCATAGGCGGCGGAGTAACACTGGAGTCCGTGGTCACCGCGGCCGGTATCGACTCGGTAATCCTCGATCTCTTCGACAACATGACCGTTGATTCGGTCAAGCTGGGGGGGACTTCCCTCGGTTTCATCCATCAGAATGACGCGATCCGCGCTGCACTGGACAGAACCTACGTTCAGGGTGAGACAGTATCCCCCGTCGTCTATTACCACGGCACCCCGTCGTATACGGGTTGGGCCGTCTTCCGGTTCAATTCCCATGGCCTTCCACCCGTTCCTCTCGTATACAGCATAAGCTGGCCCGACAACTCCAGAGGATGGTGGCCATGCAAGGATGTGCTCTATGACAAGGCCACCGCGGAGATCAGGATGACAGTCCCCACGGCTGAGCATGATATGGTGGTCGCGTCGATCGGCCTGCTGACGGGGGTCGTCAATAACCCGGACAGCACCCGGACCTACACATGGGCGGAGACCTATCCCGTCACGACGTACAATATCTCGTTTTCTACCACGAATTTCGATATCCTGCAGGAGACCTACGTGGGAATCGAGGGCGACAGCCTGCCGATCAGGCATTTCGTCTTTCCAGAAGACCGGAGCAGGGCAGAGGAGAGCTTCAGCAACCTTCAGGGGATGATTGCCGCCTACGAGGAACGCTTCGGCACGTACCCCTTCATGGACGAAAAATATGGGATGGCCGAGATTTTTCTCAACGGCGCCATGGAGCACCAGACGATGGTGAGCTATGGCAAGTCGCTGATCACGGGTACACATGCATATGACATGATAATCGCCCACGAGCTCGCCCATATGTGGTTCGGAAACATGATAACGATAGGGACCTGGCCCGACATCTGGATGAGCGAGGGCTTTGCTACATACGCCGAGGCGCTGTATCAGGAATCGCTCACGGGCCTGCAGGGCTATCTCGATTACATGAGGGGGCTCGACACCGGCGGTTTCAGCGGACCCATATATGATCCCGACAACATGTTGAGCGATACTGTCTACAACAAAGGAGCATGGATCCTCCACATGTTGCGGTACGTCATGGGGGACTCTCTCTGGTCCGAGACTCTCACCACCTTTGCGTCAGACACGACGTTCATGTACAAGACGGCGGTGACCACCGATTTTATCGCGACATGCGAGTCGGTATACGGCGGTGATCTCGACTGGTACTTTAACCCGTGGCTCTATGAGAGCGGGAGGCCATCCTACTATTTTGAATGGAACGCCACAGAGATCGACACCAGCAATTTTTCGGTTGAGCTAAGGCTGGATCAGACCCAGCCGACCGGAACGCTCTTTACGATGCCGATTCCATTCCTCTTCGAAACCGCCGTGGGAGAGACGACGATCACACTCCGGGACAGCCTGAAGACACAGGTATTCCAGTTCACGCTCCACGATGAGCCAACAGGCCGCCCTCTGCTCGATCCCAACGGCTGGATACTGAAGATGGTTCAATCGCCGCTGGAGATAACCACGGATTCACTCGATCATGGCACGGTCGGTGAACAATACACGTTCGTTCTGAGAGGTGGCGGCGGTCAGTATCCGCTTACCTGGTCTGTCGTATCGGGAGCCCTTCCCGACAGCCTCGATATGGACCCGTCGCTCGGCCTGATCTCAGGGGTACCGATGCAGGAGGGAGACTACGACTTCACCGTTGAACTCAGAGACAGCTTCGATCCTCCTCACGCGGACACTTCCTCCTTCACACTCGTAATAGATCCTGCAACAGGTATCGAGGGCGAAATAAGAGGAGGGATCGGTCTGCCGCGCGCATACGGGCTTTACCAGAACTACCCCAATCCGTTCAATCCCTCGACGGTCATACCGTTCGATGTACCGGAGGACGAGGGCGGTCCCCTCTCTCTCACAATCTACGACCTGCGTGGCAGGAGAATCAGGACACTGATAAGCGGAGATGTTGAACCTGGAAGGCGTGAGGTCCACTGGGACGGGAGAGACGAGAAAGGCTGTCATGTGCCTTCCGGCCTCTATCTGTACCGGCTCGACTCGGCCGGCTTCGAGTCCACCCGGAGGATGCTCCTCGTTCGCTGAGCGAGAGGGACACTTGATGCCACAATGCACAAGAAAAACCGGGGAAATTTCAAACGCTGGGTCAGGTTGACTTTGTCTGGTTGTTTTGGTATTTTCTGCGAGGTCGTTCCCCTTATGGCGCCCTGTCCGCTGTTCGGGTATCCATTCGGCGAGGCGGCCATGAAATCCGCCGGGGCGCTGGTCCCGTTCAACTAACTACGATAGGCGGTTTAACGCCGAAAGGTTGAGGCATGGCATGAAGAAAGTCCTTATAGCAGACCCGCTCTCGAAAGACGGGCTGGATATCCTCAATTCAGGTGCCGGTATTGAAGTAGTCGTCAAGGACGATATCAACGCCGCGGCCCTGGTGAACGAGATTAAGGAGTACCACGCTATTGTGGTGCGGAGCAGGACGAAGATGACGGCGGAGGTCATCGACAGGGGCGAAAGACTCGAGGTGATAGCAAGGGGTGGCGTCGGGCTCGACAACATAGACCTGGAGGCGGCTCAGGGGCGTGGAGTGAAAGTCGTAAACACACCGGAAGCAAGCTCTCAGTCTGTCGCCGAGCACGCGCTGGGCCTCTGCTTCGCCCTGGCGAGACAGCTTCCGAGGGCGCACACAACTACAGCGGCTGGAGGGTGGGAGAAGAAGCTCCTGAAAGGAGTCGAGCTCTCGGGAAAGACGCTGGGGATAGTAGGGCTCGGCAGGATCGGCAGGGAACTGGCGAAGAAGGCGATGGGCATAGGAATGCGCGTCACAGCCGCGGATCCGTTTGTGGAGAAGGCGGAAGCCAGGTCTATGGGTATCGAGCTGGTCGACATGGAAGACATCATCCGGGAATCGGACTTTATCTCGCTGCACACACCGCTCACTCCCGAAACGGCCGGGCTCATCGGAGCCGGGGAATT
Source organism: uncultured Gemmatimonadota bacterium (assembly GCA_964577985.1). Classification (GTDB taxonomy): domain Bacteria; phylum Gemmatimonadota; class CAZMKB01; order CAZMKB01; family CAZNLH01; genus CAZOAR01. The sequence continues at coordinate 73,635 of CAZOAR010000004.1, read as the reverse complement.
GGACGCCATGAAACCGACGGCCTATCTCGTCAACTGCGCGCGCGGGGGAGTGGTGGACGAATCGGCACTATGCGAGGCGCTGAAGGCGAAGAAGATAGCGGGCGCGGCGCTCGACGTCTTCGAACATGAACCGCCGGCCGACAGTCCCCTCCTCGGCCTCGAGAACATCGCCCTTACCCCGCACATTGCGGCGTCCACGCTGGACGGGCAGAAGCGGGTTGGAATAGAGGTAGCCAGAAAGGTCCTCGACGCGCTCGGAGGAGAGGAAAGAAGCGAGGGTTGAAGAAGATACTGGAGAATATAAGAATCATACCGGTCAAGAGTACACTTCGGTCGGAAGAGGTGATTCAACGCCAGACAAAGAGACTGGCCAACTACATGGAACACGACGGGATGCAGCGAGATCCGATCATCGTGGCCAGGGAGGGTGATCAGTATATCGCGCTCGACGGGATGCACAGGGTGGAGGCCCTGAAGATGAGTGGATGCCGCGATCTCGTGGCCTATCTCGTGGAATACAGTGACGAGAGGATCCTCCTGGAGAGCTGGGATTGCCTGGTCTCCGGTCTGCCGGACGTACAGAAGATCCTGACGGACGAGTTCAGTGGCGAGGAGTACAGGATAGCCGATGTGGAGGGGGAAGACGGCCGCGAAGAGGTGATGAGCCGCCGGAGCATCTTCTCCGTGGTCGGCAGGGATGGCAGGACCTGCTCGATAACCAGAAGGGCCCGGGAGAGGGAGCTGGCACTCGATGAATTGATAGATGCTCTGGTCAGGTTCGAGAAGAGACTCGACGAGGCAGGCGCCAGGATCAGATACGTCGCTAATACCGCCTCGGAGTCACAGTTCAGGGAGTCGAAGTGCGACTTCCTTGTGATCCGTCCCTGCTTCACGAAGAAAGAGGTCAGGCAGAGGACGCTGGGAGGCAAACTGTTCCCGAGAAAGACGACACGTCACTCTATTTACGAAAGACCGCTTCGTGTGGGGGTCGCGCTCTCGATCCTGAGACAGGACGCCGACATAGAGGTCAAGAACGAACTCCTCCAGGCGGAGCTCAAATGGCGCCAGGAACGAGGAAGAATCCGTTACTATCCGGAACCAGTCATACTGTTCGACGACTGAGCAGCAGGAGATATCAATGAGAAGAAGATTGTTCACACCGGGACCCACACCAGTACCGCAGGATGTCCTGCTCGAGATGGCGAAGCCGATCACACATCACAGGCTGCCCGTGTTCGAAGAATCATTCGCGAGGGTCAACGAAGGGCTCAAATACCTCTTTCAGACAGATAACGATGTCTACACGCTGACTTCATCCGGGACCGGCGGGATGGAGGCCACGGTGTGCAACCTCCTCAGCAGGGGCGATCGCGCGCTTGTGGTCAGGGGAGGCAAGTTCGGGGAACGCTGGGGAGAGTTGTGCGACGCCTACGGCGTTGAATTCGTGCCGATCGACATAGAATGGGGAAAGAGCGTTGACCCGCGGCAGATAGATGATGTCCTCACGGATCAACCCGATATCCGCGCCGTGTTTACCACGCAAAGCGAGACGTCTACGGGCGCCCTCAACGATATCGAGGCGATCGGCGAGGTGATGCGCAACTATGATGCGCTCTTCGTGGTGGACGCCATAACCGGGCTCGGCGTGCACAACCTCGAGTTCGACGCGTGGGGAGTAGATGCCGCCGTTACGGGATCTCAGAAGGGACTCATGATTCCGCCCGGTCTTGCCTTTGTCTCCCTCAGCGACAAGGCCTGGAGTGCAGTGGAGTCGTCCGATCTGCCGAAGTTCTACTTCAGCTTCGAGAAGGCGAAAACGGCGCTCGGAAAAGGACAGAACCCCTTTACCCCGGCGCTCACCCTGATCATGGGGCTGGAACTGGCGCTGAAGAAGATAGAAGAAGAAGGTCTCGACGCACTCTTCAAGAGACACCAGAGGCTTGCCGACGCGACACGTGCCGGAGTCAGGGCGATCGGGCTGGAACTGCTGGCGGATAACCCATCCAACGTGCTGACCTCCGTAAGGGTCCCCGATAGTGTCGATGGCAAGTCGTTTCTCGCCTGTCTCAGAGAAGACCTCGGTATCATGTTCGCCGGTGGTCAGGGAGATCTCAAGGGGAAGATATTCCGTGTCGCTCATATAGGGTATTTCGACGACTTTGACATCCTGGTCGCCGTCGGCGGGATAGAGCGGGCGTTGAAGGCGGTGGGCCACGATGTGAAGCTCGGCTCTGGTCTGGCCGCTGTCCAGGAGCACCTCGCTTCCTGATCGAGCGATAGCCCGGCGGAAACGTCGTTTGTGTGTGCCGGTCGCCCGTCATCGAGCCTGTTGTATAACCTCCATCACGAGGTTGGGTCGCAGAGATGCGAAGAATAGTCATAGACATCGAGACCGCCGGCCTTCCATGGGAAGAGTGGGATGAGGATACGCGGGCATACCTCGTGCGGAGAAGCGGCCCGCAAGCCGACGAGGAGGAGGTCAGGGATCGACTCGGACTCTCCGGACTGACCGGCAAGGTTATAGCGATAGGGATGATGAATCCCGACACCCGCAAGGGCGGAGTCTATTACGAGGTCCCTGGTGCCGGGGAGGAAATCGAGGAGAGAGAGGAAGAGGGGATCGTCTATCGGGCCGGCTCGGAGGCCGGGATCCTGCGGATGTTCTGGAAAGACATAGAGAGGTACAATGTCTGGGTGACGTACAACGGCAGGACCTTTGATGTCCCCTTCCTGATGCAGAGGTCCCTTATCGCCGGTGTGACGCCATCGAGGAACCTCGATTCCGCCAGATTTCGTGTAAAACCACACTGCGACCTGATGGAAATCCTCTCCTTCTTCGGTGCCACGCGCCCCTACAGCCTCTCGTTCTGGTGCAGGACACTCGGCATCGCGGACCCGAAGGCCGACGGCGTTGATGGTTCGGAGGTTGGCAGCCTGTATGACGCGGGAGAGTACGAGGATATAGCCCGATACTGCATGAGAGACGTCGCGTCGACTGCCGAGCTTTTCCTGCTGGTGGAAGAACGCTATCTCTCTCTCAGGACCGACTGGCCGTAGAGAGCGGAATATCCAGGGAGCAGGGACTGGATCAAGCGCCGGTGCGCGGAAGCAGACAATCTATCCTGCCACGGGTCTTGCTCGAGGCAACCCCCATGCCTGTCCAGCCTGCGACCTATCGGCAGGACGTCAGGCGGGCCGCTCGATGAACAGGTACTGAGACTCATTTTCATCGGAGAGGAGAGTGAGTGAAATGCAAAGTACCACGATCGTCACAACGATTCTCTTTGTCTCCGGTCTTATTCTGCTCTCTGGTTGTGATGAGGAAGCTTCGCAGCCATCCACCGGTTTCATATCCGTATCCGTGACTGATGGAACATCTCAGGACCCGGTTGCGGATGTGGAGATTGAGGTAGCGCCGGTCACGCTGGTGTTGAGGACCGACAAGGATGGTATGGCGGTCTTTGAGGTTGCCCCGGGAGACTATTTTGTGAATGCCGAGGTTTGTTGCGAGGGGCCTGGTTTCCTTGAATACCATGTTCCGGCTGCTGTCGCGGCGGGTGAGAGAATTGAGGTGAATCTGTATGCGTGCCTCGCCTGCTTATAGGAGTTGTCTGCTCTGTGTGATGGCCGCTTGAGCCCGGGGGAGGTGTGGACTCCATTTCCACTCCGGCTTACGGTGCTGATGAACGTGGCTGTCACCTGGTTTACTGGCGTGCATACAGGAGTGAGACAACGTTCGGGTGGGTTTGACATGTTGTCTATCAGGAACCCGAGCTTCTGGCGACTCACCGGGGCGTATCTACCCGGGGCGCAAGAAACCTGATCAGGCCCCGACCGGGCCGATCCACCCGGGGCGAGTGGATGAAATGCACTCCTGTAATAGCGTGGCGGGCAGGTGACAGCGTTTTCCCACACGATGGCGTTTCATGCTGGACAACAGTTGAGGTCATGATCATGTGTGAGATCCAGAAGCAAGCCCGGAGATTCAGTACCATCCTGGCGATTTTGGCCTCTGCCGTTCTGCTTATGCAGACCGGATGCCGGGATGAAGGCACCTCATCCTCCCCGCAAATCGATCTGACCCCGTTCAAAGAGATGGCCAGTGTCGCGGATTGTGCCGATATGCGTAACCAGCTATACTTGATCGATGGCAGGTCGGTGTTCTGGGATCGCGAGGGCAACTGCCCGGATAATGCCTATTCGATGGTGCTCTTCGGAGGCACGGTCAATGATGTTATCTGCTATTATCATGACTCCATAGCAGGCCCGATCAGGAGTTGCAGGGATGACAGCTGCCTCGACATATTCAGCACCATGATCGCGGCACCGGGCGAGCCGGATCTCGGACTCGGACAGAAACACACGGTTCAATCGATATCGTTCTGAGCAGACGAATATGTCGGCCTTGACATGAAGACGTGAAGCGGGCAATATGACCTGGTCGAATTATCAAGGGTGCCCGAGTGAGCGGCGAAACTCACGGAAGTGTTTCCTGGATACAGGGCATATTACAGAATCCACGTGCCTCGAGTTGAGCAACGAAGGCTATCCCGGTAAGGATAATCGAAGATGAAGAAGAGCGAGGCAGAGCGAGAGGTGGTTCTCGTCACGGGAGCATCATCAGGAATGGGAAGAGATTTCTCCCTCAAGTTGCTGGACAAGGGTTATGTCGTCTATGGAGCGGCAAGGCGGCTTGAGAAAATGTCTGACATCGAGGATGCGGTAGGGCACGCGATCAGGCTGGATATTATGATTATTTCCGGTTCCGGATGTTGAAATAGCCCGGCACGATCGGTGGTCGATGACAGTCCCGCCCTGTCCGGTTGCCGACGTCGTCTCGCGGTTTTCAATTCATGGATACACCTGATCGAGTGGTTCGAGGCTGGCAGAGTGACGGCTGCCGGCTCATGGGGATGCAGTAGCGGCTGAAGTGGTTGGAACGTATCTGGAGAGGCAGGAGAGGAGTGTTGTGAAAGGCAGGGTGGAACAGGACTGGAATCGCATCAGGGGGGCCTTCCCGTCCCTCGCGTCCGGGACCGTATTCCTCGAGAATGCAGGAGGTACCCAGGTGCCGCTCGTCGTCGCCGATCGTGTGCATGAGTACCTGCTTCATACGAACGTTCAACTCGACGCAGGTTATCACCTGTCGCAGGTCTGTACCCGAGTTGTTGCACAAGCTCACAGCTTTGTCAGCACGCTTATGAACGGCTCGAAAGGGCATGTCATTTTCGGGCCGTCCACCACGGCACTCATAAAGATGCTTTCTGATTGCTATTCGCAGATCCTGGCTCCCGGAAGCGAGATTGTGATCGCAGAAAGCGGCCACGAGGCCAATATCGGACCCTGGACGAGTCTGGCTGATCGTGGAGTAGAGATCCGGTGGTGGAGGGTCGACCCCAGAACCTGTTCATTAACGTTGGCCGCTCTGGAAGAGCAGTTGAATGAACGAACGGCCCTGGTAGCATTTCCTCACGTGTCCAACCTGCTGGGTGAAATCGCGGATGTCACGGCGATTACGGAGTGCGTGCACAGAGCGGGTGCCTGTGTCGTGGTAGACGGCGTTGCTTACGCTCCACATCGAGCTATGGACGTGGACGCCTGGGACGTCGACTGGTATGCATACTCGGCCTACAAGGTATACGGTCCGCACATGGCGGCCCTTTACGGGCGGAAGGACGCGGTTGAAGAACTGACGGGTCCAAACCATTTTTTTGTTTCGAAGGATGATCTACCCCGCAAATTTGAGCCGGGAGGTTCATCCTACGAAGGATGCGCGGGGCTCCTCGCGCTCGGTGACTATTTGAGGTTTCTCGTCGGATCGAACCTGGACAAGGAGGGCGTATGCGACCGGGGAACGATCGAGGCTGCGTTCGAACGCATGGTCGCCTGTGAGAGGCCTGTGAAGGAAAAACTGATCGGCTACCTCTCAGATAAGCCAGGGGTCCGGATCATAGGGCCCGAGGCGGTGGATGACCGTCGCGTGAGTACGATAAGTTTCGTGCACGAACGCTCCAGCTCGAGGGACATAGTGACGGAGATAGACCGCAGCGACATGGCCATCCGCTACGGGAACATGTATGCGTACCGCTTGTGTCAGGCGCTCGGACTCGACCCGGATGACGGTGTGGTCCGTGTCAGTGCCGTGCATTACAATACTACCCATGAGATAGAACATCTTATAGATTTACTCGAACGAGTGCTCCCGGGTTGATGTTCTGGCGGACAGGATGCTGTCGCTGGTCGCCCGATATTCGGTCCCTTGCTCAAACACCGTAACGTTTAAGTGGTCGATTCTCTCTCTTTCGATCCCGCAAGGTCGTTCATCCTCAGCAGGATACGCTCGCCTCGGGATTGGTGCCCGTGCCTTTTGGCGCGTCGATCATCCTGAGCGAGCGCCACGATGATATGGATTCTTATTCCATGAGAAAGTATACTGTCCGTCCCCTCGGTCCGGGCGATGTCGGCTGGGCCATCGATCTGCTGACCGAGCGCTGGGGAACGCATCATATAGTAACTCGAGGGCGCTCACATGCGGGCGATGAACTTCCGGGGTTTGTCGCCGTTGGGGGAAACAAGCCGATAGGACTGAGCCTGTACAAGATAGAGGGTGAGTATTGTGAGCTCGTGAGCCTGGACAGCATTATCGAAGGAATTGGTGTGGGCAGCGCTCTCGTTGAAGCCGTGGAGAAGGCCGCTCTGGAAGCGGGATGTATAAGACTGTGGCTGATAACAACCAACGATAACCTGAAAGCCCTGGGGTTTTATCAGAGGAAAGGGTTCCGTTTGACCGCGGTCTACCCGAACGCGCTGGAACGGTCCCGGAAGATGAAGCCCGAGATTCCACTGACAGGGATGAACGGGATTCCGCTAAGCGACGAGATGGAGCTGGTGAAGAGACTTACGCGCGAAGGGAATTCCTCGGCGGAGGCCGGCCGGCCTCAGGATCTCCCTGACCGGAAAGACTGGTCGCACAACGGTTGATGTCGTCGGCTGGTGCAGGGGCGACAAGCCGTCGCAAACGGTATGTATTGACTCGTCATCACAGTTGATCGGGAATCGCAGATCCGGAGAGCATCATGGACGAATCTCATTGTCGCGTGCCACGGAAATGAACAGTACACTGGATCCCGTCTCCCTCACCGGCCTGGCACTGGGATTCATCCCGGCCCTCGTCGTCGTGGTGATCTTCTTCTGGTGGTCGATCAATGGAGCCACATCCGTTTACGCGATCGTCCGCATGCTGGTCCAGCTTATTCTCATCGGCCACGTTCTGACCTTTATTTTCGAGTCGGATCGGGCCGTTGTGGTGCTGATGGTCTTGACGGTGATGCTCTTCGTGGCCAGCTGGATAGCACTTCGTCCTCTGAAGAAGAGGCGGCGTATGGTGTTTCTCAAGGCACTGGCTTCGATCAGTATTGGTGGCGTTCTCACGTTGATTCTCGTGACGCAGGTCGTGCTGGACCTGGTTCCCTGGTACAGGCCCCAATTCGTCATACCGCTGGCCGGGATGATCTTCGCGAATTCGATGAACACGCTGAGCCTGGCCGCGGAACGATTCGAGGCGGAGATAGCGCAACAGAAGGACTATTACAGCGCGCGCCGGCTCGCCTTTCGGGCAGGCCTGATACCACTGGTCAATTCACTGTTTGCCGTGGGTCTGGTATCCATCCCCGGCATGATGACCGGGCAGATTCTGTCCGGGGTGGAACCGCTGGTGGCTGCCCGTTACCAGATAATGGTGATGACCATGATATTCGGGTCTGGTGGGATCTCAGCGGCGTGCTATCTGATATTCATACGATCCGGGTATGTTGAGGAGGCTGCCAGCGGATAGACTGTGCGGGCTTGCGGAGGAGATCTGCCGCCGTTGCTTCGCGAAGGTATTGCCGGCCTGGACCCGGTATCGCGTGGCAGGGAAGCGTCCGGCGATGGGCTGTGGGCATCGCCGGAAATAGTGCAATCGTGTTGTGAGTCAGCCGTGCGGTTTTGCTGGAAGAGGTCAAAAGCAATGGTTCCATGCGTTGCTGCGGAAGTGTCACAGCACCGTTTCCGGCAGGAACGACGTCCGGGGATTGCACCTGGCGCGGCTCTTGACGTCTGAGTCGAAACTGACGACCCTCCTGCTCTCCGGTCGCGGCTCGACCAGAACTCATTTCGGGCCGACGCGACGCGCTGGGTGACAGGGACGGGAACAAGTAAAACGGGATAGAGAGATGGAGATGAGCTTCGGAACGAAGACGGTCCTGGTCACGGGGGCGTCACGCGGGATTGGCCGCGCTATCGCCCGTGCGTTCGCTTCGCGAGGTGCCAGGGTCGCTGTAAATTACAAGGCGAACGATGTGGCCGCGACCGAATGCCTCGATGGGCTGGAGGGGCCCGGACACGTACTTGTGAAGGCGGACATTTCTCTGGCCGAGGGGGCCGAACGAGCAGTAACCGAGACGATAAAGGCGCTCGGGTCGATCGACATTCTGGTCAATAATGCCGGAGTAGGAGGTTTCCATCCCCCTGCTGACACGAGCTACGAGGTGTGGCAGAACGAATGGCAGCGAGTGCTCTCATGCAATCTCATCGGCCCTGCGAATGTCTGTTTCTGTGCCGTGAAAGACATGATCCGGAATGGTGGCGGCAGGATAGTCAATGTATCTTCACGAGGAGCTTTTCGGGGGGAGCCCGACATGCCCGCGTATGGGGCGAGCAAGGCTGGGCTCAATGCCTTGAGTCAATCGCTGGCCGTGGCGCTCGCACGGCATAATATATTTGTGGGAGTTGTCGCTCCGGGATTCGTTGATACCGATCTGACCGCTGGTCGTCTCGCTGGCCCGCAGGGCGACTTGATAAGGAATCAAAGCCCTACGGGGCGGGTCGCCGAGCCGGAGGAAGTCGCGAGGGCGGTTCTCTTTCTCTCGGCAGACGGCACGGAGTTCACGACCGGCGCGATAATAGATGTCAACGGTGCTTCATATCTCAGGACATAGAGAGAAGGCACACGGCGGAAAGAGCGAATCGCGTGACAACAGGGACGCTGATCATACTCTACGTAAGAGACCAGGACAGGAGCAGGTCATTCTATTCTACGGTCCTGGGATGCGATCCTCTGCTCGATGTCCCGGGCATGACCGAGTTTGAGCTTCCCGGTGGTTGCCGACTCGGTCTGATGCCGGAGGCGGGTGTACGGCGCTTGTTTGGATCATCATTGCCTGATCCCGCCATGGCGGAGGGCGTTCCCAGAGTGGAGCTGTACCTGCTTGTGGAGGACCCGGGTCTTTTCCACTCGCGTGCCCTGGAGAGCGGAGCAAGGGAGATATCCGCGCTCGAAGAGAGGAGCTGGGGTGATCGCACCGCGTACAGTCTTGACCCGGACGGGCACGTACTGGCGTTCGCGGAGACAGTCCGACACAACGCCTGAACCCTGTAGATGTTGGTTCCTCCGCCGGAACCGTATCCGGGCACGGGCACACATGAGGTCTCACTCAGTCGTATACAAGGGAGGCGGATGATGACAGGAAGTGCTGCTGCCGGGGCCCATGCCGCGGCCATCGCCAGAGCCGTCAAGGCTTCCGGAGCCATAGTAAGAGTCGAGCCGGAGGACTTCAGGACCATTCTTGACAGGGTCGATTGCCCGTTGGTAGTGGTCGCCGAAGGATGGTTTCTTGGCACTGTTCATAAGTATCTGACGGGATACAGAGGGCTGGTGTTCTTCACCAGATCCAGGGCTCCCCTGCAACTACCCGGCAGTGTCGAGATCGTCAAGGCAGATAGAATCTGGGTTCCGAGTCGCTGAACGTGATCGGCAGCACAGGGCAACTAATGTATGGAAATCTGGCCGCGATTGTTTATAATTGTTGTGGTTCCTGTCTGGACAGGTCATGCCCACAGCTATTGAATGCCGTGAAACTGGGAGTCCTGCCGAAAGATGTATCCAGCTGAATAGTGAAAGGGATCAAAATGAAACATTTCTTCCTTCTCGTGACGGTGGCCTTCGTCATCTGGGCTGGTTCTTCCTGCGGGGGAACGAGCCCCGCGGAGATCCTCTATTCAATAACAGGTCAGGTGCTCCTGTCGGGCTCTGAAACAGACTCTACCGGTTCCCCGACGGGTGAGCTGGAGATCACGGACGCCGACAACGTGAGAGTTGATCTGCTGGATTCCGCATCGCAGATTGTCTCAACAACATATACAATTGGCGGGCAATACATCTTCAAGGACCTGTCGGTGGGCGAATACAGGAGCGTGGCGCTTGTCGCCGATATCTCGGGGGACACCACGAACGTCTTGACGGTCTCGGACAACGACGTACAGGCTCCGGACACGTTGACGCTGCATTCCAGCGGTTTCATTCTGGCGTTCGAAAACCCTTTCGACGACGCCGTTACTCTCAGGTTCACACAGCCTGCCAGCGATTCGGCGGCGATCGATATCCTGGGCGCGAACCAATCCGTTGTAAGACACCTCAAGAACCAGTTCCTGGATCCTGGTGAGTACAGCATCGTATGGAACGGCGCTTATGATGACAGTTCATCGGCGGATCCGGGGCCTTACTGGGCTGTGTACAGGTCCGGTTCGACCGCGGAAAACGAACTTATCATGAAGAGGTAAGAGCGATGCGGGAATGCTCTGCGTGTATAAGCACGCACTCGAACCACGCTTTAGGAAGGAGTAGCTGAGGAAGATCATGAGCCGACTATACCTTCTCGTCATTCTTGTCGCGTCCTCAGCCGTCGCCGATTCGGCGCGGGACTACATGACTATCTCTTTCCCGTCGGGTGATGGCCTGATGATAACGGCTGACGTCTACGCCCCTTATGAGGAGAAGTCAACGCCTTTCATCGTCCTGTTCCACCAGGCGGGATGGAGCCGGGGAGAATATCGGGAGATCGCCCCGCGGCTGAACGGTCTGGGTTTCAACTGCATGGCGATAGACCAGCGATCCGGCAATACGGTAAACGGTGTGGACAACGAGACCGCGAAGATGGCGAGGGCCGCTGGCAGGGGCACCGGCTATTTCGATGCGATGAAGGATATCGAGGCTGCCCTGACGTATGCGCGCGGACATTACGCTACGGGCAGCGTGATAGCGTGGGGAAGTTCCTATTCTTCATCACTCGTGCTGAGAATCGCTGGAGACCATCCGAAAATGATGGATGCGGTCGTATCATTCTCGCCGGGAGAGTATTTTTCGGGGGAAGGGAAACCGGTGTCCTGGATCAAAGAGGCCGCGGAGAAAATCAGGATACCGGTGTTCATTACTTCAGCGGGGAACGAAATGGATAAGTGGACCGCCATATACGAAGCCGTGCCGTCCGGGGAAAAGACGTCTTATCTTCCCGAAACGAATGGCCAGCATGGATCGCGGGCGCTATGGAGGCAGTTCGAGGATAGCAATGGTTACTGGAAGGCCGTGGAATCTTTTCTGAGGCAGTTCCTGGAAAAATGAACATCTCTCTGCGCGGGGCAAGGTCTCTTCTTTGCTGATTCGAGTGAGCGGGGGGCGTCTCGACGCAGGCACTCGCGTGAAGTAAGTCTTCTTCCGATCAAGGATGAGAATGCATTGCCGGATACTTACAGGTATCAGAAGACGAATCGCTATTTCGCCCAGGTCGCCGATGACATCAAGGAAATCGCGGAAGAGGAACTCCTGTCGCTCGGCGCGACTGATACAAAGCCCTGCTTCAGGGGTATCCATTTCTCAGCGGACCCGGAGGCCCTCTACACGGCTAATCTCCATTCCAGTCTGATAAATCGCATACTCGCCCCGCTGATCTCCTTCACGTGCCATTCGGACAGATATCTGTACAAACGAGCCATGGAGCTCGGATGGGAGGATTTTCTTGACCCCTCTCGGACCTTTGCGGTGTTCGCCGCGGTGTCACACAGCTCCATCCACCACTCGAAGTTCGCGGCCCTTCGGCTCAAGGACGCAATCGTCGATCGTTTCCGCAACAGCACGGGTGAGCGCCCCTCGATAGATACTATCGACCCGGATGTATGGATTAACCTCCATGTCGAAAATAATGAAGCGACGATAAGTCTGGATACTTCCGGTGGCTCGCTCCACAGGCGCGGGTACCGAAGAAAGTCAATACGCGCTCCCCTGATCGAGACGCTTGCCGCGGCTATCATCAGATATTCCGGGTGGGAAGGATCTCAGCCTCTCTACGATCCATTCTGCGGTTCCGGGACTCTGCTTTGTGAGGGTTATCTGCGTGCATCCGGAACGCCGCCGGCTATCCTGCGAGAGAAATTCGGCTTCGAGAACCTTCCGGATTTCGACGCGTCGCTGTGGGGCAGGATAAAGAAAGAGGGGCAGGAGGGAATCAAGTCGTTGTCAAGAGATCTTGTGGCGGGGAGTGATATCTCGGCGGAGTCGGTCGAGGCCTCAACGCTCAACTGCGCATCCGTCGACACCGGCCATGTCATCGACGTCAAGGTCCGTGATGTCTTTGACATCAACGACCTGAGAGAAAAGACAATCGTATGCAATCCGCCCTACGGGATCAGGATGGGCAGGAACGAGGACCTCAGCGGTTTTTACAGGAGGTTCGGTGATTTTCTCAAGAGACGCTGTGAAGGTTCTACTGCATACATATACTTTGGCAACAGGAAGTATATAAAGAGCCTCGGACTGAAGCCGTCATGGAAGAGACTGCTCTATAATGGAGGACTCGACGGCAGGCTGGTGAAGTATGAGTTGTATTGAAACAATTGAAAGTCTCGTTGCAAACAGCTAATATTATAAGAATAACTGGATGAAAAATCGTCCTGGATAGATCGGAAAACAAGGAATCTCATATAGATTGCGCAGGCGGGTTCAAGAATGGAGGAGCAGGTCCTATGAGTAATGGTGAACAGACGGATACGATGCTGGCTGTGCTGATCGACGCGGACAACGCTCGGGCCTCGATCACCGAGGCCATCCTTTCGGAGGTGGCGAAATACGGGACGGCAAGCGTGAAGCGAATTTATGGAGACTGGACAAAGCCCAATCTGAGCAGCTGGAAGGCAGTACTCCTGGAATGTTCCATCCAGCCGATCCAGCAGTTCAGGTACACGGTGGGCAAGAACGCTACGGACAGCGCCATGATCATTGACGCGATGGACTTGCTCTACGCGAGGCGGTTCGATGGATTCTGCCTTGTCTCCAGCGACAGCGACTTTACGCGCCTGGCAACTCGAATCAGGGAGGAGGGGCTTGTGGTGTACGGATTTGGTGAGCGCAAGACGCCAAAATCCTTCGTCTCGGCGTGTGACAGATTCATCTACATCGAGGTCCTGAGTCCCGAAGAGGATGATGGAGCGACCGTGAAAAAAACGGCCGCCCAGCTGAAGGGTGACACGAAACTGGTTACTCTCCTGAGAAACGCGTGGGAGACGGCGTCTGATGATGTTGGATGGGCGCACCTGGGAAGCGTGGGAAGCAGTATTGCCAAGCAGTCTCCGGAATTTGATCCACGCAACTATGGCTACAAACGGCTCGGTGAACTTGTTGTGGCCACGAAGCTGTTCGAGATAGATGAGCGGATTTCCGAAAACAGACGTTCAAAAGTTATATACATCAAGGACAAGAGGAAACACTCGGGCAAGTAGATTACCGTCGGCCTGAGAGTCTTGTCTCGAAGAGGGCCCGGCCTCAGACACTGTTTCGGGGACGTATTCGCTCCATTAATGCTTCCGGAGATTCAGCCGTCCTTCAACGGATCCCACACACGAACTGTTATGGATGACATGAAGCCAATGAAGATGCACTCATTTCTTATCCTGTTCGTATTCCTGTTATCGTCGCGAAGCGTGGCCAGCGCCGGCGGCAGCGGGACGGAAACCGCCGGGGACCTGCTGCAGGTGATTATCCCCGCCACGGCCTGTGGAGCAACTCTCTATCTGGGCGATCGGGCCGGAGGAGGTCAGTTCTTGAGATCTTTCGCTCTCACCATGGGGGTTACCTATGGCCTGAAGTACTCGGTCCGCAGAGAACGACCCGGTGGAGGCGATCACACCTCTTTCCCCTCGGGCCACACCTCTGCCGCCTTCCAGGGTGCCTCCTTTATCCACAACAGATACGGTTGGAAATACGCAGTCCCCGCGTACCTTGGCGCGACCTTTGTGGGTTACAGCAGGGTGGCCGCCGATAAGCACTATGTGAGTGATGTCGTTGCGGGCGCGGCCATAGGGGTTGCCAGCGGCCTCTGCCTTACGTCCTCTTTCCACGATGTTTCCGTTATACCTGCCGCGATTCAGGGGCGATACGCACTGTCAGTGAGCGGAAAATGGTAGTCTTTCCTGTCTACAATTCAACAGGGAGTGTCAGCAATGGGTTTTTCTTCTGATTCGAGCAGGTTGTGGCGTCGGGCCTTTCCGGTTGCAGTATCAACAATCCTCTTCCTTTCCTGCGGAGGAAAAAAGGAACCTGCGAAGGACCGGGCATCCGTGGAACTGACGGCGGTCAAGGTGCCGGGATTCTACTCCGCCGCCGAGGCGTATTTTTCGCCTGACGGCAGACATCTTATCATGAACGCGCGCCTGGATGAGGGCGAGGAAGAATACCATGTATATACAACAGATCTGGCGGGCACAGAGATCCTCCGCATCAACGACAAGGGCGACGACGCCTGCTCCTACTTTTTTCCCGATGGAAGAAGACTGATCTTCACGAGCACCCGTGACAACCTTCAACTGCCGCATGGAGACTATTCGAGGATAGAGGGCTATCCAACCGGCGCCGAACTCTACACCTGCGACCTGGACGGTTCCAACAGGAAGCGGCTCACAAACAATGAATATTATGACGCGGAGGTTTCTGTCTCACCTGACGGTAAATGGGTCTTGTTCAGCAGGCTCATCGACGGACGAATGGACCTGTGGAGAATGCGTCCGGATGGGAGTGGAGAACTACAGATCACCGACACGGAGGAGTGGCAGGAAGGTGGGGCGTTCTATCTTCCCGACAGCGAGCACATCATATTCCGAGCCTGGAAGGTCGAGGATCAGCACCAACGTCCGATACCCATGACGATCTACACGATAAAACAGGACGGCACCGAGCTTCACCAGATTACTACGGACCCTGGGCTGAACTGGTCGCCTTATCCATCGCCGGACGGCAGGTACTTTCTTTATGTAAGAGACCTCCCTCCACATAATTTCGAGGTGTTCCTGATGAATGTCGAGAGCAGAGAACAGATTCGCGTTACTTACAACGAGGCCTTCGATGCTTATCCATCGTTTTCACCCGATGGAAAGACGATAAACTTTTCTTCGAACCGGGAAGACCCGGACGGCCGGCTCATGTCGATTTACATCATGGATATAAGTTCTCTCCTTGACCATGGGTAGACAGGACTCTCAAGCAGAGGGGCTGGTATTCCAACGTTCATATCCTGACTGAGCCGGGACTCGCGCCGTGAAACGGATATCACTCGTCACAAGGATATTGCTCGGCGGAGTCCGCAACTGAAATCTGCACAGTGAGTTGCGGTATGATGTCGTATGTCGCCTCCAGGTTGCTGATCGACACCTGTTCAACTTCTGGTTGACAATATTCCCTTTTTATGGTAAAATGCTTATCGAATCGTCTTGTTCGGAAGCCTGTTCCTGATATTCCAGCTGAAAGGACGTGAGCAGCGTATGGGAGAGAAGAAGAGTTCCGGAAATCGTAACGGCATAAGCAGGCGTGAATTCATAGGGAGTTCATCCAGGGCGGCAGTCGGGATGGCTCTCGGGCTCGGTGCTCTCGAGCAGAAAGTCCCGGGAAGAAAGAGGACTCTCCCAAGGGTTGTCCGCAGCTATGATGCTAATGCCACATGGTGGGATTACTCATCAAACTACTACTTCGACTTTGTCGATGAGACCCGGGTCAGGAGAATGCTGCTCCAGGGTGTCAGGCAATTGATGGCGGCCAACACGGACCTTGCAGCATGGACTAAGTTGCTCGGAGGGCGTAACCAGGTCCGGGGAAAATTCGCGATCAAGATCAACTGCAACAACTATTCGAATCAGAGCAACGAAATAGATGCGACCGCGCCCAGCATAAACGCTGTACTGCACGGGTTGATTGATATCCTGGGAATCCCCCCGGGGGACATCTATGTCTACGACTGTTCCCGGCCCATCTATCAGTGGCGAATTCGTGACAGGGTAAACTGGAACGTCAACTTCGTCCAGACTGGCGACCCTCTCGCGGCGGCGGATTACGATGCCCCGATAGAGTTTCGCAATATTGCTACACAGTATTGTCCGAAGGTGCTGACCCAGGCCAGCCACGTTATCGATCTCTCGCTCTTCAAGGATCATATTTTCGTTCTGGCCACCATGGGTTTCAAGAATCACTTCGGGACGACGAAACCGGGTCCAGCTAATCTTCACTCACCAATCGATTACAACCTGAGCGATCTGAATGCCACGCCTAACATCCACAACAAGACCAGGCTGATAGTCGGTGACGCGCTGTGGGGAGTATATAATGGCGGGCCATACGGTCCCCCGCAGCAGTGGGAGACGTTCCCGGGAGGCCCGACCCCGAACAGCATTTTTGTAGGGCAGGACCCGGTGGCCACCGAATCGGTGATGATAGACTACCTTATCGCCGAGCAGGAGTATCGGGGAATACCCCTCCTGTCCCACTTCTACCTGCACGACGCGATGGACTATCACCATCTGGGGGTTCATGAACACAGGGACGGCAATGGCAATTATTCCAACATCGACTATGTAGAGCTCGATCTGACATAGCGGCGTATGCCACGGTCGCCCGGGATGCCACCGCCAGGGAAAAGCGGAGAGACTGATTTCAGCATATCACCTTGAGGGTGTCCCCCACCTTCAAGGATCGAGGGGAGACTGGTTGTCTCGATATTGCTTCGAGATATCTCAGTCTCCCTTTTTATGTGGTGTGACTCTCCCGAACCGGACATCTGGAATAGCGGCGTGCCGCGGCAGGAAAATCGTTGACAAACAGTCGGGTGACTTGTAGTCTAATACCGTGCTAAATAAACCTTTTGATCTCCGGAGATGGGAAGAACGCTGGTATATCAGGCTTTAATGGGGACGTATCAACGCCTGTTGGGCTCGGAAGGGCCTGATGGCGCTTTTTCTCTTGCTCGAGATCTGGAATCCGCCAGGAAGCTCGTCTTTGTCCCGGAACGCGGACTCGCCAGCCTGATTCTCTCTCGTTCTTTCATCAGAGGTATGCGCAAGAGATACCCCTCAGCCTCTGTGGCCGTAGTCACGCCCGGCGAGTACAGCAGTGTTATAGAAGGCGATTACTGGACCAACAGACTCTTCTTTTATGATAACAGATCCAGGAATCCCTTCAGCCGGTCATTGAGAGACCTTGTAGATCAACTGAGAGCGGAATCGTTCGATATTGCCATAGACTTGTCTTACCGACATAACCTTGAGACCTATCTTCCCGTTACGCTCTCGGGAGCCTCGATAACCCTCGGTTTCTATGATCCCGCGAAGGTCTTCAAATACTCCATATCGGTCAGGTCTGAGAAGGAGAACAAGCCCTTTCTGCACAGGATGTGGTCGCTTTTCAGTATACTCGATATTCATCCCGGGGATAACATCTACCATCTACCAGGCGAAGAAGCCCGGGTGAATACGGTGTGGAAGACCATCGGATTGAGCGTGCAACCAGAAAGGGATCAATTGCTCGGGGTGTTTCTCGACGACAGCAGGGAGGGGGTCATCTCAAACCACGATACGTTGACCAATCTCCTCAAGAACCTCAACACGCTGCCTTCCAAGAAGATACTCCTCGCGCAGAACAGGATTTCCAGCTCCGTCTGGGAGGATCTTCCAACGTATGACGTGATTGTTCTGCCGAGGGAGACGATAGCCAAGATCGCCTCCATCATGAAGGAATGCCACTGCGTCCTGACGAATAACATCGGCTTTGCACTCTTGATGGCCTCGATCGGCGGAAATGTGGTTGCAATAGTACGTGAGGAGGAGGTCCGCAGGCTCTCGCTGAATCGAATCAAAGGGATCAGCCCCTTTGTCGTGAAGGGAAAAGAACTTCCCGTGGGCTCTCTCGGAGAATATCTGAGGAGCGTGATGAGGCCCGTGAGTGCATAGTCATTCGGCGGAGTCGGGCACGTGCCGGCACGAGGGGTGGTGATCATTAGTTATTCAGTTGTTTCTCATTGTCTTCAGTTTCGTGGCATCAAATCTCAGAGGCGAGGTTAACGACAATGAAAAATCCACTGCACAGGTCAAGGAAAAAGATATTCCTGGGAGGTGAAGGGATGAGGCTACTGTGGAAGATGTACCCGCAGGCCGCTTTCTTTGAGGTCTATGTCCCCGCGAAAGGCACGGGCGCTGTGCACGACCTCCCGCTCATAGTTGAATCGACAGAGTCACGCCTGGTCGAACCATATACCAAGATGTTTTATCGCCTCTTCACGGAGAGGGATACACCCCTCTTCAGGATACTGTTCATGAACGTGAATTGCGACCCCTCGATATCGAGGCGAGTCGCTGCCAATCTCGCGATAACGCTTGCATCGGAAGATCTGGTCACATATCTCGTCGATCTCGACATGAAGGAGCCTGCGTTGCACGATGTCTTCCACGTCGACAGGAACCCCGGCATGGTTGAGTACCTCCTCAAGGGGACCGATGCCGAGGATGTCATAAGAGATACGGGTGTCCCGGAGCTGAAATTCATACCCTCGGGGAGGTTGCTGACTGACCCCGACGATGTACTCTCAGTGCTTGGATGGAGCAGCACACTCGACCGGTTGATTCCGCCTGGAGTGGTCGGGTTGATCTATGCAGGCACCGGAAAGGGATTTGACCTCAGCGAGCTGATGCCTGAGGTCGATGGAGTTCTCCTCCTTTTCTCGAGTGGAGAGAAGATCAACAGATGGGTAAGGAAAGAGCTCAGGAAGGTCAAACGGAAGTCGGACGTGGTCGGTGTGATCTGGACGAATCCGCTGGAATACCCGTTCAAGAAGGTTCAACCTCAATATGTCGAGGAAAGTGGAGGAGTGGACGAAACAGTCCCCGAGGAGGAGACTGTTTCCGTTGTATCCCGGGGAGAGTCATTCATGGAAAAGGATGGACACGCTGAAGATGTGGCCGCCGACGCAGAACCGGATGTGGGGAGTGGAGAAAGCGGCGTCGCGGGTGGTAATGAGAGGGAGGATGAATCGAGCGGCGGGACAGGAGGGGGAGAGGAAGTTGAACGAGAGGAGCTGGGTGAACAGGTGGCTGAGGCCGTGGGTGCAGGGATAGAAGGGGGCGAAGCGAACAGTGCTGAGAGGGAAAGTGAGGTGGCCACGGGCAGGAGGTCATGGATCGTGCTTCTCATTGTCATACCTCTATTGTTTGTTGGATGGGTGATGTACAACCAGGGCGTATTCTCTCCGGTTGAGCCGGGGCGGGACGCGGCGACCAGCCAGGTCGGTTCTGAAGCCTCTTCTGCAGGGGGATTCGATGGAACGGAGGCCGCTCCTGAGTCGCCATCCGCCTCGACCGGCCAGGTGGCGGAGAATGTCATGGGTAGTCCCTCCCGGCAGGTCAAGCCCCTTCCATATTCGCTCGTACTTGCCTCGTACAAAAATCAAGCAGCGGCTGAGAAGGGGAGAATGGCTCTCCAGGAGGCCGGGTTCGATGCCTATCTGGTGCCGGTCGAGATAACGGGTATAGGTCGCTGGACGCGTCTGATGACGGGGTATTACAGCGAGAAGTCGGAGGCGGAGACCATCCTCGAAGAGATTTCCGTCAGGAGCGAATTCACGGAAGGCAGGGTAATCTCTTCACGGCTTTCCTGTCTTCTTGGAGAGTTCGATTCGATGGAAGGGGCAGAAGAGGCACGTAAGATGATCGAGGAGCCGGGACTGGATCCTTACACCATCTGGTCGGGTGGTGAGGAAGGACCTTTTTATCTCTACGTAGGTGCCTTTGAGAACGAGCGTCAGTCCGTGGTCGTCGAAGAGTTGCTCGCGGAGAAGGATATCAAGTGTAAATTGATCGCCCGGGAAGGCTTCCATCCATGATCTTGAAGAGCATCAAAGTAAGCGGGTTCAAGTCGTTCTACAGGAAAGTCTCGCTCGATTTCGGTGAGGGTATAACGGCTATTGTCGGCCCGAATGGCTGTGGAAAGAGCAACGTAGCCGACGCGATCAGGTGGGTACTGGGAGAGCAGAACCCGAGGGTGCTTCGCGGTCAGAGAATGGACGATACGATCTTCAAAGGGACCCGGACGAGAAGGCCGCTAAACCTGGCCGAAGTTGTCATATCCTTCGAGAATGATGACGGGCTCATATCACTCCCTTATCAGGAAGTCAATATCTCGAGAAAGCTTTTCCGTTCGGGAGAGAGCGAGTACAGGATCAACAACAGCGAATGTCGGCTGAAGGATGTCGTGGACCTTATTCTCGACATCGGTGTGGGCAAGGACGCGTATTCTCTGATAGAGCAGAAGATGATCGACGCGATCCTGAACGGGAAGAGCGATGAAAGGCGGCGGATCCTCGAAGAAGCGGCGGGCGTGGTGAAATACAAGGATAGAAGACGACTTGCGCAGAGAAAACTGGAGAAGACGCGCCTTGATCTCGAACAGATCCAGGTGCTCTTCGATGAGGTGGAGCACTCCGTCAGGGGATTGAAGCGACATGTCGGCAAGGCGCGACGACACAAGGCGTACAAGGTGCGCGAGAAAGAAGTCGAGATCCTTCTCGCCGGGTTGAAACGTGGAGAGCTTGACGCAAAGGAGAAAGCGGTAGGCACCAGGCTGGAAGAACTGGAGAACAGGAAAGAGAAAGCCCTTGCGACGATGCAGGGCCTCGAAGCGGATCTTCGCGAGGGAAAATCGGATCTGATTTCGAAAGAGGAGAAACTGAAAGAGATCCGTGAGAGGCTCAAGAGCCGCTCGCTTGATATTAAACTGCTGGATGAGCGGCTGGTTGTACTGAAGGAGAGATGTGTCCACAGACGTGAGCGGATGGACAGGGTCGTTGTGGAGGCTGCCGAGGCGAGGGATTCGAGAGAGGCACTCCTCGAGGAGAGGGACGAACTCGCCCGGGAAAAAGCGAAAGGTGTGAATCGACTTGAGGAACTTTCCAGTCTCCTGCGGGAGCTGGAGGCAGAGAGAGGAAAAGCCGAGGCAGAGCTCCGTAGCGAGTCGGAACGATACCGACTGGCAGAAGAGAAGAGAATCAGGAAACTCGAGGCGATTGCCGAGATAAAGGCCAGGTTGAGTGCGCTCGACAATGAAAACAGCTCACTCTTCCAGAAGAGAGATCGACTTGAGGCTCAACTGGCAGATAAGAGGGAGAAGATAACCACAGCCGGCGGAGAAAAGGTGAGTTTTTCCTCCGAGGTTCAGGAGTTGAGGACAATAGTCGCGAACATGTCCGGGAAGCTCGAGAAGCTGTCTGCGCTCAGGGAGAAGATATCCGAACGCAGGGACGCCTCCGACCGCGAGGCGGGGAAGCAGCAGCTTCACCTGGACAACGTCCTGTCTCAACTGGAGCTGCGCAGAAAGTGGCGGGAAGATTATGAGGGATATCCGGGGGGAGTCTCTGAAATCATGCGCTCGAAGGATGATTTTCCGGGCATCCTCGGACCCGTGGGGGAGCTTTTCGAGATAGACCGTAAGTTTGCCAGAGCCATCGAGACGGGTTTGTTGTCCTTTTTGAAGATGATTGTTACGGTCGACAACATGGCCGCGATGAGGGCGATCAACCATCTGAGGTCTCATGGAAAAGGAGTGGCGTCTTTTCTATCCCTCGAAATGATCCGGACCATGAATGAAAGAAGAATGCCAAGGCTGCCCTCCTGGGTCATAGCCATCGGTTCGGACGTTGTAAGCTGCAAGCCTGAGCTGAACGCTCTGAGAGACCTGCTCCTGGGAGATCTATGGATAGTCCCGCCTCCGTCGGCCGGCGAGGACGTGGAAGCTTACATTAAGGCTGAAGCGAGGCTCGTGTCGCTCGACGGGAGCCTCCTGAAGGATAGATTCGTGCTCTGGGGAGGAGAAGACGGGAATAAGAGCCCTCTACTTGTCGAAAGATCGAGAGCGATCGAGGGGCTCAAGCGTGAATCAGTGTCTCTGAAGCGTGCGCTCGAAAAGGTCGAGACAGACCATCGCAGGCTGAATCAGATCCTGGTGGACGCCGTGAGCGAACACGAGAAGCTGGAAAGGAGATCGGCGGAAGAGACGCTGTCCCTCAGAGAGAAGGAAAATGTTCTGCTGGGACTGGCGCGGGAAGAGGATTTTCTGCAGAGCGAAATCAGTCATATGGAAGAGGAGTTGCAGAGGGTCGTATCCATGTGCAGGTCGAAAGAGCGGGAAAAGCGTGATCTCATGGACGCGCTTGCGACAACCGAAGGCGCCGGCGGAGAAACGCGAGAAGAAGCGGAGCCCGGGGGGGAGCTGAATTACGTGAGAGAGCGGAGGGACGTCCTGGATGGTGACCTCGGACGGGCGAGGGTGGAAGACGCCTCTTTGAAGGCTTCCCTGTCGGAGATGGACAGGAGAGCGGAGAGAATAGAGAAAGAATTGAAGGCGAGGGAGGAGCTATCCTGCCGTCTCGCGGAGGAACAGGCGGCTATCGAGGAAGAGCTCGGCAGACTCGATGAGGAAATAGGCGATGCGGAAGGGAAAAGACTCGCAGTTGCTTCCGATGCAGAGCAGGTTGAGTTAGAGCTCTCGGCCGGGGAAGTGGAAATCCGGCTCGCCAGGACAGAGCTGGACAGGAAAGATGCTGCAATGGGCGATTTGCGAATGGAAATGGACGGCAGATCGAGCGAGATACGCCGTCTTGAACTGGAAGAAAACGATGTCAATAACCTGATCCTCTCGTTGAAGGACCGGATGGGTGAGAAGTATGGGATCAGCCTCGATGAAATCGTCCTCCCGGAGAATGTGGATGCGCAACGCACGGGAGAACTCAAACATGAACTCCAGGGGCTGAAGGAGAAACTCGCACATCTTGGTCACGTGAACTTCGTCGCGCTTGAGGAGTATGAGGGAGAAGAGGAAAGGCTCGATCTCCTTCGCACGCAGAGAGACGATCTGATTGAAGGGAAGGAATCTCTCGAGAAGGCCATCAGACAGATCAACCGTACCGCAAGGGAGAGGTTCCTCGAGACATTCGGCCTGGTCAGAGAGAACTTCCGGGAGACGTTCCGCCTCCTTTTCAGGGGAGGGAAGGCCGATCTTATCATGGCAGACGATGGCGATCCGCTCGAATGCCCGATCGAGATGGCAGCCCAGCCGTTCGGCAAACGAGCGGAGTCAGTCGACCTCATGTCCGGTGGGGAGAGGGCTCTTACGGCGCTGGCGCTGCTGTTTGCGATATACCAGGTGAGGCCGAGCCCTTTCTGTATCCTGGACGAAGCAGACGCTGCGCTCGATGATACCAATGTTGACAGGTTGATAGATATGCTCGTGAAGTTCAGGGGCAAGACCCAGTTCATAGTGGTGACGCATAACAAGAAGACAATGAGCGCCGCGGATTGTCTGTATGGAGTGACGATGGAGGAGCCGGGTGTCTCGAAGGTCGTGTCGGTCACCCTCGACGGTGACGGCAGGAGAGTGGCAGACGGCAGCCGGGGTAACGCCAGGGAGCAAGAGGGAGCAAGTGTATAGGATAAGTGTGCGTTCATCGTTCTCTTCGTCTCACGAACTCCGGGGTTATGCGGGTGACTGCGCTTCTCTTCACGGACACAACTGGGGTGTCTCAACCGTTGTGGAGGTCAAGGACATTGACGCGTCCGGCATGGGCATGGACTTCAGACTGCTTCGAGAATGTCTCAACAAACATATTATGCAGCTCGACCACAAGCACCTGAACAGCCTTGAGCCATTTCAGGAAATCAATCCTACCGCAGAGAACATCGCCAGGTATCTCTACAACAGGCTGAAGCCAGAGCTTCCCGCGGGAGTGGAGATGGTCGAGGTGAGAGTCGAGGAGACCGGCGATGAGTGGGCGTCTTACCGGGAATGAAGCTGTTGCGCAGAGAAACCGGCATTCACCCCGCTCAGACATAGCCCCTCCCGCTCCCTCCCGTAACGATCGAGAATATGCGTTGTGCACCGCGAGTGCGGATAAGTCTCTTCCAGGCGAGGGCGGACCTTGTCGAGCGTGGAATACCGTGTGAAATGGTGATGGTTCGATGACAGAGCTCTATGTGGCGGAGATATGTGTTTCCGTCATGGGTGAAATGCCTTTGCAGGGATTCCCATGTGTCATCCTCCGGCTGGCGGGGTGCAATCTGAGATGCAGCTACTGCGACACGCCGCAAGCCCTCGAGGTAGATTCCTCCCGTCACAGTCTGCGCTCTCTCGATGAGATTGTCGAGGAGGTTGCCTCTCAGGGCCCCTCACTCGTCCTGGTAACAGGGGGAGAACCTATGTATCAGGAAGGGACGCCGGCGATGATCGAGAGACTGCGGGAGGTCGGTATGGACGTCGTCCTTGAGACCAACGGGTCGTACGACCTGACTGCCGTGCCCGAGGACGTCGTACGAGTTGTTGATGTCAAGTCTCCCGGGAGTGGCGAAGGAGGCTCGTTTCTCGACTCCAACCTCGAGCAACTGGATTCGAATGATTGCCTGAAGTTCATAGTCAGGAACCGGGAAGACTATTTGTGGAGCGTCAACTTCCTGGAGATCAACGGGTTGCGTGAGGGCGGAGGAGGCCCCGGTCACGCATCCCGCGCGCCGGGTGTCCTCTTCTCTCCCGCGTGCGGGGAGATGGAGCCCGAAAGACTGGTTCAGTGGATTCTGGAGGACAGGATAAATGTGCGGCTCAATCTTCAACTTCACAAGTACCTTGGTCTGCCGTAGGCGGGTTCCGATGAAGGACTCAAGTGGTGCCGCGCGTTCTACTGTCGCCTCTCTCCCGTCGTCCGGCGGGGGCTGCCGGGAAAGGAGGTGTGTGGTTGGGGCGTGAGATGGCGATAGTGCTCGCCAGTGGAGGCCTGGACAGTTGTGTGGCGACCGCGTTCGCGGCTCAAACTCATGAGCTTGCTCTTCTCCATTGTACCTACGGTCAGAGAACGGCCGAAAGGGAGACGAGGGCGTTCGAGGCGGTCGCGAGGCACTTCGGAGCAAGGGAGAAAATGGTGGTGGACATGTCCTATCTCGGGCGTATGGGAGGATCAAGCCTTACGGACGAATCGATGGAGATTGAGAGCGGCCAGTCCGACCCGGCTGAGATCCCGTCGACCTATGTGCCGTTTCGTAACAGCCACTTCCTGTGCGCCGCCGTATCGTGGGCGGAGGTGCTCGGAGTCAGGAAGATCTTTATCGGTGCCGTGGAGAGCGACAGCGCGGGTTATCCCGACTGCCGAAAGAGTTATTATGAGGCTTTCAATCTCCTTGTGCGGCAGGGAACAAGGTCGGGAGACATTACGATAGTTGCTCCGCTGGTCGAGATGGGAAAGAAGGAGATAGTCGAGACCGGCCTGGCACTCAAGGCTCCGTTTCACCTGACCTGGTCCTGCTACGCAAAGAGCGATCTTGCGTGCGGCGAGTGCGAGAGTTGCGTCCTGCGTCTGAAAGGATTCAGTGAAGCAGGTGTGGCCGATCCGATACCTTATGCAGGGGACAGAACAGAACCATGACTCACAGCCGCCGAAAAGACACCGTGACACTGCAATCGGGGAAACTCCCCCACGGCCTGCTCGACAGTCTGCTGGCGCGGTATACGTCGGTTGACGAACGGGTGATCGAAGGCCCGGCGACAGGGATCGATGCAACACTCCTGCGCTTTTCGGGAGACGTACTCTTTGCGAAGACCGATCCCGTGACCTTCGTCACGGAGGATATGGGGCACTATGTCGTCAACGTGAACGCGAATGATCTCGCCGCAATGGGTGGCGAACCGCGCTGGTTCATGGCGACCCTCCTTTTTCCGGCGGGCGCGACCGACCCTGATCAGGTGGAGAGTATATTCTCCGGGATACGCGAGGCGTGCGACGAGTTGTCTGTCGCCTTCTGCGGGGGCCACACCGAAGTCACAAGCGCTGTGACAAGGACGGTCGCGGGTGGGACGATGCTCGGCCTGGCGATGGCGAACCGCACGTTTCAAGCCTCTCTCGCGAGAGCGGGGGACTGCATAGTCCTGACAGGGGGCGTGGCTGTAGAGGGCACATCCATTATAGCCAGGGAGAAGCCTCATGAGGTGTCGAAACAATGGGGGGAGGATTTCCTCGCGAGATGCACAGGATATCTCAGGGATCCCGGGATCAGCGTTCTGCCCCCGGCGCGCGCGGCATGCCGGGTGGATGGCGTTCACGCGATGCACGACCCGACCGAAGGCGGGCTGGCCACGGCGCTTCACGAACTCGCGGATGCCTCGGGCACCGGTTTTATCGTCAGGCGTGAATCGATCCCGATTTTCCCGGAGACGAGCGAATTATGCGCAGGATATGGTATGGATCCGCTTGGCCTCATCGCCTCCGGAGCGCTTCTCATAGCGGTGGAGGAAGACCACCTCGGAGAACTGGAGGATGAACTCGAGGCCGCGGGCTCGCATCCAGCGGTCATTGGAAGACTACTGGATGAACCGGGTGTGAGAACGATCGTCACGCTCGATGCAGAGGCTGACCTCGAGAGGTTCGAAAGCGATGAGATCCTCAAACTCAGGGACAAACCAGGACGGTCGTCGGTATGAACAGCGGGGCCGGTGAAGTGAGAGATTTGTTTGACGGAGGGAATGTCGGCGGAGGTGATCGTGGAGCCGGCCCCCTCGCCTTCAGGATGAGGCCCCGGTCCATAGGCGAATTTGTGGGGCAGGAAAAGATCATGGGCAGAGGAAAAGTCCTGAGGACCATGATCGAGAGAGACGCCTTGAGTTCTCTTATCCTCTGGGGGCCACCTGGAAGCGGGAAGACCACTGTCGCGATGATCATGGCCACGATGACCGGCTCTGAGTTCGTCTCGTTCAGCGCGGTGACTTCCGGTGTCAGGGACATCCGTGACGTCGTCGGGAGAGCCCGGGAACACATATCCATCAACGGGAGACGTACGGTACTCTTCTGCGATGAGATACACCGCTTCAACAAGTCCCAGCAGGATGCCTTCCTTCCACATGTCGAAAACGGCTGCATCATCCTGGTAGGCGCGACCACGGAGAACCCGTCCTTTGAAGTCAATTCCCCGCTCCTTTCCCGGGCGAGGGTTTTCGTGCTGAGTCCATTGTCGGAAAAAGATATATGCCTCCTTGTGATGAGGGCCCTGGAGGACACCGAGAGGGGGCTTGGTGGACAGGGACTGACGCTGGAGAAAGACGCGCTCTATCTCATCGCCAGCTCCTCGGACGGTGACGCCCGACGCGCGCTCAATCTTCTGGAACTTTCCTCCCTCCTGGTCACGGGGGAAAGCAGGGAGATCTCAAAGGCTACCGTCCGGGAGGCCCTGCAGCACAAGCACATCGGCTACGACAAGGCGGGGGAGGAACACTATAACCTGATATCGGCGCTCCACAAGAGCCTCCGCGGGAGCGACCCGGACGCATCTCTTTACTGGCTGGCGAGGATGCTGGAGGCGGGGGAGGCGCCCCTTTATATTGCCAGGCGGATGGTCCGCTTCGCGTCTGAAGACATAGGCATCGCGGATCCGAACGCGCTGACGATGGCCATAGCAGCCAGGGATGCGGTTCATTTTATCGGCCTCCCTGAGGGAGAACTGGCCCTCGCCCAGGCGGCGGTTTATCTTGCCACGGCTCCGAAGAGCAACTCGTTGTACAAGGCATATGCGGAGGTAAAGAAGACGATCAGAGGAGGCAGGAACGATCCGGTCCCGATCGAACTGAGGAACGCCCCGACCAGTCTGATGAAAGATCTCGGGTATGGAAAGGATTACAAATACCCGCACGACGCCAGGGAGAAGATAGTGAAGCAGGACTATCTGCCGGCGAAGCTGAAGGGCAGAACATTTTATCGACCGGGCAATTCCGGATACGAGTCTGCCGTGAAAGAACGACTGAAACGGTGGGCTGCGATCAGAAAGAGGCTGTCATCGCCGGAGGAGGAAAAACCAGGCGGGCACTCCTCGATCCCTCGTTCCCTAGAGCGTTGAGTTCCCGGCCCCTCGAAAGGTACGACTGAATTGAGCTGTAGACCGACAACGGGAGGGCTGTCGGTCCCGGAATAATTGTCAAAGGCTGCGAAGCCCTGTGCTGTTGACAAGTTGCTTTACAACGGTGACTATCCCGGGTATATTTATGCTCATCATAAAGGCCCAGGAACAAAGGAAGACAG
This sequence comes from uncultured Gemmatimonadota bacterium, assembly GCA_964577985.1. Classification (GTDB taxonomy): domain Bacteria; phylum Gemmatimonadota; class CAZMKB01; order CAZMKB01; family CAZNLH01; genus CAZOAR01. Next base: position 45,418 of record CAZOAR010000004.1, on the reverse strand, counting down.
ATGGTATCAAATCGGAATGGTTCCTCCGATTCTCTACTCCTCGCAGAGCGCCTGTTGTGCAATCTTCCGGGTGTAATATCTGCGAAAATCAACGTCAGCACTGAAGGGGAAATCGTAGAAGTACATGTTCTGACGGATCACAACAGAAGGCCGAAGCATATCGTGCGTGACATTGAATCCGCGCTTTTCTCCGGTTTCAATATCGAGGTCGACCACAAGAGGATAAGCGTCGCCCAGTTGAGGAGTCCCGAAAACGGCGGGAGGAGTACAAGCGAATTCCGCTTCGAGACCTTTGCGCCCGGAGAGGCTGGCGGGAATGAGAAGGGGAACAGCAAGCCACGGTTGAGATTCGACCGGTTCGAGATTGTCCCTGTCGGAAACCTGAAATGTTCAGCGGAAGTCGTCCTCGCGAACGGCGGTAATCTCTACAGGGGGGTCTGTGAAGACACCAGCACACGGTCGAATCAGATGAAAATCTGCGCGAAGGCCGTGCTGTCCGCGCTGGAGGAGTACCTGCACGGAGAAAAGGCTTTTACTCTTGAGGAGCTGAAAATTGTTGAAGAAGTCAATTCGCCGGTGGTACTCGTTGTCGTTGAGGCCGTATCAAAAAGCGCCACAGTATCACTGGTCGGGACCTCTTTCGTGCGCGACGACATGAACAGGGCCGCTGCCCTGGCTACACTGAAAGCGGTTAACCGCTATCTGGGCTGCACTTAGAGGGCATACGGGGGTTGAAGGTGGAGCGGGAAACGGTTAGATTTTGCAGTACGACATCGAACGAATTAGACATGTTTGGCTGACACTCGAACAGCAGAGGTAGCCTTTATTTAGCGGAGCGGCACAAGTGGAGATGAGCGAACGCCGGACCCTCGCCGATGCGCGGGTCTAATCCATTCAGTCAGGAGGTGAATCGCTCATGCTGACTAAGTATTTCAGTGCGCTTTCAAAGATCGTCACGGTTCTGATTGTCCTGAGCCGTGCTGGCTCTAATGCCTGGTAATTGACTTTTCGAGTGTCAGCCTCTTCTATCCTGGAGCCCCACAAGAGTTGAACAGCAGGTTCAAGGCATATTATGGGATCATTCTAACAATATCGGCCATCTCCTGCTATTTTGCCGGCAAGTACTATTTCTTCGTCCCGGATAGCCTGAGCGTAAACAGATTCCTCCTCACTTTCGGTGTGATATTCCTGCTGAGCCTGGCATCGTTCTTCCTCTCCATAGAGCTGCCGACCGGTGGATCAACGCTCTCCATGACCTCTCTTATCTTCTATACATCGATATTCAACTTCGGGCCTTTCTGGACAATGATCGCGGCGGCGATGGCTTACTTCCTGTACGACAAGATCAAACTTCACAAGAGTTTCATAAAGTATTTTCACAATATTCTACAGTTTTCAGTCTCCATATTCTCGGCGGGGCTCGTCTTCTCCCTGACCGGCGGGAAGTTCGGGCTGCTCAACTTTCCCGATGTCCTCTTCTCCCTGACAATGATGGCTATGACATATTTTGTTGTTAATTCTCTTACTGTCTCATGCGCGATAGGTTTCTACCAGGACGAGTCAGCCCTCAGGGTGTGGTACGACAACTGCAGGTGGCAGTTCTTCTACACCGTCGCCTCCCTCCCGCTCCTCCTTCTCATGCTCTACCTCTATGAGAAGATGAGTGAATGGGGACTCATTCTGTTCTTCCTTCCACTGATGATGATTCGCCAGGCGTACCGCCTGTACGTGGAACTGAAGCGAACGTATAAAGAGACGGTCCTCGCGCTTGTCAAGGGGATAGAGGCAAGTGATCCGTACACATCTGGCCATTCGGAAAGGGTGTCGAGTTACGCAAGGAGTCTGGCTACTGCCATGGACCTGCCCTTTTCGGACGTGGAGATGATAGAGATAGCGGCGATCCTGCATGATGTGGGAAAAATCGGTGGCGAATATCACGCCCTGATAAGAAAACCGGCGAAGCTGACGGATGAGGAATACGAGATCATCAAGGAACACCCCGTTCTGAGCGCGGACCTGGTCTCGCACATCAGCTTTCTGAGGGGCGACATCGAGGATATCATCAGGCATCATCATGAAAGTTACGGCGGCAACGGATACCCCGATGGTCTGAAGGGAGAGGATATACCGCTTGGTTCGAGGATAATCATGGTATCGGACGCCTATGACGCCATGACCACGAACCGTCCATACAGAAGGGCACTGAGTCATCAGCAGGCGACCGACGAGCTTCAGCGCTACATTGGATACCAGTTCGATCCGAAGGTGGTGGAGGTCTTCCTGAAAATGGACTTCTCACGCGTGAGCCGGGAAGAGGAGAAGGCGCCGAGGGTAGTCACAGTCCTCGACAGGGAGCAACCGGCATGATCGATCTGCTCCTCATAAATCCGCGTTATCATCTCATGGAGGAGCCGATCCAGGAGAATCTCGGTTTCGGATACATGGCCTCCCATCTTCGTTCCCTTGGCTATTCCGTGCAGATCCTGGATGGAAGTATCCGAGGGATGACGCACAAGGATCTGGCAGCGGAGATCATGGCGAGAGAGTTCAGGTTGCTTGGGGTGACTGTTATCTACCAGGGAGCCGCAAAGGAGCAGTTGTCGCTCATCAGTATCCTGCGAAAGAAGGGGCTCAAGACCCACGTCTGCGTGGGAGGCTATTTCCCGACGCTTGCCCATCGCCAGTTGATGGCAGACACGCCGGAGATAGATTCTGTAGTAAGGGGAGAAGGCGAATACACGGTGAGGGAGTTACTCGACAGGCTCAGAGCGGGGGAACCACTCGACGGAGTGAAGGGTTTGACGTACAGAAACCCGGCCGGTCAAATAGTGGAGGGCGGGGCGCGACCGCTTATCAGAGACCTCGATGCGCTTCCATTCCCCGCCAGAGACGAGCTTCCCCTCGCCTTCGAGAGGGGGGGATGTCTCACGCTTGTCGGGAGCAGGGGATGTCACGCGATATGTTCGTACTGCAGCATCAGCGCATTTTATCGGACGGCGAAGGGTCCGGCCTGGCGGGGCAGGAGCCCGGAGAATATCCTGGAGGAGCTCGAGCTTCTCCTCAAGACTTACGGAGTAAAGCGCGTTCGGTTCGAGGACGCCAACTTCTTCGGGCCGGGCGCCGCGGGAAGAAGGAGAGTGGAAGAGATCGTCGAGGGCATGCTTTCGAAGGGGCTCGACATGGAATTCCGTATCGAGTGCCGCGCGGAGAATATCGAAGAGGGACTGTTCCGCCGCCTCAAGAAGGCCGGTCTAAGGGAGGTCTTCGTCGGGATAGAGTCCGCGGTTCCGCGGTCCCTTGAAGCGATGCGCAAGGGGGTCACGCTGGATCAGAACCTTGAGGCGCTCGATATCTTCGACAGGCTTGACATACGCTGTGGCGTAGGTTTCATAACGATGGAGCCGGAGACCACATTTGACGAATTCTTTACAAATCTTAGGTTTGTAGTGGAAAAGGTCTATCCAATGAAGAAACGGCTCGGCTCCTATGTGGACCCGCTTTCAAAGATGCAGGTCTTTTCGGGGACCCCGCTCTTCCATGAGTTGAACGAACGGGGGCTGCTCCAGGGGGACATCTACGGGATGGATTACCGCTTCATAGACCCTTCGTTTCAGAGGTTTCACACCATCCTCTCTCCGGTGCAGAAGGCCGTATACAGCACCAGGAGCTGGCTGAAGCGGCACCGGATCCTCAAACGGAAGGAGTTCTGAGAGTAGTCGAGAATGCGGGATACCTCGCTGAACGCAGAGAAAGAAAAGGCGCTTCTTGTCAAGCTCATAACACCTTCCGATTCTCCATGGGAGGTGGAAGAGTCTCTGGTGGAGCTTGGCAGGCTTGTCGAGTCGGCTGGTGGAGAGGTCAGGGGAAAGGTCACGCAGTACAGGAAACGGCCCGATCCGGCCTACTACATCGGCAGGGGAAAGGCACTGGACCTGAAGGGCGCCGCCGAGGCGGCCAATTGCGACCTGGTTGTTTTTGATGATGACCTTACACCGACACAGGAGAAGAACCTCGAGAAGTGTGTCGAGAAGAGGATCCTCGACAGGAGCGAGTTGATCCTCGATATCTTCGCCCTGCGCGCAAGGAGCAGACAGGCCAGGCTCCAGGTCGAGCTGGCTCAACTGCAGTATCTGCTTCCGAGGCTTACCCGCATGTGGGAGCACCTTTCCAGGATAAGGGGGGGCATAGGCCTCCGGGGGCCGGGCGAGACCCAGCTCGAGGTAGACCGTCGCGCCATCAGAGAACGGATCGGGCATCTCAGAAAGCAGTTGAAGGTGGTTAAGAGCCGTCGAGAGCAACAGAGGGTACGGCGCTCAGGGGTATACAACATAGCCATCGTCGGGTACACAAACGCCGGCAAATCGACGCTCTTCAACCTCCTCACCGGCAGCGACGCGGCTGCGGGTGACAGGCTCTTCGAGACGCTCGACGCCCGCACCAGGGTGCTCGACCTCGATTCGCCGCGCCGCGTGGTAATTACAGACACTGTGGGATTCATTCGAAAACTCCCTCACCACCTGGTCGCGTCGTTCAGGGCCACCCTGGAAGAGGTCGTTGAGGCGGACCTTCTCCTCCACGTCATCGACATCTCATCAAAAGGTATGTCCGATCAATTGGAGGTGGTCAAAGATGTGCTCGCTGACCTTGGAGTGGAGGAGAAGCGCACCATTCAGGTCTTCAACAAGGTAGATCTGCTGGAGAACGCCGATGTGATAGCGCGGGCGCGGTCGCGAGATGGGATCGGGGTCTGTACCTCGGCAAGGGAGCGATCGGGCATCGACGATCTCAGGGACGCTATCGAGAAGGAGATGAGGAAAGACGAAGTCGTGATGGCGTTCTCATTTCCTCTGGATGATGCCCGCTCGGTCGCGCGCCTTTACGCCGCCGGCAGGGTCATGGAGAAGTCCGCGCATGATGGAAGGGTGACGGTGACGGTAAGGATGGAGCGAGGGATGAGGGACAGGCTGCTCAAAGATGGCATGCAGGGCCTGCGCGTGGAATAGAGGGGCGAGGATGACCGGTAATAGAAAGGCACTTTTTTTTCTCGGTCCCGGCAGGGTCGGAACGAGCCTCTGCATCCTTCTTGAGCGGGCTGGATTTGAGGTCGTGGGGATGTGGGGCAGGAACGCAGGGTCGCTGGAAGGCGTGCCGTCATCGCTGAAGTGTCCCCGGTTTCATGGATCGATCCCTCTGGTGATTGCGGACGCGACTGTTATTTTTGTTACAACGAGCGACTCCGCCATCGAGGAGATCGCTGTAAGCCTGAGCAGTTCAGGGTATCTGACGGAGGGGGGCGCCGTATTTCACTGCAGTGGCGCGCTCGATTCGAGCGTCCTGGATCCTATGAGGAAATCAGGGGTCAGTGCAGGGACGTTCCATCCTCTTCAGACCGTGCCGACGGTAGAGGCAGGAATCCGGGCATTGCCCCGTTCCTTTTTCACGCTCGAGGGCGACGCCCTCGCGGTCTCGATGGGAAAGGAACTCGCGGGAGCGATCGGAGGCACTGCGCTTGAATTGCGGGGAGCCGACCGAGGCATCTATCACGCCGCCGCCAGCATGGCAAGCAATTACCTTGTGGCACAGGTCTGGTCCGCCGCCCGGATGATGGCGAGCGCCGGCATCTCGGTCGAGGAGGCGTTGCGAGCACTACGACCGATGATGACGAATGTCCTCGATATGATTGATGGGCTGGGGCCCCATCGCGCCCTCACGGGTCCGATCGCCAGGGGTGATCGCGAGACGGTGAGAATCCAGCTCGACGCCGTAGTGAAAAAGAGCCCCGGAGCCCTCCCCCTCTTTCTCTCGCTCGCGTACCGCACCCTTGAACTTGCGGAGGAGAGAGGCGGCCTTGCAGACGATGACATCGTCGGATTGAGAGATGTCATGCAGTCCTTTGATCAGTCGATTCGAAAGGAGGGGCAGGATGATCAGGCTGGGTGTAAATGTAGATCACATAGCGACCATACGTGAAGCGAGAAAGACCGTGGAGCCTGAACCGGTCTACGCGGCGCTGATTGCCGAAGAAGCCGGGGCGAACAGCATAGTCGTCCATCTTCGCGAGGATCGTCGGCACATACAGGAGCGGGACGTCCGGACAATCAGGGAGGCCCTGGAGGTCCCGTTGAACCTCGAGATGGCAGCGACGGACGATATGCTGGAGATCGCCCTCGATGTATGCCCGAAACAGGCGACACTGGTCCCGGAGAAGCGTGAGGAGGTCACTACCGAGGGCGGGCTCGACCTCGGGAAGGGCAAAGGCCGTATAAGGGGCGTGATAGAGGGACTCAAGAGCAGGGGGATACTCGTAAGTCTCTTCGTTGACCCCGATACGAGAGCGGTCGAAAGGGCGAAGGACCTGGGTGCCGATGCGGTTGAGCTCCACACGGGCAGGTTCGCCGAAGGCCACCTGCGCCGGCAGTGGGATGCCTCGCTCAAGGAACTCGAAGAAGCGTGCAGGCTCTCCGGCGAGACGGGACTTCGGACCTTCGCGGGACACGGCCTTACGTATCAGAATGTCTTCCTCGTGGCTGCCATCCCCGGGATAGAAGAACTCAACATAGGTCACTCCATCATCAGCCGGGCGGTTACGGTGGGACTCGAACGCGCTGTGGGCGAGATGATCCGGGCGATTGAGAAGGGCTCTATGATCGGATAAACCCTGCCTGCCAGAAACAGGACCTTCCATCCAGTACCTCTGTGGCTATTATCTGCTCAATACTCCTTACGTGTCGCGCTACCATGGCGACACATGGGAGTTATTATCTCTAATATTAGCATAATACATATCAACTGAGGTATAATTACGATATTGATTGACCGATAAGAAAAGACGATCGACAAGAGGGAAAAAAACACTTGACATGGTGGGCGGATGGTGGTATCATTAATTGAGCGATAAGGAGAAAAAGGTCCACAGATGGCGGAATATTTCAAGAATTATCGACCTATGCCCCTTTCCCGGGCGGAAATGAACCATATATGTAAGGACGCTTACAGATTTGAACGGTCGAGTGTCTTATAATTGCTCAGAACGATAGAGGCTCTCTTATGCGTGAGCCGAAATTACTCTTGCTCTTTTGTTCGAAACATCTGGGAATCCTGGAAGGAGGTGATTGAGAGGCTGTCAGAATAGAAGTTTCTCTCGTGTTGTATCCTGTCCGCCGACGGTCCAGGGTTGATTGTCCCGGCTGGTGGATGCCGAGAGACATCAGTTTTGTTCTTTCTTCTGATCTGAAAGGAGATCGTAATGAAGAAGATTTTCGCTCTTTGCACGATTATCGCCATGGTCTTCGCGGTTAACGCGCAGGCCGCACAGCAGTCCGGTTGGGGAGACACCTACACCGGCATGGCCCTTGATGTTGATCATGTCACTATCGACTGCGTGTCCAATTACGTCAGCAGTTTCAAGAAAGGCAACGACACGCTTGGTGGACCTGGTGCCGGACCAGGTACTGCGAATTTTACCGGTAATGCTTTCACGGCCCCGAGCTGGGCGACCGGCTCGCCGTCGGTCTTCAGTGTTGAGCAGTATTCCTTTACCGGTGGCTCAGCAGCGTACGTCGACCACAGGACCAATGTCGACAACAACGCCGGTCCCTGGCCGACTCCAGTCTCAGAGGCCTATGTGTGGACCAGCTGCGGCGCGGGCGTAGTTTATCCGCCTGTTCCGAGTCTGTATGGAAGTACTCTGGACGGTGGTACGCTCGTCCTGACGCTTCCCTACGCGGGTAACTGGTACATCACCGTTGGATTCAGTGGTTTCAGCCCCGGCACGTATGACTGGGGATGGATGGCCCGCTATGACGGCCTTACCCCGATTCCGGTCCCGCCGGCATCCGACACGGATCTTGGCGGCTTTGAGTTCGGACCTGGTGTCACGAACCTCCTCCACAACGCCAATGACCAGATCGGCAACGGTGCCGGTTCCGGGCGTCCGTGGTGCTTCAAGATGAACTAAATCTGATCACTCATGACCCGCGGGGCTGCGCGCCCTGTGGTGTTTGATCAGCTTCAGGAGGGACTCCATCTCATCTCGAATGGGATGGAGTCCCCTTCTTATGTGAAAGATGTCCACCCTCACACCTCGTGGATTTCGTCGCCTGAGTCTTTTGCTGTCACCGGAAACTCCAGGAACAAAACCTCTTTCGATTAGTATACGCATGTGCTATTATTAGGTCTGAAAGTGTCAGAGGAACGAAGGAACATATACCGGTGATGACAATGAAGCCTCTTGCAACCCGCGCCATTCTGACGTGCCTTGTCTCATCCCTCCTGATCTGCGGCTGCGGAGCCGTGTCTGAGGAAAGACCCGAGAACGTCATCCTGATAATCGTCGACACACTGAGGTATGACCACCTCGGCTGTTACGGCCATGCCGGCAACAATACCCCCAGTATTGATCGTCTGGCCCGAGAGGGGATCCGTTTCGAGGACGCCGTATCGCAGGCACCCATCACACTGCCGTCGATATCCTCCATACTCACCTCCCTGACCCCTCTGGAGCATGGTGTGCATTACAATGAGGGGTACAGACTCCCCGAGAGGGTTACCACGCTGGCGGAGGTGATGTCCACCCAGGGGCTCCAGACTGCGGCATTCGTGGGCTCGATCGTACTCGATTCCACCTTCGGCACGGCGCAGGGGTTCGACCGGTATGACGCACGCTTCCCTGAGCGGTTTCCATTCTATCAGTCCTCGCTCAAATCCGTTGAGGGCCTCTACGATGGAAGCCAGAGGAGGGCAGAAGATATCACGAAATCCGCGGTGTCGTGGCTGAAGGAAAAGAAGGAGCGACCGTTCTTCCTGCTCCTCCACTACTATGACCCGCACATACCATACGATCCTCCCCCGCCATTTGCCCCGCAGGCGGGACCGGACAATTACAAAGAGATACTGTCCCGACAGGCGGACTACTACGACGGGGAGATCGCTTACACAGATCAGCAGATAGGACTCCTTCTCGATGAGTTGAGGGAGCTCGATCTCGACAGGAACACACTGATAGTGTTTACCTCCGATCACGGTGAGGCCCTGGGAGACAATGGTGAAGAGACACACAGTGTCTTCCTCTACGAACCGACCGTGCGTGTCCCGTTGATACTCGGCGGCGCGATCGGCATGTCGGGTGGCAGGGTGATCAATGGGCAGGTGAGGTCGATCGACATCATGCCCACTGTGCTCGACATTATGGAGATTGCCCCTCCTCCTGGAATCTCAGGAAGGAGTCTCATCCCGCGTGTGGAAGGGGGGGAGAGCCAGGAGAATCCCCCGGCTTATATGGAGACTTACGCCAACAGGTTCGAGAGGGGCTGGAGCGTGCTGAGGGGCGTAAGGGCAGGTGGGTGGAAGTTCATACAGGCACCATCGCCGGAGCTCTATGACCTGCGGAAGGATCCCGATGAGACACGAAACTTGTTTGCCGAAGACAAAGAGGTGTCGAGCAGACTTGCCGGTCTCCTCGCAGATATGGACAAGGAGGCTGCCGGGAGCGAGCGCGTGGACCCCGGCATCAAGGATAAGGCCTTCCTCGAGAAGGTTAGAAGCCTCGGCTACGCCGGCGCGGGAGATATGGACGCGGACTACGACGCAATCGATCTCTCGGGGCCCGATCCCAGGGAGATGATGAAGGAGTTCCGGAGGAAGAGGTTCAGCGGGGAGTATATGCGCCTCGCGCTCTTCTTCATGTCATCTGAGCGGAACGAGGCAGCGTCCTACTTCCTGCGCAAGACGATCGAACTCTCACCCGATTACGCGCTGCCTCGCTACTATCTTGCGGAGATACTCAGGGTGGAGGGAAAGACCGACGAAGGGCTCGCCGAGATCGACAGGGTCCTGGAGCTGGAGCCGGAAAATGCGGATGCCTGGTATCTTGGAGGCCTGCTGATGTCCCGGGCGGGCAGAGAGGATGAGGCTCTGGAGGACCTGAATAAGGTCGTGAGCCTGGATCCTGATTACGCCGAGGCGTACAACAACATGGGGATGATCTACGGGAAGCGTCAGGAATATGATCGTGCCCTCGAGATGCTCCATGAAGCGATCAGGATCAATCCTGACCTGCCCCAGGCACGAGCCAACACGGGAAACGCCTACTACGCAATGGGAAGACCAGAGGACGCCGAACGGGAATGGGAGCTTGCCCTGCTGCTCGATCCGGAGAGAACGGACCTGCATCTTCTCCTCGGAGGATCCTATTTCAGACGGGGCCAGTACGAGAAGGCGCTCGGTCATTACCAGTCATATCTCGCCACAGAGCCTGATTCATTCACGGTCACCAGGGTTCAGGGCTGGATAAAGACCATACGCGGGAAGATGGCAGAGAAGCAATGATCCGGATGATCCGATCCATCTTCGCGCGGGCGGATGTGCGAGGGTCTGGAGATAGATCCTTGTCTCACATGTCAAGTATAATCAGGAACCGTGTATCAGGCCATATGACATCATCGAATCCTCCAGCAGACCGGCAGCGCATGGTTGTCTGCCTTGTCATCTTCCTTCTCCTCTTCCTGTCGTCCTGCACGACCGCGGGGAATGAGAAACGGCCACGCAATGCGATCATCATCTCGGTCGACACGTTGAGGAAAGACCACCTGGGATGCTATGGTTACGGCAGGGGGGATTCGAGGACCATCGACGCGCTCGCCGGCAATGGAGTAATGTTCACCGGCGCAAGGAGTGCCGTTCCGCTGACGCTTCCCTCGTTTACGTCTATCCTCACGTCCACCTACCCGATCTATCACGGGATCCGCGAGAACGAGACAAACGCGTTGAGCGACTCGGCGACGACGCTTGCGGAAGTTTTCAGCAAGGCCGGTTTCAAGACAAAAGCCATTGTCGGGAGCGCTGCACTCGCGCACAGACAGGGGCTCAACCAGGGCTTTGATGATTATGATGACGACTTCGGGGCGCTCGAGGAAGTCACGGATGGGTCGACGGTTGCCGGGGACGATCACGAGAATGCAGGGAGACGACGCGCTAAGGCGGTCGTGGACAGGACTGTCGAGTGGCTCGGAGATAATTCAGGAGATCCCTTCTTTCTCTTTATCCATTTCTTCGACGCGCATCTTCCATATGACTCACCGGGGAAGCTTCCCCCTCAGAGATACAGCCCCGATGAGACCCCCGTATGGGCCTATGACAGCGAGATCGCCGAGGTGGATAGACAACTTGGAAGGATGTTCGAACGTATGAAAGCGCTCGGACTCGATGAGAACACGCTTGTTGTCTTTGTGGCCGATCACGGTGAAGGGCTCCAGCAGCACTATGAAGCAACGCACGGGTATTTCCTCTACGACAGCACAATTCGTGTCCCGCTCATCTTCTCGTGCCCGGGGATAATTCCGGTGGGAAAAACCGTGGATGGTACCGTACGAACGATTGACTTGATGCCCACGATGATAGATATTATGGGACTCGATCGACCCGGCGGGATGCAGGGGATGAGTCTGTCAGCTCAGATTATGGGAGAAGAAGAACTCCCGCACGTCGAGGCGTATTTTGAGACCTATTACGGGAAGATCTTCATGGGATGGAGCGCCCTGAGGGGTGTGCAGTGGGATGAGTGGAAGTATATCCAGGCCCCCGAGCCCGAGTTGTACAACGTCGAGGAAGACCCGGGTGAAGTCATGAATCTGGTGGACGAGATGCCGGAGATGGCCTCTGCCATGAGAGAAAGGCTCCGCGGCGTCATCGAGCGTTTTTCGAGTAAGGAGGGTGGGCTGTCCAGGGCGATCTCCATGGACCCTGAACGGAAAGGACTCCTGGAGAGTCTCGGATACCTGACAGACGTCGTTGACACAGGAGATGATGTCGATTCGCTCCTTCCCGACCCGAAGGAGATGATGCCGGCCTACAGTCGCCGGCAGATCGCGACGGGCAGGATAATACTTGCGGGGCAGCTCATCGAGCAGGAACGGTACGACAGGGCCATTCAACTCCTCGAAGGTCTCGACTACCAGGGCGACAGAGAATGGATGATACACTACAATCTTGGTCTTGCCCGCATGGGAAAAACGGATAACAATCGCGCGCGGAAAGAGTTCCTGTCGGCACTCGATCTTGCGCCGGTCGGCCCTGAACGCGTGGAAATCAGGGAAGCGTTGAAGTATCTCAAGACAAAACAGTGAGAAAGGAGTCATCCCGATGATCTGGAATCGCACGTTCATGTTTGTTTCTATGGTAGTTGCCATGCTGGTCTTGACCCTTGCAGCCCCTGACGGAGCCGCAGCCGGGGAAGGCGGGGAGAAGGGTCCAAGGATCGAGATAACGGAACCCGTCTATGATTTCGGGGAGATATTCCGTGGCACGAAGGTCCACCACTCGTTCACGATCACGAACGCCGGGGACGAAGAACTCACAATTGGTGAGCCTGACCCCGATTGCGGGTGCACGACTGCCAATGTCACCAGGAAATCGCTGTTGCCTGGGGAGAGCATGCAGATCGAGGTAGGTGTGAATTCTATTACACTTGAGCAGGGTGAACTCGAAAAATCTGTTCGCATAGCCACAAACGATCCGGGTGAGCCCGAGGCGATAGTCACCATGAAAGGATCGGTTAACGTCGCCGTGAACGTGAGTCCGTCCCAGATTAGGCTCGGCGGGTACAAGCCAGGAGAATTGATCCCGGAGCAGATTGTGAAGCTGACTCCCATGGAGGGCTATGACCTCAACGTGAAACACGTGGAGTCGAACGGTAAACTGGTCAAGGCCAGGATGCTCGAGTCGGATGGATCGGACACGGTGCGAATAGCAGTATCGATAGACTCCCACACGAGGAGAAGGACACTACCGGCCGCCGTCAATGTCTATACAGGTATCAATGATGAGCCACTCGTCCGCATACCCATCTTTGTCGGGATTGACCAGCCCTACACGATAGCACCGTATACAATAACCTTCAAGAACGTCAGAAACGATTTCGAGGGGAAACTCGCGTACAACGTCCTGCTGAGGAACTACACGGATGAGCCGCTGATAGTCAACGAGATCAAGAGCAACAGCGAGTTTGTAGCGTGCGAACTGAAGACAGTCGAGGATGGAAAGAAATACCGACTGAATGTGGCGGTATTGCCGGGATTCCCACCAGCTGGATTCAACAGCACGGTGGAGATTCACACGAATAGTGAGATGTATCCTGTCAAGGTCGTGACGGTGGAGGTGAAGGGAATCAAGGGGGCCGAAGGGTCGGAGTAGATAAGGCAACGTTCACAAGGTGATGACAGCCACGTGGAATGCCCGATGATCGTGTTCCGCGCCGACTATCCGCGTGTATGAGGGCAATGAATTGAAAAGGAAATCGGTGTTTGTTGTTTCGCTCGTCGTGCTGGTGTCTCTCTCGCTCCTGTTTATTGCCCGTTGGAGTGGCTACTGGCATGGAAGACGGCCCAATATCATCCTGATCGCCGTGGACACGCTCCGGGCGGACCACTTGAGTTGTTATGGTTATGATAAGATTCGAACGCCCAATATCGACAATCTCGCCCGGAAGGGCGTTCTCCTGGAGAACGCGACCTCTCACGTCCCACTGACGCTTCCAGCCTTCTCTTCGATCATGACATCGACAATCCCTCCCACCAGCGGAGTGCATTATAACGAGGGGTTCCGCCTCGATGACTCCGCTGAGACGCTCGCGGAAATACTTCGGGATGAAGGATACTCGACCGCCGCCGTTGTGGGTGCCGTAGTCCTCGATTCCGTCAATGGCGTTTCACAGGGATTCTCACGGTACGATGACAACTTCGGGAGATTCTCGGTCTACCAGCCTCAGATAAAGATACTGGAGGATCAACTCAGCTTCACTCAGAGACGGGCCGCTGAGGTAACCGATCTGGCGCTCGATATCGCGGCATCCGAGTCGGAGGAGGAACCCTTTTTTCTGTTCTTCCACTACTTTGATCCTCATGCCCCATACGACCCTCCTCCTCCCTATTCGCTGGTCGATCCGAGCCTGAAGGAGGACAGTGGGGAGATCCGCCTTCAGCGGTATGACGGCGAGATTGCCTATGCCGATGAGCAGATAGGGAGACTCCTCAGGAATCTCGAGACGGACGGCCTCCTGGAAAACACACTGGTGGTTCTTGTCGCTGATCACGGAGATGGTCTCGGAGATAATGGCGAGAAGACACACGGCTACTACATATACAACGGGACCATGCATATTCCGATCATATTTTCGATGCCGGGCACGATCCCCGAGGGTGAGGTCTACAAGGGGCTGGCGGGACACATAGATATCGCCCCCACAATCCTCGACATAGCCGGTATCGAAGGACGGGGGAAACATTTTCAGGGGAGAAGTCTCTTTCCATTCGACGACGACCGGGCTCCGGTATTCGAATACCTGGAGAGCGCGACCACGTTTATTGTCTTCAAGTGGGGCGCTCAGAGGGGGGTTCGGAGCAGGGACTGGAAGTATATCTCCGGGCCTGAAGAACTTTACAACCTCGCGGAGGATCCTGGCGAACAGACAAACCTGATAGACCGGAGACCGCGGATGGCTGACTCCCTGAGGAGTGCTATGGGAGATATGCTTGCGAATATAGAGATCTATTCTGGCGAAGACGGCGGCAGTGGTTTTTCGACGGTGAGTGAGGATGAAACGAGTCCGGAATTCGAGAAGAAGCTTCAGGCCCTCGGATATATCGGCGCACCGAAGAATCTGGAAGCTGGATACGAGGATATGTTCGCCCCTTCTCTCCCCGACCCGAAGGAGAAACACGATGAGTACAGGTTGGCGATGTTGTCGAACCTTGGCCTGCGCGTTGGAATTGCGTACGCGGCTATGGATTCGCTCGATAAGGCTGAGAAGTATCTGAGGTCGGCGATAGCGCAATACTCGCGGAACTCGAACGCCTATTTCTATCTCGGCTTGATAGATGCAAAGCGTGGGGATTATGGCGCCGCTCTGGAGAAGATGGGACGCGTACTCGAGATCGAACCTGATAATGTGAGGGCGGATATCGCTTCGGCAGATTTCAATCTGGCCCGGGGCGACTCTGCCGCCGCCGTTACGTGGTTGGAATCGGCTTTTTCCGTCGGCATAGACACCGTGAGGGAACTGAGGCTTGCAGGCCGGTTGTTCAAACGCCTGGGCATGACGGATCGAGCGCAGGAGACCATGAATCGAGCGGTGGAGATAGACCCTGGAGACGACAAGGCTCGTATATCTCTCGCGGAGCTGTACCTCTCGGGGGGCCGCTTCGAGGAGGCCTTTCCCCACCTCGAATCGCTCCTTGAGAACCAGGACCTTGCGGACAGCCTGGCCTATCGTGTCTACTACGGTCTGGGGCGCTGTCTATACAGCCGCGGGGAACCCGACAGTGCGAGAGGGATGTTCCTGCGTGTGGTGTCCCTCGATTCATCCTCAGCGGACGCATACAATCAGCTTGGCCTGAGCGATGATGAGACAGGCGCATATCAGCGGGCGATTGAGGAGTACACACATGCGCTTCGACTGAATCCCGGGCTTCACGACGTCCATTCCAACCTTGGAGTTACGTATTATAAGATGGGCCGCTACAGGGAATCGCGGGAGGAGTTCGAACGTTATCTACCGTATGCGGAAGATGATGTCGAGGTTACGCGACTGAAGGCGTTCATCGAGGAGATCAGGAAGAAGGAGATTTCCGGAGGATAATCGTGGGGTATCATCATCGGTCATTACTCCGCGCCTTCCTCGTGGCGCTGGCCGGCATGATCGTCGTGTCGTCTTGCGGCAGCTTCTTTCCATGGGCGAAGGCCAGGCCCAACCTGGTCATGATCGTGATCGATACGCTGCGCTCAGACCACCTCGGTTGTTACGGTTACACGGCGATCGAGACACCTCATATCGACAGGCTTGCACTCGACGGGATACTGGCAGAGAATGCCACCTCGCATGTCCCGATAACCCTGCCATCTTTCTCGTCGATCATGACGTCGACCCTCCCACCGACACACGGGGTGCACAGCAACGAGGGTTTTTATCTCGATGATTCTTCTGTCACGCTAGCGGAGATCCTGAAGGAGGAAGGATATTCCACGTCGGCAGTCGTAGGCGCGGCGGTGCTCGATTCCAGCAGCGGCCTCTCTCAGGGTTTCGACCGTTACGATGACGATTTTCAGATGGCGTACACGGGCTACGAGGTCTACCTGAAGGGGCCTCGGCAGGTGAAGAGTGACACGCAGCGCAGGGCGGGGGATGTCACTCAGGCGGCCCTGGGGTATGTGGACTCACTTTCCGGGGACTCTCCCTTTTTCCTTTTTGTCCACTACTTTGATCCGCACGCGCCGTATGATCCCCCTCCGCCTTACTCGAAGCCGGATCCGAGCGTGGCGGAAGATTCATATGAGAGACAACTGGAGCTCTATGACGGAGAGATAGCCTACACCGACGAACAGATAGGAAGGCTGCTGGATGGCCTCAAGGAGTCCGGACTGCTGGAGAATACGCTCGTTGTCCTGACCGCCGATCACGGGGAAGGATTGGGCGGGCACGGGGAGAAAACACACGCGTATTTCGCATATGAACAGACCCTGCATGTGCCGTTGATTTTCTCGATGCCGGGAAGACTGCCGCGGGGGATGAAATATGCCGGGCTGTCCCGTCATATAGACCTCCTTCCCACGATACTCGATATTCTCGGTATCGAGTGGAAAGAGAGGCAGAGCCTCCAGGGCAGGAGCCTCTACCCCTTCCCGGATAAGGAGAACTCCGGATTCTCATATTTCGAGTGCGCCATGCCCTATATCGTATTCGGTTACAGCGGCATAAGGGGTGTGAAAAGCCTGAACTGGAAACTCATCGATACTCCCGGAGAGGAGCTGTACAATCTCGCGGCGGACCCTTATGAGGCGGTCAACCTCGCGGAGACCATGCCGGATGTTGTGGATTCTCTCAGGAAGGAGATGAACACCATCATCGGAGGCATTGATCTCTATGAAGCCGGATATGGCAGCGAGATGTCGATGGAAAACAGTCGGAAGAATGAATCGGATCGGATAAACAAGCTGAGGGCGCTCGGCTACATAGGTAATCCGGTTGAGCAAACAACCCTCTACGAGCAGATGTTCGAGGACTCGCTGGCAGACCCGAAGGAGAAGATCGGGGAATACAATAACAGGCTCGCCATTCGAGCGAAGATCAATATATCCGGCCTGTATCTGAAGAACTCGATGTTCGACGAATGTATCGCGATGCTCGAAGGTATGCGGGACATGGGAGAGACAAACTGGCAGGCATTATATCACCTCGGACTCGCATACATGGGAAAAGGCGAGGAGGAGAAGGCGAGAGACGAACTTGAGCTCGCTCTGGAAAGAGCGCCTGTCGGGCCGGAGAGGGTCAAGCTGAGAGAGACCCTCGACTATCTGAAGTCGAGGTAGTATGCAGCCTGCCGCGCTGGCGAACCGCGCGGGATGGCGGTAGAAGGGATGAGTAGATGGGAAACGTCCGGAACGTGGGTTATACATGCCGACGCGCATTACTTTTCGCATGTGCAGCCGCGCTGATCGTAACGTTTGGTTTTTTATTCCTCAGGGGGAGGGGTCCTGACAGGCCGAACCTCGTGCTGATAATCATCGACACCCTTCGCGCAGACCATCTGGGCTGCTATGGCTACGACAGTAATGGTACTCCAAACATAGACGAGTTGGCGCGATCGGGCGTTCTCTTCGAACACGCTGGTTCTCACGTCCCCATCACGCTCCCGGCAATATCTGCAATAATGACCTCCACGCTGCCGCCCACGAACGGTGTGCACTACAACGAGGGTTTTCATCTCGACGAGTCGTCGAAGACTCTGGCGGAAATCCTGGAGGAAGAAGGATACTCAACCGCTGCCGTGGTCGGTGCGGTCGTTATCGATTCCACCAGTGGCATCTCGCAGGGATTCGGCCGTTATGACGACGACTTCGGAGCGTTCACCTGCTATCAGCCGGATGTGAAGGAGTTGAAGACGCAGTACGACGATACCCAGCGGCGGGCGGAAGAAGTAACGGAAAAGGCTCTGGCCCTCGCGGGCTCGATGGTGAATGAAGGGCCATTCTTCCTCTTTGCCCACTACTTCGATCCGCACATACCTCTCGATCCGCCTCCGCCGTGGTCCGATTCCGCTGCCGGTCTGTCGCCCCGATCACAGGAACGCCGGTACAGACTCTACGATGCGGAGATATCATATGCTGATGAGCAGGTGGGGAAGCTCATCCGGGGACTCGACGATCTGGGCATCAGGGAGAAGACGCTTATCGTCGTGACGGCCGATCACGGAGAGGGGCTCGGCGATCACGGGGAGAGGACGCATGGCCACTTTGTCTATGACCAGACTGTCCATGTGCCGTTGATATTCTCGATGCCGGGCACTATAGAAGAGGGGCTCCGTAATATTGGTGATGCCGGGCACATCGATCTGCTGCCCACTGTTCTGGACATCCTGGGAGTGAAGTGGAGGGGGAAGCACGATTTTCAGGGTACGAGCCTCTACCCCTTCGGCGAGGGCGGGGGTAGCGGTTTTTCCTATCTGGAGTGCGTATCGCCTTATATCCTTTATGGATGGTGCGGGCTCAGGGGCATTCGCAACGCGAACTGGAAGTACATCTCCGCGCCTCTGGAAGAGTTGTATGATCTCAGGTCCGATCCGCGCGAGATGGAAAACCTGATCGGGTCGATGCCTTCAGTGGCGGATTCCCTGAGAGAGATCTTCAATGAGATGATATCGGGTATCAGGATCTACTCCGATGCGTCGGGAAAAGAGATGTCTACACCTATTGAAGATCAGCTCAGTGATGAACGTCGCGAGAAACTGAGGGCACTCGGATATCTCGGGACGACGGAAAAGTATACTTCCTCCTACGAAGAGATGTTCGATCAGTCTCTCCCCGATCCCAAGGAGAAGCTCAAGGAATATCGGCAGGCTTCGTTGTCAGATGCGACCATGAGAAAAGGACTGGCCAGGATGGAAATGGGTTCGCTCCAGAGCGCGATCGACTATCTCGAGAATGCCATTGCGAAGAACGCCAGGAATGTCTCGGCTCACTACTATCTCGGCCTCGCCAGAATGGAGTCAGGGGACTACCGGGGAGCCGCCGAATCATTCGGCCGGGTGCTCGACATAAACCCGACTAACATTGTTGCGGGCCTCGCTGTTGTCGACGCCGAGCTGGCCATGGGGGATACGGCCGAGGCCGAGAGGAGGCTGGAAGATGTGCACCCCATGATATCCGAGAAACCCGGGCCGCTCTTCCTCGAAGCAGGATTGTGGGGCAGGATGGGAGAATTGGGTCGGGTCGAGGAGGTAATGTCACACATCCTTGAGATGGAGCCGGATAATGCGCGGGCGCGTCTGCTGCTGGGGGAGTATCTGCTCAAGGACGGCGACTTCGAAGCCGCACTGGCCAGTCTCCGGCCCCTTGAAGGTGCGCTCGACGATGGTGACACGCTGTCTCCCCGTCTCTACTATGCGCTCGGGAGCTGTTATTACAAGAGCGGGAATCCGGCCGATGCGGAGAGGATGTTCGAGAGGGTGATCGCCCTGGATGAGAATGCGGCGGAGGCCCACAACCAGTTGGGATTGATATGTGATGATAATGCGAGATACCGGGAGGCGATCGACCATTTCAATGATGCTCTCGCGCTCGAGCCCGGGATGGCGGAAGTTCACTCCAATCTCGGTGTTACTTATTACAAGATGGGGCACTATCAGGAATCGATCCGGGAGTTCGAGGAGTATCTCCCTCATGTTGCGGACCCCGGTGAGAAAAAGAGGCTTCTTGAATTCGTGGAACAGATGAAACAGAAGAAAAAATAGATGACCATATACCGCTTTTCCGCTCCCGAACACTTGACATATTTCTAAATTTTCGTATAATGGTGATACTCTTCTTGGTATCATTAGCCGAGCTGCATGTATCTACTGCGCTGAAAGGGGGGATAATTCACCTGGGTCAGCACGAGACCCCGTTCGGAAGACTATTAACTTGCTACGATATCAGCGGTTCCATGGAGGTGTTATGGGTAATAAAATGAAGTTTGCAGCATTGCTGACCATCCTGGCGATGGCCTTTTCAGGTAGCGCTCGCGCGCAGTCGTGGGATACGTTGGGCCTCGAGGGGCTCGATGTAACGGATATCTCCCTCAATTCCTCGGCGCCCGAATCGGTCTTTGCAATCAATACGAGCAAGGTCTTCAAGAGCACAGACGGAGGAGCCAGTTTTTCTCCCGTCTTTATAAACCCTGTCGGAGGCAGGCTCATGACGGCCATCGAGGTGTCTCCCTCCGACCCTGCAGCGATCGTCGTCTCCGACGAGGGTAACATCTTCGGTAACGGCGCCAAGTTCTTTCGGAGCACGGACGGCGGCAGAAACTGGGTTGAAGTGCCCACCGCGCTGCCAAAGGAAATCGACGCGATAGCCGTCGATCCTGTTAACAGCGGGATCGCTTTTTTTGCGACTCAGGACGGCCTCTATCGGCTGACAGAACAGAAGGACACGCTTACTACCCTGGATGTGGCCATCGATCCAAACGATGTCAACATCATGTATGAGTGTTTACGGTTAGGTAATGGGATCGGCAAGAGCACAGATGCCGGTGAGACCTGGCCGCTGCGTTTAACGAGCGGATTCAACCCGGCGATCAGCTTTGTCGTAGACAATATAGCGGTAAACCCCCTCAACAGCATGAATCTTTTCGTGACTGCGAACTACTTCACGGCGAGAGTAATTGTTTACGAGATGTATGAGAGCATCAACGGGGGGGAGAACTGGACGCCACTGCCATGGCCCGACGATGTTGGCCAGAATGATCTGGGTATAGATGCCTCGCAGGGTTATCTCTTTGTCGGGCATCTGGGTGGCATTACGATCAGGGGTCTGGCCGGAGGATCGTTTCTTCCGCTCACAGGCGATCTCTCGGTCGGCCGGGTTAACGCCGTTGCTATCGACCAGGGACAACGAGTGCTGGTCGGCACGACGCAGGGCGTCTTCGGGCTCGACTATTATCCCGATCTGTCGGGGGCATACATGGTTGTAGATGAACCTTCGGGAGATGGTGTTCCGGACCCGGGTGAGACGGTCAACCTGGCTGTCGGGCTTGTCAACCGGCTCTTCGACGGTTCCGACATCTCCGCTACGCTCAGTGTGATCAATGACCCGACGGTGACTGTTACGGACGGTGCGGGGACTTATCCGGATATCCCGGCGAACAGCGCTGGCGACAACGGCGCGGATCCATTCGTCATAGAAATCGACCAGGGAGCGAGTTCCCATTCAGTCTCCTTCCAGCTCGACATCAGCGCCAGCGGAGGTGCTGTCACTTCCACCGATACGGTATCGCTGATGATCGGCATGCCGACGGTGATGCTGGTTGATGACGACGGTGGTGCGGCTTATGACACCTTTTATACAAACACCATGGATTCTCTCGCCGTCCCGTTTGACGTGTGGGACATGTCGGTCATGGGGAGCATTACCGACCAGCTCCAGTGGCCCACCCACTACCACACGGTCATCTGGATGTCCGGCAGTGAGACGGGTGATGTCATGACGGACGCCGACGTTGCAGTCCTGACCGACTACATGAATGGCGGGGGCCGGCTGATCCTCAGTGGTCAGAACATCGTGGAAGACCTCGATAACGGGGGCAGTCCCGATCCTTTCCTGACAGACATCCTTCACATCAGCCTCGAAGATTCCAGCGCGATCGGGAGACTCCTCTTTGGTGTCCCCGGTGACGTCCTCGGCGATCAGATAGAAAAGGCGCTCATCAGCGGAGGCGGAGGGGCGAACAACCAGACATCACCGGATATCTTCGCCACGCCTGACAGCGTCGCCGTTCCTTTCGTGACCTATGTAGCTCCTTCGGGGGCAGTAGGTGGGGTTCATGTCGAGAACACGGACACGGGTTCCGAGGCGATCGTTCTCGGCTTCGGATTCGAGTCGGTCAATCGCTCCAATCCAGCCGATTCGACCATGATAACGCGTGGCGAATTGATGAACCTGATGCTTGGATTCTTCACGCCGGTCGGCATAGGTGACGATGGTTCCCCGGGGGAGATCGGAATCCCGAAGGCCTTCGCGCTCGGCCAGAACTACCCGAATCCTTTCAACCCTTCCACGACCATCAGGTACACGGTTCCTGAGGATCAGTCGCAGGCGGAACATGTGGTCATGAAGATCTACAATGTCCGCGGCCAGCTCATTACGACCCTGGTGAACGACGACAGGGAGAGTGGCGACTACGTCGTTCAGTGGAACGGCAGGGCCGATAGTGGAGAGAAGGTGGGTTCCGGCATCTACATCTACAGGATCTCGATCGGCGGGCATACCGCCGCCAGGAAGATGGTCCTGGTGAAGTAAGCACGGTTCCAGTCTGTAATGGAATAGAGGGGGTGATCCCTGGCCGATCGCCCCCTCTTGTTTTAGCAGCCTGGCGGAAGGCATTTCTCACCACTCAAGCGGCACGGTAGTCCATGAAATACGAGAAGCTTGTCATAAAGGGCGCGAGAGAACACAATCTCAAAGACGTCAACCTCGAGATACCGAGGAACAGCCTCGTTGTTGTGACGGGGCTCTCGGGTTCCGGGAAATCCTCGCTCGCGTTCGACACCATCTATGCCGAGGGACAGCGGAGATACGTCGAATCTCTATCCGCATATGCGCGGCAGTTCCTCGGTGTAATGGAAAAGCCGGATGTTGATGTAATCGAGGGACTCTCGCCTGCCGTCTCGATAGAACAGAGGAGGGCTGGTCACAATCCCAGGTCCACCGTCGGGACGGTTACGGAGATCTACGACTATCTCCGGCTTCTCTTCGCCCGTGTGGGAGAGCCGTTCTGCTACAACTGCGGGAGGCCCATAGCCCGCCAGTCGGTCGACCAGATCGTGGACACGATTCTCCAGGCGGGGTACGTGGGCAGTCTTCTTATCCTCTCTCCGCTGGTGCGGGGGAAGAAGGGAGAGTACAGGGAACTTTTTCAACAGCTCAGAGGAGAGGGGTTCGTACGGACACGTGTGGATGGTGTGATACATGATGTGAACGAACCTCCCGCCCTGAAGAAAAACGTTCGACACGACATAGAACTCGTAGTTGATCGTCTCAGTGGAGAAGAGAGGTTCAGGGCAAGGATAGCCGATTCCGTCGAGGTTGCACTTCGGATGGGTGGCGGAGTTGTGCAGGTATCACCGGAAGGGTCCGCCGGTCCGCAGGCTCGAACACCTCGAAAGGAGTCGGGCGAATCGGGGCATGACCTCATCTTCAGTGAAAAGTACGCTTGTGTCAGATGCGACATCAGCTATCCCGAGATAGAGCCGAGGATCTTTTCCTTCAACAGCCCCTACGGGGCCTGTCCGGAGTGTGACGGCCTGGGTCAGAGACATGAGGTAGACCCGGACCTACTCGTGGAGGATTCTGGACGTTCATTACTGCAGGGCGCGCTGAAACCGTGGGGCGTGCCGACCGACCACCTGAGAGACACGGTTCTCGAATCGCTCTCACGGCATTATGGTTTCTGCCTCGATACACCCTGGCGGGAGCTCCCGGACAATGTGCACGACGTCATCCTCAACGGCTCATCAGACGAGGAGATCTCTTTTGAATATCGGCGCGGAGAGCACACGCTTGAGTACAGACGCCCTTTTAAGGGAGTCATCCCCGGGTTAAGCCGGAAATATCACGAGACAAGCTCAGCGAGGGTGAGGGAGCAGATAGGCGCATACGTGAGGCTCGTGACGTGCGGCTCATGCGGTGGTGACCGTCTGAAGAAGGAAAGCCTGGCGGTCAGAGTGGATGGGTTGAGCATCGCCAGCGTGACGGCCATGTCGATCAAGAAGGCTCTGAGTTTCTTTGGCTCCTACAGGCCGGAGGGGAATCGCGAGGAGATAGCGGGGCCGATATTGGGGGGGATAACAGAAAGGCTCCAGTTTCTCGTCGAGGTAGGGCTCGGCTATCTCACGCTCGACAGGCAGGCCTCCACACTGGCAGGTGGAGAATCTCAGCGCATCCGCCTCGCCACGCAGATCGGGACTAACCTGGTGGGTGTGCTCTACATACTGGATGAACCTTCTATCGGACTCCACTACAGGGACAATGAGAATCTGCTCAAGACACTCAGGCGACTGAAGGATCTGGGGAACACGATCGTGGTGGTTGAGCACGACGACGAGATAATCAGGGCCGCGGATTATATTGTGGACCTCGGGCCCGGCGCGGGTGTTCAGGGTGGAGAGGTCGTGGCTGCCGGGAAACCGGCAGTGGTGATGGGAAGCGGGGAGTCTCTGACCGGCAGGTATCTCAGCGGGAAGTTGTCGATTCCGGTTCCAGGATCCAGAAGGAGGGGAAACGGCGGTGTGATAACGGTCAACGGGGCGAGAGAGCACAACCTGAAGAACCTTGATGTCTGTTTCCCCCTCGGGCTCCTTATCGCGGTATGTGGGGTATCGGGTTCGGGGAAGAGTACACTCGTGAACGATATACTCTACAGGGCACTCGCCGCCCATTTTTATCGGTCGAAAGCCAGGCCGGGTAAGCATGACTCGATCGAGGGCCTTGAACAGATAGACAAGGTGATAGAAATCGACCAGTCTCCTATCGGCCGGACACCAAGATCCAATCCTGCAACCTACACGGGTATCTTTACCCCGATCAGGGACTATTTCTCGATGCTCCCGGAGTCGAAGATGCGGGGATATTCCAGGGGGCGATTCAGCTTCAATGTCAAGGGGGGCAGATGTGAAGCGTGCAGGGGTGACGGGCTGGTGAAGATCGAGATGCACTTTCTGCCGGATGTCTATGTCCCATGCGAGATTTGTCGTGGCAGGAGGTACAACAGGGAGACGCTCGACGTGACATACAAGGGGCGATCTATCGCCGATATCCTTGACATGACGGTCGGTGAAGCCCTAGAATTCTTCATGAACGTACCGGTGATCCGGAGAAAACTCGATGTCCTGAATGAGGTAGGTCTCGGATATATACGGCTCGGGCAGCCGGCCACCACCCTCTCCGGTGGTGAGGCGCAGCGGGTGAAGCTGGCCTCTGAGCTGGCGAAAATCGGTACCGGCAGGACCCTGTACATACTGGATGAACCGACCACTGGTCTGCACTTTGATGATGTAAGGGCGCTTCTGAATGTACTCCACGCCCTTGTTGACAAGGGGAATACAGTGATAGTCATAGAGCACAACCTCGAGGTTGTCAAGACGGCCGATTATGTCATCGACCTCGGCCCGGAGGGTGGTGATGAGGGTGGTTCTCTGGTTGTGGCTGGTACCCCCGAAGATGTCGCAGGCACGCGAGGTTCATTCACGGGGTCATATCTCAAGAAGGTCCTGAAAGGGCGGAGATGAGCGGGTCCACGCGAACCGTGGTGCTGGTGGAGGGATCGCTAGGCGTGCTTGAGTCGAAGACGGCCTGCTGTGTCATCCGCTACAGACCCGATAATGTCGTCGCGCTTCTGGATAGTGAACACGCCGGTATGGATGCCTCGGAGATAATCGGGATCGGCGAGGGGATACCGGTAGTGGCGTCCATCGAAGAGGCCGAGGCCTTCTCACCCACGGAACTGCTGATCGGAATCGCGCCGAGGGGAGGAGCACTGCCGGAAGAGTGGAGAGCGATCATTCTGAGCGCTGTGGAGCGTCGCCTGGACATTGTCAGCGGGCTCCATGATTATTTGAGTGACGATCCGCAGATCTCTTTGCTTGCGAAGGAGAAGGGAGTCAGGATCCGGGATATCCGGAGGCCGAGACCGTCTGTCACTGTCGGAACGGGAAAGGCGAGAGATGTAGAGGCTACGGTAATTCTCACTGTGGGGACCGACTGCAACGTTGGTAAGATGACGGTCTCATTCGAGCTATATCGGGCCGCCCGGAAGGCCGGTATCAGAACGGCCCTGGCGACCACCGGACAGACGGGCGTCTACATCCTGGGAGATGGAGCCGTTGTCGACAGTGTCAAGGCCGATTTTGTCTCGGGGAGCGCGGAGGAACTGGTATTGAGGGTGTCAGAAGGAAAGGAGCTCGTGATTGTGGAGGGACAGGGCTCGCTCCTTCATCCCGGTTATTCGGGTGTCACACTTGGACTCATCCACGGTACTATGCCGGACGCGTTCATACTCTGCCATATACCCACGAGGAAGGAGATTCCCGGATATGGAGTGCGGCTTCCAGGCCTCCGCCGGTGGGTCGACATATACGAAGGGTGCATAGCTGATATAAAGAAGGTTCCGGTGATAGGCATTGCCCTCAACTGTTTCGATCTGGATGAGGAAGAGGCCGTGGCGGCAATCGAGTCAGCCGCGGAAGAGACTGGACTTCCGGTCACGGATCCGATAAAATCAGGTGTAGACATGTTGATGGAGTCGATAAGAAAGGTGGTGAGAAAAGGATGAGAATCACGTGTTCTCCTCTGATCCTCAAGACAAGGCGGATCTTCCGAATATCAAGGAGTAAAGGAGTCAGATTCGAGAATCTCCTGGTTCGTGTGGAGGATGCTGGACGTTTCGGCCTGGGGGAAGCTGCCCCATCTGAGTATTTCGGCGAGACTCCCGCGATGGTTGAGAGCGCGATCGAACGAATCTCTGATCGAATAAGCGTGAATCCCACAGACATACAGAGCATCGTCAGGGAACTGGATGAGCAGATTCCGGAGAGTCGGGCGGCGAAATCCGCGGTGCTGATGGCGGTATATGACCTCGTCGGGAAGATCATGAACGTCCCGCTCTTCAAGGTCCTCGGCCTCAACCCGATGGCGACACCGATGACATCATACACGCTCGGGATAGATGACCCATATCTCATGAAAGAAAAGGCACTCGAGGCCTCGGACTCTCCTATTCTCAAGGTCAAACTCGGGACAGACTCCGATATGGATATCATACACGCAATACGCGAGGTAACTAACCGTCCGATCAGGGTCGACGTCAACGGCGGGTGGACCGTGACCGAGGCCATTTCAAAGATCGACCGGCTCTCGGACCTGGGCATCGAACTGGTTGAGCAGCCGATCTACGCAGGGGACATGGAGGGATACGCCATACTTCACGGGAAGTCACGCGTGCCTGTTTTCGTCGATGAATCTGTCCTGGTATCCACGGATATTCCCAAACTGGCCGGAAAGGTGGATGGCATAAACATCAAACTGGTGAAGTGCGGAGGCATATGGGAAGCACTCAGGATGATACACACGGCGAGGGCCTGCGGCCTCAGGATAATGCTGGGGTGCATGATAGAGAGCTCGATAGGAATTACAGCCGCCTCTCACATCTCTCCCCTGGTCGATTGTGCCGACCTCGACGGAAATCTCCTGTTACTTGAGGATCCGTATGCGGGTGTTACCGTGGAGCATGGTAAGATCCTCCTCCCGCGCGAACCGGGACTCGGGGTCAGGGAGAGATACACCGAGGCGGCGGATGGCTGACCTCTTCGCCGACGTTTCGCTTCCACTGCCGATAGAAGGGACTTTTACCTACCGTGTTCCGGAGGCGATGTCTGATGACATAATGGCTGGAGCGAGAGTCCTTGTCCCGTTTCGCCGACGCGCGATGACGGGATTCGTGGTCGACCTCAGCGGCGCATCGACGATTGATCACGTGAAATCGGTTCTGGAGCTGCGAGATCGGACCCCTCTGATAGACGCCCGCATGCTGGAACTCTGTCGCTGGATCTCTTCCTACTACTTCTGTCCACTGGGGATGGTGCTCAAGTCGGCGTTGCCTGCCGGACTGCTGAGAAAGGGAAAGACTCGCGTCTCGCTCCTGGACGGCGCAGCCTCTCTCCGGGACCTGAATCCCGCCATGACGACCATACTCACCATCCTGAGCGAAAAATCTCCCATTACGGCAGATTATCTGCGGAAGAGGGTCGGAATAACGCGTGGAGCAATGGGGAGGGCGCTCGCTTCCCTCGAGGATATGGGTGTGGTGGCGCTGGAAGAGTATCTCGGCGGGGAAAGGGTCAGGGAGAAGAAACATAAGGTGGTTAAAGCCCTGGAATGGGACGGAACGGGCGCGCCCGAGTTCGGCAGGTCGACGCGACAGAGAGAATGTTATGAATATCTGCTCGGTCTCGATGATGCGATAGCGGTGTCAACGCTCAGGAAGAATAGCGGTTTTGGCGCCTCGGTAGTCGAGGGGCTCAGGTCGAAGGGACTCGCTTCAGTGGAGAATGTAGAGGAACTGAGAACAGTCTCCACCAAGTCGATGAGCCTGTTTGGAGAGGGATGGGAAAATTTTGTTCCGGAGGCGGATCAGATTGAAGCGCTCGAGGCGATAGAGAGAGCCATAGAGATGGAGAAAAAGGAGGTGTTCCTCCTCCATGGCGTATCAGGGAGCGGGAAAACGGTAGTCTATATTGAGGCGATAAAGAAGGCGCTCACATCGGGCCGAGGCGCAATACTGCTTGTCCCGGAGATCGCTCTTACGACCCAGACCGTCTCGCGCATCAGCAGCGCCATCGACCAGCCGGTGGCTCTCTTTCACAGCGCCCTCTCAGCCGGGGAGAGATTTGATGCCTGGCGAAAGGTACGGGACGGGGACTATCGCGTGGTCGTCGGGGCGAGATCGGCGATATTCCTGCCGGTGAAAGATCTTGGCCTCATAGTGATAGATGAAGAACACGAAACGACGTACAAGCAGGAAGAGACGCCCCGGTATCATGCTCGCGAGGTCGCTGTCAGGCGCGCTGAGATGACCGACGCCACGGTCATACTCGGTTCCGCCACGCCATCGCTCGAATCTTTCTGGAAGGCTGGTAGTGGGGCATATCGTTATATTGAGCTCTCGAGACGCTATCGATCGAGGCCGACGCCGGATATAACGATCGTGGATATGCGCGAGGAGCCGAGGTGGAAAGATTCGTGGTTCATATCCGACACACTCGGTGAAAAGCTTGTCGAAAGGATCGAGAAGGCGGAGCAGTCGATACTCTTCCTCAATCGACGGGGGCATTCCACGTTTCTGCAGTGCCCTCTCTGCGGGTGGGTAGCCGGTTGTCACCAGTGCGAAATCAGCCTTACCTATCATCGCTTCGAGAACGCCCTTATCTGCCATTATTGTTCCCATGTAGAGAGAATCCCGGATGCATGTCCTTCGTGCAGCGGTATGAGGCTCAGATTGAGAGGACTCGGGACCGAACAGGTGGAGGAGGAGATAAAGAAGTCGTTGCCGGACGTCAGAATCGCGCGGATGGATATGGACAGCACATCCCTGAAAGGATCGCATGAGCGGATACTGCGGAGACTGCTCGATGGAGAGGTGGACATACTTCTCGGCACACAGATGGTCACAAAGGGGCTCGACTTTCCGGGGATCACGCTCGTTGGGGTCGTAAACTCAGATGCCTCGATTCACCTCCCTGACCTGAGGTCTGCGGAGAGGACCTTTCAGCTCCTTGCCCAGGTATCGGGGAGATCAGGCAGAGAAGGTGGGGGTGGCGAAGTAGTACTCCAGACGTTTCTGCCGGAGAACAAGGTGCTCAGGTGCGTGGAGGGGCTCGATTACGGCGCGTTCGCAACGGATGAACTCGCGGAGAGGAAGGACGCACATTATCCGCCGTTCTATCATCTCTTTAACGTTACCGCGTCGGGACGGGCAAAGGAGAAGGTAGTAGACATTGTCACCGCCGCGGCCGGGGCTGTCCGGGATGCCGTGACGCTTGAAATCGAATCGGGAGACACTGCTGTTGTCGGTCCCGCTCCCTGTCTCGTGGAGAGGATAAAGGGGGAGTACCGCTGGCACTTTCTCTTCAAGGTGAAGCAGGACGTGAACCCCGGCCCGTTTGTACGTGTCCTGAAGGAGAAGACGAAGAAAGCCTCGAGAAGAGACGTCACGCTGGTCATCGACCGCGATCCGATTTCATTTTTTTGAAACTATCTGAATTGCCGGAACGCGCAAAGCCCCCGGCATCTGGTCGCGAGCCCGGACTCATGTCCGGGCGTTTCCATGCATCCGTTTACCGGACATGATTTCACCATTCTCTATCGAGAGCAGGGAATATCATGCTTGAAAACACTCGCAATTTCTGCATCATAGCCCACATAGACCACGGAAAGTCGACCCTGGCGGACCGGCTCCTCGAGGCGACGGCGACGCTTGCCCCGAGGGAGATGCGTGCCCAGGTCCTCGACGACATGGACCTCGAACGCGAGCGTGGGATTACTATCAAGTCCCACCCCATCAGGATCGACTACGCCTGCGACGGCAGCAGCTGGCGGCTCAACCTGATCGACACGCCCGGGCACGTAGATTTCACATATGAAGTATCCAGGAGCCTGGCGGCCTGTGAGGGGGCGCTCCTGCTGGTAGACGCGGTCCAGGGGATAGAGGCTCAGACTATGAGCAATCTCCTTCTCGCGCTCGATAACGAGCTTGTAGTAATCCCGGTGATCAACAAGATCGACCTTCCGAACAACAGGAAGGATGAGGTGCAGGATGAGCTGTGCAATCTCCTGGATTGCCTTCCCGACGAGATACTGATGGCGAGCGCGAAGGCCGGAGAAGGAATAGACGAGATTCTTCGGGCGATTGTCGAGAGGGTCCCTGCGCCGTCAGGGAAGAAGGACGATCCGTTGAAAGCGCTCATATTCGATTCCACCTTCGACCAGTACCGTGGGGCGATTCCCTATCTGCGCGTGATAGATGGAGCGGTCAGGCCCGGTATGGAGATCTCATTCCACTCGATGAACGCGCGTTATGAGGTGACAGAGGTCGGCGTGTTCAAGATGGAGAAGATCCCCGTTGAGGAACTTGCGGCGGGTGATGTAGGATACCTGGTGGCCTCGGTCAGGAAGCTCTCCGACATCCGCGTGGGCGACACGGTCATGGAGTCCGGCAGGCCGTCAGAGCCCCTGCCGGGATATCGTGAAGTCAAGCCGATGGTCTATTGCAGTCTGTATCCCACAGACAGCGACGACTATGGCGTGCTGAAGACCGCCCTCGAGAAGCTGAATCTGAACGATGCCTCCCTCCGCTTCGAGCCGGAGTCGTCGAGCGCCCTCGGGTTCGGGTTCCGTTGCGGTTTCCTCGGGATGCTCCACATGGAGATCATCCAGGAACGGCTTTTCCGCGAGCACGGCCTCGATCTGGTCTCCACCGTCCCGACGGTCCGGTACCGTGTTCGTCGTGCTGACGGGACCGAGATAGATGTGGAGCGGATCGACCAGATGCCGGAGAGAAACCGTCGCGACGCCGTCCTGGAGCCCTTTGTCCGCGCTCACCTGATAACCCCGGTCGAGTATATGGGAAACGTCATGAAACTCTGCCAGGATAAGCGGGGAAAGTTCCTTGAGATGATCTATCCGGATCCCGCCCGGGTGGTCATCAATTATGAGATTCCACTCTCGGGTATAATAACAGACTTCCATGACCGGCTCAAATCGATCACGCAGGGCTACGCCTCCCTCGACTACGAGTTCACGGGCTACCGGGAGTCTGAACTCCTGAAGCTCGACATACGGATAAACGGCAAGATCCTTGACGCGCTGACACTCATCGTACACAAAGACAGGGCCTACGACTGGGGCAGAAAGCTTACAGGCAAGCTGAAGGAGGTCATACCCAGGCAGATGTTCGAGGTCGTAATCCAGGCGTCGCATGGCAGCAAGGTAATAGCGAGGGAGCGGATACCGCCGCTGAGAAAGAACGTGACAGCCAAGCTCTATGGTGGCGACATAACCCGCAAGAGGAAACTCCTCGAGAAACAGAAAGAGGGGAAGAAGAAGATGAAGCGGATAGGATCGGTCGATATCCCTCAGGAGGCGTTCATGGCCGTTCTTTCCATCCGGGAATGAGTTTTTTGACACTGTTTGCCTTTCATATTTTGATGGTGAATGGCCACGTCCTGTCATTCCCGCAAGCGCAGCGCGTCGGGAATCTGTTGATTTCGTGCAAGCCGGAATGACAGCGAGGTGCGTCGAAAAAACCCGGTAACCTCCAGCGAAACCACCCGGTTGAAAAAGGGGAGGGAGACTGTTATTATTATGCCATCATGGGGCGGGGCAACGGAATCCTTAAAAATACGTCATATCGAGGCGAGTATCTCCTGGCGCTTCTATTCTCCGGTCTCATCAGGGCACTTTCTCTGAAGGCGTGCCATCGTCTCGGAGACATCCTCGGTCTCTTCTTTTTCCGGGTTATCAGGATTCGGAGAGAAGTCGTGCTTGATCAACTGGCGAGAGCGCTCCCGGAGAGGACCCCTGAAGAGATCAGAAGATATGGTGTAGCCTGTTACCAAAATATGTGCAGGCTTCCCGTCGAATTGCTGAAGCTCAGGGGCCTCGACCGCGATGTTTTGTCTCGTCACATCGTAGTCAAAGGCCGCCGCCACCTCGATGAAGGACTGAGCAAGGGCAAGGGATTGCTGGTTGTGACGTTTCATCTCGGCAACTGGGAGCTGGGGGGTGCCTGTCTCGCGAGTCTCGGATACTCGCTCAGCGTGGTGGTTCAGAGGATCCACAACCCGTATATCGATAGACTTATTTCCGACATGCGGGAGACTTCGGGGATGAAGACGATCCAGCGAAACAGGGCGGTGAAGGGGGCGATCAAGGCGATGAAGGCGAATGACATCGTGGTACTCCTGGCGGATCAGGATGCGCGCGAGAAGGGTGTGTTCGTGCCTTTTTTCGGCAGGATGGCGTCCACCGCGAGGGGCCCCGCTGTCTTGTCGATTCGTCAGGGCGTGCCCGCCGTCATGGCATTCGTTATCAGGACTGACGACGGCAGCTATGAGCTGTCTGTGGAGCCGATACTGTACGAGCGGGCCGGAGATCTCGAGAAGGATGTCGAGACGTTCACCCGCACATTTACGTCGAGGCTGGAGGAACAGATCAGGGCTCATCCCGAACAGTGGCTATGGCAGCATCGAAGATGGAAGACGGTCCCGGCCGATGTCATCTAACCCGCAGGTCGGGTTGATATGAAACGAACAGGGGCGTAAGAAAGGGGCAGCCTTGTCAAACAGAGTGGATAAGTACTATATGGGAGTCGATATCGGTGGCTCCGTCACCAAGATCGGCCTCTCCGACAGTGAAGGCGTTCTCTTCGGCAGAGAGGCATTCCCCACCGAGGGCCAGAAGGGACCAGATCACGTCGTCGCGAAGATCTCCCAAATCGTGAGAAGACTGGTCGGGGAGAAGGGGATATCTTCTTCCTCCCTGCTGGGGATAGGAATAGGCTCTCCCGGACCTCTCGACACAAAATCGGGAACGATAATCCACACCCACAACCTCGGATGGCGGGACGTCCCTCTGAGGGACATGGTCTCGGATGCTACGGGCGTTCCCGCGGCGCTCGACAACGACGCAAATGCTGCGGCCATAGGTGAGTGGTGGAAGGGAGCCGGCGTCGGGATGGATTCGCTGGTCTGCTTTACGCTGGGTACCGGGGTAGGAGGTGGGATAGTGATTCATGGTGAGATCTGGCGCGGGGCGACCGACGTGGCCGGGGAGATCGGTCATATGACGATCGAGGTGGACGGGCGGCGTTGCAGTTGCGGGAATCTCGGTTGTCTGGAGTCCTACGCGTCGGCGACAGCGATAGCCGCAAGGGCCAGGGAGGGAATTGAGGACGGCCGGGAGACAGTTCTCAAACGCGCCGTGGAGGGTGACCTGAGCAGGATCACCTCAGCGACGGTATACCAGCAGGCAATTGCGGGTGATTCATTCTGCAAAGAGATTATGGTGGAGACGGCTACCTATCTTTCCGTCGGCGTGGCCAACATCCTGAATATCATCAACCCGGAGCTTGTAGTGATCAGCGGCGGTGTCATAAAGGCGGGCGAAATGCTCTTTGCCCCGCTGGTCGATGAAGTCAGGGGAAGGGCGTTTCCCGCCGCGGTACAGGGGGTGAGGGTGGTCCCGGCCGAACTCGGTGATGATGCCGGGATAATAGGGGCGGTAGGAGTTATCAAGGCAGAGATCGAAGGCGGAATTGTCTCTTAAGATCGGCATGATCGGACAGATCGTGCTCGACACGGTTCACAGGTACCGGGGAGGTGTCACCGAGGATCTCGGCGGTATCGCATATTCCATCATGACGGTTGATTCGTTGATGGAGAGTGACGATCTCGTCTCACCGATAGTCCGCGTCGGCAGTGATGCCATCGAGAAGATCAGGATGGCTCTGGCAGAAGTCCCGCACATGTCGTGGGATGGGGTACTCGAGGATGAGGGGCCCAACAACCGTGTCGAGCTTCGCTACACCGGACCGGACACGAGGGAGGAGCTGGCATCGGGCGGCGTAAGCGCGTTGAAGCGGGGAGACCTCCTCTCGATTGGAGAATGCGACGGTCTCCTGATCAACATGATTTCCGGAAGGGAATTGGACCGGCAACTCCTCTCGGACACGATGGATGAAGTGTCTCTTCCGGTGTACCTCGACCTGCACAGTTATCTGCTCGGTCTTGACGAGGGCGGCAGACACTACAGGAGACGACCGGAGGGCTGGGAGGAGTGGCTCGATCTGTGTGACACACTTCAGGTCAACCGGGATGAACTTTGCACGATACTTGGATCTGAAGGGGAGACCTGTGACGCCGGGGATTATCTGTGGCGGATGAGTCGCGGACACCGCATAGCCTGTCTTATAGTCACCGACGGCAAGCAAGGATCGTGGTGCTGGTACACGGATGAAAAGGGAAAACCTCACAAGCGCCACATGCCACCATCGGGAGAGGTCGAGTTGGTGGATCCCACAGGTAGCGGCGATGTCTTCGGGGCTGCGTTCTTCTATTCAAGGCTGAGCGGAGGCAGCATCGAAACGGCCATGACACTTGCGACAAGGCTTGCGGGTTTCAACTGTGCCCGATCCGGAACCGCAGGGTTGAACGATCATCTGAGGAATCAGATGGAACAGGACGATTTTCGGATCAAGCCGGGACGAGGAGAAGAGAGTGGAGATAATCTATGATGAAAGAGGATAAGGGGAAGGCGAGAAGCCTTGACAGCATATTCAAGCCAGAATCGATAGCGGTGATCGGGGCTTCGAGAAGGCGCGGGACGATCGGCAGGGAAATACTTCATAATCTGCTGGATTATGAATTCAAGGGAACGCTCTTTCCCGTGAACCCGAACGCGGACGTGGTCAACAGTATCAAGTGCTATCCTTCGATCCTCGACGTGCCGGACCGCGTCGATCTCGCGATAGTAGTCGTGCCTATGCCGGAAGTTGTCAAGGTCGTGGAGAACTGCGGAAAGAAGGGCGTTCGCGGCCTGGTTATCATATCGGCGGGCTTCAAGGAGATAGGCGGCAAGGGAGCGCGCGCGGAGGAGAAGATCGTCAAGCTCCTCAGGAAGTACGGAATGAGGGCCGTGGGGCCCAACTGCATGGGAGTGGTGAACACCGAGCCGGCTGTCAGCATGAACGCCACGTTCGCGGCCACAACGCCCACAAAGGGAAAGATAGGGTTCATGTCACAGAGCGGGGCGCTCGGCGAAGCTATTCTCTGCATGGCGCGTGAACTGAACCTGGGCTTCTCAAACTTCATAAGTGTCGGGAACAAGGTTGATGTCTCGGGGAATGACCTTATCGAGTACTGGAAGGACGACCCCGCCACGGAACTCATACTGATGTATCTCGAGAGTTTTGGCAATCCCATGAAGTTCAGCAGTCTGGCACGCGAGATCACGAGAAAGAAGCCCGTGATCGCGGTGAAGGCTGGACGCACCAGGTCCGGCATAAGGGCGGCAACCTCTCATACCGGCGCGATGGCGAACAGGGAGGTGGCGAGCGAAGCGCTGTTCGAACAGAGCGGAATTCTCAGGGTTACTTCCGTTGAGGAACTCTTTGATCTGGCGATGGCGTTCTGCAATCAACCGGTTCCGAAGGGGAACGGAGTCGCTATCATCACGAATGCCGGCGGACCAGGCATCATGGCGGTCGACGCGTGTGAAACCCTTGGACTCCACATCGCGAACTTTACGGACGATACAGTAAGAAAACTCAGGAGAACACTACCTCCGATAATAGCACCCCAGAATCCAATCGATCTTATCGCGAGCGCGGGCACGGAGCGTTACAGGGAGGCTCTCGAGATTATCCTGAAAGATGAGAACGTCCACGCCGTTCTCGTCATCTTCGTCCCGCCGATTACGACAGATCCGCTCGAGATATCGACCATAATACACAACGCCACAAAGGAGAGCGACAAGACAGTGCTGGGGTGTTTCATGGGACGGGAGCAGGTCCTGGGGAACTCCGATCGGAAAGAAGGGAAGATCATCCCCATCTATTCATTCCCGGAGTCGGCGGCCAAGACCCTCTGTCTCATGGACAAGTACAGGCGATGGCTGGAGCGTCCCCGGGGTAAGGTCGTCAATTCTCGGGTCGACTCAGCCACCGTCAGGAAGGTCCTCAAGGGTGTGTCGGCATCCGGGCGGGTCGATCTCACCCAGGAGGAATCTTACCGGGTACTCGAGGCCTATGGTATACCGATGGCACGCTTCAGCGTCGTCGAGGGACTGGAGGAAGTCGTTGCGACCGCCGAAGAGATCGGCTATCCGGTTGCGCTCAAGATTGCCGATCCTGATGTCTCACACAAGACAGACGTGGGAGGAGTAGTCCTCGGTATACGGGATGACGGAGAGATGGTAAAGGCTTTCCAGCAGTTCAAGAAGCTGAGAGCCCGATTGAAGAAGGGAAGATATGGGGGAAAATACATGGTTCAGGAGATGGTGGACGGGGGGCAGGAGACGATCCTGGGCACTACCCTCGACCCCTCTTTCGGTCCGCTGCTGATGTTCGGACTCGGCGGAATATATGTGGAGCATCTCAAGGACGTGACGTTCCGGATTCTTCCCGTCACAGACGTTGACGCGGACGAGATGATCAGGAGCATCCGTGGCTACAGTATCCTGGAAGGAGTCAGGGGCCAGAGGGCGTCGGATCTCAAGGCTATCGCCGAGGCGATCGGACGTCTCGCACAGCTTGTCACAGATTTTCCAGAGATATCCCAGACGGACATCAACCCCTTCATCGTCCTGCCCGGAAAGAGAGGGGCGCGAGGAGTAGACGCAAGAATCAGCCTGCGCGAGGGTCGGACTGGATGACAACCTGGAGGTCGCGAGCTGGAGACCTATAACCTGATCAGTTTCATGGGAGTTTTTCTACTCCTCGCGTTCGCCTGGATTGTATCCGCCGACAGACGGAGCGTCAACTGGCGGCTCATAACATGGGGCCTCGTTATACTGTTCGCCTTCGCCTCTCTGATCTTCCTTTTTCCGCCGGGGACGAGGCTTTTCCTCTTCATAAACGATGCGGTCGTGAAGGTCCTCGACAGCGCGGGCGCCGGGGCTCGATTCCTCTTCGGAAGGCTGGCACTACCACCCGGCATGACCGGCCCGGAAGGAGAGGAATCTCTCGGCTTTTTCCTGGCCTTCCAGGCGATGCCCGCGGTGATCTTCTTTGCCAGCCTCATGGGTCTCCTCTACTATCTCGGTATCATGGGGAGGATTATCCGCTGTTTCTCCTTCGTCTTCTCGAGACTGATGCGGATAAGCGGCGCGGAAGCGATGTGCGCTTCGAGCAATATCTTTGTAGGGATCGAATCCGCACTGACCGTCAGGCCTTATCTGCGGGAGATGACATCCTCCGAACTCTGTACTATATTGACGGCCGGCATGGGGACCGTTGCGTCGAGCGTACTCGCTCTCTACGTCATGCTCCTGGGAAAGGAGTTCTCGAATATCGCGGGGCACCTGGTCTCGGCATCTATACTGTCAGCGCCGGCGGCCGTGATAATGTCCAAACTGCTTCTTCCTGAGAAAGGATCTCCTGTCACCATGGGCGTTGACATCCGGCAGTCTCCTCCGGATGAAGCAAACTGGATAGAGGCCATTATCAACGGGGCGAACAATGGAGTCAAACTTGTTGTCGGGATTGTCGCTCTGCTTATCGCGTTTCTCGGACTCGTAGCACTGTGTGACCTGTTTATCGGCTATGCGGGTGGATGGGTCAATCACGTAGCGGGATGGGATTTTCAGTGGTCTCTGAAGGCGATAGCGGGCATCGTTTTCTACCCTTTCACCCTCGTCATAGGGATACCAGCGGCCGATGCGAAGATCATTTCCGATATTATCGGCGAACGCCTGATGGTGACGGAGATCCAGTCGTATATGGATCTGGCCTCGGCCATCGGTTCAGGCGCCATAGTTCATCAACGTTCTATTGTCATAGCCACCTACGCTCTCTGCGGATTCGCACATGTAGCGTCGCTGGCGATTTTTGTCGGAGGGATCTCCGCGCTCGCCCCCTCCCGCACCTCTGATCTCACGAGGATAGGGCCGAGGGCCCTGCTGGCCGCGACGCTGGCGTGCCTGTTGACCGCCGCCGTGGCCGGAACGTTCTTCAGCGGTGCTTCCATCCTGATGGGTGGGAGGTAGTACTCATTCGAGTCAGTGTGTCGGCTGCGTCGTTTCGTGGCTTCGATGGGTGATCTTGAAATATCGGGCCACCCGACCGGTGGCTCAATTCAGTCGGCTGGAGTATCATTCACGATCGAACCGCCCTTTGAGAAATCGACCACCGCCCCCGCAATGTCTTTGAAGACCTTTCCCACCACTCCGTCAGGATCCGAGACCACCGCCGGTTCTCCGGAATCTCCACCTGAGGACACCCCGGGGTCTATGGGGATCCTGCCGAGAAGGTCTATCGAGAAATCTGTGGTCAGCTTTCCTGCCTCGTTTCCGGGGAAGATCTCCTCCCTCGTTCCGCACGACGGGCATGTATAGTAGGCCATGTTTTCCACGATTCCCACGATGGGGACGTGTACGTTCTGAAACATTACTATACCGCGGCGCACGTCTGACAGCGACACGGCCTGCGGTGTTGTCACCATGACGGCTCCGGTGAGCGACAGGTTTTGCGAAATTGTCAACTGCGCGTCACCAGTCCCGGGGGGCAGGTCTATGATGAGGTAATCGAGTTCTCCCCATTCCACATCCTGGAGCATTTGTCTCACGGCTTTTCCCACCAGAGGTCCCCTCCAGATCACTGCCTGATCCGGCCTTGTGATCAGCCCGAGAGACATTATCCTGAGACCGTATCGCTCGACAGGGATGATCTTTCCAGCGACTCCTTCCGGGTGTTCGTTTTCGATCCCGAGCATGCGGGGGATGTTCGGCCCGTAGATGTCCGCGTCCAGAAGCCCTACCTTTTTCCCAAGACGGGAGAGTGATACGGCAAGGTTTGCAGATACCGTCGATTTGCCGACACCACCCTTGCCGCTGGCAACAGCGATAGAAAACTTGATTGCCCGTGCCGCTTCAATGAAGTCAGCCTTGTCTGTCATCTCCTGCCCTCGCTGGTTACTGGCGCACACAGCCGCCGCTTTTCTTGACATCGGGAAGAATGTGGTTGTATATTCCCGGAAGGATTGTTGACCAAAGATGAAAGAACCGAGGGGATTTGTCAACGTCGTTTTCGTAAAATGGTTACGGGATCGTGGAAAAAGTGCATAGCCTCGGATATCAGGACGAGCTCGTCGACTGACGAAACGTTTCAGCAACGTGGCGCAAAAGGCGCCCAACCTCATATCAGCCAGTATGTTATAGGGTAGGGGTAGCCTGCGTATCGGTACAGGACGGGAGGAGGCATGTATCTTGCCAGTATGCATTCGTTGAGGATCCGGGATGTAGTCCCGGGTCAAACCAGAAAACAGGCAGGAGGAACCGTGAAGATAAAACGTCTGATGCTCTTTCTAATCGTGTCTCTGGCCCTGTCGGGGTGTGACAGCCAGACGACCGGAACCATCAAGATCGATCTTCTCCAGTATCTTGATGCCTCCCAGACAACAATGCCTTATGACGTGCCCGGCGTTCCTGGAAGCCAGGCTCTGACTTCCGACCCGGACAGTATTGATTTTTCCGGAGATATGGTCGACGTCAACGAGATTCAGTCGGTGGAAATCGTCACATATATCGAATTCCAGAACGATTCAGGAACGGTGGATCTGAATTACGCGGCCTATCTCGCTGCCCTCGACGAGGATCCTCTCGGCACGCCCCCGATTGTCTCAGAGGACATGAGCCTCAACGGCGCCATGGTTGATACAACGAAGCTGACCATTACCGGCGACTCACGCATACTTGACCTGTTCAATGCGGGAGTTATGCAATACCAGACCAAACTTTCCTTTGACGTTCCGGAAGGCTCCGGGAACATCAAGGGAGTGGCAGAGGTGGTTCGATTCGACGTAACGATCGTCACCACTCTGTGAAAAAGGGGCGTACTGCAGTACGCCCCGTCGATTTCCTCGACACAATCAGTCTATCCCCTCACTCCGGGCGTGCTCGCGAGTGTCCATTTACCAGGACTTGACGCGCGCGCCCGGAAGGGTCCCCGCTGCCGGCGGGGACCTGCTCCCTTTTGTCTCTCTGCCTCCCTTACGGACAGGAATCGCCATCGCTCGTCCTCTTCTCGATGAATCATCGGACCAGCCCCCAGGTGGCGAAGGCCGTATCTCTGCCTCTTCCCCCGCCGGTCGCGGAATCGTTCCGCGACGCCAAACCATCCAGCCACAAGGAGGCAGCCATGTGGACCATGATTCGCTTCTCGATTCTCCTTCCCCTCGTTTTTACACTCTGCCGTGCTGATCTCTTATCTTCCGTCATTATCAACGAGATCATGAAGGATCCGGTCATGGTCCCGGACAGCGATGGTGAATGGTTCGAGCTCCATAACGATGGAGAAGTTTCTGTTGATCTGAGCGGATGGGTCATCCGGGACAGCGGACGAGACCATTACGAGTTTCCGAGTGATAGTGCAGTGACCATAGCGCCGGGGGCCTATTTTGTTCTCGGGAGAGAGAGCGATCGTACAGTCAACGGCGGCTATGCCACCGACCATGTCTATGATGGCATTACGCTCTCCAATGGTGAAGACGAAATAGTCCTCCTGGATGAAACGGGCGCGGTTGTCGACAGTGTAGCTTACGGGCGCGGCGACTGGCCTGATGGAAGCGGCAAATCGCTGGAGTTCGTCGAGGATCTTTTCGACAATGGCGCCGGGGGCAATTGGGTCCTGTCTTCGGAAAGCTACGGTGACGGGGACATGGGTACGCCGGGAACAACGAACAGTTCTTCGAGCGTCAGCGTTGGTGGTGATGATCATGGCCGGGGAGAACACGATGACGGAGATGCCTGTCTGCTGAGGAACTACCCGAATCCCTTCAGTGGAGCGACCAGTATCCTTCTCGATGCTTCAACCCCCGCCATGAGGGAACGTCTTGAAGATAACGGCCACCTGGTCCGGACGACCCTGAAGGTATATGATCTCAGGGGTCGGCTGCTCCGGGATCTCTGGGATGGGGACATCGACCGCGCACGCGTCGTTGTCTGGAATGGAAAAGATGATAACGGCCTGGATCTGCCTCCCGGAATATACATCCTCCGTCTGGAGGGGGGAAGAGTCCTCGAACAGCGAAAGATGGTCTATCGGGGGAGATAGCGGCACAAGTCTTGACAAAGCCCGTCGGCCGGGTAAGCTTTGACATCTGGTAGTCATAAGGAAGGGGGGCTATGAAGGCGGTTCAGCTTGTGGGGTACGGGCGACCTCTTGAGGAGCGGGATATCGATATACCCGGGGTTGGCGATCGTGATGTGCTTGTGCGCGTTAAGGCGGCAGGGATATGCCACTCTGATGTTCACTATAGAGCGGGAAAACTTGGTACCAGGCGGCTGCCCCTGACTCTGGGACACGAGGTGGCGGGCGTCGTGGAACAAGCAGGCAAAGGCGTGTCAACCGCGGGGAAGGGCGACCGCGTTTGTCTTCATTACCTTGCCACCTGTGGGAATTGTGTTTATTGTAATGCCGGGAAGGAACAATCCTGCACGTCGGGATTGATGATAGGCAAACAGCTCGATGGGGGCTACGCCGAGTATATATGTGTCCCGGAACGAAGCGTCCGCCAGTTGCCCGATGCCATTCCCTTTGACCAGGGCGCGATAATGATGTGCTCTGCGGCTACGGCTCTGCACGCGCTGAATCAAAGTCGTGTCAGACCGGGTGAGACCGTTGCGGTCTGGGGACTGGGTGGTCTTGGCGTATCAGCCGTGCAACTGGCCCGCCTAGTAGATGCAGAGCGGGTGTTTGCGGTGGAAATCAACCCGGATAAGCTCGCAATGGCGGAGCGTTATGGAGCGATTCCCATCGACGCGTGTTCCCTGGATCCCGTCGACGAAATCATCCGGCACACGAATGGCCTGGGGGTTGATGTAGCGCTGGAGCTGGTTGGCCTTTCCCTCACCATGGAGCAGGCGGTCAGATCCCTTGCGGTATCCGGGAGGGCAGTCGTCGCGGGACTTGACGGACACGAGCTGAAGATAGATCCTTATAAGGACTTATTGAGCAGGGAGGCTGAGATAATAGGCGCCTCAGATCATGTTTCCGGGGAGATTCCACGACTCATGGAGTGGGTCGAGAAGGGTGACCTGGTTCTCGCCGATGTGATCTCACGCAGTGTGCCACTCGCCGCCGGCGACATCAACGTCGCACTGGACAATCTGGAGCGTTACAACGAGGATTTCCGGGTGGTGATAACGCCTTGATAATCGGATCCGAAAGATGCGAGTCTCAGGAAAGGTGACGGAAACGGTGGACAGGGACATGCTGGAAGCGATTCTCGACAGTGTAACGGAACCCATTCTGTTCGCTGACACAAGTCATACAATCCGCTACATGAACAAGGCGGCGGTCGCCCACTACGAGGAGGGCGAGGGATTGCCTGGAAAATCACTACTGGAATGCCACAATCAAGGCTCACAGGAGCTCATGACAGAGATACTGGAGGCGATGAAGGGGGGTGAAAGCGAACGGATAATTGCAGATGGCAAAGAACGTCGAATCTACATGCGCGCTGTACGGGGCGTTGATGGTCGGCTGATCGGTTATTACGAGCGCTATGAACGGCAGCCGGCTGAGCTGCCCTGAACTGTTCAAGGGTCCTGGTGTCTGCCGTTTCACAGGCCCCGTCACAAAGAGGGAGGATCTTCAAGATGAAAAAGAGAATTCTTGCGATTCTGGCTGTCTTTGTCACCTGGTCGGTGCTGGATTACATTATTCACGGCTTGATACTCGCCCCCAGCTACGCGGCAACGGCGCATCTCTGGAGGCCGATGGAAGAGATGAAGCAGGGCCTGATGCACATTACTACGTTGATAACCGCTGTGACATTCGTCTCGATCTATTCGCTCTTCTTCGGCGAGAAGGGTATATGTCAGGGCGTGAAATACGGTGCCTGGTTCGGTGTCGGGATGGGAGTCTCGATGGGCTATGGCACATACTCCGTGATGGATATTCCACACCACATGGCTCTCACGTGGTTTCTGGGTACAGTTGTACAATCGATAGCGGCCGGGCTGGTCACGGGGGCGATCGACTGCGGTACGGAGTCTTAAGAGGGAGGAGCAGGAATACCTGGAGATGGAAGAGATCGACAAGTTAAGGTCCTTCTACTCGAAGGCGCCAGTGAACAGGCATTTCGGGTTTCAACTCATCTCCCGGTCTGCCGAAGGGGTCACCGTTTCGATGGAAGTGCTCCCTGATTATCTGCAGGAAGAAGGTGTCGTTCAGGG
Organism: uncultured Gemmatimonadota bacterium; assembly: GCA_964577985.1. Lineage (GTDB taxonomy): Bacteria > Gemmatimonadota > CAZMKB01 > CAZMKB01 > CAZNLH01 > CAZOAR01. The sequence goes on along the minus strand of CAZOAR010000004.1, from coordinate 1,891 downwards.
AGGTGTTATCAGCGCTATTGCTGATAATGCGGCCGTAAACGCTTTTATCTCCGATATCGACAGAGGGCATCTGATGACGAGCATAGAATTCAAGATGAACTTTCTCAGACCGGCTCTGGCTGGTCAGGAGCCCTTGATAGCCCGCTCAAAGGTAATACGCAGGGGCCGTAATGTGGGCGTGAGTGAAGTAGATGTCACCCAGTCCGGCAGGCTTGTCGCAAAGGGTTCGTTTACCTATCTTTTCATCGACCGCGATTGATGATCGTCTACCGCGCGTCGACCGTCGAGGACGGCAATGAAAGACACCAGGAGTGAAGGAATGGACCAATTCATCGCCGAACCGATAAAGCCCGACGTCGATGAGATCGACACCTCCAGAATGATGATGGGGGAACCCGGGTTGCCCGGGAGGTTTTTCTGGCGCGGCGAGCGATACACTATCGAGAGGGTCTGCGGGGAATGGAAAGAGACCTCTCCCTGCCGCGGGGGCAGCAGCGAGAAGTATGTGCGTAAACACTGGTACAAGATAATAACCCGGGACGGCGCGATGATGAAGATATATTTCCAGAGGAGCACAGGATCCGGGAGTCGGCAGAAGACAAGATGGTGGCTCTATGCCCTTTCGTCACAAGGAGAAGATGTTGAGACCGATAATACGTTTTCTGGATGAGGAGCTTGTAGAGAAGATCGTCTCTGAGGCGGTCACTATCCTCTGTACCCTGGGTGTCGAGATAAACAACGGTGGTGTTCTATCGATGTTATCCGATCACGGCGCGCGGGTCGAGGCCGGTACGAACCGGGCAATCCTTACCGAATCGATCGTTGAAGAAGCGCTGAAACGAGCTCCCGGCTCATTCGGACTCTTCGACGTCCACGGCGGGGAGACCCACGATTTCTCGGGAAACAACGTCTATTTCACACCAGGATCAGCCGCCCTGAACATACTCGACTACGACGCGCGGGAGATGCGGAGGCCTTCCACGGACGACTATGTCGCGTACGTCAAGCTGGTCGACCAATTAGAGCATATCGCATCGCAGAGTACCGCCTTCATACCGGCTGACGTCCATGAAGAGATCTCAGACAGCTACCGCCTCTATCTGAGCCTCCTATACGGCAGGAAGCCGGTGGTTACCGGCACATTCACGATCGACGCCTTCCCGGTTATGAAGGATCTTCAGCTCGCGGTTCGCGGGACGGAAGAAAATCTCCGGGAGAAACCACTGACGATATTCTCCTGCTGCCCTACCTCTCCGTTGAAGTGGAGCGATGTGACATCTCAGAATGTCGTCGATTGCGCGAGATACTCGATCCCGGTTGAATACATATCGATGCCCCTGTCAGGGTTCATGGCGCCGGTGACGTTGACCGGTACACTGATTCAGCACACCGCCGAGACCTTGAGCGGGATAGTCATAAGCCAGTTCTCAAATCCGGGGACGCCCGTTCTCTACGGTGGATCGCCCGCCATATTCGATGTCCGTTACGAGACGACACCGATGGGGGCGGTCGAGACGATGATGATCGACTGTGCGTATAATGAGATAGGAAAACATCTGGGTCTTCCGACGCAGGCATATATCTCGCTCAGCGATGCCAAACAGCTGGACGCGCAGGCGGGGCTCGAAAGCGGTATGGGCGCGACACTGGCCGCTCTGGCCGGGATCAATAACATATCCGGTCCCGGCATGCTCGACTTCGAAAGTTGCCAGAGCTTGGAAAAACTGGTCCTCGATAACGAGATCTGTGGTATGACCTACCGCCTGATCGAGGGGATAGAACCAAAGGAGGATTTCCCGGCGCTGCCGATCTTCAAGGAGTTGATCGCCGAAAAGCACCTCCTGATCTCGAAGCACACCCGTCGCTATCTGAAGGAGGAGCATTTCTTCCC
>CAZOAR010000003.1:0-89886 GCA_964577985.1 uncultured Gemmatimonadota bacterium | reverse complement strand
GGTGGTGCGGAAATAGGCCGGCGCAGTTAATCGATCAGGAAGCCTTCCCGGCCAGGCGATATACCGGTCGATCTCGGAGACGATATCGTGCTCGGAGAGGGCCGTCTTGTCGGTCACGAAATCGATCGCCTGCCGGCGGTCCCACTTGAGCGCGTGGATCCCGGTGTCGACGACCAGCCGGCTCGCCCTCCAGGCGTCGAACGTGAGGCGCCCGAAGCGCGAATAGGAATCCTTATAGAGGCCGACCTCGGCCGGCAGGCCCTCGGAATAGAGCCCCCACCCCTCGACGAAGACGGTGAAACCGTGGTGCTGCCGGAAATCGGGTAGCGAATCGAGTTCCTGCGCGATGGCGATCTGGAGGTGGTGACCCGGGACCGCCTCGTGGTAGGCGAGCGCCTCCATCGTGTACTTCGGCCGGCTGTCGAGCCGGTAGGTGTTCACGTAGAAATAGCCGGGCCAGGAGCCGTCCTCGGGCGGCGAGTAGTAGTAGGCCGCCGGAGCCGCCTTCGCCCGGTAGGTCTCGATCTCCTTCAGGTCGTAGGCCGCCTTCGGGAGGTGCCCGAAGAGAAGCGGCATCTTCTCGTCCATTACCCGGAGGATATCCCGGAATCCCTCCATCAGGTCGGCGGGCGAAGAATAATAGAATTGGGGGTCGGTGCGGAGATGGTCGAGAAATTCGGGCAGGCTCCCCCGGAAACCGACCTCTTTTTTGATCTCCTCCATCTCGTTCAGGATCCGATCGAGTTCCCGGAGCCCGACCTGGTGGATCTCCTCGGGCGTCATATCCATTGTCGTGTAGTTCCGGATGGCGAACCGGTACCGCGCCTCGCCGTCCGGGATCGACCAGGCGCCGACATCCTCCCGGGCGGCGTGCACGTACCGGTCGCCGATGAATACGAGGAGGTCCTGGTAGGCCGGGACGTTCGACTCCATGATCGCCTTCTCCACCTCGCCCCGGATCCGCGCGCGCTGAGGGCACAAAGGAATTCAACAAGTTGGAGATGCAATTCCGCACCTGGCTGGATGAGGGCAAGGTGAACAAGATCATTGCCAGGGCGGAAAAGCTTTTGCCGAAAAACAAGAATCAAAGGGATGATGCCCAAAAGCAGATCGGTTACTTCCGGAATAACACTTCAAGGATGCGCTATGGCGAGTTCCGGGAGCAGGGCCTGTTCGTGGGATCGGGGGTGGTGGAAGCGGGCTGTAAGACGGTGGTGGGCAAGCGCCTCAAGCAATCGGGCATGGAATGGACCGCCCGCGGGGCCAACGCTATCATCGCCCTCCGATGCCTCCACCTCTCCGGCAGAACCGAGGAGTTCTGGGAGCAAAAAGCCGCCGAAGGTTAAAACCCCCTTTCATGTCGCAGGCCCGGGGGGCCGGCGAAGTAGTGCCCGACAAAGTGATCAGGTCAAGAGGAGAAGGACCAGAAGGTGCGCTGTCCTCCTGGTCCGACTACACAACCATATATCAAGGCTCGATGACCCCTATTCGGTTGAGGGATATTTTCTGCTCCATACACCATCGTTTTCTATCCACGTGTAGCGCCGCACACCCTCTTCCTTGTGAACCGTGGTCTCCGTTACCGATAATCCTTTGTCGGTCTCTTTGACCCAGAAGTCGAGATCGTACATCTTCCCACCGCGTTCCTTGAAGTCGGCACAGACGAAATATGTCCCCTCATCCGTCTTTGATAATCTGTCGCGATGTATCTTGTCGAGCCTGAGGCTCAGGTCCTTTCCCGTCTTCTCATCAGGGATCTTCATCCACCCGTCCCCTTCGGCGGCCTTCTCCGCGACGTATCCCTCGAGGTAGAGAGCCACTCCTTCGATCGTGACCGGAACCTTTTTCTTTTTCGGATGTTCCGCTTCTTCCGGGTGCTCCGCCTCATCCGGATGCTCGGGATGTTCTGTAGTCTGAAAGGCGACTTCGGCCGTCTTCGAATCAACGTTCTCACCGCGGGTGGCATTCACCTTTGCCAGAGCGAACACAAACACCAGCGCAAGTCCGACACACATTCTTTGCATCATCAAATCCCTCCTCCTGTTGAACATTTGATCGTATTCCAGGGGTAAACAGGAACACACCGCATCAGACACAAGACCGCTTCCCGCATCTGGAAAGGGCCAGCCGCGCAGAAGCATCCGTGCACATCGCTGACCCAGAATATCGTTAAACACGGGAGGATGTCAAGCCATATCAGGAAACGACTCTCATGAGCTTCGCGGTATCCGCCATGTCCACCCTTTCGGCATCGTCTATCAGTATCCTGTCCATTCCCGCACGAGTCTCTCTTTGGCTATCTCCTTCTCGCGGCTCCCCGTTGCGGAGTCAAAGAACAATCCAACGAGAAGCCCCGCGGTGCCGCCGATACCCAATCCGATTCCCGCCCCGTTCAGAGTCATATTGTTGTCGTACTCGTAGCCCGGCTCCTTCAACGCATTCGCGATCAGCGCCCCCATGAAGGCGAGCGGGAGACCCCCCACGACAAAACCCCACACCGCGCCGTCCCATACGGGGTCCCCGCATTCGACCGATGAAACATCATCCAGGGGGACCGTTTCCAGGAAGGAGGAGTAGGCATCACCTCCGAAGGGTCCCTTTCCCGTTCGCCTGGTTGTCATAACACCGAGCGAGTCATATGAGACATCGTGCAGCCGACCTGAGATAACTTCCTTCGTAACCATCGTTATTCTGCACGATTGACATTTCTCTCTGATATCTTTCCCCGCCCCCATGGCATACGCATTTCCAGCATCCGTCTCATCAGAGGTCCCGGCCCGGAGTAAGGGCGTAAAGGCCATCAAACATGTGAGAAACATGCCAGCATACCTTGCAGGCACTCCCATAGCACAGTTCGCTGTTCCCATGGTTAGACTCCTCATATCTGGAAGGAAGCCTCTCTTGCAAGCCTGAGACGAGGCTACTGTTCTGTCGCCGAAATCAGGTCCCTCTTGTGCTCCTCTTCCTGAACCAGTATGTCCTCCAGGATGCGGCGCAATCCATATTCCCTGAGCGACTCGGCTTGTTCAATCCGCACCTTGTACCTGTCAACAGCTTTCACTTCTCGCTTGAGATCGAGTTTGAGCATCCCAAGGCTGTCGGTGGAAACCTCCACTTCTCCAACATCAGTCGCAGGTATGCCTCCCAGAAAATCGACCTGCTCCGACAGGATCGTCGCGTGCTGCAGCTCCTCCCCCGCGTGCAGCAGGAGCTCCTTCTTCGTGGATTCATACTGTACACCTGTTATGACCGACGAGTGCTGGACATATTGTACCACCGCGGCATATTCATTCTCGATGTCACAGTTGAGCTCGTCGATCAATCCCTCTTTAGTGATGTCCATATCCCCTCCGTTTCCTTGTAAAACCGCCGGTAGAATCAAGTTGACAACACGCTCGCCGGGATGACCCCGGCCTGAGGCCGGTCTGTCTCATATTCATCCTACCGATAGAGAAAAATCATCGAATAAATCGTTAATAAGATAATAATAATGCCTGCAGAAAGACAGGAAAGGCCAAAGATCTTCGCACCCCTTCTCAACCATTTCGGAGGAGGCTCCACCAGTTTCCTCCTGATTGAACGAGTCCTGATGGCTCTACGGTATTCTCGCGGTCTGTCTTCTTTCAGTTCTTCCAGAGGTACTTTACCAGTAAAAATGACCGGATCCATCGGGAATTTCTCCGGACGGAAATGCGTGTTAAAAAAGTGGATGGTGAAGATGAATCCGGTCGCCAGAAGTGCTTCATCACTGTGGATAATGGTGGCGACGTTGATGAACCAGCCCGGGAAACCAATTCTTGTAAAAAACTCGGAGAACCAGAGCAATAGTCCGCTGCTCCCGATGACGGCAACGCCCCAGAAAACGGCGAAATAATCAAATTTCTCCCAGTACGTCCACCTTCCATAATTCGGACGTGGACCGAGGCCAAGGAACCATTTGATCGTCTGGCCGCACTCAAACAGATCAACCTTTCGGAACATAAGGGTGTCTTCCCCTGAGAGCATCTCCTTCAACGACATCCTGAGATGGCGTTTCCTCCGTATCAGATAGGCGATATGGAGAGCAAAGTATATGAACGTTACCGCCGCCGCATAACGATGAACATAGCCGGTCACCCCATATCCACCCATTGCCCTCGAGAGGGTCTGAAAGACTCCTACTCCGGAAAACTTGATCGTCATCCCCGTAATCGCGAGGGAAAGAAAACTGAGGATAACCAGCACGTGTGTGAATCGGGTAAAGGGGTCGAACCGTTCATAAAAGGTCGCGTTCGGATCGTAACGTACTCTCCCCTTTGCACGTCGTTCCTTTATCGCCTTTGGTATCCACATGATCGTGTGCGCGCCAAAGAGGGAGAAGGTTCCGATGAGGAGGAATGTCATAAACCAGAATGTATAATAGAGAATGGGATACTTCCCTTTGTTGTGGTGTGTCGCGTGAGTCAGATATCCCACAAATTTTCGATTGGAATTTGGATGACATTTTCTGCACGTCGCAACAACATTCTTTCTGGACAGCGTTGAATTGGGATCGGATGGACGGAGAATGTTGTGCGCGCCGTGGCAGTCATAGCACTTGGCTGCTTTCGTTGACCCGAGTTTCGACACTTTACCGTGAATTGTCTCAAAATAAGTCTCGGCGACGTCAAGATGGCATTTACCGCATTGATCGAGAATCCCCTGCCTGAAGGAAGGCAGATCGACCCTCTGTATCGTGTGCGAGAGGTGGCAGTCCTTGCAGACTGGCAGTGTCTTGTCGGTCTGGGTTACCAGGCTGCTGTGAACGCTCTTCTTGTACTCCTCGTAGATCCCGAGATGACATTTCGCGCATGTGGCGGCAACATTATCCGGATAGACCGACGACTCTGGATCCGTCACGGGCAACTCGTGATGAGCGGTGTGGCAATCGACACAGGTGGCGGTGACCAGGAGTCCGCTCTGCAGCAATCCTTTTCCGTGTATGCTCATCGTGTAGTTTCGGACAATATCATGCTCTTTCCCGGTGTAAGCCACAGCGGCCTTCTGTCCCTCTCTGTGGCACTTGCCACACAGGTCGGGGATGTTCCGTGAGAAGGTCGGAGAATCGAGTTCATTCTTCTTCTTCATGTTGTGAACGCCATGGCAATTTGTACAATAAGGGGCTATCGGGTTGCCCTCCGCGAAGTAGACGCCGTGACGACTCGACTGGTAATCCTCCACCTGCTTGGAGTGGCATATCGAACAATCGACTTTGCCGCTGTTGAGACACACCGGATCATTCGAGACGCTGACGTTGTTGTGGCATTTGATACAGGAATTCGTTCCGTGCGCCGAGTTCCTGAACTCATTCAGGTCTACAAAGAGCGGAATCTCTTCCCCGTCCACTACCGTTTGCAAATCCTCGTTTTCATGGCACGACATGCACAATTCGTCAGAAAAACTCTCTTCGTAGAAGACCTTTCGCACGTTATGCGGCGGATGGCAATCAATACATATCGGGATCTCATGTGGACTTTTCTCCCACAACTCCCCGCGGATCACCTTGAGGTGGACCCTCTCGATTTGAGCGTGGCATTGCATGCAGGTTTTTGCGATGTTATTGCGATTGATAGTCGACCGAGGATCCTCGTGCGGGAGGATGTCGTGTGAAGAGTGACAGCTCGTGCACACCGCCGTTACAATCAACCCCCTTTTGAACAGCCCGTTACCATGAATCGATTGGGAATAATCTTGAAGTACGTGATGTTCCACGGCCGTTCCCAATTGCGAAACGGGCGTTCCCTCCTTGTGACACGCACCGCACAGAGATGGGATGTTCATCACGTATGTCCTGGAATTCTGATCTGATGCGGGGAGGATGTCATGCGCCCCGTGACACGAAGTGCACGACGGAGCAAGGTGCTTTCCCTGGCTGAGCGCCTGCCCGTGCAGGCTTACTGCGTAACGCCGGGCAATCCTGTCATGACATCCGGAACAGTCGACTGGAGGCAGGTTCTCATCGTGCGGAAGATCATCCGGGTCCACTTCTTCATGACAGGATGTGCACCCTATATCAGCGTGAATGGAAGAGCTGAAAACGTCTTTGTCGACAAACAGGGAAACCTCTCCGTCGTCCTTATCGACGACGAAGTCGCGCTCGCCATGGCATTCAAAACAGACTTCTTCTCCGGCTGATAAGCCAGGCAGGAAGAGCAGTAGGAATACCACTGGAAGGATCTGGTAGATGGCCTTGACCCGTGGCATTCCGATCAGGTCTCGTGAAGAATAAGATGAGGAAACTTCATGCTCCCGTTCTCCGCAGGTCTCCGGCAATATCACGCTATGAGACTGAGCCTGCAACGCAAAAAACGCTGAACGCCCATCGTCAGCATCCAGGGGGATGGGAGGGGGGTTCTCCTTGAGGGCTTAAAGATACCCTGTACAGGCGTGCATGTCAAGAAATGTAGCTTCAAACGGATGCCGCACTCAAGATATGACACACCTCTACTTCTGGCCTCTCAGCCAAAGTCACATGGTGACGTTTATGGAGGTGATGAAGGTGATATCGTTCTTCTCGAGCAGGTCGGAGAAGGGATCGCTGTCATACTTGTCGAGCAGGCTCGCCTTCATCGAAACCTGGTCAGAGACCTTCGCAGATAGTGATAGCTCCGCCTCGAGGAGATAATCACCGAAATCCTCGAAGTTGCTTTGTACATTGATATTCTGGTAAAGCGCCGCCGCGGATGTGATATTCAAGGAGAGTTCCTCTGACATTGAGAGTACTCCTTTTGTCTCGCTGTTCCCGTCAGAGAACTTGTCGGTGACGGCATTCGACCCTGCGCTCGCAGAGAGTCTGGATACGTCAGATTGCACCACAACGTACCCTATACCGGCGCCGGGAGACGTCCGGAGATCCAGGTCCGTGAACTTATCGTATTCGATCCCGACCTTCCCGAAGTAGAAAAAGCGATCGGTCGGAAAGAAGTCATATTGCGACTTGAGGCTCCCCCTGTTAGCGGTTTTATCTCCATCGGTCGTCGAGACAGTCATATTGGCGTATGATCCCCACTTCCTTGTCCCGAGGTCCTGGACGACCTGAAAGGTCAGGGCCAGGTTGGTGACATCCGAGTTGCCGCCCGTGGCCGTGAAACCGAGCCCGGCGCTCGAGGACCAGGGGCCTGACGCCTGCTCCTCATCGGCGTACATCAATCCCTGATATGAGGCCGAGACCAGGAATAACAACAGAACAACGACGCAGTACTTTTTCATGGCACACTCCCGCTTGTTGAGTTCCAATACAGTGTCCGGCAGCGTTAGCTTCCTTTGCTCATTGGAGGCAAGCCAGCATCAGCCTTCGTGTGAACGGGACAGAACAGTAAACGTCAATAGTGACTTTCCGCGACAGAAATCACGCGATAGAGGATACCTTCTTGCTCGCGGCAACTACCCTTGCCATATCATCTGTGAAGCAGAGCCCCAGCCCGACGAGATTGTCGCCGAAGGATCGAGGCCCCTCCGGAAGGACCGGAAAACTGATGATCCGTGGCAGCCTCGAGAGCTTTTCTCTGACATCACAGGCCACGTCCGAGAGACCGGACACAAAGTTCTCGTGAAAGTGATCCAACTCCTCTGTGAACGGAAGGATGACAAAATCCGCCTTCCCCTTGAGGCCCTCCAGGTATCTCCTGACAATCCCGGCGGTTTCACCCGCCGACCCCGGCGCGCCGAGCTCGATATTGCTGAGATCGTTGAACTCCCCTTCGTCACTGACAATGTCAATCCCCAGTTCCTGGAGAAAAGACTCTATCGCCCTCTTCAGGCTCGCGAACTTCCCGGGTATCGACAGTGCTATTACCGTGGGCTTGCCGTCATTTCCATGTTTACTCTTCTGGACGGGAGTGTACCGCTCTCCTCTCTCGATCCCACTGGTGAACGATCTCAAGAAGAAAAATGATATCCGCAGATCCCTCAACATGTTTGCTATCAACTTGATCGGCCTTATCCTGTAGAGTCTGCCGTTGGTGAGACAGCGAACGGCGTTCAACCAGAACTGATTAAGGTCTTCGCGGCTGCGTATGCCCTTCAGAGAAAAGATGTTAGCCCTCTGGACAACGCGCCTCACCCGATGCAAGGATCTGAACCGAGGGGCCTTCCACTCGAGTATCATGAGACGATCCGCTATACTTTCGCGTAGCTGCTTCCATTCCTTAACCATCCTTATTTCGAAGGATGTCTGAGGGCGGGTCTGGAGCCAGAGTTCCTGAATCTCCCACCATATCCTTATCATTCCCACGAGCTGCCTGAAGATCTCAGGGACTCGCATTCTCAGGTGCGACGTTACAGATTGTATCTGATATCCAGAACGGCGCATCCTGCGATCCTTGATGCGGAAAAATCCGGTAATCATCGGATGGCTCTTCTCGACTACCGTGGATCCCTTGTACCAGAAAAATTTCCAGATAGCAGCCCAGTATTTCTTATGATCGTTGCTGTTTTTCAGGATCGTCTTCATATTATCAAAACTGTAGAACGTCTCCCACGCGTAGCGATACGCCTCTGTCCATTGACCGTCTTTCATGTTCGGGTGGTCGAAAGTCTCTCGAAAAGAATCGTAGCGATTGTAATCCGGATCCATGTAGGAACCTTCCTCCAGCATCCTGAGATAGTCCATCGAGCCAGGCAGGGGCGTCATCATGAAGAATGAGGCGAGTTCGACCTTTATCTTGTGGATGAGCGTATCCACGTCTTCCTTTATCGACTCGAGTGTGTCCCCCGGGAAGCCGATGATATAGCCCACGTTCGTGGAAACTCCGGCCTGGTGCCACGCCGAGACAAGGTTGGCAAAATCGTCCACCACGTTCTGCGTCTTGCCCGCCGCTTCAAGGTTCCTGGGATTCACGCTCTCCATGCCTATGAACACGTTTGTGCAGCCCGCGGCCTTCGCCTTCTCGACAAAATTCTCTATCTTGTAGGAAAGGACATCCACCTGGATCATGAAATCGATCTTGATCCCTTCTTCTCTACGCAAACCGATCAACATGTCCAGGATCGCTTCCCAGTTCTTGTTCCTGGCGAAATTATCGTCCGTAAAGAAATAGTAATCAATGCCCGCCTTGTAGTTTTCCCTCAATGCCTTCCCGATCACCTCCGGGTCGCGGCACCTCATCTTGCGACCGTGCACGTTGATAATCGTGCAGAAACCACAATTGAATGGACAGCCTCGCCCACAGTCGATCGTTCCAAAATCCGAGAATACAAATCGCCGTAGATGCTTCCTGCTGACGAGCGGAACAGGCTGCTTCCGCATGTCCGGTTGATCACCGAGGAAATTATACATCGTCTTTAGATTGCCCGAGACTACGTCCTGGAGGATTGAGCCCCAGTGATCTTCAACCTCGCCAGCGACTATGCAAACGCCACTGTCCATAAGCTGCTCAATATCCCGTGGGATGCCCTTACCGAGGGCGAGCATGCCGCTGACGTGAAACCCGCCGATGATGACGTCCAATCCGGCCTCTCGCAGCCGCAGACTCAGGTCGTACGCCCGCACAAACTGGTTTGTCTGCACGCCGACAAGACCAACAACCGTCTTAACACCTTTCTTCTTCCCCTTCCGGGCTATCTTCCTGACGTCTACCTTATGTACCGTCTCGTCGAGCAGAAAGGTTTTGATCTCTATAGCGTCTCCGAGTACATTTCTTCTCTTCACGTCCTCGGTAAGGGCGGCAAGACACGCCAGCGTATTGCTTGGAAGAACACCGAGGATATGGCGGATAACATAGCCGTCTTCGTCGTACTTGGAAGGTTTGATGAGGACCACGTTCAGCCTTTTCACGGACGTCTCGCACTTCATCGGTCGCACCTGCGGTTCAATCATATCCGCCCCCTGTCGCATGATATTCATGGGGTTGTATTTAGCATATCGAGCCCTGGAAGTCAAGCAATATCAACATTGCCTCGATCCCGGGTCATTGACACATTCCTGCGGACTATTCGAGCGGAGACAAACCGACGAGGAGAACGAATAAAGCGGAGCCCTTCACCGAAATCATCTCTCGACATACACGACAGGTCGGGAACCTCCAATGGAGCGGATCATCCCTGAGATAAGGAGAAATCATCGAATCCTGAGCAGGTTTTCACCACGCCTTTCGAGGACCCTGCCTATCGACCGACTCTCGTCCAATCCCGCGTCTTGCAGGTCCGCGAGAAGGGCCCTTTCCTCTTCGGAGGGGATAGAGAAGAGCAGTCCTCCCGATGTCTGTGGATCAAACAGGAGAGAAAGAAGCGGGTCGTTTTCCGCTCTTCCGATCAATTCATATCGGCCCGTGAGGTCTTGCCTGTTCGCCTTTTCTCCCCCCGTAGTCACTCCATCAAGGATCAGAGACAGTACATCAGGAAAAGGTAGAAGGGAGTCGAGGGCGATCTCGATTGTGACCGAACTCGCTTCCGCCATCTCAGCGGAATGGCCCGCCAGGCCGAAACCGGTAATATCGGTAGCGGCGTTGATAGTATAGTTCCTCGCGGCCTTCACTGCTGAGCTATTAAGCCTCTTCATGGAGTTGGTCAGGAGTTCCACAGTTTCTGCTCCCAGCTTACCCTGCTTCAGGCCAGTCGACAGGATACCCGTTCCCAGCGGTTTGGTGAGTATGATAGAATCGCCTGGTTTCGCACCTGCATTCCTCAATATCCTGCGGGGATCAACGGTACCGGTCACCGATAGACCGTACTTGAGCTCCGTGTCAGACACTGTGTGCCCACCCAGCAGGGTTACTCCGGCCTCATTGAGCTTGTCGACCCCCCCCCTGAGGATGTCCACTAAAACGGTGACAGGCATATCCCCGTCAGGAAAACAGGTAATGTTTAGCGCCGTCAGCGGCACTCCCCCCATGGCATAGACATCAGAAAGCGCGTTGGCCGCCGCTACCTGTCCAAAATCATAAGGGTCGTCAAGGATCGGCGTGAAAAAGTCGACCGTCTGGATAAGAGCGAGATCCTCACTCATCCTGTATATACCGGCGTCGTCCATGTTTCCAGGTTCCACCAGTACATTCGGGTCCTCTCTGACCTGCAAATCTGCTAAAGCTTCCCTCAAACCCGCCGGGTTCAGTTTGGACGCTCAACCCGCGCACCTGACTTTTTCCGTCAGCTTTATGATTTCTTCTCTTGTCATTTGTCATCTCTCACGGCTATTGCTTCAATCTCGACAAGGGCGCCTTTAGGCAACCTGGAGACTTCGACGACAGACCTCGCCGGATATGGCGGTATCGAGAAATACTTCCCGTACACTTCGTTAAAGATGAGATAGTCATCCATATTCTTGAGATAGACGGTCACCTTTGCCACCTGCTGAAGTCCACATCCGGCTTCCTTCAGGATGGCCTTCACATTGTCCAGTGCACGCATCGCCTGGTCGGCGATAGAGTCCCCACTGAGCTCGGATCCACCTGGAGGCAGCGCGATCTGACCGGCGGTAAATATCAGTCTCTCCCCGGCGCAGCCGATACCCTGCGAATAGGGTCCTATGGGGAGTGGCGCGGAATCTGTCTGGATCTCTCTATTCATCTGTCTGCCCGCCCGTTCAATTACGTGACCGGTGACCCTCGCCGCCTGCGGGGAGTCCGCTCTCTTTCACCGTTACCAATATGGGTACTCGATCCGTCAAACCGGAAGAAATCAATAAATGTTCAAAAGCCTGAGACCATCATTCGCCGTCACGTAAACCATGGTAAGAAGAAGGAGGATCATGCCTACTTGAGACAAGCGAAGCCTTACCTTTTCAGATACCGGTCTTCCCCTTAACTTCTCAATAATAAGGAAGAGGGCGTGTCCACCGTCGAGGATAGGAATGGGAAGCATGTTGAGAACCGCCAGGTTGACGCTGAAAAGAGCCATGAATCTCAGGAGATATGAGAAACCCCAGCGTGCCCTGCTGCCAGCCAATTCTCCGATCATGACAGGACCACCCAGCATCTTTGGGGAGATCTCGCCAGTAACGAGCTTCTTCAATGTCAGAAGGACATAAGCAGAAACATAATAGCTCTCTTTTGCGCCCTGAGCGAGCGCCCCGAAGAGTCCCAGTTCCTCTTTGGGGATGTCCGCCAGCATTCCTATTTGTCCGACCTCCTGGTAGGTCTCTCCGTCTATCGGAAGTACCTTCCTGTCCGGCACAACCGACAACGCCAGGATTGAGTCGCCCCGCATCACCTCAACATCGAGTTCCTTGTCAGGACTTACCTTGATAGTTCTGACGGCGGTAGACCAACTCCCTATCTCCGTGCCACCGATAGAAACGATCAGGTCTCCAGGCTGGAAGCCTGCCAGATCGGCCGGGCTCCCTTTCTGAACCTCTCCTACCCTGGCCGGGAACTGAGGCTGCAGGACAGCGGTCAGTCTTTCCCTCAACTCAGTGTCGGCGGACGGAAATGTCGCCTCATGAACTGCGCCTTCGACATCAGTCCACTTGAGGCTCAGGACCTTGTCCTCGTCCAGGATATTGGTAAGGACGTTCCCCCATTCATCAACCTCCACTCCACTAACCTCGATGATCTTGTCTCCCTTGTGAAGCTCGCTCAGTTCCTCCAGCGGGCCTTCTTCTCCCCATTCAAACTCGCCCATTTCAGTCACCGGGAAGTAAGGAACGCCCTGAGTATACGCGAGAAGGAAAAAGAGGAGAAATCCCCAGATATAATTCATTACCGAACCTGCGGAGACAACGGACATCCTCGCCCATACTGGTTTCTGGTCAAAATCCCTTGGCGACGGGACGTATTCCTCCTCGACCTGCTCGTCATCATCCCCACCACCCTCGATAAACTCACCCGTCCCCTCACCCGCCATCTTTACGTATCCCCCGAATGGGATTGCGGACAGGCAGTATTCCGTCTCACCCTTCTTGATTCCTATCAGTTTAGGCCCCAGCCCGATGGAAAATCTCGGCACTCGTATGTCGACCGATTTGGCAACCATAAAATGCCCTGACTCGTGGATGAGAATCAGAATACCGAGAACAAACACTGTGGCAAGAATGTAGATCAACATATTAGCTCCTCAGCCCTCTTTCTGGACCACCTGTCGACCTCCATCAGGACGTCACAATGTGGTTTACTGGAAAATGGATGGTCGTCGACTGTTCGTTCGATAATCTCAGGGATTCGGTTGAAAGAGAGCCTCTCTTCCAGAAAACCCCTCGCGGCCTCTTCATTGGCCGCATTCAGCGCGGCGGGGGCAGTTCCTCCCCTGACTCCGGCACGGAAGGCCATCGACAGAATCGGGAAAAGGTCCTCGCGCACATTCTCGAACGTCAGAGGACTAATCGAAACGAGATCACACTTGCTGGAATCCCTCGAAATCCTCTCCGGATAGGTAAGCGCATACTGAATCGGCAGTTTCATGTCGGGGTCTCCAAACTGCGCCATCATCGAGCCATCCACGAATCTCACCATTGAATGAATAACCGACTGCGGATGGACGACGACCTCAATCCTGTCATAGTCTACGCCGAAGAGGTAGTGCGCTTCTATGACTTCCAGGCCCTTGTTTGCCAGAGAGGCGGAATCTACGGTGATTTTATCCCCCATATCCCAGACAGGATGATTGAGCGCGTCTTTGACAGTAACGCCATCCAGTTGCCGTGAGGAATAGCTCCTGAATGGTCCTCCTGATGCCGTCAGAATGATCGAGTCGACAGAATCCCTCGGTTTCCCCTCCAGCACCTGGAAAATGGCACTGTGCTCACTATCGACCGGAAGAACTTCCCCCTTGTTCTCCAGGGCGGTCCTCATCACGAGCTCTCCTCCCATTACCAGAGCTTCCTTGTTTGCGAGAGCTACTCTTTTCCCCTGGCGCAGGGCCGCGAGGGTAGGCATCAATCCCACACTCCCGACCAGTGCGTTGATGACAATGTCCGCCTCCGGAAGCGTAGCTACCTCGACTATCCCATCGACACCTTTGAGTGAAGCGATACCATCGCCTCCGGCAGCATCGACAAAACTCGCATATGCCTCATCGTCGCCGAGCGCAACGGCCTGGGGAGTGAAACGTCGACACTGATCCAGGAGCATATGCGCATTCCGGTTTGCCGTCAAACCGATGACCTGGAACCTTTCCGCCTGCTCTCCAATAACTTCGAGGGCGTTACGTCCAACGGAACCCGTTGACCCGAGTATTACCACACCTTTTGGCGTCAACTTATGTATATCCCCTCAACCATGGAATCCCCATCAGGTCTACCTGGTAACAATGGGTGATATCCAGACAAAGTAGTAATAAGTAACCGGAACCGCGACAAGGATTCCATCATATCGGTCGAGGATTCCACCGTGTCCCGGTATGAAGGATGAAGAGTCTTTGACTCCCATTTCCCTCTTTATCCGGGATTCCACAATGTCCCCCAATTGACAGACTATAGCAACTAATGGACCAAGAAGCAAGGCGTCGACGAGCGAGATATACTCACTGGCGAAGTACTGATAGGCCAGAACAGCCATCATTGAGAATATGAACCCGCCTGCTGCGCCTTCGACCGTTTTTCCCGGACTCAACCGCGGAGCAAGCCTGTGTTTCCCGAACAGCTTCCCAACGAAGTAAGCTGATGTGTCAGAGGTCCAGACGATCAGATAAGGGAAAAGGAGATAGTACCAGCCCGATAACTCAGTGCCGTGCGACGCGGGATAATACTCTCTGAGGATGATCTGATGAGAGAAGAGAAATCCAACATAGAGGATTCCCAGAAGTGACAAGCCAATCTCCTCAAGAGAGGATTCTTCTCTACCCGAGAAAAGCCACCGCAACAGGAAGAAAAGGAGGATCCCGAACGTATAGAGGAGTGGTCCCGGACCCGAACCGTTCCCTCTGCAAAAGAAGAATAACGCGCCACACCCTAGAGCGAAGACCACACCGGCAATGCGGAATAGTGTACACACTCTCGGTCCAAGCATGGAATAATACTCAATGCTTCCAATGAGAATCAACGCCTCCACATACAGAAAGAAGAGAGTCCCCCCGGAGCGAGAGAGCCATAAGAAAAGGGGGAGAAAGACAACGGCCACCAGGACCCTCAGGAACAGGTTCATTCCGAACCTTCTATCCCCACTGTCATGGGTCAAATGGACATCTCCTTACTGGTCACCAATAGCACCGGTCGCTACTTCTCGCGGCTCGGGGTCACTCGGCCAAACCGCCTCTCTCTTCCCTGATAGGCGGAAATGGCCTCGAGAAAGCCCTCTCGCCGGAAATCGGGCCAGAGGACGTCCGTGACATAAATCTCGGTGTATGCCATCTGGTAGAGGAGGAAGTTGCTGATCCTCATTTCACCGCTGGTCCTTATGAGAAGGTCGGGGTCCGGAAGGTGTCTGGTGTAGAGATATCCCGCCAGCCTTTCCTCATCAATATCTTCAGGTTTGATTCGGCCTTCCTTCGCGTCGAGCGCTATCTTCCTGACCGCATCAACCATCTCTATTCTTCCGCTGTAGCTGATAGCGAGGTTCAATACCATCTTCGTTCCGGAAGATGTGTACTGAATCGCCTCCTCAAGGGCTTCCCGGGCCTTTGGATAGAGTTCATTCACCCTCCCAATGGCTTGTACGCGGATCCCCTTTTCTCTCAATTCCTCTTTCTCCTGTTTCGTGTACCTGCGGAGCAGAGACATGAGAGCCAGGACCTCGGAGCGGGGTCTCCTCCAGTTCTCCGTAGAAAATGCGTATAGTGTCAAGACCTTTACACCTATTTCACCCGCAACCTTTACGACGGCCCGCACGGACTCCATTCCGGCTCGATGGCCGAAAATGCGGGGCCTCCCCTTCTGTTTCGCCCAGCGACCATTCCCATCCATTATCACCGCGACATGGGTCGGTATCTCACCTTCTATGTGAATATCGTCCGGCATTAACGCTTCCTCTGCCACAGGAACCCCACCGCTGACACGAGGGGAAAACTGTTCCGTCAGTCCTGACGCCGGGCAGGTCCCGGTATAGCCCGCCTGAAGTTGGATAGAGCGGGATCGCAACGACTCACTTATAGCAGGATGCATGGGGAGAAGAGAAAGGAAACAATCTTTGCGAGAGACTTCGGAGAAGAGATGTCAGACCTCAAGAACCTCCTCTTCTTTTTCCCTCAGCCTGCCATCAATCTCCTTGATGTAATTATCAGTCAACTCCTGGGTGTCCTCAAGCATGTCTCTGGCCAGGTCCTCTGACAGGTCCCCCTGTTTTTCGCGATCCTTGATCTTAGCGTTGACATCTCTTCTTATCTGCCTTACTGCAACTCTTCCACCCTCGGCAAGCTTGTGGACATGCTTTACAAGTATCTTCCGCCGCTCTTCGGTCAATCTGGGAATAGGGATTCTGATTACGTTTCCATCATTGGAAGGAGTAAGTCCGAGGTCGGAAGCCATGATGCTCCGCTCGATCTCCGGAATTGTGTTCTTGTCCCACGGCTGGATGGCCAGCATACGCTGTTCGGGAATCGAAATGCTCGCGAGTTGATTAATCGGCATCTGAGAATCGTAGATGTCCACAGTGATCGTATCCAGCAGGGTGATAGAAGCCTTGCCGGTACGAATCGTGGCGAATTCTCTCTCGAGACCTTCTACGGCTTTCTTCATCTTCGCTTCAGCCTCAACAAGGGCTTCGTCTCTCATCCTCTTCACTCCTGAACAAGCGTGCCGATCTTGTCACCCCTCAATATGCCTCTGAGGGAACCGATCTCACGGATACTGAATACAACGAGCGGTAGATGATTGTCCATGCAGAGGGATATAGCCGCTGAATCCATGATCTTAAGCCCACGTCTCAAGACATCGATATAGTTGATCTCTGGTATGAATTCCGCCTTCGGGTCATATTTCGGGTCGGCCGTATAGACTCCGTCGACGTTCGTTCCCTTGAGAATCAGGTCCGCTTCCATCTCTATCGCCCTCAGCACAGCTGCAGTATCGGTAGAGAAATACGGATTTCCGGTCCCGCCCGCGAAAATCACGAGGCGTCCCTTCTCGAGATGCCTGACCGCTCTTCTCCTGATATAAGGCTCGGCAAGCTCCTCCATCCTGATAGCCGTCAGAACCCTGGTTTCGATATGGCTTTGTTCGAGGAAATCCTGAATTGCGAGGGCGTTGATGATCGTCGCAAGCATGCCCATGTAATCAGCGGAGACCCTGTCCATTCCCCTGGCACTGGCCAGGTTCCCCCGGATTATGTTACCACCCCCCACCACTATTCCCACCTGGACTCCAAGTCCTATGACCTCTCTGATCTCCTCCGCAAGTGGGTCAAGTGTGGAAAGGTCAACCCCAAAGTCTTTTTCACCACTCAGGCTCTCTCCGCTTAGTTTCAGGATGATTCGATTGTATTTGAAATCACCCATGCGGGCTATCAACCCCCCAGCTGGTAACGGACAAACCTTCGGATGACTATGTTTTCTCCAATCTTGCCTGCAACGTCTGTGACGAGATCTCGCACACTTTTGTCAGTCTCCTTTACGAAAGGCTGATCCAGCATGCAGACCTCCTGGAAGTACTTCTGAAGACGACCCTTGACGATCTTGTCGATTATGTTGTCCGGCTTCCCTGTCTCCCTCGCCTGCTTCATGTATATCTCGGTTTCCTTGTCTATTATGGAAGCATCAAGAGCATCGCTGCTCACCGAAAGAGGGTCCGTAGCCGCAACCTGCATGGCGAGATCTCGTACGAGTTGTTTGAACTCATCCGTCTTCGCGACAAAATCCGTCTCACAGTTCACCTCGATCATGACACCAATCTTTCCGCCCGGATGGATATAAGCCTCTATGATCCCCTCTTTTGTTTCCCGGCTGGCCCTTCTCTCGACCTTTGTGATCCCCCTCTCACGGAGCAATTTCTGAGCTTCCTCCATGTTTCCGCTCGATTCTTCGAGGGCTCTCTTGCAATCCATCATGCCCGCGCCGGTTTTCTCACGTAGTTCTTTTACAGTTGAGGCCTCAATACCCATTCTTCACTCCGTTACGTATTATCAGCACTATTCTTCTTATCGTCTTTCCTGACGCCTGACACACCTGTTTCCGCTTCCGCTTTAGCGGCAGCTTCGACACCCTCCTGTTTCTTGTCGCCCCCGGCTGTTTCCGCCATCTCCCCGTCAGAAACAGACTGACTTCCTGGCGCGTCCTTCTTCAGAATGGACAGTCCCTCGAGCGCCGCTTCTGCCATAACACTGGAAATGAGCCTGACAGACCTGATAGCGTCGTCGTTGCCCGCCACCGGGATCGAAATAGGATCTGGATCTGTGTTCGTATCAACAATAGCTATGATTGGGATATTCAGCTTACAAGCCTCATTAATAGCGATCTTTTCCTTCTTGGCGTCGACAACAAAGACAACGTCTGGCGGCGCCTTCATCTCCTTGATACCGCCGAGGACATAATTCAGCTTCTTCATTTCGCGTTCAAGCATCAGGACTTCCTTTTTTGTGAAACGCTCAAAAGCTCCGTTCTTTTCCATCTCCTCAAACTCTGTGAGGCGTTTTATATTCTTCCTTATGGTCTGAAAGTTGGTGAGCATTCCTCCCAGCCATCGGTTAGTAACATAGAACATCCCGCACCTGCAAGCTTCTTCCTTCACAACATCCTGCACCTGTTTCTTGGTTCCTATGAAAAGTACAGTCCCGCCTCTCGCCACAACCGAAGAGACTTTCTCGTACGCTTTCTCCAACTGCAGAAGCGTCTTCTGAAGGTCGATTATATAGATGCCTTTCTTTTCGGCAAAGATGAACTTCCTCATCTTGGGGTTCCATCTCCGAGTCTGGTGACCAAAATGGACCCCTGCCTCGAGCAGTTCTTTGATGTTGGTTACAGCCATATCCACCCCGATATAATTAACGTTTTGAGAACTGGAATCTCTTCCGAGCCTTTGGTTGCCCGTACTTCTTTCGTTCAACCATTCTCGGATCCCGGGTCAGGAAACCATGTTTCTTGAGATTGTCCCTCAATTCTGGTTCCGCTTTGACTAGCACTCTCGCGACAGCCATTCTTATGGCACCCGCCTGCCCGGTGGTTCCTCCTCCGCGAACATTGACCAGCAGGTCATACTTGCTTTCGTTGCCCGTCAACCTTAATGGCTCTTCACAGGCCTTTATCAGTCCCTCTCTGGGAAAATAATCGTTAAGGGATTTCCCATTTACTTTCCACGAGCCTTTCCCCGGTCTGAGATAAACCCGTGCGATCGATGTCTTGCGGGAACCGACCCCGTGAAACCAATTACTGGTCAAGAAAGCGCCTCCTCTCGTCTTTCAAAGCAGATCTATGATCCCAGTTTCAGCTCTTTCGGCTTTTGTGCATCGTGGGGATGAGCAGGCCCCGCGTAGACCTTCAGCTTTTTTCTCATCTGCCGTCCCAGGCGGTTGTGGGGCAACATCCCCGCTACTGCCATCTCGATCACCCTGGCGGGGTTCTTGTCTCGGAGGTCAAGGTACTCCACGGACTTCCCTCCGCCGGGATAACCTGTGTGATAGAAGTATTTTTTCTGTAATTCCTTTTTTCCCGTAAGGAGCACCTTCTCTGCGTTGATCACGACAACATGATCGCCAACATCAAGATGCGGGGTGAACGCGGGTTTGTTCTTACCTCTGAGTATTGTCGCTATTCCTGAAGCCAGACGGCCGAGGACCTCGCCTTCCGCATCCACTACGAACCAATCTCTGCTTATTTCAGATGCCTTGATCGAACGGGTCTTCATGATATAATGTATTCCTTCCCTCGGACTTTCAGAAAAAGCTACAAGCCAAGACAAAATGAGTTCCTTACTTTAATAAAGTGGGCTTGATATGTCAAGGGTTGAGCCGACATAGCAGGGGTAGTGAACAGGGGAATACTCCACGCAGCAGAATATCCCGTCCCATAGCGGAGCGCTCTATCCGGGAATCACAGCTTTTCTATAACCCTATTCCCGGCTTTCTGCATTGCGAACAACAGGATATATCCATGGAGTTTGCCCAATTATGCACTCCTGGTCACCTGGGGTCGGCGAGAGGCAGAACACGTGAATCGGTTCTTCTGCGCGGCACGGGAGGAACGACTTTCATCGGCACAGAGTCGATGTCAAGAAGCCTCATCGATTCGGATATTACGCGGGCAATGATTACGTAGTTTCCGAGGGGAGCCTTGGCCGGAACATCCGCGACAACTACCTGGTTGAATACCTCACCACCCTGAATAGAGAGCGTGTCCGCGTCGTGAATGGTGAACTCTCCCGCGGCCGGGTATCTCGCCCAGAGGCCCCACTGGACAGTTTGAGTAGTGTCAGCAACACCCGTAAGCGTAACATTAAATGATACTGAGTCACCGCTGGCCACACTATCAACGTCCGCAGCCAAAGCGACCGTCACCTCGTGATAATTGTCCATAAGAAGCGTCAGGTCATTGTCTTCATAGTTTGCCACGATTATGTCATCCCAGCCATCTTCATCGAAATCTCCAACACCCAGGCTCCTTGGCGTGTCCCCTGTTCCGTACATCAGGTAGGGGCTGACCCCTCCCTGTCCGTCTCCGGCCAGGACTGTGAGGCCAAAGTTGACTCCACTTACGACAGCGATGTCGATCAGACTGTCCCGATTGAAATCACCGAACTTCAGAGAGCGCGGAATGTCGTTCACCGTGACCGTGTCTCCATACAGAAACGTGCTGTCTCCATTGATGAGTACCATGATGGTCTCATCTGCCAGGTTGACAACCCCGAGGTCGATCTTCCCATCATGATTGAGATCTCCACCCTCGACGTCTACAGGAAGCTGTCCTACAACATAATCCTCTGTTCTTGTGAAGGAACCATCTCCAGCACCCTTGAAAATGGACAGTCTATTGTCAAAGACCACCGCCACAGCGACATCCGGAAGACTGTCGAGATCGAAGTCTGCGACAAAAAGAGAACTAGGCGTGCCCCCGACATCAACCGTGTCAGATGCCGTAAATCCGCCGGCTCCATCCCCGCAAAAAGCTATAAAGTCTCCGATACTGGTTCGCGACACTACCAGGTCAGAATTCCCGTCGCGATTGAAATCACCCGTGCCCAGTGTGTAAGGAGAATCACCCAGGCTTATCTGCGTTGATTCTGGATATGCGCCAGTGCTGTCGCCGAAGAGAAGCGTCAGTTCCTGACCACTGTCACATGCCACAGCTACATCCAGGTTGGAGTCGCCGTCAAAATCTTCAACGGCGGCGCTGACAGGATCGTCCCCCGTAGCGTAGAAGACAGGTTCCCCGAACCGGGAGGAGCCATCGCCGGAAAGCACAGCGATCGCGCTAAACGCTCGACTCAGGACGATCAAATCCTCGTGGCCATCGTTGTTGACGTCCGCCGGGTCAACCTGGAATGGATTCTGGATCCCTGAACCAACAGGCGGATTCTGGAAACCGCCCCTTCCATCTCCAGCCAGGATGCTGATCGTCTCAGTCTTCACGTCGGCAACAATAAGATCCTGGTGGCCATCCTCATTCAGGTCGTCTGCAAACAGGAAGTATGGTCCCCAGCCGGCCTTGTGAAACTCCATCTGGCCATAGGTGCCCGAGCCATTCCCATAACATATGCCGACATCGTTGCTCCAATGATTAGATGTTGCTATGTCTGTCTTCCCATCCTCATTGTAATCACCCGGGACCACGGCATACGGGCCGTCACCGGCATTATGGAAATCAGGGCCGGAAAAGAACCCGTTCCCGTCGCCCATATAGATCGTAACGTTATCGCTGTATGGATTTGCGACAACGATATCCTGATGTGTGTCGTGGTCGAGATCGAAGATGGAGACACCATAAGGGTGTCGGCCAACATCGAGGTTGTAGTTTCCTCCAAAACGGGCACCGGTACCGCCGAAAAGAAGGGTTATGTTATCGGATCCGAAGTTCGTCACCACGAGATCCTGATCACCATCTTCGTTGAAATCACCAATAGCGACACAGCGCGGAGCCAATCCCACTGAGATCACCGAGCCGGCGCTGAATTGTCCGGTGCCATCCCCGATCAGGACAGCTATGTCAGCATCATTGCGGTTTACCGCGACCAGATCCTGATGACCATCCTTGTCGAAATCCCCGACCGCTACGCAATACGGGTGATCTCCCACGGGGTAAACGGCGGTTTGCGAAAAGGAGCCAAGACCATCTCCCGTGTGAATTACAACATCGCCACTTAACTTGTTGGCGGTCACGAGATCCTGATGGCCGTCCTCGTTGAAATCTCCGATTGCGATAAATTCGGGCCTGTCTCCAGTCGGGAATGTTCCTCCATCGCTGAATATCAACGATCCGTTCCCGATGAGTATACTGACATCGTCGCTTATTCTATTGCCTACGGCGATGTCGAGGTGCCCGTCCTCGTTAAAATCTCCGGTAACAATTGGCTTGGGTGCGTTTCCCACCTCGTACTGGATTCGCGCCGGCCAGAACAACTGAGAATTGGCCCCATACAGATCACCGTACGCAGAGAGCATCAGTAAAACGGCAAGCCATCCTGCTGTGGGGTTGTTGAAGAGAAACCTCGTAAGCACGCGATAGCCCCTTTCGCGGTATGCGGAAAAATCCATTTACAACATTATTATACCACAGATACGGCCTGCGTGTCAACTTTCAACGTCAAGCAGATACACAAATGTCTTATTTTGTTCGGTGGCGGCGAATCCTTCGTTCTGATGGAGGTTGTCGCTCCTCGTGCTGCTGCGGAGTCGCCGACGGGAGGAGTGCGGATGAAAATATGACTGGATTAACGAAAGGCTGGGGGGTCCTTTTCAGGTCTGCTGAGGTATCTCTTCACTTCCTTTGTGAGAGATGACATGTCGAATGGCTTGTCAAAAAAGGCTTCCACACCAATCCCGACTGCCCTGGATCGAAGCTCTTCTGTCCCATATGCCGTCAGCATAAATACTATTGTGCTGGGGAATCTACTCTTGATCTTTCTTGAAAAATCAAGGCCGTTTTCTTTCTCGAGACGATAGTCAGTGATTATGAGGTCGAAGTTCATGTTCCTGGTCAATTCTACGGCAGATTCAGCGCTATCAGCAATATGGACCTCGTAATCCTCCCCCTCGAGAGTCGCGCATAACGACCAGCGAATCAGGTTTTCGTCGTCGACTACGAGTATTCTTTTCCTGGAACAGGTCAACTCCACGTTAATGCCTTCTTCCTGCCGTAAACTTGCCCCGCCATTTCTCAACAAAAGCACAAAAAAGCAAGGTTCGTGCCACTGTTGCTTTATGCCTGCACAGATCCGCTTCCTCAGCCGCGTAAGGTCTTACTGAGCAGAAGGGTGTACTCAAGACGGAGCCTTATGATCAGGCAATGAGCATCTCCTGTTATGCTTTCGATCTCCTGCGAATTATTCCCCCCACAGTGTGGAATATTTCTAGAACATCAATGCGATCGAGTCGATGTTCCCGGAATACTGATGACGAACGTCGTTCCGCAGCCTTCCTCACTCGAGACCTCCACAGTACCACCGTGAGCCTCTATGATGTTCCTGGCGATCGACAGACCCAGACCGGTTCCACGGTGTTTCGACGTGTAGAAGGGTCTGAAGATCTTCTCCATGTTATCCGGAGAGATTCCGCAGCCGGTGTCCTCGAACGTCACAAGGGTGTTCCCCTCAACCTGATCGAGAGTAATTGTCAGCGTTCCGTTGCCCTCCATCGCCTGTAGAGAATTGATGACTATGTTGAAGAATGCCTGCTCTATCAGATTATGGTCAACAGCTGTCTCCGGAGACTCCGCATATCTTCTTACCAGTTCTATGTCTCCCAGGTAAGGCTCAAGCTTCAGTGGATCGAGCGTACTGTCGAGGACAGCGGAGATTCTTGTCGGCGACACCTCAGGGGTCAACGGTCGACTGAAGGTCAGGAGATCTCCAACCGTGCCATTCAGACGATCCACCTGCGAGAGTACTTCGCGCAGAACGGCTGCGTGTCTCTCTGTGACATTCTCGTCTCTTATGATGACCTGAATCGCTCCCTTTATTCCAGCCAGCGGGTTCCTGATTTCGTGAGAAATGCTTGCGGCAAGCTCTCCGATCGCCGCAAGCCGCTGGCTCTTCTTGAGTTCCTTCCTGTGGTACTCCCTGATTTCACCGATCGCATTTTCCAGTTTGCTGATCATAGAGTTCAGATGAATGGCAATCATTCCCAGCTCATCCTTGCTCGAAAGATTGATTCTCGCAGTCAGGTTGCCCGCCTCGATCTCGTTGATGGTCTCCACTATCGAAGAAATGGGAGCGTGGACTTCCCTCTCGAAAAGAAACACCACCGCCAGCGACAGGATCAGGACCATGATGATTGTATAATAGATCATCCAGTTCCTGTTCTTGTTGATAATGTCCTGGATATTGTCCAGTGAGAGGTTGAGTTCCAGGATCCCGACGTACTTGTCGTTTCCCTTGTGGCAATTGGCGCAGAGTTCCTTTTTCTCAATCGGATACATCAGCCTGAGATTGCCCCCTTTACCGCTCCGCAGGGATGTCAGGCTCGGTCCGACATCGCCGATCGCCACGTGAGGACCAAGCAACGCAGGCTTGGTCCCCTCCTCCTCCTCGTGAGAAGATCGCTTTATGACACCATCCATGTCATATATGCGCAGACTCAGCATCTCCTCCCTCATGTGTATCTGCTTGAGAATGCCGCTCACATCTTCCTGTCTTCCCTCCTCCATGGCTCTTGTTATGCTGAATTCAACGGACTTGAACAGCATGGAAACCTGGTCCTCGGTCAACTCTATGAGTTGCTCCCTCCAGTAGTAGAACCATATGTATCCTGTCGCCCCGGTCATGACGAAGATAATGAATACCATGGTGAGAATCACCTTCGTCCTGAGTGAGGCCCCGAATCTGTTCTTATCACCGGTGTCGGCGTTTTCCTCAATGTCTGTCGTTTCGTTTTTCTGAACCATCTCATCACCAGGTTTCGACGGATCGAGGCCGGTGCCCGAAGACAATCAGCAACGATTATCAGCACCCTTTCACAGGGACTCGTGGCAGGCACCGAAAGGTCGCTCCGGGCAACAGAGGAAAACCATTCCGCTCCTCTTAAGTCTCCCCCGGTGCACGCATCCCCACAGCACCCCATGAGACAGAGATCGCCCGGGGAAAGGCTTCATGGAACACATAACGAACTTCTGTCCATCGGGTGCCGCGGAGTCTGCCTGCCGTTCACATGTGCATCTACTGATCCTGACAGAGAATATTGCTATTTCTCTGGAACTGGATGAGCGATCTTCTCAAAATAAGTCGCGAAATCAAATTCCTTGTGAGTGGGATTTTCCTCGTTGTGGCAGGTCACGCAGATCTTCTCATCCGGAACCACCAGACCGTTCTGCAGACCCAACTCTCGATCCACCATTACCTTTTTCCTGTAATAATCGCTCCCGGGCCCGTGACACGCCTCGCACTGAACTCCGTCTTCCTTTACAAAACCGGTTCCCAGCAGGGATGCGTCTACGCCGAAGCCAGTGGTGTGGCACTTCAGACACTTATCGCTCTGCTGTGGATCGCCCTCGACCCCGGCCTTCGCGGCAACCTCTTTTGCCTTATCGCTCGCCAGGTTGGTATAAGCGGCGGCATGGGCTGAGGACTCCCATATTCCGTACTGATTCCCTGTTTTAGCGCTCCTGTGACACATCTTGCATTTCTTCATTCCAACGTAACTGTGCTGAGCTCCCTCCGCCGCCACGGAGGTCGACAACAGACCCATGGCAAGAACAAACGCGAGAGATGTAACTAATAGAGTTTTCATCTTTTCAAACCTCCTTGAGTGATTGCTGAGACCTGGTCCTTGCAGCAGTGCAACCAGGCTGCACGGGATCTGTCTTGAGCCTCCTTTCCGTGTCTCGTAAATCCGGGTGAGTTCCTGAACGAGAAGGGCGCGGTCCAAAACACAGATATCACTTCCCTGGATCATTCTGAAGGATCATCTCTGTTTCGCGAGCGCACTCATCAATCAATGTTTCTGTCAGAAATGGGTTATGGGCACCGAGAGACCCATCTCTCCTGATCCATTCGATCTTCTCTCTTATCAACGCGAGGCCTTCATCTCGCCTCTTCAGTTCCTCAGGATTCAGTTCCAATTTATTCTTTTCCAGTTTCTTGTAAAGCCCTTCAATTTTCTCAAGACCTCTCTCCGTCGTTCCCTGCCAGTCAGCAAGTATCCCGGCGTATTCCTCATCGTGACAACCCGTACACGCATTTTTCAACTTGTCCGGGAAATAGCCCTTCTGGATCTCACGGTGACAATCCCCACACTCAACGGCATCGGCCATGATACTCGGCTCATCTGTCACACCACCGACTCCTGCACCCGACATGAACCGGGCCTGCGCGGTGTGACACGACTCGCACTCAAGATCCTGCCGATCGTGATGACACCCATAGCACTCCAGACCCTCTCTGAGGTCGGCCCGGTTCACGTCACTCTTTTCGTGACACTCGACACACTCCAGGCCGGCATTCTCAAGATGTCTGTCATGGACAAAGATTTCATCATTCATGCGAATCATCTTTGTCTTGTAATCCTCATGACATCTCGCGCAATCCCCTGACTCTCCCGAGTGATGACAATCCATACAGTCGCCAGCCGCAAGCCTCAGCGCACCGTGTCCCACTTCAGAATGTCCCGGCAGTCCCTCATGACAGACGAGACAGTCGATGCCAGACCCCAGGTGTGGAGAGTGATCGAAATGATAGCCGAAGATTTCTTCCTCGTTCTCCTCCATCCCTACATGACACGTCGAACAACTCCGTCTGGCCGAATCAGAGGCCGGAGTCAACCCAGGCCGGGATGGTTGATAATCGCTTCCGACGTCCACAAGAGATTTCCTGATAGACTGGTAGGACTCCTCCAGCAGTTCGATGGAATACTCCACATTATGCACACCATCTCCTTTGTGAACCACTTCTATATTGTGGCGGGCGGTCTCAAGAGACCTGAGCGCACTTCCATATCCTTCATCGCCTGCACTCGCGAGGACGATTGCCTCCACCTCGTCGAGGGTCTTCAACAGAGATTCGACGCTTTCAGTTATAACCCTCTTCCAGTTCCCCAGCATACCGTGGAACTTGGTTCCGTGACAGTGTATGCAGGAGGCTTCGGATGCAACCATTATTTCTCCATATCCTTCTACCTTCTTGTGGACCAGATGACACCCGTTACACCCGACCCGAGTCAGGAACATGCTGCTGGGGTTGGCCGGGAGCCCCTTGCCTCCTACGCCCATGTATAGTTCTCTCACCTCTGAATGGTGATCCGGATGACATGATGAACATTCTACCTCGATTGACGAGGCCATCTTGACGAGTCCATGTTCGATCGAATTGTGGCATTCCTCGCAATCCACCTTATGCTCCGAGACATGTTTTCCGTGTATGAACTGGACCTCATCGTACCTCTCTATCCGCTGAGGTTCACCGTGGCAGATAAGGCATCTCTCCCTTGGAACGTCTCCGCTTCCCTGGATGACCTGCACATGACAATTGGAGCATTCCAGTCCTCTTTCAACCACCTCGGCGTGACTGAAGGCTATCCCTTCGAATTCGATGACAGATTCGGGAGGGGGATGACAAGACGTACAGCCGGCAATGCTCTTGCCGCTCTCCGTTCCCTTGAAGTGGCACAGGAAACAGGTGCTGGTGGTAACCGTCATGTGGGTGCCCTGGACGATCTGCGAATGACAGCTGGTGCATCGGAGCTTCAGGCCACGTCTGACCTCGACAAGATGAGGCCTGTGATCAAAATATATCCCGTTGAAGTCGACCCGTCCCTGAAGCAGTCTCTGGCTATGGCAACCGGATCGCAGGCAACTCATATCACTGATCTCTGCCCTGGGTCGACTTCCGTATGTTCGTGTCACATAGCTGACCACCTGGTTGATAGCCTCGAACTTGCTTCTCGCCTGTGATTCAAGCCCTGGCGTATAGTGACAGTCCACACACGGGACAAAATTATGGGATGAGGCCTTCCATGCATTGTAATATGGTTCCATATTGTGGCAGGAATTGCAGAACTGTGGGGTGGCACTGTATTCAACAAAAAGAACCGAGAAAACAGCAAACGCGCATACAAGAAAGAATAATATTTTCAGCGTCCTTTTTCTCATCATCCCCTCTGAGATTACGCCCGGAAAGCGGGTCCTGGCAAGGTCTCACTTCACCGCCGCTTCTTCGCTGCTCTCCTCTTCAAGCCTGCGTAGAACAACGCCAGCATTCCTGATACGAACAACCAGACGGGTATGAGAACGAGCTTGTAGATCCTTATGGAGACAAGTTCATGTTCGAGGGTCGCTATGACACTATTCACAATAGAGGTTGCCTTTGCAGCTTCACTTCTCATTTCGTCCAGATCGAGAGTGTGCTGGGATGTCCGCAAACTCGTGAGGAGCGTAAAGGCTTCTTCCATCATCATCTCTTCATCTGTCACCAGAAGACCTCTGACAACGGCGGTGTCGACTTCAGCCCTGCCCTCGTAGTATCTCTCCCAGGCACCATGAATCAGTGACTTCATTGCCATGCCAGTCTCGTACGCATCGCTACTCTCTTCGTGACATTCACGGCACTTCTTGATGATGGAGTCGGCATCCGCCCTCACTATTCTGTGATCACTATGACAGGCCACACAACCATTCATCAAGCCTTCTTTCTCCGCCTCAAAATGGGGGCTTCTCATGAACTGCTCACGTATGAACGGGTGGCATTGGCCGCACACGTTAAATACTTCCGTGGTGCCCGGTGCACTGGCCCCGTGTACGCCATGACACTGCGCGCACTCCGGAACGGCTCGATTGTTGTTTTCGATGAGTTGAACCCCATGGACTGAGTGCAGATAGTCGTCCAGTTGATCGGTGGGGAAACCGTATCTCTTCATATGCTCATCATCCGAATGACATTTTCCGCACGTATATGGCAGGTTCTTTCTGAACACACTGCTGGATGGATCTGATGCCGGCAGAACAGAGTGAGCGCCGTGACAATCCACGCAGGATGCCACACCCTGGTCGCCATCTTCAACAAGCATTCTGCCGTGCCTGCTGGTAAGGTATTGTTGGTACTGGTCAGTACTCAACCCGTACTGGCGCATCAAGACCTCGTCCGAATGGCATGATGCGCAGAGCTTGACACCTTCCAGCTTGCTGAAGCCTCCCTTGTAGTCTGTAGAGGATGCTTTCGAATTCTCAAGTTCGAACTCGGCCGGATCTCCACCATGACATGTATCACAGGAAATTCCGCGCTTGAAGTGAATATCATCCATGTACTGTGCCTTTACGGTAGAGTGGCATACCATGCAGGAATTGGCCTTTTCCTCCGGGGCGTACTCGGCCCTCAAGCCGGAACCGCCAATCAACAGGAGAAACCAGAGCATGAGCACTTTTGATATGAGTTTCTTTTCCCGGGGCATTGTCAAGATACAGGCCCCCAGGTCAGAATCATGAAAAAGAGCGTCAGGAGAAGCGCGAGTGCTATTCTGAGCTTGACGGTCAGCCATGAAAGCCAGCCACGTTCGTCGAAATACGGCAGCGAGAGGAAAAGAATCGGCACAATGAGGAGGGCTAATGCAGACAGGAATCCGGGCATTGTGTCGAGTATCCTTTTAGCCCCCAGGAGATACCACTCCGGCTTCTGAATGATGGCGCTGAAAGGATTGGCCTCTTCCGTCAGGGGATAAGGCCTCAAAATGGCAAGCGTCAGGACTATCCCGAGCATCACGTAACTCAACATTGCAAGCTCCAGGACCTTCACCGTAAAGATAGACCGTGGCGTGTAACTGCCACCAGCCTCGCTCCCACGAATAAGCGGAGCACTCGTCGACGAATGATGGTCTTTCCTCATGAGCCTGAAATGCAGAAGAAGCAGCGCCGCCGTAACAAGTGGCAGAACGAGAACATGCGCGCTGTAAAAACGAATCAACGTGATCCAGGTTACATCTTGTCCACCATAGAGGAGGTTCACCAGGAAGCTGCCAATTACGGGAACATCCGAGAGTACCTTCAGGTTCGCGACTGTCTTCCAGTACGAGTACTGGTCCCATGGCAGCAACCTCCCGGTAAGAAGAAAATAGAAGCAGAAGAAGAGAAGTGAGGAACCCACTAACCAGTTCAGCTCTTTGGGTCTACCATACGCCCTGTTGGCAAAGCACTTGAAAATGTGCACAAAGATAAGAAAAATAAGTGAGCTGGCAGACCAGGCATGCAGTTGTCTCAGTGTCCGGCCAAAGAACACGCTGCTCTCTATGTATCTCAGGCTCGCCTGCGCGCTCTCTGGAGTCGGATGGTAGTAAAAAAGCAGGAACAGACCGGAGGTCACGGTCACTGCCGTCATACAGAAGAGGAGACCGCCAGTGTGAAAAAACCACTTTTTCACGGTTCCTCCTGCTGTTTCTTCACTCCTCTCAAGGTCAAGCCACGAGTAAATCCTCCCGAAAACAAGACCGGCGAATGCAAGGATACCCGCCACATCCAGCGTGTCAATTCCTCTCTCGGAAAACCATTTTGAGAATCTCGACCTCAAATCAGGAAGCCTCCATGGGAGCTATACTTTCAGATATATAAACGTACCGACGACATCAACAGTGTATGAGACAAGACTCTTCTGGGCAGGGCCGCTCAGCACATTTCCCCTCAGATCGAAGAGTGCAGCGTGGCAGGGACAGATCATCCTGTTTTCCTCCTTGTTCCACTCCACCAGGCAGCCTTTATGGGGGCAGACGGCTGACAACGCGAAGAACTTTCCTTCGGCGGTTCTTGCCACGAGGACGGTATCGGAATCAATCCTGATTACCCTGCTGTATCCCGGGTCGAAATAGTCGAGCTCCCCAACCCTGTGCATACGCTCGTACTTTCGCCGCATCCCTCTTCCCGAACGAAAATAGGTGATGGCGAAAGCTGCATTGAACAGGCCCACCAGTGCCACTCCCCCTCTAAGGATACGGTCCAGGAAAGATCTCCTGTTCATCTTCGCTTTTTCCGGCATTTTGCTGCCTTTCGTGCCTGTGTGGCCTGTCGACCAGCAGTCGATCTGAATTCAATGATGTACAGGGGTTGTTTTAAGATCAGCCGAAGCCAATCGAAGAGGGGAAGCACGATATCCTATCCGTGCAGGGGGTTAGGGGACACTATTGTCTAAAGCCCCCTGCGGGGATAGCAGGGAGCTCCTTACGTCGTGGTTCAGGGGATGTAGCTCCTCTTCAGGGAGGCGATCCTGTGTATCCGTTTTTCCGCCATCCTGTCCGCGGCCTCGCTCGTGGGAATGTTCTCCTCCTTTGAGATCGCGAAGACCTCCAGAAGGCGGTCGTATATCTGTCCGGCGCGCCTCATTGCTCTTTCCCTGTTGTATCCTTGCAGCTCTATCGAGACGTTGATAAGGCCGCCGGCATTTATCACATAATCCGGAGCGTAGAGTATTTCACGTTTTTCAAGCTCCTGGCCGTGATACTCAGACTCGAGCTGGTTATTTGCGGCGCCCGCAATGATCTGGCATTTCAATTTCGGTATGGTCGTATCGTTTATGACGGCTCCAAGGGCGCAGGGCGAAAAGACATCAACGTCCGCACTGTATATGGCGTCCCCTTCGACCGATTTGACATCGAACTCCCGGACAACCCTCTCCACCTTTTCAGGATCGATATCTGTCACCACGACAGAAGCGCCCCCCTCGACCAGGGACGATATGAGATGGTAACCAACATGACCCGCGCCCTGGACGGCGACTTTCAGATCCTTGATTGATTCCAGGCCCATCTTCTCGAGAACCGCAGCCTTTATGCCCTGGAACACTCCAAAGGCAGTGACAGGAGATGGATCCCCACTTCCACCATGCGCGGTTGTTATCCCGGTGACATGCTTCGTCTCCATATAGACGTATTCCATGTCATCAACCGAGGTCCCCACATCCTCCGCCGTTATGTACCTTCCGCCAAGGCTCTCTATGAACCGGCCGAACGCCCGAAAGAGTTCCTCTGTCTTGTCTTTTTTCGGGTCTGCTATGACAACGGCCTTGCCGCCCCCCAGGTTCAATCCTGCTGCCGAGGCCTTATATGTCATACCGCGGGCAAGCCTGAGGACATCCACGACGGCCTCATCCTCGGTTGCGTAGGGCCACATCCTGGTGCCTCCGAGTGCCGGCCCGAGGGTCGTATTATGGATGGCGACAATCGCTCTGAGTCCAACATCACTATTGTTGCAGAAAACCAGTTGCTCATGGTCCTGGTGAATCATCTCATACAGCGTTTGCATATCAACGACCTTTCCTTTCACGAATTGTTGTCGTCCGAGGGAAACAGTAAAGCTCCTCCGGATCTGTCATTTGTCAAGTCTGTACTTACCCGTCATCGTATGGAAACCTGTCATCCGGGGATCTTCTTGAAGGCCTGAGAGAGGTCATATACAAGGTCCTCCACGTTTTCGAGACCCACCGACAGACGGATAAACCCACCGGTAACCCCTATCTTCTTGAGATCCTCTTCAGAATAAGTAGAGTGAGTCATCGAAGCCGGATGTTCAATCAATGTGTCCACATCACCCAGGCTGACTGACAGCGTGATAAGATCCACTGAATTCAGGAGGATCTCACCCGCTTCTCTGCCTCCTCTCACCTCGAAAGCTATCATTCCACCATATCCACTCTGCTGCTTTCTGGCAAGCTGGTGCTGGGGATGACTTCTCAAACCGGGATACCATACCCTCGCCACCTTCGGATGCCCTTCAAGGTACTGGGCAATTTCCATCGCGTTGTCCGAGTGCCTCTCCATCCTCACCGGAAGTGTCTTCAAACCTCTGAGGAGAAGCCAGGCATTGAATGGACTGATTATGCCACCCAGATCCCGCACTGTACTCCTCCTGACCTCCCCTATGAAATCCTTCCGCCCGACTATGACACCGCCGACCGTATCACCATGACCGCCAATATACTTCGTGGCACTGTGGACTACGATGTCGGCACCCAGCTCAATGGGTCTCTGATAGTACGGGCTCGCGAATGTGTTATCCACTACAAGCGGAATGGCTTTATCACGGCAGATTCTCGCGCAACTGGAGATATCTATTACTGTCAGCGTCGGATTGGCTGGCGTCTCGATCAACACCAGACGGGTCTGGTCATCAATCGCCTTTTCGATATTCCCCGCCTCTACCGCGTCGACCTCCCTGGCCTCTATGTTCAGCCTGCTCAACATCTCCATGAAGAGCTCGTGAGTGCCGCCATATACCGTATCCGACGCAACAACGTTCTCACCCGCTTTCGTCAGAGTCAGTACTGTGCTGGAAATCGCGGCCATACCCGATGCCAGGGCAAGGGCGTCTTCACCATTTTCAAGGTATGCCATTTCCCTCTCAAGGGCGGAATGCGTTGGATTCCCCAGCCTCGTATAGAAATAGCCTTCCCGAACCCCGGAGAATATCTCAGCTCCCTGTTTGACATCCTGGAAGGCAAACGTGGAACTTTGATATATGGGAGTAGAAAGGGCACCGGTGGCAGGATCTTTGCCTCCTGACCCGTGGATGCAGATCGTGGAAAAGCTCCTCTTCTCAATTTCCCTGTCGCTCATAATCCATCTCCCGCTGATCGGGTGCATAGACAGTGCTCATGGCACTCAGGGCTACCGCAACCTGCCCTGTGAAGGGGATCTTGGTGGCTGATAATTTAAAACATTCGTTATCCTTTGACAACACCAAAACACGAGTTCTGTGATCCACAGGTCGTCCGCCCATTGATTCCCCGGGGACACGCTGTTCTATCGGGCACCATGCGGGATCTGCAGATCAGAGGGTTCGTTTTTCTAACATTCCGCGCAAAAAAAGGGGCCGGACCCCCCTCGTAGTCCGACCCCGTACGGGATGAACTCGCATTCATCCCTTCCCCGTTCCTATATTCTATGAAGACCTGATGAATCTTTGCGTCTCAATTCAATGTCCTCCCCTTTTCGCGATCACATCATGGCAACGATTGTGCCATCATGGGCAGAATCAACAACGTAGTTGCCAAAGGCACCGCCAACGTTGTAACTTCCATATTCACATCATGTTAGTAAAACCCATTGTCCTGCCATAGAAAAGGCACTCCGGGCTGTGGAGAGACCGCGGAAGGAAATCTGCTGAATACTCCGCATCAGCTGGTGAATATTCCCCACGTGCCCGTAATCAATCCTTCATGCCAAACTTCTCAATCCTGTATCTTATCTGGTCTCTGTTCATACCGAGCAGTTTCGCGGCCTTCGTCTGGTTCCCTCCGGCTAACGCCAGGGCCTGCTCTACCAGATCTCTCTCGAGACGACTGAAATCCAGCCCTTCTCTGGTCAGTCTTGGATAGGGCGAATGCTCTTCCGAAAACACTCGACCTCCCTCCCGCAATTCCAGGGGCAAATCATCCACTGCTATTTCATCTCCACTGCCCAGCAGGATTGAACGCTCGATTATATTCCTGAGTTCCCGGACATTGCCTGGCCAGCGATAAGCCAGGAGGCGCTCCATCGCCGCCTTCGAGACTCCCTTGACTCTCTTCTTGAGGTCTCGATTAAACCCGTCGATGAAGAGCTTTATCAGGAGAGGAAGATCGCCGGTCCTCTCTCTCAGCGGCGGGAGGTAGATCGGCACAACCTTTAATCTGTAGTAAAGGTCATTGCGGAATCTCCCGGCCCTTACCTCTGTCTCAAGATCCTTGTTTGTCGCGGCAATGATTCTCACGTCAACGAAATGATCCCGAATCCCCCCAACGCGTTTGTATGCTTTTTCCTCCATGAACCTGAGGAGTTTCGCCTGCAGTGGCAGAGAGAGATCCCCGATCTCATCCATGAAGACGGTGCCGTTATCAGCAAGTTCCAGGAGCCCGACCTTCTGAGACTTGGCATCGGTGAACGCCCCCTTCTCGTGGCCAAACAGCTCGCTTTCCAGGAGGTTTTCAGGAAGAGCGGAGCAGGTGATCGTCATGAATGCTTTACCGGCTCTGCTGCTCTTGAAATGAACAACCTTGGCTACAAGGTCTTTGCCGGTGCCACTCTCTCCCTGAAGGAGGACCGTAGTCGTATCGCTCTGAGAAACCTTGTCGATCAAATTGAACACTTCGATCATTTCCGGGCTCGAGCCGATCATCTGTTTTGAGCCGAACTTGTCCTGCTGCTGTTTCCTGAGGGTCCTGATCTCGCGTCTCAGGCTCGTCGTCTCGAGCGCCTTGTCGATAGTCAGGAGGAGTTCATCCATGTTGAAAGGTTTGTTGACATAATCATACGCGCCGAGTTTCATGGCCTCTACAGCACTGTTCACGGTGCTGTACGCGGTCATCATTATCACAAGAGTGTCTGCAAAGTCCTGTGCTATATTCTTCAGAACCTCCAGGCCATCCTTATCAGGAAGCTTGTAGTCGAGCAGAACCAGGTCGTATTCACCGTCCTCCTTCAACTTCTGAAGCCCTTCGTGACCCGAAGCGCTTTCCTCCACACCATATCCCTCTTTTTCCAGTCTTTCTCGGAGAGACCAGCGTATCAGTTTTTCATCTTCAATAATCAGGATTTTTGCGGGAACCAAGGATTGATCTCCCTTCAGAATGTGTCACCAGACGGCCTTGCCGAAGCATCCCGGGGGCCTCCGTATCGGCCATCCTCCGCCGATTGCTCCTGTGGGCGCGGAAGACCGGCAAAGTCAGGAGAAGGATATCATAAATCAGATCAGTTTGCAAGTCAAGATTAGACGAAAGTCAAACCCTGGAGCGGGATACACTTCTCCCGGGACGCTTTCAGTGCGGTGCATGATCTGCATGTTCAACAGGAGATGGTGGCCGACAAGAAGATGAGGCGCTCCGCTTTCACTCCCACCTGTAGTCCACGGGGATCACAACAATTCCTGCCTCACTGATGAAGAACCTTCGCTTGTCTTCATCGGGATCGTAGCCTATCGTTGTCCCGGCCGGAATCTTGTTGTGTTTGTCTATGATAACATTATTGAGGCGACAGGCCCTTCCTACATCAACGCCATCGAAAAGTATGGAGTTCCTGACCTCGGTGTAGCTGTGGATATGGACGTTCCTGCCAAGGACAGAATCCTTCACTACACCGCCGCTGATGATGCAACCCTCGGCCACTATTGAGTCTATCGTCTCTCCCTTTCTTCCCTTCTCGTCAAAGACAAATTTCGCGGGAGGGTCTCCGTAGCTGACTGTCTTAACGAGCCAGCTCCTGTTATATAGATTGAAAGCAGGATCAATATTCTTCAGATCCATGTTGGCATCGAAATACTCCTCGATGGTGCCGATGTCCCTCCAGTAGGAGGGCTCCTCACCCTTCAGGCTCTCGGGAATCCGGTTGTCCCTGAAGTCATAGACATAAACATCTCGCCGCTTGCACATCTCGGGAAAAATAGACCTGCCAAAATCATGTTCCGACTCCTTTTCGGCATCTGTCTCCAGCTCTTCTATAAGAGTGTCCTTCTTGAACAGATAGTTCCCCAGGGAGATCAGGCACAGGTTAGGATGGCCGGGAATCGTCCTTGGTTCTTCCGGTTTTTCTGTAAAACTCAGCATCTTCCAGTTCTCATCAATTTCTATGACGCCATACTGGTGAGCTTTCTCCACCGGGACAGGCAATGCCGCCACGGTGACAGAGGCTCGTTTGCGATAGTGATAATTCACCATCTGAGATATATTCATCTTGTAGATGTGATCCGCCCCGAATATCGCGACGACCGAGGAACTCGATCCTTTGACAAGATGAAGGTTTTGATATATGGCGTCAGCCGTACCCTTGTACCAGGACCCGCTCGTCCTCTGCTGAGCGGGCACAGCCGTGATGAAGTGATCTTTCACGAGCCCGCTGAACTGCCACCCTTCTCTCAAGTGATCCTGCAGGGATTGTGACTTGAATTGAACGAGTACGAAGATCGAGTAGATTGCAGAGTTGATGAAGTTGTTGAGGACGAAGTCGACAATTCTGTACTTGCCACCAAATGGAACCGCCGGTTTCGATCTCTCCTGGGTCAGAGGATAGAGCCGCTCTCCCTTCCCGCCTGCCAGGATCATCCCGAGGACCTTTTCTCTCATTACT
Organism: uncultured Gemmatimonadota bacterium; assembly: GCA_964577985.1. GTDB lineage: Bacteria > Gemmatimonadota > CAZMKB01 > CAZMKB01 > CAZNLH01 > CAZOAR01. The sequence goes on along the minus strand of CAZOAR010000003.1, from coordinate 52,918 downwards.
GTCGTCTCCCCTCACAGCTGGGGCATATCCTGTCGCTGTTCATCCTGCAGGCCGTGGATACAAGAACAGGATTGCCGTCCCGATCCGGGATCGTCATCTCTTCCCCGGCCGGTCCACCTGCAGGTCATGGCGATAGAAGCATGTAACCCTGTCCTCGCGCTACAGAAAAGACATCGCATCCCGTGCCTGCGCAAAACCGGGGTCAAAACCACCGAGCCCCTTCGACGAGTGTCGAACATACATTTAACAAGGCCGGGGGCATTGACCCCAGTTAGTCACGCTGCGGACCTGTTGAAGTCGCTACCAGGAAGTAATATGGAATTCTCCCCGACGGTTCTCCGCCCAGGCCTCTCGAGTGTCAGCAGTATTCAGGGGCCGTTCCTTCCCATAACTTATCTTCGATATGCGACCCGCCTCGATCCCCGCATTTACGAGATAGTCTGCTGCGACGCTGGCTCGCCTTTCGCCGAGAGCGAGGTTGTACTCTTCCGTACCCCACTTGTCGCAGTGCCCTTCGATTCTTATCTTGACTGACGGGCGCTGGCGCAGAAGAGTTGCCTTCTGTGACAGAATCTCCCTGGCATCGGCCCTCAGCGAAGACTTGTCAAAATCGAAATGAATGGTGACCGACATCTGCTCCTCGAACGCCTTCTTCGCTCTCGCCTCTTCCTCAGCCAGGCGTTGTCTCTCCTCTTCCGCCCTCTGCTGGCGAAGTCTCTCTTCTTCTTCTTTTCTAAGCCTCTCCTGCTCGAGCCTCGCGGCGTCTTCGTCTATCTCGGGGATTGGTTCCTGCTTGGCGCATCCGACAAAAACTATAGTCAGCAGCAGCCCAAGTATCAGCCAATTCCGGCCAGTCAGAAATGCTCTCATAATCAACTTCTCCTCTTTCGCGGGGTACCTCAATGACTCTCGAAAAAACAACCAACCCTGGATATTGACATTCTCGATGATAAGAACTCCTGGATAATCAATCCTTTCCTCCGGCTTCTATCACCCCCCTCTTTTCCTTCTGCATAGACAGGAAAAACAATTGTTGAGCCGTTCAGATGGCCCGCGCCCGGACTCCTCCGCTATTCCCCGCGGGAAGTATCAAGCATAACATTCATACATAGCTGGCGAGATTCATCTTCCTCGCCTATTAAATTAGTACAATTAAATCGTGAAAAGCAAGGAAAAATTGTTTTTTTTCGCCTGGATAATAAATATCGGCTTTCAAAGCTTCCTCAGAGACGAAATCCCGGCTTACCGGCATCATTGAGCCGGTAGACGCCATCAAACGGCACCAGAGGCGCTTGAAACCCTTCATTGACAATCTTCGGGGCACTCCTTATATTCCAACCGTTGTTACGCGTCTGAATCACCTTCAGAGTCCGGCGGCAAGAGTCGGCTCGCAGTCAGGAGTTCAGCCAATGCAGAAATTCGAAGATCTCCAGGCCGTAATCCTGTGCGGAGGGATGGGGATGAGGCTGAAGGAGGAGACCGAATACAAGCCGAAGCCGATGGTTCCCATCGGGGGTAACCCTATCCTGTGGCACATCATGAAAATCTATGGTTTCCACGAGATAAGGGAATTCATACTCTGTCTGGGCTTCAAGGGTGAAGTCATAAAGGAGTACTTCCTCAATTATGAGCTGATGACCAACGATTTTGTCATCAACCTCGGCTCCACCAGGGAAACCGAGATCCAGGATTCCGGAGACGTGGACAACTGGCGGGTCATACTGGCCCAGACAGGTCTTGAGACAATGACCGGTGGCAGGATAAAGCAGATAGAAAGATATGTGCACGGAGACGACTTCATGATGACATATGGTGACGGCGTGTCGGACATAGACTTGAGAAAACTCTACGAGTTCCACGTCAATATGGGGAAAATCGCGACAGTCACGGGCGTCCACCCGCAATCCAGGTTCGGCGTAATAGAGACCGGAGAAAGCAGGGATAACGTAGTCCGCTTTCGTGAAAAACCCGACCTGGATCAGTATGTAAGCGGTGGCTTTTTCGTGTTTTCGAGACGTATCTTTGATTTTCTCGATGAAGACTGCGTTCTGGAACAGCGTCCGCTCATGCGGTTGGCGGACATGGGTGAGCTTTCCCTCTACCTGCATAAAGGATTCTGGAAATCGATGGACACGTATAGAGACTATGTGGACCTGAATGAGATGTGGAAAGCGGGAGATACTCCATGGAGAGTGTGGTGACTACATGTAAGCTCTGCAGCCGCATATCACCCGATCAGGGTGAGACTGCTCAACCAGGTCAAAGGGAGGGGGGTGGCTCAGGCAATGGGAGAGGATAGGTTCTGGAGAGACAGGAGGGTGCTTGTTACCGGGTGTACAGGTATCCTTGGCTCTCAGCTTGTTAGAGACCTGCACAAACGTGGAGCGGACATCGTCGGGATTATCAGAGACGGAGTGCCGAGATCAAACCTGATACTCACCGGATATGACAGGAAGATAAATGTCGTCAATGGTACGGTGACGGATTATGCGCTGGTCGAACGAACGATCAACGAATACGAGATAGAGGTCATATTTCATCTCGCGGCACAGACCATTGTGGGAACCGCCAACGCCTCCCCCCTGTCCACTTTCGACACAAATATCCGGGGAACCTATACGATACTCGAAGCGGCCAGGGGTAAGAGACATCTGGGAAGCATCATAGTCGCCTCGAGTGACAAGGCATACGGAGAAAAAGAGGATCTCCCATACACCGAGCAGGATCCTCTCCGCGGGGTCTTCCCCTATGACGCATCGAAGGCGTGCACTGACATCATAGCTCAAAGTTATTTCCATACATTCGGAATGCCGACAGCCATCGTCCGGTGCGGCAACTTCTATGGTGCCGGTGATTTGAACTGGAATCGAATCGTTCCCGGCACAATCCGCTCCCTCTATTACGATGAGAGCCCCGTCATCAGGAGCGATGGTACTCTTGTAAGAGACTATTTCTACGTTGTCGACGCTTCACGGGCTTATCTGAGGCTTGCTGAGAACATGGATGACGAGTCTATTCATGGAGAGGCATTCAATTTCTCGAACGAGGAGAGCCTCAGCGCCGCGGAACTCGTACAGATGATAATTCGCCTGACAGGGAAGGATTCCATCCAGCCCTCGATTCTCGATGAAGCCAGCGGTGAGATACAGGATCAGATACTCTCATCGAAGAAGGCACGTGAGATCCTCGGCTGGCAACCCGAATACAGCCTTGAAGAAGGTCTCAAGGAGACGATCCAGTGGTACAACGCGTTTCTCGAGAAAATGGAAGAGGAGAGAAGGGCGGACTAGGTCTTGGAAGGAATCAAAGGAACAAGGATTCTGTTGACAGGGTCTTCCGGTTTTATTGGTTCCCATCTTGGCAGGGCGCTGGTGGGGTTGGGAGCGGAACTGCATCTCCTTGATTCACCCGGAGCGTCGGATTTCCGGATAAGAGATTTCAGGAGCCGATGCTCGGTTCACGAACTCGATCTCACCGATCTCGATTCTTTAAGGCGGCTCGTCAGAGAAATAAGGCCGGAGAAGATCTTTCACCTTGCCTCGATCACTACCGTAGACAGGTCTCTTGACCAGTCTCTGCCAATCGTAAACAACAACCTCATCGGGACCCTCAATCTGATCGACGCCTTGAACGGTGTAGACTATCACTGTTTCGTCAACACGGGAACCTGTGAAGAGTACGGTGACAATCCGACCCCGTTCAGTGAGGATCAGCGTATGAATCCCGTTTCACCATACTCCGCTGCCAAGGCCTCAGCCACGATCTTCTGCCGGATGTACCACAAGACGCTGGACCTCCCGATAGTGACCGTCAGACCTTTCCTTACATATGGCCCTTTTCAGAGCCCGGGAATGCTTATCCCCCGCACCATAGTATCTGCTTTGAAGGGAAAGCCCTTCAAGATGACCGCTGGGGAGCAGACGCGCGAATTCAATTATGTTTCTGATATCGTTAATGGGTTCATACTGGCCTCCACGACCAGCGAGGCGATAGGGCAGATTATAAACATCGGCAACGGAATAGAGTATTCCATCCTCGACGTGGTTGAGAAGATCCTGGCTGCCATGTCTAAGCCGATCAGGCCTGACATAGGGGCCCTTCCCTATCGCTCAGGAGAGGCGTGGCATTTTTACTGCGATAACAGGAAAGCAAAAACTCTCCTGGGATGGAGCCCGTCCATCACCCTCGAGGAAGGGATCGGGAAAACTGTGGCGTGGTATCGCGACGCCCATGAATCAGGGTTACTGTCAGACTTCTTCCCTGACTCCTGAAATCGACCGCGAACATGGTATCGCGGCAATAAGGAAGTAATATCCTCTGAAACACCAGGAACCGGAGTAGAGTGTGGCATGATAAACGGAGTTACCGTCAGGGAGGTACCCTGCTCTGAAGATCCGAGAGGATGGCTTCTCAAGGCCGTGCCAAAGGAATACGTCGGACGGAGCGAATTTGGAGAGATCTACGTCAGCGTGGCACACCCCGGAGAGACCAGGGGAAGTCATTATCATGACCGCACCACCGAGTGGTTCTGCGTAATACGTGGAGCAGGGACACTCAGGCTCGAGGACATTTCTACCGGGGAGAAGATGACCCTGACACTGACGGGAGAGAATCGGCTGTCGGTGGAAATCCCGCCGCTTGTCGCCCATTCGATTCAGAATGACGGTGATTGTGATCTCTATCTCCTGGCCTTTGCAAACGTAGCTTACTGTCTGGAAAACCCGGACAGCACCCCCTGGGATCTGCACCATCCCGTTTCCTGAGCCCCACCGCTCTCGTGTCGAGTGAATGCCGTCCTCTCAAGGCTCTGCGTCGTGATGGGAATACTCGTATATCCGGCTGTATCTTCTGGACTTCCAGATGTTCAGTCTGTGGGCGTAATATCTGGAGAGAGAAATAAGGATGCCGACACCATAGATAACGCATTGCTTGAACGTCATGGTGGATGCACCCGTAAAGTACCTGGTAGGAATGGGTATTTCCCGTACCCTGTAGCCGTGCCTGATTATCTGTATGATGATTTCCGTATCAAAAAGAAAATTATCTGATGCGTAGCGATAAGGAAGGTTCTCCAGGACTTCCCTGCTGTAAGCACGATAACCTGTATGAAACTCATGGATGTTCGACCCAATCGCCCTGTTGATCAACCGCGTAAGTGCAACATTCGCGAGATATTTCCACCATGGCATCCCTCCAGCCCTCGCTTCCGCACCGAGGATTCTCGATCCAAGGACGGCATCCGCCTCATCATCCAGTATCGGCTTGACTATCTGGGGAAGAAATCCCGGATCGTATTGGTTGTCGGAATGAAGCATGACGACTATGTCGGCGCCCTCATGCACGGCCGTTGAATATCCAGTCTTAAGAGAACCACCATAGCCCAGGTTCTTCTCATGCTGTATTATCGTCATCCCGAGCGCGTCAGCCACCTCAACCGTGTTATCGCTGCTGGCGTTATCCACGAGAATAATCTGATCAGCGAATCCTTCCGGGATATCGGCGAATGTCTCTTCGAGCAGACGAGCGGTATTCCTGGCTGGCATAAAGATCACTATCTTCTTATCTTCAATCATGCCTTTCTCTCCTCCCGACAGAAGGCGGCTGGCCGGCTGTCGCGAGATACCGCTCAGGGGATTATGTCAAACGCTCTTTCCTTCGGCGTGTGAGTCATCACCGAAATGTTGGAAAGTATATGTCACATTGATTATATTATACCATGCAACCCGAATGTTGTCAAGGAATTACATGTTTCCAGCATCTCAACAGCCACATGATGACGGGCGATTATCCCGGTCCTGATATGGGCTGATGTAGAAAGGAAGATAATGGATCAAGCAAGGAAGTTTGTCGCTCCGCTCCTGATAGTTATCCTGGCAGGCATTGTCGTGCTTGCCATAACGTTCAAGGCATCAGATGAACATACGGGACAACCCGTGGAAACCCCCAGAGGACTTGTAGAGGCCTCCCTGGAGGCTTATGGGGGGGCTGATCTGATCGCGTCCCTGACCGAATTGAGCTTGAAGAGTACGATAACGGTGTATGGCACGGATCAAACCAGGGCAATCGGCAAATCTGTGGAGTATTACCGTTTTCCCGACATGGTGAGGGTCGATTTCACATTTGACAAAGAGAGGATTACTCACTACTACGACGGTCTCGCCGCCTGGATCGCTACCGGCGGGGAGATATCGAAGGCCCCCGACTATCTTGCGGAGAGCCTGAGAAGAAGCGCCAAGCATTTTCCCACCACGGTGCTGCTGACGGCGCTGGATGAAAGATCTACCCTGAACGACGTAATCGTAGACAGCATTGGCGGGCAACCAGAGCTTACTCTCGCGCTTACGGATAGCGAAGGGGACCAGAGCAGGATATGGTTCGACGCCGGCACGTTACTGATGACCAGGATTGACTATGTCATCTATTCGAGCATGGGCGCCGATTCGATGTCGATAAAGCTGTCGGACTACAGAGAGGTGTCAGGAATCCAGACTGCCTTTGCCATCAACATCTACTACGACGGAGCGAAGGCTCAGGATACGGCGATCGATGAGGTGTTGTACAACCCCGAACTCCCGGAATCCCTCTTCACGCTGCCTTCGCCTCAAAAGCCCCCGGCGGAGCGGTGATAACACCTCGGCCATTTTCAGTCCGAACCCGGTCTCTCACCTCGGCAGGGGCGGTGGCCCTCCCGGCCTGTCCTCTCGCCCCACCGGAACGTCTCCAGTCGGTTGACGTCGACGTGCCCTGAACAGGACGTCCCTGATCTCCCGATCGAAGTCCTGCTTGAATATTACGTATCTGGCCACTCGCTCGGGATTGAGGATTTTACCGACCTTTTCAATTTCTTTTTCGTCAAGCATATTCTTCTTCTCTCTGACGTCTCTGAACCTGTCGAGGAGACGACTGATCACCTCCGGGTCGGGATTATCCCCACGTGCAGTCGCCCGCAGCTCCGCCATCACTTCTCTGTGCTGCAGATCCAGCGATTTTCGCTCCTCGTCCAACTGCTTCAGTAGTGGGAAAAGAAGGGCGCCCTCGCTTTCGGTCAAGTCAAGGTCTTCGGTCATCCTCCACATCCTCATCATCTCAATACGCTCGAGCGCCTTTTCTCTTCGATCTCCGCCGACATCCCGCTGGCCCGACATCAGGGGCGCACACATCAAGCCAACAAGAAGGAGGAAAAAACCTGCACTCCTGGTAACTATCATTCTCATAAGTACCCTCCTAGAGCCCTGTTCCCGCAAGAGATTGATCCATGGATCTGTTCCACCTCAACTCCTGGAAGAATCCTTCTCCAGGAGATCCAGAAGATCATGAAATTCGTCCATGTCGAGATTGTAAATCTCACCCTCTATGCTGTACGCATTCTCTTCATACTCAAGCATTTCCTCTTCCTTCCAGCCTGGAGGTGCATCATCATCCCGGGCAAGCGACCTTGAAACAGACACCAGCTCCTGATCGGAGAGTAAGTCGAGCTCATCTGAGGCGGACAGGTCGTTGAAAAGCGATCCGCTCAAATAGACTTCTCCCAGCGCCTTTTCATCCAGCGAGAAATCGGATTCCATCGGGGGATTGCTCACACCCCCTCGCCCTGATAAGTAGAGCATACCTGCAAACAGCATGAGGGCCAGCGCGCCACAGACCGGAAGAGAGACGAGAGGAACGGCCGGCCTTTTCAAGAGCGTTACCCGCCGCCCCAGATTGTGAAGAAACCGCTTCGTTTCAGATCCCAGTCCCTCGGAGCAGCGATCCCTAATACTCCTCAGTTGCCCCTCCCAGAATTCCCGGCCGGGATCCTCCAGTTCTATCTGTCTGATAGCATTGATCGTGTTTCTCAATCCGTTGTACTCTCTGGAACACGCCGCGCACTCTTCAATATGCTTCGCGATAGATTGTGCTCGAGCGCCGCACTTACCCTCGAGGTAAGCAACAAGTTCTGGCTGGACCTCACTGCAATTCATCGACACATCCTCTTTCAAGAAGCCTGGACTTCAAGCTCTTCAACGCCTGAAAATAGTTTGCCCTTGAATTGTTCTCTGTAATGTCGAGCACGCTCGCGATCTCCCGATGCGACATGTTGTGATATGCCCGCAGAATGAGCGTCAATCTCTGCCTCTCTGGCAGATCGGCGATGCCTTTCTTGACAATTCGCTCTCTTTCCTTCTCCATGAGCTTCTCCGAGGGATTGTCGCCCGGATCACACTGAGTTTCCCTCAGGTCAACCAGAGCACTCTTCCTGGAGCGCTTCAGATGAGTTCTGCTCATATTGATAGCGATCCGGCAGAGCCATGTCCTGAAAGAGGAACGACGTTTGAACTTACCTATCCTGGTCAACGCCCTGATAAATGTCTGTTGCGTAATGTCCGCGGCATCATCATGGTTTCCCACAATCCTCAAAACCATATAATAGATGACTTTCTGGTGCCTGACAACCAATTGCTCAAAGGCGTGTTCCTCACCTGCTTCAAACTGATCAAGCAGTGTGACGTCGCTTTCCATGTAATTCTCCATCGCCCCGAATACTTAGACTATAGTGCCACCCGAAACGTTAAAACCTCTCGGCTTCCTCCGGCAGATGAAAAAAGGACCCTGACTGCTGCCAGAGGTCCTCTTCTCGGCGCTGCTGCCGCAAACGTTACTTCAGCCGTTCATGGATATTCTCAAGAATAGAGCCGGCATATTATCTCGATGAGACCACACCCCTTACCGCCCCCCGTGATCCCGAACCGGAACCATGAGTCACGGCACCACGCGCCCTGCTTCCCCTGGAGTTCACGGGCCTGCTTCTCCGGACCTCGCCACGAGCCGGTCTCCCATTTCCGCTTCGAGTCTCACGCCGCACTGTATCGTCTCTGTCTCTTTGAGGCCTTTCGCGCTCCTGCATCGCCGGGCGTCGGTCGACCAGGGGTTCTGTCTCCCGCCTCGTCCGTCCTTCATGCACGACCGTGGATCTCCTGGCGACCGGGGTCCTCTCTCCCCCACCACGGCCCACACTTCCACTACGTTTCACCGGAGTTTCCAAGCGCAGGGCAGATCTGTCCGGGCTAACCCGTTTCTTTTCAATTCTGGTCACCCGGCTTGTGGAATTACCGTAATCGAACGCTACCTTCTGCGAGACGCGCGGCCTGGTCTCAAGAACACCTGGCGACACTGCGTCCGCCTTCCGGGCAACGGCCTCGCTCCATCCACGATTCTCATTTACAACCGACGATTTGGCAATCGTTTGATCGCCTGTAGATGCTTCACGAACCGTGCTCTTCTCTTCGAAAGAAGGATGCAAGCCGGTCTGTCCCTCCTCAGCGACGATTTTTGACCTTGCGAACCTGAACTCGTTCTCCTCTGCAGACCCTCCAGTGCGAACGGAGTTCGCTGTCAGGGGTGTTTCGACCTTGCTGCGATAGGAGCCGTTGTCTCTGTCCGTGTAATCGTATTTCCTGTTGTACCGCGGCTCACCGCGAGAATGCTCCGAGTAGTAATACCAGTCGTAGTATTCATAGGGACCGGGATAGGAATAGTACGCCCAACAGGTGTGTGGGTAATAGTATACAAAGGGGGAATAGTAGCCCCAGTACCAGAAATCATCACAATACCAGTAATCGTATGCGCTCACATAGAAGGAAGGGTAGGAATAAGAGTACGGGTCATAGTAATAGCCCCCGACAAAGTAATTCGAGGAGGCGTAGGCAGGTTCGTCGGGAATCTCTTCGACGTAATAGACGGCGAAATCATCGTCATAAACCAGGTCATCAGAGATAGACAGCATCCCGCGGTTGATCTCCTCCATGGACAGGAATCGATCACCGCTTACTCGCCGCATCATTTCCACACGCTCAACCGTCTCGTCGTGTCGAGACATGAAAGGCCAGTCATCAAGTAGAAAAGGCTCTTCGGACGCGACCGCTTCGACGTATCCCATCCCGACAGGTTCGTCCACGTAAAGGGCCATATCAAATCCACCACCAGGGATAGAGTAGGTTTGATGACCGGCAACGTAATTATCCATACCGGGGTAATAAGGGTAGAGGATGTGGACATACCCATCCGTATCGATACCGTATACAACCACGTAGGACGGACGATTTGCTTCAAAATATACAATTATTGCATCATCCGGATTGTACGCGGCACCGTTGCCCCTGTCGAGCCAGACGTCAACTTCAAGGGGAGCAGACCCATGGGCCGGAGCGGGATGAGCCGCACTGAACAATAACGGGATGAAAATCGAGAAGATGATGTTGCGCATCGGGCTCTTGCTTTTCATTGCGACCTCCTGGTGTCAAGCCTGCCGCGCTTTATGGAACACGCAGCCACAGGAGTTCAAGGCAACAGTCATGCCACTGGCCCTGCGATGAAGCATGGGAGGACACGCATTGGACAACACCTTGTCTCTAAAGGGGATACGTATAGCCCGAGAACTGATGAACAGCCCGGCGCTTGAACGTCAATGCTCTCCATATTAGCCAGGCTTGTCCCCATAATTAGACACACAAAGCCTTGTCCATGGGGGGTGTGGAGACTGCACTCGGCCGGCATCAGGACAGGGCATCCGGCTCGAACTCTTCCCCCATAAAAGAGAAGAGCGGACATTCGTCACAGTCCGGTTTTTTCCGGCAGTGCTCCTTTCCCAATCTCACCAGGAGGGCGTGATATTCGTTGAACAGCGAGGTATCCACAGGAAGGCGGGACATGAAGAGATGCTGTATATCCCCATAGGAAGCTGCCTCATCCGTTATCCGGTGCCGCGTAATGACTCGCCTCGTGTACGCGTCGACGACAAACACTGGCCGACCAAGCGCGTACAGGAGGATAGAATCCGCCGTTTCTGGTCCGATGCCCCAGATCTGGAGTAACTCCGCTCTCAATTCCGGAGTTTCCACATCACCGAAACGATCGAAGTCAAGATTGTATCCCTTCTTGAAGTAATCAACAAAACTGAGCAGACACCGTGCCTTGGCCCTGAAGTATCCCGCGGGACGAATATGTCTGGATAGGATCGCGGCGTCCGTGGAAGCAAGTATCTCAGGGGTCAATAACCCCTCTTTCTTCAGTTCCGACAGGGCCCTCTCCACATTCTTCCAGTTGGTATTCTGGGTGAGGATTGCCCCCGCGACTACCTCCAGGGGGGTCTCAGCCGGCCACCATTTCTGGGGGCCAAATCGTCTGAACAGGGCATTGTAGTAGTTCAGGAGAACAGATTCAGTTCTTGCGCACATTACGGAAATAGATCATTCAGGTTGCCGTACGAGAGGGCATTCACTTCCTGCGACGAAAGCGGTTGCTCGCCCGATTGAGGATATCCTTCTCCTTTTCCGACAGGCTGTCAATGCCATCACGCAATATCTTATCGAGGATGCCATCTATCTCATCATCATTCCAGTCATCATCTTTCCGGTCATTGCGGACCTCATTATTATCGACGACTTTGATCTTGATCCTGCTGTTTCGCATCTTGTTTTTCATCCGGCCCATAGCACGATCGAAGTACGATCCTCCTTTGAGATATAGATAGCCCACGAGCATCCCCCCGAGATGCGCGAAGTTGGCGATGCCGCTCTCGTTATAGTGCCGGCTGGCAAGCAATTCGAGAAAAGCGAAGATGATTATCAGGTGTTTGGCCTTGATTGGAAAGAGAAAATAGAGGTATATCCGCCTGTTCGGAAACAGCAGTGCGAACGCTACCAGGACCCCGTATATGGCGCCCGAGGCGCCAATAGTCGGGATGAGTGAGTTCCATGAGGTAAGGACGGTCATGACGCCGGCACCTATACCGGTGATGATGTAGTAGCGCAGGAACTCCCTGCCACCCCACATTCCTTCCACCTCGCTCCCGAACATCCACAGGACAAACATGTTGAACAGCAGATGAAAGAAACCCCCATGGAGGAACATGTAGGTGAAAAGCTGCCAGACGTAGAGACGATTCGTCACGAGTGCCGGAGTGAGCCCGAATATCCTTATCGTCTGCAGGGCGGGAATGAACTCCAGCAGGAAAATGATAGAGTTGATGATGATCAGGGCCCGTACGATGGGACTCCACCCGTAGATCGACAGACCCGGCCCATGGCTGTATCGATGTCTTCTCAACGTAAAGCCCTCTTCCGTTCTGACCACCGTCCAGGAACCATCAGCAGGTAATGTGGAAAAGGCCCACATTCAGCGACCCGGTCGACACACAATTATTGTAGGTGTCGCAGGCCTCTGTAGTCTCCTGCGCAATCAACTCAACCCCCATACAAGCCAGCTCCCCGGCCAGAGTTGCCGGGATTTCCATTCGTCCGTAGTAACCCGTCCCGACAATCATCACCTTCGGATCAACTGTCAGCGCTCCTCCGAGATCAGTAATGTCAAGCCTGTGGCCTTCCCTCCGCCACCAGTTATCGACGACCTTATCCGGGAAAACGATTACATCAGTTCGGTATACTTTTCCCCCGATAACAATTTCACCGAATCTGTATGATTCTATCTCCATCCCTGCAAATCCGCTGCCGTCCGGGGTGGGCGCATGTGTCTCTCACCGCAACTCTCCATGATCCCACCACACCAACCACTCCAGAAACAGTGCCGGCCCTGTTCTGTATTACGACTCGAGGAGCCTCTTCAGGCTTCTGTACGTGGAACAACATCGATGTCATAGCCTGCCATACGGATTTCTTCCGCCTTGCAGCTGCTGTGCATGTCCTTTGAGATCGGGCACATCTTGTCATTGATGCACTTCATTATCGCTTCCTCGGGGTTCCTGGCCGCCTGAAGAAACCAGCACGGTGACGAAGTTACATCCGTTATGAGATAAAGTCTCAGCTTGTCCATATTCACCTCCTCAACACAGTGCGCGCCGATTCACTCGGCGACAGACACGGGGCTGAAGGCCCGGCCTCCGTCATTATTTCCTGCCGGAACCTCTCTCCCTGTCTGTCACGATCCTGTTCAACGCCTCCAGTTCCCTCTCTATCTTCTTCTCTCTCACCACGATACTCATGAGATAAACAAACATGACAACCCATACGACGGCATACGCAGCGGCCAGATAACCGAAACCAGGCATATTCGCGATGTTCTCCATATCCAGATCCTCTTTGTTCGGGGGTTCAATCGTTGATCATTCTTCGAATGCTGTCCGCATTGTCGCGCATCTCGCCAAGGGTAATCCTTCTCGACAGAACATAGAGGAAGAACAACGTCATTGTAAGCAGCGAGATCAAGAAAGTCGTCAGCATGGATGGCGCCAGAGTAGACTCGCTCTTGCCGAAGAAGTGCGGCGGATGCTGTGTTCTCCACCACGTCACGGAGAGGTACACGAGGGGAACATCCAGGAAACCCACAATACCGAGTACCGCCGAAAACCTCGACAGCTGGCTCTCCTCTCCTCCATATTGACGGAGCATCAGATAAGCGACAAAGATGAGCCACAGAACAAGAGTAGTCGTTAACCTGGAATCCCAGACCCACCATGCCCCCCAGGCCGGTTTTCCCCACAGTGGCCCGGTTATCAGGACAAGAGTGCAGAAAATGATCCCTACCTCGGCCGAAGCGTGCGCCATCAAGTCGTATATTCTTTCGCGCTTCCAGAGGAACATGATGCTGTTAAGGAAGACAAAGAAGAATGCCAGAAATGTTGACCACGCTATGGGAACATGAAAGTAGAATATCTTCTGGACAATTCCCATTTCCTTCTCTACATCGGCGTAGAAGAAAATGAGGTACAGTGTCACCATCATGAGCGGGAACGATAGAAATCCAATCGAGTCTATCCCGGAAAAGAACCGCCTGATGTAGCTCCTTTTCATCTTATAGTTACTCCTCGACAATGTAATCAAACACGACGATCGCGACGACGAGAAAGATGGCGTCAAATACTCCAATGAGCCTCAACCCGAAGGCAAAATCCGCTGCTGCGTTACCCGAAAGAAGGCTTACTGTTGACTTTACCGAAGCAATGATCACGGGGACCATGATCGGCAGCATCAGAATCGGAAGCATCACCTCCCTCATCCGCGTATTGCACGAAATCGCGGAAAATAGTGTGCCAACCGCGGAGTATCCAATAGTGGAGAGGAAGATGATCAGCAGCAGTCTGCCGAGCACACCAAGTATGGCGAGGTTGAAAAAGACGACGAAGACCACGAGGGTTACAAGATTCACGGCCATGATGAACAAGAGATTCCCGGCCACCTTCCCGAGATAGATGAGAGATCGGTCCACCGGGCAGAGGAGAAGACCTCTCAGGCATCCCCTGTCCTTCTCGATGGCGAACGAGCGGTTCAATCCGAGCATGCCCGCGAAAAGAAATGCAATCCAGAGAACACCGGAGGCGATCTCATTTATCCTCTCGGTACCGGGAGTAAAGGCAAACTGGAAGACCACGAGAATCAGGACAGCGAATATGAACATCGAATTCACCATCTCCCGTGTGCGTGCCTCTGAGACGATGTCCTTCCAGAGGATTGCCAGTATACTCCTCACAGGCCCTTACTCTCCACCTGTTCTATCAAGCGATAATAGGTCTCTCGAATCTCAGAAACGTCCCCGCTTATATTTCTCCTATCGTATTCGACTGCTCCCTTCACTATTATCACGCTCCTGTCGCTCAACTCGAAACCCCTCTCCAGATTATGAGTTGTCATCAGTATCGTCTTTCGCTGTGTTTTCAGGCCGGATAGCATGTCCCGCAGCTTGTCGCCGGAATGTTGATCCAGCCCCGAATATGGCTCATCCAGAAGATAGATCGAAGGCTTATGGATCATAGCTCTCGCGATGGCTAACCGCTGCATCATTCCTCTCGAAAAAGTCCTGGTGAGATCATTCGCACGATGCTGGAGGTTCACTTCCGCCAGTACCTCTTCCACCCGTTCGTCGAGGCGATCGACTCCATACATCCTGCCATAGAACTGAAGATTCTCGCCTGCAGTCAGCTGTCCGTAAAGTAGAGATTGATGACCAATCACACCTATGGAGTGCCTCAGCCTGTTGGCGTTCTCCCTCACCGATTTTCCCCGGAAAAGTATCTCTCCCGAGGTCGCTTTGATCAGGGACGACAGAATGCCTATCAACGTTGTCTTGCCCGCGCCGTTTGGCCCGAAAACAGTCAGGAATTCTCCCTCCCTGATCTGGAGGCTCATATCGTCCAGGGCGACAATTCTTCCAAAACGTCTCGAGAGTCTCCCTACCTCGATAATCACTTCCTGCGGTGTAACCTCCGGCACTGTCTCGTTCTCCTCAGGATGCGTCGTCGGAGACTTCCGTGAACTTCGTCCCGCAATTCGGGCAAAATCGACTTCTCACCGGGAGCTCTTCGGCACACGTGGAGCAAATCAGATTCTCCACGGCCCCCCCACTTGTCTTCAACCTCTTTCCTCCCTTCCGCAAACCCTCAAGCCGCTTCATTACCTCGACCGCTTCTTCCTCATAGCGAGACTTCAGAGAATTGTAATCTTCGGACGACAGTTTGCCGGTTTCGTAATCGAATTCCAGTTCCTTGATGGCCCTGAGGGCACTGCCCTTGCGCGATTCCAGTCTATCCCCCCGCGACAGGGCTATCGGCGGTTTGTAATCCCACTTCCTCTTCTCCGTGAAGACAGGATAGCCTATATATATCAGTCCCCCGATTGTAAGAAGAAGAATTATAAACAGTTCCATTCGTCTCTTCCCGTCCTGGTGTTCACTCTTTAAATGCCTTCAACTCCCGTTCGAGCTGCTCTCGATAAGGATCATCATCTGAAAGTCCGATCCTCTCCTTTCGGCCCAGGCCCGCATCATGGCTCTCGCCCTTCCACCTCCTGATAACAATGATGAGGAATAGCGCTCCCGCAAATATGGCGACAAGCGGCATGAAATAGGCGGTGAGATTGAACCCCTCCTGTTTTGGAGTCGCCAGGACCACCTCACCATATCTATCGACCAGGACCTGGATAACCTCCTCCCGGTCCTTTCCATCCGCCATGATATCACGAATCTCCGCCCTCATCCGTGTGGAAAAGTCGCACCTGCATGAGCTGAGCACCATGTTGGCGCATCCGCACATGCACATCACCGAATCCTCGATCTCCTGCAGATCCGCTTCCGATTGCGGCGCGCAGGGAACCACCAGCACGAAGAACCACACCGCGGTTAGACAGCCGATCTTATTTCTCGATATCATATCTCACCTCTTCCGCCGGCCTGTCTCTCCTGCCGGGCCAGATAGCGATGACTGTTCCGAGGACCATCATCCAGCCACCGATCCAGAGCCAGACAACAAGCGGGTTTATCAGGAGCCTGAACAACGCCTGTTCGTCGTCAAAACTAGCGAGAATCACGTAAAGATCCTCCACGGGTGAGGAATGAATCGCCACTTCAGTCGTCGCCTGTTCCGGATGATAATATGCATTCTTCTGCGGCTTCAGAATAGCTATCAGATCTCCTTGACCTGTTCCCCCGGGATCATCACCGGGTTCTCTGTATTTACGGAGTTCGAGAGTAGCAATCATGGAGCTCTTGTGCTCGTCAGCCTCATTCTTGAGTCCTTTATACTTGAGAGTGTAGTCGCCTATCCTCATGACATCACCGGGAGACGCGGTGATTTCCTTCTCGACATTAAACGCCGACCCCGTGATCCCTATATAGGCCAGAACAACGCCCAGGTGTACAACGTATCCCCCATATCGTCTTTTTCCCTTCCGCATGAGTGTGAAAAAGGCAACGAAGATATTGTCGCCCGTTGACCTTCGTCTGGCCATGGTTCCTCGATAAAACTCAACCATGATAGTCGCCAGGACGAAGACTACCAGCATGAACGAGCACAGGGGGTACAACTGGTGGATGTCAACAATGAAATAGAAGATCAGGCCCGCTGCGAGCATGAGGATTACAGGTATCTGAAAGTTTTTTCTCAAGTTCTGCAGCGAGGCCCTTCGCCAGGCTATGAGAGGTCCGACGCCGATGAGAAAAAGAAGCACTATTCCGATCGGAACCATGATTTTGTTGAAAAAAGGCGGCCCCACCGTGATTTTCACACCCCTGACGGCTTCAGAGATCATCGGAAAGACGGTGCCCCAGAGTACTGCGAAAGCAGCGCCCAGCAGGATGAGGTTGTTGAAGAGAAAGGAACTTTCCCTGGAAAGGAGGGAATCAAACTTGTTCCTCGTCCTCAACAGTTCTCTTCCTCTGAGGAGAACCACTGCTGCGAAAACGGCGATGACCATCATGAAGACAACAAAAAACGGCCCGATCCCCGTCTGAGTGAAGGCATGCACGGATGACACTACTCCGCTTCGGGTTATGAAGGTCCCGAATATGGTCAAGAGGAAGGTTATGACAACCAGGATCATATTCCAGACCTTGAGCATATTCTTCTTTTCCTGGATCATCACCGAATGAAGAAAGGCAGTACACGTCAGCCACGGCATGAGCGCCGCGTTTTCCACGGGATCCCAGGCCCAATACCCACCCCAACCCAGCTCGACATATGCCCACTGCGCGCCGAGGAGATTGCCGAGCGTAAGAAACACCCACGAGAAGAGCGTCCAGCGCCTCGTGGAACGAATCCATTCATTATCTTTACGCCCGTTCATGATCGCAGCCATAGCGAAGGCAAACGGTATGGAGAAACTGACGAAGCCCAGATAAAGGCTGGGAGGATGAAAAACCATCCCGGGATTCTGAAGCAGTGGATTCAACCCTCTTCCCTCTGCAGGTGCGAAAGGCAGCAGTTCGAATGGATTGGTGACGAACTGGAGAAGGATAAGAAAGAAGAGGTTGATGGACAGCAGAATTGCGATCAACTGCGGCAGCATATCGCGGTTCTTTTCCCTGTTCTGGTATATGGCCAGCGACGAGAAGCCCATGAGCAGGAACGACCACAGCAGAAGAGATCCTTTCTGACCGGCCCAGAAAGCAGATATCTTGTAGAAAAGCGGCAGAGCCTTACTCGTGTAATTCGCCACGTATTCAAGGTGAAAGTCTGATTCCACCAATGCGGTGATCAGGAATGCGGACAACAGCGCCATGCAGAAGAACACCGCGTAGACGCATCTCTCAGATGACGCAAGAAGGTAGGACTTTCGCTTGTCCGCGCCCAGTATGGAGAAGACTATCCCGCAGATCGAAAAGATCAACGCGAGGATCAGAGTGAAATCGGCAATCTGAATCAAAGCAATTGCTCTATGTCAAGAGTTTGTGAAAACCTGCAGACTGTTCGGATTCATCAGGAGCCGGCTGTTTCTTCCCGTTCCGGTTCCGCCACCTCATACTTGGAGGGACATTTCGCCAGGAGGTTCTCCGCCACAAACAGCCCCGAAGGATCATATTTCCCCTCTACAACAACTTCCGCGCCGTCCTTGAACGTGTCCGGCGCAACACCTTTATAGAAGACCGATAGCCGCTCGCCGTCCGCTGTAATGACAAATCGATGTTCCATACTCATCGGGTCCGACTCGATAGTCCCTTCCTCCACATGGCCACTGACCCGGACATCTTCTCCATAGACGTCACTCCCTCTTGCCCTGAGTTCCTTGACTGTCAAGTAGAAGACCATCGAGTTCTGGAAACCACTGACGACAAGATAGGCTATCGCTCCGATGGTGACGACTACAGCCAGTGTTATTTTGATCTGCTTAGCATTCATCCTGTTTTCTCCCTGGCTCGCTCGTTTCATGACGGTTTATGTCCGTCATGTCCTGAGCGGATCCGGTCTCAATTATCTTTGCGGCGAGGGAATATGGAACCTTGAACCTCCCCAGGGGTGGCCCATTCAACCGTCCTCCGTGGAAATCGCTGCCGCCACTGGCCAGGCCATCGAACTCCCGGACGATCTCTAGAAAACGGTTTATCTGTCTCCCGCGGTGCTTCGGGTTATATACCTCCAGCCCATCAAGCCCGTCGTCAAAGAGGCTGTAGATCAGCTCCTCGTCGTCATAAAACCCCGGATGAGCAAGAAACGCTTTCCCTCCGGCCTTGTGTATGACGGCTATAGCCTCATCGGCCGGGATTCTATGTTTTTCAACAAAGGCGGGGCCGCGATCACCAAGATATTTTCTGAAAGCCGTTTCAACGTCGGCGCACAGATTTTCCTGTACCAGCGCCCTGGCGACGTGCAACCTCCCGACACTCCCCCTGCCTCCGATCTCAAGCACAGTCGACAGCTTCAAATCGACGCCCAGTTCGTTCAGCTTATCCACAATAGTGGCTGCTCGAACGGCCCTCGTCTTCCCGAAGAACTTGAGATATTCCCGGAGTTCCTTGTCTCCGGTCTCTATCTTATAACCGAGAAGATGTACATCCCAGTTCCCCGCACCAACACTCATCTCTACACCGGCAAGGACATCAACATTCAGCCTCAAGCCTTCCTCCACCGCTGCGTCCACGCCGTCCACACAGTCATGGTCCGTTATCCCCAACACCCTCAATCCTGCTCGAGCTGCCATCCCTACTACTTCTGCCGGAGAGAAGGCCCCGTCCGAATAATCAGTATGTACATGAAGGTCTGCGAACCCGCCACTATCCGCGATTGTTTTTTTTCCGGCCACACTTCCCGTCCTTTTCCTTATTCGCGTTGTCTATATGAATTGCGCACAATGCGCCGCACATCGTGCAGATCTCCTTTTCGTAATTCTCACTCCTCTTCCTGTACTCTCTGGCCTTCTCGGGATCAATCGCGCTCCTGTACATACCCTCCCAGTCAAGACTCTTCCTCATTTTCGAAAAGTCCCTGTCCCTCTCCCACGCCCCCTTCACACCCTTAGCGATATCCCCGCAATGCGCTGCTATAGTACAGGCAACGATGCCGTCCCTCACGTCTTGAACCGTGGGAAGCCGAAGGTGCTCAGCGGGTGTTACATAGCACAAGAAGTCCGCCCCGCACGCCGAAGAGATAGCGCCTCCGATTGCAGACGTGATATGGTCATATCCCGGAGCGATGTCAGTAGGCAGAGGGCCTAGAACATAAAAGGGCGCATCATCACATATCCTCTTCTCAAGCGTTACGTTGGCCTCTATCTGATCTATGGGGACATGGCCGGGCCCTTCTATCATCACCTGTACTCCCGCGTCACGTGCTCTTCGTGTCAATTCTCCGAGAATCAGCAATTCTGCCATCTGGGCACCATCGGTCGCGTCGGCTATGGCCCCTGGTCTCAAGCCGTCACCAAGGCTCAAGGTCATATCGTGCCTCAGAGCGATCTCCAGCAACCTGTCGAATTGTTCGTAAAGAGGGTTTTCCATGTCGTTAGCAGATATCCAGCTCGCTAGTATGGACCCACCCCGGCTGACGATACCCCCCACCCTCTTCTCACTATCGAGCACGGAAATCGACTGCCTCGTCACTCCACAATGAACGGTAATAAAATCGACCCCATCCTGTCCGTGGCGATCTATCACGTTGAAGAGTTCGTCCGGGTCCATTTCGTCAAACGTCCTGTCTCTTATTGCAAGCTCGGAGATGACCTGATAGATAGGCACGGTCCCGAAAATGATCCCGCAGTTCGCCAGGAGTTCCTTCCTGATGCAATCCAGACCCTCGCCCGTGCTCAGGTCCATCACGCTGTCCGCACCCAGTTCATGCGATATCTCCAGCTTCTCTATCTCTTCCTCAACCACACGGTGGTCTGCCGATGTCCCGATATTCACGTTCGTTTTCGTTCGCAGCCCCTTGCCTATCCCACGCGGCCTGAAGTCGTGGTGGATATTTTTCGGGATAACAACATGACCACGCGCGACAAGTCCCCGCAACTCCTCGGGCCTCAAACCCTCATCTTCGGCAACCGCCTGGATCTCTTCTGTTACTTCACCTTTTCGTGCTCTTTCAAGAACAGTCATTTCTGCCACCCTAGAAAACAGGTTTCTCTCTATATTCTCCGTAAACATCTTTCAGGCATTGAGATATCTCCCCGATCGACGCGTATGACCTTACGGCTTCCAGGATCAGAGGCATCACGTTATCGCCCCTTTCCGCGCCCTTCGTGAGCGTTCTCAGCCTGTCTTCGACATCCGAGTCATTCCGCTCCGCCATTACCTTCCTCAACGCCTCGCACTGTCTTTCCTCTACCTCATGGTCGATCTTGAGAGTAGGTATATCCAACTCCTCTTCCTCGTCCACGAATTCATTAACACCCACGTGGTATCTCACCTTTTCCTCCAGATCGTGCTGATAGCGGTACGCCGACCTGGCGATCTCTCTCTGGAAGAATCCCTTCTCTATCCCCGCTACGACCCCACCCATAGCGTCTATCTTCCCGAAGTACTTTTCGGCTTCATCCTCCATCCGGTCGGTGAGAGATTCTATAAAATAAGAGCCTGCCAGAGGATCAACCGTGTTCGCCACCCCCGTTTCATAGGCCATAACCTGCTGAGTCCTCAAAGCAATCTTTACGGCCTTTTCGGTCGGCAGAGAGAGCGTTTCATCCATCGAGTTCGTGTGAAGAGACTGAGTCCCACCCAGAACCGCGGCAAGCCCCTGGTAGGCGGTTCTTACTATGTTGTTCTCGGGTTGCTGCGCCGTGAGACTGCATCCCGCTGTCTGCGTGTGGAGCCTCAGGAGCCATGATTTCGGATTCATGGCACCATATTTTCCCCTCATCCTTTTCGCCCATATCCGCCTCGCCGCCCGGAACTTGGCAATTTCCTCGAAAAAGTCAAGGTGGGAATTGAAGAAGAAAGATAACCTCGGCGCGAACGTATCGACATCGAGACCGGCCTCGATACCGGCCTCAACGTACGTAAAACCATCGGCCAGCGTAAAAGCGAGTTCCTGTACAGCTGTCGCCCCCGCCTCCCGTATATGATAGCCGCTGATGCTGATGCTATTCCATTGAGGCATATGATCCGAGCAATAGCCCATGATGTCCGTGATGATCTTCAATGATGGAACGGGCGGGAAGAGCCATTCCTTCTGAGCGATATACTCCTTGAGAATGTCGTTCTGAATAGTACCTCTGAGCTTTTCCGCCCCGATGTTCTTCTTCTCCGCTACGGCCACGTACATCGCGAGAAGTATCGCGGCGGGGCCATTGATCGTCATCGAGGTGCTGATCCTGTCAAGAGGAATCCCATCAAACAGGATCTCCATGTCCGCGAGAGAATCGATAGCGACACCGCACCGGCCGACCTCTCCCAGCGACCTCGGATGGTTCGAGTCGTATCCCATCAGCGTAGGCATGTCGAACGCTACTGAAAGTCCTGTCTGACCCTTCTCCAGCAGATATCTGTATCGCCTGTTCGAATCCATCGGCGTGCCAAACCCTGAGAATTGCCTCATCGTCCACAGGCGACCCCTGTACATGTTGCGGTGAATACCCCTCGTATAGGGATACTTTCCCGGAAATGATACCTGGCTCAGAAAGTCTTCGTCTCTGACGTCTTCGGGGAGATAGACCGCCTTGACATCCTGCCCCGACAACGTGGTAAAATCTGTGTCACGTTCTCTGCTTCCTTCAGATTCCTTAAGCCATTTGTCGCGTTCTTCCTCGTAAGAATCACCGTAGCGCGGCACTTGCTACCTCCATTCAAATACGGCTCAAAACGGGATCGATCCCCGGGCCTCCGGCGGGAGGTCCGTGAGTTCCAATTCAGTTATCAAAAGTGGCGCGATGCGCCGGCTTCTCAGATCAGTAAACACAACCCGTGATTCCCTTCTCCTCAAGAGACGCCTGAATCTCCTCGAGTACCTCCCGGGGAGCACGTCTCAAGCCAGGCACAGCCGGAGTCCTGTCGAGCGTGTAGATCTGCACTTCGATCGGGTGAATCCTCTCCATACGCTCCAGCCAGCATCCTATGTCTTCTGAAGAGATATTTCCCTCCGCCTCATTTCCCTCTACATCAAAGAAGAGGCTCTGCATCGTAATCTTCTCCATGCCCGCCAGAGCCGACACTATCTCTTCCAGATGCATGCCAGTCCCCGGCCTGTTTATCTCCCGCCAGAGCTTTTCGTCGCCCGCATCGAGTTTCACGATCGTCTTGTCGAGCTGTTCAATGGCCTGTCTTATCTCGGGATCACAGATCGTTGTGCCGTTTGACAGAAGTGCCACACCCGCGGCCGGGAGATAACGATCGCGGATGCCCACCGTCTCCACCACGAGATGACTAAAATCCGGGTGGAGTGTCGGCTCTCCGTTACCGGAAAAGGTCAGAAAATCGACTTCTCCCCGATATCGCTTCGCTGCCTCTTCAAGCTCCGACAGAATGATCGATTCTGACGGGAAAAGGGAACTGCGGACGCTGCCTCTCCCGGCGACCGGCACTTCCAGCTCATACTGGCAATAGAGACAGTCGAACGTGCAGACCTTCTCACTGAGCGGAAGAGGATTGATCCCCAGAGACTTACCGAGCCTCCTTGAATCTACCGGACCATATACGTGAGACGATTGCAGGTCGATCTCTTTCAATGGTCTCAGCGGGGGGCCTGGCATTTTCATCTCCGAGCCCCCTTCTTTCCAGCGTTCGAGGAACGCTCATCCTTTTCGAAATCGATCTCCAGCAGGGCTTTCTTCACTTCCTCGATGGACGAATCCGGGGTCGATGCCCCCGCGGTCAACCCGCACACATCGACGCCTCTGAACCACTCTTCTTCTATCTCGGAGGCCGTCTCGATATGGTACGCGGGCACTCCGATCTCGCGACATATGGATGCCAGCCTGCTTGTATTTCCGCTGTTGTAACCGCCCACAATAACCATGGCATCCACTGCTCCGGCTATTTCCCTGACCTCCGACTGACGCTCGGTGGTCGCGTTACAGATGGTATTGAAAACCTTCATCTCCGTCGATATGGAGAAGAGCGCTGAAATAATCTCGTTGACCTTCTTCGAGTCCTGTGTACTCTGTATGAGAACCCCTACACGAGTGAGTTTTTTTAGTTTCCTGACATCCTCGATCGATTCAATAATCGTCCCCTTACCACTGCTGTATGCCTGAATCCCCTTCACCTCGGGGTGATCCCGCTCGCCCAGTATCAGGAGGCGATACCCTTCCTCCACAAGATCTCGAGCATGCCGCTGGATCTTCGACACAAAGGGACACGTCGCATCAAGGACGTTCAGTCCCCTGCCTTCAGCCTCCTCGACCACAGAGGGAGGAACGCCGTGTGTCCTGATGGTGAGAGTACCTCCGTCTATCTCATCGATCCTGCTGATCGGTCGAACCGAGTGGTCCCGGGCCAGGGCATCCACGGTCTGCGGATTATGGATCAACGGACCGAGGGTAAAGATAGGGCCCTGGCCTTTTTCCACCTCATCCATGACCTGCTGGATCGCCTTCTTCACGCCCCAGCAGAAACCTGCTGTTTTTGCAATTACTACTTTCATCTCTCTTCACAACCATTCGTGGATCTGTCTGCACCGGCCGACAGCGGCGTGATCAGGATCCAACGCTCTGATCATCTTTCAATTCTATTTTCTCTCTCGCTGTTATGATATCCGACAGAATCGACGCAATTTTTCGCCGTGAAAACCTGCCCAATCCTCCCGCTCCAATCCTGTCTCCTCCGCACCCTGGACCACCCGAGTTTATCGGAAGGCAGATACATTGAATTCTCTCGATTGTGTCGAGCCGATAGAGGGCTCCTTCATGCCCCGCCCCAACTCGGAGGCATCCGTCTATCCCTTCCGTAGCATCGCATGAGACGGAGTCCTCTCTCAATTCGGGCACGAGGAAGGCTCCGCTCGCGGCAGATTTCCTGTCCGCCTTGACAGAGAAAGAGTGTGAGGCGATCTTTACGAATACCTCATCTACATCTCCTCCATTGATTCTCGCGGCAAACTGTTTACAGATAATCTGATATACCTCACAGAAGAGGGATGCAGGGAGAAGACCGAGACCGAGTATCCCTGTCTTGAGACGATAGGAGCGTCCCTGGCAGTCCCTGAGGATGTAGCCCCGCTTGACGAAGACCGACAACAATCTGTGGACGGTACTCGCCGGAAGGTTTGTCCGTCTCGCCAGAGCGGTAATTCCGAGTCCCTCGACCTCGCAACTAAGCGCTTCGAGAATACTCAACCCCCTCTCTATGGACTGAACGGACGCCGGATTTCGTACTTTCACAACCATCTCCAAGTATTCCGCATCGTGGAAACAGTGTTAATCTAGCCCTCGGTCACAGGCCTGTCAAGGAGTGGATTATTTCTGGAGTTTTCCCACTTCTTGCGTGTCATTCCGGCTTGTCCGGAATCAGCCCTATTGCACGATGGGATTCCCGACAAGTGGGAATGTCAAAGAGATCTAACCAGATTCTCCCGGGAGGCTCCTGGAATCGGATCTTTTTTCTTGACTTCGCCCGGAGAGGAATATAGGTTTGCGGCGATTCGAGCAACGGCTTTTCCCGTTTTGCTCGTCTGAAGTATCCATAGTGCTGCTTGCTCCAGTCGCGTCGGTCGAACCCCTCAGGCCGTGTTTAGCGAGCCGACAGAAAACTCGGCACAGTTTGCGCACGCCCTGTTCTGTATAAATCAACCCCCGATTATGCTATCGATGTCAAACACCAGTGCCAGACTCGCTGATGATAAACAACAGTTCTTCACCCCCGGGAGCAATATCCTCGTCCGGACGGCAATCACCCTTGCTCTCACCTTCACGTACGCGGGGGTTGCAAGCTCCACCGAGAACCCCCTTGCTCTCAAGGCAAATATAGGCACATATGCCTATTCCATGGAAGAGCAGAAGGCCGATTCCTCAAGCGAACGCCACCTGGTGTCATACGAATCGATCGATCTTGACATCTTTGACATCGGCGCGCCAGGGTTGTCATTCCACAGCTACACGAGGACGTTGAACAACCCTTATCGAGCCGATCTCGATGGCCCCTCGACAAAGATATACAGCCTCTATATGCAGTATCGCGCCTCGTCGTTGCGCGGGATGATTCGCCTTGGAAGGCAGTTCGTGTACTCCGGCGTCGCGCGGGGGAAAATGGATGGAGCAAGGATAGATTTTACGCCCGTGGATGGAGTCTCGCTCACTGGTTTCCTCGGAACAGCCGAACCGGAGGATGTCTCGACCAGACTCGACTCCTGGTCCTCGAGCAATATGTGGGGATGCAGGATGCAGGTCCAGCGCATACCCGGAACGCTCGCCGCCTGGAGCTTCAGCCAGCACACAAGGAACGGTGACGTGGAGGGGAGGCTCATCGGGATTGACCTCCGGAACCGTTCGGTCTCCGGTCTCGATCTCTACGGCAGATTCGACTGGGACCTGATGGCGGGAAGGACCAGTTATCTGACACTCAGAGCGTCTTCACGCGTCAACAACCGGCTGTCGTTTTCCGGTGAGTTCGAGCGGCATAATCCCCAGGTTCGTTCCAACTCTCTACTGAGTGTGTTCAGACAGGACGCCTATAATCAGGTCAGGGTCCGTCCGTATCTCAAATTAGGTGGGCGACTTGGGCTGGAAGGCGGTTACTCTCTTGTGAGTTACAACGCTGCGAAAACGCACAGGCTGGACGCTGGACTCGACTTCGGCCCGGGCAGAATCGGATTGATTTACAGGGCCGGATATGGCGGAAATACGACCGGAGGCTATGGGAGCTTTCAAATCGAACCCTTGAATAGTCTGCGGGTTCGACTAAGTGCCGATTTCCAGAGATACAGGATAGTGGAAGATGTATCTCCGTTACTCGAATCTTTTGTGACCTCCGTCGCCTTCGATTACGACGGATTGAGGCCGCTGTCCCTGTCGCTCGAGTTCCAGGAGGCACGTAACCCGGTATTGAATAGTGATTTCCGCATCTACGCTGGAGCGAACTATAAGTTCAGGTCTGCCCGATGAAAACAACTTTTTCAACCCTGTTGATCGCTGTTCTACTCACACTTTCACCCCGGATAGCTCTCAAGGGGGGAGGGCTCTTCATCCCCGAGAACAACCTGACATTCTCGCACGCCCTTCACGTCGGTGAAATGGAGATCGACTGCACGGATTGCCACACATCAATCCCCGGGAGCAATTCCGCCACCGGAAGGAACATCCCTTCGCACAAGGTGTGTGCCGAGTGCCACGAGGAAGCCATTGAAGAGCACGAGTGTGGCACCTGCCACAGGAATCCGGAGGCAATCGAGCCACTCCCGGATCTCGGCTGGGAAATCATCTTCTCTCACAGGAAACACCTGTCTCGAGGGCCTGGCTGCGTGGACTGCCACCGGGGAGTTGAAAAGGCGGTCACTCTCACGGAGAAGAATATGCCCACGATGGAGGTGTGCACGTCGTGCCACGATGATCGAACGGCCCCGTTCGCTTGTTCCACATGCCACATCGACCCTGAGAAGATCAGGCGAATGGCGCATCCGGCCGACTGGAGGCATAATCACAAGTATGATGCATCCCAGAACGACACGAGCTGCAGGATGTGTCACACCGATTCCGACTTCTGCCTCGGCTGTCACGAGGGAGACAACCTGAGACAGACATCACACGCCCTGAACTACAGGTATACGCATATGCTGGACGCGAAGGGGAAAGAGAAGGACTGCATGGTCTGTCATACGAACAAGGGGTTCTGTAACGATTGCCACACGCGGGAAGAGGTGATGCCGCTGAACCACTCGAGCGCCGGCTGGCCAGACCGCGATCACGGTCTGCAAGCGGCCAGGGACCTCGAGGCATGCGCCGCCTGCCATGACGAGGACGATCCCACATGTCTCCGCTGCCACAAGGATTCAGACAACATCCAGGGGACCGACCCGAGCCCCCACGGACCGGGATTCTCTACGGAACGAGGCAAAGGACCGTGGCACGATGATCCCTCATATCTCTGTTACCGATGCCATGTGCCCGGAAGACCCCTGACGGAGCCCGGTTTCTGCCAGTACTGTCACACACTGAGATCCGGAGGGAATGGCCTGCCCGACCTCCGCAAAGGGGTGAGAAATGCGTTTTAGGGAGAGGCACGAGCTCCTGTTCCTGACAGCATGCGTGTCGGCCCTCGTAATGTTGGCCGGATGCAGCGACCGCAGAAACAACCCCGTCTTCCCAGACGTCCACCCCGACGCATGGATGGATCCAGCATCGGCCGACTTTCACGGCACAAGGGTGCTCGCTGTGGGGACAGATTTCTGTTACGAGTGCCACGGGGAGGACGCGACCGGGGGTATCCGGGCGGTAGCCTGTTACCAGTGCCACGAGTCGGAAAACGAGTGTGTAAGCTGTCACGGAGACCCGGATGACGGTACCGGAGCGCCACCCCCGGATCTCTCGGGCAATACGACAATCGACAATATCGGTGTCGGTGCCCATACGATTCACATTCAGGGCGAAGGCAGTTTCGGCGGGTTCAGTTGCAGCGTGTGCCATGTTGTACCTGAGACACAGCCCAGTCCAGGGCACCAGGACACGCCACTCCCGGCGGAGATAACATTCGCCAAAGGCGCCACGATCGGAGGAATTAATGCAACGTGGGACAGGACCTCCAGGACCTGCAGCGGCATCGTGTGCCATGGCGCGGGGAATTCATCCCCGATCTGGACGGAGACACACGATTTCGAGTGCTGGGATTGCCACGGCGACTCCGAAAGGAGTGTTGAAGCGAATAACGACCCTCGACCTGCACCACCCACAAGCCTGACTGGAAGTTCCGACACCAGGACCGCCGGTGTGGGAGCCCACGAAAGCCATGTTACCACGGGACCGTTGAGGGTGGGAATCGACTGCGATGAGTGCCACGTGAAGCCTTCGAGCGTGGAGGATGCAGGGCATATAGACGGTGGCCCGCCATTCGTTGCGGAGATCACCTGGGGGAGCCTGGCCGCACAGGACACAAGACCATCATACGACAACACAGGGGAAGACCCGACGTGCGCCGACGTATATTGTCACGGCGGGGCCTTCGATGAAGAGCAGCAAGGCTCTCTGACCGAGCCGACCTGGACTGTTGTGGACGGCTCCCAGTCTGCATGTGGTAACTGCCACAAGATCCCACCTCACGACGATTTCGGCCTCGGATGCGACGTCTGCCACGGCTCAGTAGTCGCAGCGGACACCACGATCACAGCAGAGGGCAAGAGCCTCCACATAAACGGAATAGTCAACTTCTGATCTCTCACCACGGCAGAAAGAGGTCGACATTGTCAGGAGGCCGATATCATCCTCGCGACACGCGGGTCGGATGAGCGGAATGGATCCTTGCAGATGACAGTCTTCTGGAAGTGGCCGTTCAATTTGAGATAACCCCAATCGACGCTGTACGACTTCTTCAGCCTGTTCGCCTCCCTGATGAAATCCCCCCTTATCTTGGCCCGGGTCTTCTGGGGTGGATTCTCGATCGCGGCTTCGATCTCCCCCTCGTCGAATTCCCTGTCTACCATCCCCTTCTTTTCGGCGAGGTAATAAAGCCCACTCTGCCGGCAGATGTTGTGGTACTGAAGATCCACGGCAAGGATTTTTTCATCGTCCCAGTCAACTCCCTTGCGCTCCATGTAACTCTCCATCATACGCTTCTTGATCACCCAGTCGACTTTTCGAGACAACTCCATAGGATCGGAAGACAGCGCGTCGAGCACGTAATTCCAGCGATCGATGAGATCATCTACTTCCTCGTTTCTGCGGCTTCCTCCGTAGTAGCTGTCCACGAGGTCCAGGTACTCCCTTTGTATCTCTACGGCGGTCATCCTTTTCCCGTTGAGCAGGTCCACCTTCTCCCGGCAGGCGGGGTCACGCGACACCTGGCGTATCGCGCGTACCGGATCCTCAAGCTCCAGATCGAAACCTCCCCCTCCCTCAAGGACGCCCAGCACAAGTTCGGTTAAACCAACCTTGAGGTACGTCGAGAACTCCGACATGTTCGAATCGCTCACTATGACATGCAGGCGCCGGTATCTCTCGCGATCCGCGTGGGGCTCGTCGCGTGTGTTGATGATCGAGCGCGAACTGGTCGTAGCGCCTGATATTTTCTGGTAGACATGCTGTGCCCGCTGGGATATAAAATAATTGTAGCCGACACTGGTCTTGAGGATCTTTCCTGACCCGCTGTAGATCTGCCGAGTCACGAGAAATGGTATCATCTCCTCCGCCATCTTCTGAAAATCGAAGTGACGTCTTATCAGGTAGTTCTCGTGACAGCCATACGTGTTGCCCACCGAATCGGTGTTGTTCTTGAAGATGAATATGCGTCCCTTGACACCCTCACGCGCCAGCTTCATCTCAGCGGATTCTATCAGCGACTCGAGAATCCGCTCTCCCGCCTTGTCGTGAACCACGAGGTCCAGGATGCTGTCGCACTCCGGCGTTGCGTATTCAGGGTGGCAGCCTGTATCCTGATACAGCCTGGCGCCATTCTTCAGGAAGATATTTGTCCTGCTCTGGCGTGAATAGATGTTTTCGAAGAGGTAGAGGAGGGCGCTCTCCGGGGGCAGATTGGCTCTTCCGCTGGAAGAGAACAGGAGTCCGTACTCTGTCTCCAGTCCGTAGATGCGTCGTGCCAAGGGTTACTCCTTCCGGAGTTCTTTCAGCTCACCACATGTCAACCTTCTGAAATGGCGGTTTTTCCTCTTGCGATCGAGGAGAGCCGTCTCGAGGTTGTCCACCTTGACCTCGTAGTTGTTCACTTCGTGGATGGCTTCGCTTGAGAGCTCCAGAGTCTCGCTGAGGGTCATGTCATCACGGTACTTATCCTTGAGGACCCTCTTGATCTCATCGGCTCTCCCGCCGATCGCGGCAAAGTCCTTCTCGTCCGTTAGATTACCGTCGAACGAGATTCTATAGATTTCATCGGTGCTGTCGTCGTTGATCTGGGTGAGCAGTATCTCCACTTCAAGGGGTTTTACGGCCTGGCTGAAGATATCGCCGACAGACTGTGAGTATGCGTTCGCCAGAGACTTGGCCGTAACGTCCTCCCTGCCGTATGCATATCCCTTGATATCAGCGTGCTTTATCCCCGCCCTTCTCAGGCTCTCATACTCGCTGAATTTGCCGGCTCCGGCAAACGCTATCCTGTCATAGATCTCCGATATCTTGTTGAGCGATCGGCTCGGATTTTCGGCGACGAGCAGGATACCATCGCGACATTCCATGGCAATGATCGACTTGCCGCGGGCTATACCCTTCCGGGCATATTCCGCCTTGTCCTGCATGATTTTTTCGGGCGACACATAGTAGGGCGTTGTCATCGTGCACCCCCTCTCGCCTCAAAAAGCGCAGAATAGATCTCTTTGATCCTGTCGCAGGGCTGGTCCGCTATGCCCGCGGAGGAGAGAACCTTGATAGTCGGATATATCCCCCTCATGAAGTCGGGCCCGCCCGTTCCCAGGTCTTCTTCGGAGGCGTCATAGAGTGCATCGAGGGCGAACCGGATCGCATCATCCTCAGAGATATCCTCCCTGAAGAGCTTCTTAAGCGTGTTTTTCGCGTCCCTTCCTCCGGAACCGATCGCGTGATAATCAATCTCCTCATACCTTCCCCCGGTCACGTCGTACTTGTATATCCTTCCGCTGTCGTCCGCAGGGTTGAATCCGACAAAGAGAGGCACTACCACGAGTCCCTGGGTCGCCATGGGAAAATTAGCCTTGATCATTTGAGAAAGCTTGTTCGCCTTCCCCTCCAGCGAGAGGGGAACACCCTCGATTTTCTCATAGTGCTCAAGTTCCGTTTTGAAGAGTTTTACCATTTCGATGCACGGTCCGGCTGCCCCGGCGATCGCGAGGATAGTCGAATCATCGACTCCATAGACCTTCTCGATCCTCCTGTCGGACACATGGAACCCCTCGACCGCTCTACGGTCACCAGCCACCACCACTCCGCTCTCATACTTCAGAGCAAGGACGGTCGTCCCCTCGGGTACATCCACCTTCCAGGCCCCTTCCGGGAGAGCGCCTGTCGTGATGGACGGCAGAAGATCAGGGGACTCCTTCCTGAGGATGCAGAAAAAACTGCTCTCGGCCGCTTCCTCCAGAGAAATCAATGTCATTCACCTCCCCGCTGGACATAGTTCTTTACGAATTCCTCAGCGTTTTCCTCCAGGACCTCATCTATCTCATCGATGAGGTCGTCGAGATCCTTTTTCAGGGCGCTGCCTTTCCTGGTCGTCTCCGGATTGGGCCCTGTTTCTTTCTTCTCTTTTGTTCTCTTTTTTCCGCCTGATTTTTTACCCTGCCCGCTCATAGCTCGACCTCCTTCAGTTTCCCAGATTCGCGAGGAGTTCCTCGACTGTTTCAGAGTGCTCGAACAGTTCTTCCGTCATCGCTCTGGTCCCGCGTAACGGCTCCATCATGGGGATTCTCTTGATGTGGTCCTCGTCCATATAAAAGAGGATCGACGACCAGGAACCTCCAAACACCCTGTGAGGAAATCTCTTGAGGCACATACCCCTGAAATACGCGCGAGTGCTCTCCGGAGGTGTTTCGATGCCCTCGAGGACCTCCTCCCCCGGGACGATCGATTCGACGAACCCTTCCGCTACCAATTTGCGGTAGAGCCCCTTTTCCTGACTGAGATCATGATACTGCAGATCCATCATCGAAATCTTCTCATCATCCCAGTCCACACCCCTGCGCTCCATGTATCCCTCCAGCAGTCTCTTCTTGATCACCCAGTCGACCTCGCCACCAAGCTCCATGGGATCCCTGGCTAACGCGTCCAGGACATAACCCCAGCGGTTAATCAGGTCGCTCGTTACCTCGTCTCGGCGATCACCGCCGTAGAAGTCATCAACCGCTTCAAGGAACTCCCGTTGAATCTCAACCGCCGACAATCGTCTTCCATCGGTCAGACTCACTCGCTCACGGCATGTCGGATCACGCGAGATCTGATGGATCGCCTTCACCGGATCTTCCAGATCAAGGTCGACGCTGCCTCCCTCCTCCAGTATCCCCAGCACCAGCCCCGTCAGCCCCACCTTAAGGTAAGTGGAGAACTCCGACATGTTAGCATCGCCGAGTATCACATGTAGTCGACGATACCGTTCCCGATCGGCGTGAGGTTCGTCCCGGGTATTAATGATGGGACGCCTGTTCATCGTCTCGAGGCCTATCCGTTTCTCTATCATGTCCGCTCTCTGACCTATTTGAAAGGGACAGCCCGTACCCTTCCCGCGCCGGTCCACTCTGCCTGATCCGCAGAATATCTGCCTGGTCACGAAGAAAGGTGTCATGTGGTGTGCGATGCGCTCGAAAGGTATGTCCCTGGAAACAAGATAGTTCTCGTGGTATCCGTAGCTGTTGCCCTGACTGTCGATATTATTCTTGTACAGTATCAACTCTTTGCTGGTTACCTTGCTCGCTTCCTCGCGGCTCATATCGACGATCAACTCCCCGGCCGACTCGTACTTGACAAGTTCACGGGCATTGACGCACTCCGGAGTGGAATACTCAGGATGCGCGGCGTCGACGTAGAACCTCCCGCCGTTCGGGAGAACCCGGTTGATGGTCCTGTTCTCCTCCTCATCGGGAATTTCCGCCTCTCCATCCGCCTTGAACCCTCGAATATCGAAGAGAGGGCTCTCCTCCGTGTAATCCCATATCACGTCCTTGTACGGGAGGGGAATGCTGTTGACCAGAAGCATGGAATTGGTCAGAGGATCAAACCCGCTGGAGTTTCGGGCGATGATCCCGTATTCCGTCTCAGTACCGACTATACCGCCACACGACATATGCTTATCCCCTGATAGATGAATGTGAAAGACAATCCCCGCGCGACATACCTGTCCTACAGATAGTGGCCGGGAGTGATTGTCTGGATCTTTCTTTCCTTGCGTTCGCTGCTCGAAACGAGCGACTGGACGTTTATTATCCTCTCACTCCTTCTGCCGGATATCTTCACCCAGTCGTCAGGATTCGTAGTGTTGGGAAGATCTTCGCTCTCCCGGAACTCCTCCTTGATCGCATCGAGAAAGTCGTCGGCCCGCAGGCCCCTCTTATTCTCTTTTATCAAGCGCTTTATGGCGTATCTCTTCGCCCTGCTTACGACACTCTCGATCATCGCTCCAGAGATGAAGTCCTTGAAATAGAGGACCTCTTTCTCTCCGCCCGCGTAAGTGACCTCCAGAAACCTGTTCTCGTCGTCCTGGCTGTACATCCTGTCCACCGACCGGGCGATCAGCATCTCCGCGAACTCCTCCTGGTTGCCTCCAGCCTCCGTGACCTCAAGGGCATCGAAGGGAAGATCGCTCGTAAGGTACTTTGAAAAGATGGCCTTTGACGCATCGCTATCGGGTCTGTCAATCCTGATCTTTATGTCCAGCCGGCCCGGCCTGAGGACTGCCGGGTCGATGAGATCCTGCCTGTTGCTCGCCCCTATTATGATCACGTTCCTGATGTCTTCCACGCCATCGATCTCAGAGAGAAACATGGGGACGATGGTCGACTCTATGTCCGAAGAAATTCCCGAGCCCCTGGTTCTGAACAGGGATTCGAACTCATCAAAGAAAACGATGACGGGTATCCCTTCCATCGCCTGTTCCTTCGCCTTTCGGAAGACCTCCCTGATTTTTCTCTCCGACTCACCGACATATTTGTCGAGAAGTTCGGGCCCTTTGATATTGATAAAGTAGCTCTTCGCCTCGTTGCCACTGATTTTTTCGACGTGCCTGGCCAGAGAATTGGCGACGGCCTTTGCGATCAGCGTTTTCCCGCAGCCTGGAGGCCCATAGAGGAGGATCCCCTTTGGCGGTTTGAGCTGGTATTCCTTGTAATAGTCCCCGTAAACGTAGGGAACCTCGATCGCGTCGCGAAGTTGTTCGATCTGGTTATCGAGGCCTCCGATATTCTCGTACGTGACGTCGGGAGTTGCCTCAAGAATGACATCCGCGACGTCTTCCCTCGGGAGTTTTTCGAGCAGATACCCGGACTTAGCGTCGTAAAGCAGCAAATCTCCAGGATTCAATGCCGCGCCACACAGCGGTTCGGCGATCTCCGCAACGACCTCCTCGTCTGCCCTCAGAGTAACGATGGCCCTCGTCTCATCAAGGCCGGCCTTCAACGACACGACTTCCCCCTGGACCTCATAACCCTTTACCTCGATCGCGTTCATAGCGTCGTTGAGCACCAACTCCTGGCCTTTCCTGAGCTTGCTGCCGTCGATATCCGGGTGGAGATTTACCTTCATCTTCCGTCCCGACACGAGGATGTTTACGGTCCCATCGTCATTAAAACCGTGAAGGACCCCATATGAAGCGGGAGGGGCAGTGAGTTTTTCCACCTCATCCTTCAGGAGTTCGATCTTCTCTCTCGCCTGGTTGAGGGCGCCCACGAGTTTTTCGTTCTGCTGCTGTATTTTATAAAGGCGCTGGCTCGATTGTCTGAGTCTGGAACCAAGAGATCGATACTCCTGCGGAGTCGCATTCAGCCTGTCTCTGAGTTTGACGATCTCCTCTTCCATATTCCTTATCTTGGACCTCAGGCCGTTGATCTCCCTCAGATTCTCGATAACGCGTTTCTGCCTGTCGATTATCGACCTGACGGAACCGGGAGCGGCCCTGTCTGACGCCCTGCGGTACGCGCTCTTCTCTCGTGTACGATCCCTGGCTTTAGTCACGACAATCACCTCTCTTTACTTCCACTCAGCCTTCACCTTTTCTCACCTGCGCGGTCATTCTTTCCTCATCAACAACAAAATCGGAGAACACGGCAGGGGCTTCCTTCTTCATGATCATCAACATCTCCATGCAAATCTCGCGGATCTCCCACTGCGCTGCTGGATGACATCTCAACCTGAACACGTGACGCAATTCCCTGAAATTAGCGGAGACGACGATCTCACTTTCAACGGCGTTCGGAAGGACGAACCTGGCGTCCTGCTTCTGAATACCAAGTTCGATGAGCCGTTTGTATGTCTTCCTCGACTCCTCCACAAAATCTGTGTAGATCGAGAGCGCTTCCTCGCTCTCCCTTATCGATCCGGGTGTCACAACGGAGAACTTCTCTTCATCGACATAGCGCTGAGACTGCTGCGAGAAAGAGCAAAATCTATGCCGGACGAGTTGATGGGTAAAACTGCGCGATCCGCCTTCTATCTTGAAAGTGGCATAAGCATGCTCCAGGACCGATTCATGGTTTCTCCCGATGAGCATCCTGATGAATCGCCTGTGCGAGTCGGCCGTCTTCTTCTCATGTGAGAGATAGCACGTCCTCCCAGCCTCTTCTATTACCATTTCAGCGTCTGGTGTGATCGAAATGAGTGAAACCCTCATTGGCTGTCAACCCCCTCTCTTACTATCTGTCTGCCCCGCGGCACAACGGTTCGCCACCAGTTGCACCGGATGGACCACACTTGTCCCGGTCCCCTGTTCTATCTGCATTCTGCACGCTCCACAGGGCGTAACTACCCTGTACTCGTCTGGATTCAGAAGCCCGTCAAATAAATAGCCGCCAATCCTCATGGAGAGGTCAAAACGCTCCTTTCTCATGCCGAATGTGCCGGCAAGTCCACAACAGCGGTCATTTACCCCCACGGGGTGGATCCCCGGTATGCGCTTCATCACGTTGAGAAAGGCCTGGCTCGAGCCGTTCGACTTCAGATGGCAAGGGATATGGAGCTGGACCTCTTCCTCCCTGTCTCCGTTGTTCCCGAAAGAAATTCCCTCGGAGTCCAGAAGTTCCAGGATGTCGAACGCACGGGAGGCAACTTGCGCGGCATGATCGCTTCCCAGGTACCTGGGATATTCCTCCCTGACACACATCAGGCAGCTTGGCGAGCTGAACGCAATCTTCATCCCGCCCGAGGCGTAAGTGTTCAGCTCCTCGACAAGCGCCTGCGCCTCCTTGACGAACCCATCAACGTCACCAATCGTCAGCCTTGCGACGCCACAGCATTTTCCTCTCACGACCACAGGACGGTAGCCCATCGCCCGCAGGACCGCCAGCGACCCGCTGTACTCCCCCTCCCGGGAGTGATAGTCTGCGTAGCATCCCGGGAAATAGACGATCGGACTCCCACCACTCTTTCCGTTTCCACCCGAGAAGGCGTGTGATGGAACGCATTTGTCGAAGGGTGGTAACTCTCTCCGCCTGTGGACTCCAACAAGGACCTCCATGATCCTCCTGAAGAGGGGGCTGCGCAGGGACGCGTTGGAGAGGCCCCTCATTCTCCTCCCGAACGATGAAAAGGTCGCCGCCCCCATCAGGAATCGGTCCTGCATGGAGAATCCTTCTCTCGCGTGACGTGCGGATCTTGCCTGGACCGCCAGCCACGGAATATCCACACGTGACGGGCACTCCGTCAAGCAGAGCCTGCAATTGTAGCAGGAATCGATCACCTCCTTGAATGCTGCCGACCCGGTGGTTTCGCTCGATACGACATCACCGATAAGATATTCCCGCAGGAGATTGGCCTTTGCCCGGGCAGTCGCTTCTTCTCTCCTTGTCCCCGTGAACGATGGGCAATAGACTCGACAACTGCCGCACCCGTGGCATTTGTCGATTTCGCGCCTGATATTCTCCCTGTCCAGACGTCCGTCGGCAACCGCGGCGGTATAGCCATACCTCATATTACGGGTGATATCCCCCTCGACCCGATCGCCGGTGATGATTCCGGGATTGAGGATCTCCTCAGGATCAAAGAGATGCTTGATCTCGAGGAATACATCGCAGAGCTCGTTGTACATACGGGGAAGATACGGGGTTCGCAGGCGCCCGTCACCATGTTCCCCGGACAAGGTTCCCTTCAGATCGGAGACGATGTCGACCACGTCATCCACCACACCCCGCACGATTTCCCTGTAACCGCTCCGTGTCATGTCGACGAGCGGGTTGACATGAACATTTCCGTTGCCCGCGTGCCCGAAGATGGCTGCCTCCAGACCGTGCGATCTGAGGACCTCTCGGAGGCGATTGATGTACGCCGGGAGATTGTCGACGGAAACCGCCGCGTCTTCGATAAACCGAAGCGGTTTCTGCGGATAGTGGATCATGCGAAAGATCGACGACGCCTTGTTCCTTATCTCCCACAGCCTTTCCTGCTCGATTGGATCTGTGGCGATTCTGAAATCTCTGCTGAATCCAAGGCCCTCGACCCTCCGGAGGCATCGCCTTGCCCTCTCTTCAACTTCTTCGAGTTCCGCTCCGGAGAACTCAACCAGCAGTATCGCCTCTATGCCCTCTGGAAGCCCCTCAAGAAGGTAGGAAGCCTCTGAGCCGGCAAGGAGAGTTATTAGGCTCTTCTCCATCAACTCGATCGTCGACGGCCCCGCCTTCTTTATTTCCTTCACGCTTTCGGCCATTCCTCCCAGATCAGCAAAACAGAACATGGCGGTTGCCTTCGAGCCGGGAAGGGGCACCAGCCCCAGTTTCGCCTCCGTGAATATCCCGAGTGTGCCTTCCGAGCCAGCCACCATTCTGGCCAGATCGATGGTCCCGCCTTTCATGGCATCCCAGACATTATAGCCGCTGGCGTTTTTTGTAGCTTCAGGCTTCGTCCTCGATATGAGCGTTGCGTTCCTGTCCAGGATGTCCGCCGCGGCCCTTACTTTCCCGTCGAGCGGGGATTCGCCGAGGTCATACTTCCTGGCGGGCAATTCTACGCCCCCGGGCAGGAACATCTCGGCTGAGATAAGATGATCTGCCGTCGTCCCATACATGAGTGAGTGGGAACCACCTGAGTTGTTCGCCAGCATACCGCCAATAGTACATATGTCTCCACTGGAGGGATCGGGGGCGAAGAAGAGGCCGTTCGGCTTCAGACATTCGTTCAGGGACGCGTAGACCATGCCGGGCTGCACCCTGACCCATCTCTTCTCCGTGTCGACTTCCATGACGCGATTCATGTA
Source organism: uncultured Gemmatimonadota bacterium (assembly GCA_964577985.1). GTDB lineage: Bacteria > Gemmatimonadota > CAZMKB01 > CAZMKB01 > CAZNLH01 > CAZOAR01. Next base: position 14,278 of record CAZOAR010000003.1, on the reverse strand, counting down.
CCTGGCAAAATCGATGATCAACCCGCTTCCCACGCTCTGTCCCGCCACGCCTGACCCGGCTCCCCTCGCCGTTACAGGCACATTCGTCTCCAGACAGTATTTCAGGACCGCTGAGACATCGGAGGCGGACCTCGGAAAGACCACCCCGAGCGGAGCAACCCTGTAAATGCATGCAGCGGTGCTGTAGAGAGCTATCGTCACAGCATCGGTGCTGACATCTCCATCGATCATCGGACCGAGATCTCTCTCTAAGTGTTGAAGCGATTGTCTCATCATCTATCCGTCTTTTCAGGATCCGTGATTGAATCGTGGCCCATATTGTCTCGTGCGAATATTACGCCACTGTGTCAAGGTGTTACGAGGGTGGAGTTCCCGGCCACAAGGTCATTTCCTGGCCTCCAGCACCATGTGTCCGGCCTCGGGAAGAACGATCTCTTCCATCGCCAGCCTGACGGCACCTTCGGAACCCGGTATCGAGATAACAATCTTTCCGCGGACCACGCCCGCCATCGCGCGTGACATGATTGCGGACGAGCCTATCTGAAGATAGCTGAGGTGACGGAATAGTTCGCCAAATCCGTCTATTGTCTTCTCGAGAAATGGAGACACGCTCTCAATAGTCACATCTCTGCGCGCTATGCCGGAGCCTCCAGTCAGCACGATCAGGTCAATCTCCTCGACGTCGAGGAGAGACTTCAGGAGTTCTTCTATCTCTCCACGCTCATCCCTGGTATTGTGTCTTCCGGAGATGCTGTGACCGGCAGCGAGGATCAACTCTTCCAGGAGCTTTCCACCGGTGTCGTCGCTCCCCCTTCGGGTGTCGCTCACCGTTATAACAGCGAATCTGAGCCGAACCGCAGCTCTCTCTTTGTGTTCCAGGTGTCCCATCTGTTTACTCCATTGTCTCGCAGCGAGCAGAAGAGATTTTTAATCTTATCACAAACGGTGCGTGTTGAACAGGAGAATCTTCGGAAGGAAGAAAAATGAAAAGAGAAACCGAGGCCTAAGGGATTGGGGAGAGTGAGTTCCTGGCGCTGCTCACGAGATCACGTTCCATCTGCTCGACATTGCTTTCCACCGAGAGACCTGCCGCAAGCTTATGCCCACCACCCCCGTATTCTCCGGCGATCTTGTTGACGTCGACTACCCCGCGAGATCTCAGGCTGACCTTCACCCTGCCGTCATCAAGTTCTATGAATATGAGACAGACCTCAACATTCTTCAAGAGTCTCAGGTAATCGACAAAGCCCTCGCATTCCTGAGGCCTGGTGTTGGTCTCTCTCATCATCTCCCTGGTGATCTTCACCCAGGCGATTCGATCATCAGCCTCCATCCTGAGCCTGGACAGGGCCAGTCCGAGCAGCTTTATCCTGCCGATTGAGCTGTTTTCGTAGATGTTCTCATAGATCCCTCGAGGGTTGACCCCGACATCGAGCAGATGAGCGGCTATGGCGTGGGATTGGCTGTTGGTGTTGGAGAATCGGAATGAACCGGTATCGGTTATGATGGAGACGTAGAGCGGCTCCGCGATACCCATGCTGATCTCGCCTCCCATTCCCGTTATCAGGCGATAAACAAGCTCACCGGTGGAAGAGGCATTGACATCGATCATATTGATGTCCGCGAACGCGTTATTGCTTATGTGATGGTCGATGCATATCCTGATCGCCTGAGATTCCCTGATCTGAGGAGCGCAACTACCAAGTCTGTCCCAGTTGCTGATATCAAGGATGAAAATGACCTCCGCGGAAGCAATAATCTCGTCATGAATCTCTGGATCGAACATCTCCACCTCATTCAGCGGATCGAGGAACTTACAGGCAGCAGGTATTGCGTGACCATTCAGGATGCAGCTCTTTTTCCCCATACTTTTCAGATATCTGTGGAGAGCGATCTGCGATCCGACCCCATCGCCGTCGGGATTGACATGCGTGACGAGCAGAAATCGTTCTTTTTCACGAATGATATTCTGGATTATTTCGATCTTATCCGTCATAGTGTTCATAACTATAGCTTTGCGCTCATATTTCGTCAACCTCCTGACACCAGACCACCATCTATCATATACCCTTTTAAGCAATCATCATGCCAGAGAATACGATCAATCGCGGTGGAGTGGTGAGAAAAAACAATCAGGTGGAAGCGAAGGAAGACTGACGCGCTATCGGGGAATCAGCGCAGGGTCAGCAGACCGAGTGCCTGTTCCACGAACCGAGCGAGGGGCGCCCAATAGACACCGAAGAGGATAGTGGGGACCATGAGGATGCCCATGAGGAACGAATAGAGGTGTGAGATGGCGATCGGGCCCTCTCCCTCACCTTTCGAGAAATACATCGCCTTTATAACTCGAGCGTAATAGTAGAGGGAGATAACGCTGTTTACGATCCCGATCAGTGCAAGCCAGTAATACTCGTTCTTCATGACTGCCGCAAAGAGATAGAACTTGCCAACAAATCCAGCCGTGGGCGGAATGCCGGCAAGAGAAAGGAGGAAGACGCTCATGACCACAGCGGTAAATGGCGATTTATAGCCAAGCCCGGAGTAATCCTCTATCTCCTCCTTCCTGGTGGAATCGGCGATCGCTATCACGACGAGGAAGGCACCCAGATTCATGAAAAGATATACAGCGAGGTAGAAGAGGACAGACCTCAGCCCGTCGCCCGACAGGACAACCACTCCCATCAGCATGTAGCCGGCATGAGCTATGCTCGAATACGCAAGCAGCCGCTTTATGTTCTTCTGTACGATCGCCGTGAGATTGCCGAGCGTCATCGTGACGGCGGAGATCACGGCGAGGAGCACCGGCCAGTGGAATCCTCCGAGTTCGTGCAGTGAGGAGAGGTCTCCCTGACTCATCCCGACGTAGAAGAACCGGATGAGTATGGCAAAGCCGGCAGCCTTGGGACCTACCGAAAGTAAGGCCGTCACCGGCGTGGGGGCGCCCTCATAGGCATCAGGACACCAGAAATGAAATGGGACAGAGGCTATCTTATACCCGAGACCTGCCAGGACAAGAAGTCCCGCTACGAAGAGGGCCATAGGATCGGGCGGCGCGGCGGTGATGATTCTGCTGATCTCCGGGATATCGAGGGTACCTGTGAGCCCATACATCAGGCTGATCCCGAAGAGCATCAGGCCGGTGGAAACCGCGCCATAAATCACATATTTGAGCGCCGCTTCATTCGACCTGATATCGCGCTTCCGCAGCCCGGACAGTATATAGCAAGGCACGCTGACCATCTCGAACGCGAGATATACCATCAGGAGATTAGTCGAGGAAGCAAGCAGCGATATCCCTATCACCACAACCAGCAGAAGGGCAAGGAACTCGGATATCTTCTTCCCCGGTATTTCCCAGGTCGGATACGAGAAGGAGACAACGAAAATGGCCGCCAGTATGGCGAACACCTTGAAAAAAACCGCGAAGGGATCGAGCGCAATCATTCCTGAAAAGAGCGCCACACTGCTGAAACCAGAGAGTTCAAGCGAATAGAGTAGCGAGGCAAGCAACCCGACGAGCGTTACTATCGTCAGGACGGCCTTGTTGTCCCTCTTCCTGAGGACAAGGTCGATCACGACGATCGCAATCACCAGGATCGTCAGAATGAGTTCGGGATAGAAGAACCGTATGCTTTCTAGATTGTTCATCAGAATTTTATTATCTCAATCAGGCTTTGCATGGACGTCGATATCATGTTGAGTATCGGCATCGGGTAGATTCCGAGTATGAGCACGATAATGCCGAGCGGCGCCAGCGTAATGATCTCTCTAAGGCTGATCTCAGGCAGGTCCTTGTACTTCTCGTTCAGTGGTCCGAGGAACATACGCTGCATGGTCCACAAGAGGTAGCCCGCCGTAAGGACTATCCCCAGCACGGAGATCGCCGTTATGGTCGGGTAGACATTGAACGCGCCGATGAAAACGAGAACCTCGCTCATGAATGCGCTCATCCCGGGGAGCCCCAGGGCGGCGAAGAAGGCAAAACTCATTATCCCCGCGTAGACCGGCATGCTGACGCCGAGCCCCCCGAAACCCTCTATATCCCTGTGGTGCGCCCTGTCATAGATGACACCCACAAGAAGGAACAGCATGGCCGTGACCGTCCCATGATTGAACATCTGAAAGAGCGCGCCGTTCATGCCCGCCGGCGTGAAGACGGCCATCCCGAGGCATACTATACCCATGTGACTGATGCTCGAATAGGCGACGAGCTTCTTCAGGTCTGTCTGCGCCATGGCGCACAGGGCACCGTAGAGTATGTTTATCATCCCGAGGATGGCCAGCGCAACGGAAAACCAGGTGGCGGCTTCAGGAAGTACGGGGTAGCTGATCCTGAACAGCCCGTAAGTTCCCATCTTCAGAAGGACCCCGGCCAGTATTACGCTGATGGCCGTGGGCGCTTCCACGTGGGCGTCAGGAAGCCATGTGTGAAAGGGGAAGAGAGGGATCTTTACCGCGAACCCTAAGAACAGGGCGATGAATACCACTTTGCTGAATGAGAAGACCGCCCCGAAGATCTCAAGTGTCTGCCCGTCGAAAGAGTTCTCGTGGATCAGTTTCATCATATTGAATGTATGCGGATCGCTGTAGAAATAGAGTGCCAGCATGGCCAGCAGCATCAGAATACTGCCGAGCAGTGTATAAAGAAAGAACTTGATCGCCGCGTATTCCCTTCGCGGGCCCCCCCAGATCCCGATGAGAAAGTACATCGGCAGGAGCATGACCTCCCAGAAGATGTAGAAGAGAAAGAAGTCGAGCGCGCAGAATACGCCCATCATCGCAACCTGCAGCAGTATGAAGAGCGAAAAATAACCCCTGACAGACTTGTCAATGTTCCATGAAGCGAGGATGCATATCGGACCGAGCAGTGCGGTGAGAAGGATCATCGGCACGCTGATGCCGTCGATACCCATATAATACTCTATGTTGAAGGACTTGATCCACGAATAGTGTTCCACGAACTGCATGCCGGTTGAAGCTCTGTCGAACGTCACGAATATCTCATACGCGAGGATCAGCGGGATCAGTGTGCCGATGAGCGCCAGGGCCTTCATCAGCTTTGCCTGAGCCGACGGGAGCACCAGGATTATCGGGACCACAAGAAGCGGCGAGAAGACCGTGAATGTCAGGATATGGTCATACATGAATTATTCTTCCTCCTCAAAATGTCGGGTTGACAGGTGCTTGATACCTTTTCTCATCAGCATTAGATGACCCTGATCAGGAATATGACGAGAATCCCGACCAGCAGGCCCACCAGATAGTTCTGGATCCTACCCGACTGGATTCTCCTCAATCCCGAGCCTGAAAGGATGACACTCCCCGCCACACTGTTAACCAACCCGTCAACAATCTTCAGATCAAAGCGCCCCTCTGCGGAGGAGAGTTTCGTTGTCAGCCTTGATGCTCCATTGACGATTCCATCTATGATATGGAGGTCGAACCAGCCGCAGATCCTGCTTATCAGCAGCGTCGTCCCCACGAAGACCTTCAGATACAACTCATCCATATAGTACTTGTTGGACAGCACCCTGTGGAGCCCGCTGAAACGCGCGGTCATCGCTTCCGCAGAGATAGTCTTTTTGTAATATGTCAGGTATGAGAGCAGTATACCGGCACCGGCAAAAAAGATCGACAGGATCATCGCAATCATGTGAGCGGCGTGAGATCCGTGCCCGGCGTGATTATCCTCTCCATCCTGTGGTACCTGGACCGCGCCTGCTGCCTCATGCGCCTGGCCGGACCCGGCCACATCTTCCGCTGCCGCATTGCCGCCAATCGCTTGCGCGAGCTGAGGATCGCCTATTCCCCGGGCCGAATGATTCCCGTCGTTCAGCGTGGCCACGCTCGCATAGTCGGTCAGGACCGGTTTCTCGACAAACCGCTCGAACCATCCGCCCCATCCGGACGACACCGCGAGTACGGCGAGCACCACGAGTGGCACCGTCATGACCCATGGCGACTCATGAGCCTTCTGGAACCGCTCCTGATTCCTCGGTTCACCGGTGAAGGCGACGAAGATCAACCTGAACATGTAGAACGACGTTATTCCGGCGGCAACCAGGGCCATAATGAAGAGTATCAGGTGTCCGTTCTGAAGACCGAACGCGAGTGCCTCGCCCAGTATGGCATCCTTGCTGTAGAAGCCCGAGAAGAAAGGAACGCCCGAGATCGCCAGCGTGGCGGCGAGGAAGGTCAGAAACGTTATCGGCATCTTCTTCCTGAGTCCTCCCATTTCGGGGATTTCGTTCGTGTCTACCGCATGAATCACACTTCCGGCTCCGAGAAAGAGCAACGCCTTGAAAAAAGCGTGCGTCATCAGGTGAAAAACGCCCGCGACATATCCACCCACGCCAAGGGCGAGCATCATATATCCGAGTTGACTCAGGGTCGAATAGGCCAGCACCCTCTTTATGTCGGTCATCACAATCGCTACCGTGGAGGCGAAGAAGGCGGTAATCGCTCCTGTATACGCTATCACCAGCAGCGCGTCCGGTGTGAAGACCACAAACAACCTCGCCACCATGTAAACGCCCGCCGCAACCATCGTCGCGGCGTGGATAAGAGCACTTACGGGTGTAGGACCTTCCATAGCGTCGGGGAGCCAGACGTGAAGAGGAAACTGAGCTGACTTGCCCACGGCGCCCATGAAGAGGAAGACCCCGGCGACGGTCAGCAGCGTGTTATCCCAGTTCCCGTTGGCTACCGAGGAGAAGAAAGCAGAGTAAGATACCTGGCCGATATGCGTGAAGACTATCATGATTCCAATGAACATGCCAACATCGCCGATTCTCGTCGTGATAAAGGCCTTCTTGCCGGCGCTTGCGGCCGCTGGCTTCTCGAACCAGAAACCGATCAGGAGGTAGGAGCTGATCCCCACGAGCTCCCAGAAAATGTAGAGGAAGAAGAGGCTGTCCGTGAGCACAATCCCGAGCATCGAGAAGGAGAAGAGGGAGAGATATGCGTAATATCGAGAGTATCTCGGATCGTCATGCATGTAACCGACCGAGTAGAGGTGGATCAGGCTGCTTACGAGCGTCACCACGATCAGCATCACGGCCGTAACGCTGTCGACCCAGATCCCCACGTCGAGAGAGAAGCCCGGCAGCGCGAGCCATGACCAGGCATACATCTCGCGGAAGTCCGGCCCTCCGCCATGCAGGACGTTCAGAAACACCCGGACCGCGCAGTAGAACGTACCGAATATCGCCGCAGTGGAGAGCCAGTCACCCCCCCTGGGCAGTTTCCTTCCGACCAGGATCTGAACAGCGAAGGCCGCGACCGGGAGAATCATAATGGCTATCAGGAGGTTCTGCATGATCGGTCTTTCCTATCCCTTCATCACGTCCGCTTTATCAACGTCGACGACCTTCAGGTTCGAGTAGAGTGCGAGAATGATCGCGAGTACGACCGCCGCCTCCGCCGCGGCAAGTATGATCACGAATATGGCGAAGACCTGCCCTGTTATGAATCGCGTCATGAAATGCGAAAACGCCACAAGGTTTATGTTTGCCGCGTTCAGTATCAGCTCTACACCCATGAGAACAGCTATCCCGTTACGCCTGGTCATGACCGCGAACATGCCGAGCGCGAGAAGTATGGAGCTGATTACGAGGTAGTGCTGGAGCGTAATCGTCAACGCATCACTCCCCTTTCCTTGCGAGCATGGCCGCACCTATCAGGGCACCGAGAAGGAGGAGCGACGCGGCCTCGAAAGGAAGCAGATAGTCCGTCATGAGGAGCGTACCAATAGTCCCGGTCGTCGGCTTCATAACCGACGTCCCGATCGTCACCCAGTCGGTCCTGAAGACAACCCCCAGGAGAACGAGAAGGAGGAATGCCGACAGCAACAGCCCCTGGGCGAAGTTGACCCTGCTCTCACGCACTTTGACTTCCATCACGTCATGTGTGAGCATCACGCCAAAGACAATCAGGATCAGGATTCCGCCTACGTAGAGGAGCACCTGGGCCGCCGCGAGAAAATCCGCACCCAGGAAGACATAGAGTCCGGCCACCCCGAAGAAGGTGAGGAACAACATGAAGGCCGAATATACGATATTTCTCAGAAAGACTACACAGGCCCCCGAGACAACCGTCAACACGGCAAAAAAATAGAAAGCTAAGACTCCCAGTTCCATCGCACCTTACACCTGGACGCGGATATTGGAGGGGTGAACCGTCACTTTCGATACGGGCCGTACCAAACGTGTTTCAGTACGGCAAAACAGAGAAATCTAATACAACATTTCTGATCGTTTGTCAATACTTTTCTGCTTCACCAGTCTTCCGTGTTCCCGGATGTGGACGCAGTCATGCCGCGGGGGCGTCACGAGCACTGCTCAGCGGCGCTTTGTCTTATCTGAGTTGAGCGATTCTCTCAGTCGATCCAGGCGGATCTCTTCCCGACGGAATAACTGCAATCAGGTCTTATTATGGTCTTGTGATTACGGGTCGGAACGGATTGGCATTCATGGTGGACCTCTCTCCACTGATGAGCATAATCCGGGAGTCAACACCGGGAGACGGAGTATTCGATTGTTGTCGACGCTGCTCGAGTCGTCAGATCGTACCGGCATGGCGGGTCATATGGATCCGCAGAAATAGGTAGCGGTGGCGTCACGCCACCATGGCATTATCCCTCTACCTGGCTATATTGAACGCAAGGATACCGGCGGGTGAGACATCACCTGCCCGGCAACGCGGAATACTGAAAGGGAGGGAGCCGGGAATGAACAGGTGCCAATGGGCGAAGAGCGAGATCCTAATCCCTTACCACGACAGGGAGTGGGGCGTTCCTCAGCACGACGACAGGATACTTTTCGAACACCTCCTTCTCGACACGATGCAGGCGGGGCTAAGCTGGGAGTTGATGCTCCGGAAGAGGCAGAACTTCCGAAAGGCCTTCGATGGTTTCGATCCTGCTGTAATAGCGGAATACGGTCGGGAAAAAGTCGAGGAGTTGCTCACCGACTCCGGTATCATCCGGAACCGGCTCAAGGTCAACGCGACGGTCGGCAACGCATCTGGCTTTCTGAGGATTCAGGAAGAGTTCGGCACATTCGACAGCTTCCTCTGGCGGTTTGTCAATGGCGTGCCCGTCAGGAACGAATGGAAGGCGATGGACCAGTTACCGGTCAAGACTCCGGTGGCCGAGGCTCTGAGCAGGGAGCTGAAAGGCCGGGGATTCAAGTTCGTCGGCCCGACCATCTGTTACGCCTTCATGCAGGCAATCGGAATGGTGAACGATCACACGATCGACTGCTTCAGATATGACGAGGTTGTGAAGTGACCTGAATCGACGGGGGTATTTCCGCACAACCGCACTTGACATGTCTACACCCACAGAGTATACTCAAATCGCTGGTCATAATAACCTCTTCAGTATTAAATAATATCAGGTTGGAGTCCTGGTCCATGGCGCGAGTGTTGCTCGTCAATCCGCCCCAGCGTTATCGCAAGAGCGTCACCGATTTCAGCGCATACTTTCCGCTCGGCCTGATGTATCTGGCCGCGAAGGTCCGGGACGCCTGCGACGTAGAGATCTACGACTGCTGTGTATCCAACCATTCCGACGCCGATGGGGACGTGATAACTTACGGCGACCCGCCGGACCGAATCCGGGAGGCCCTGGCCCGGAAGAAACCGGATGTCGTAGGAATCTCGGTGCCGTTCACCACCCAATATGGTAGTGCCGTGGCCGTCGCGAATATCTGCAGGGAAGTCCTTCCCGGCGTGACGACTGTGTTCGGTGGCCCCGACCCGTCCGTCCGCTACAGCTCCATCCTCGAAGATGAGGTCTGCGACTACTGTGTCGTGGGAGAGGGAGAAGAGACCTTCCACGAGTTTGTCAGGGCTTTTTCGTCGGGGGAGAGCCCCGTCGGGATACCGGGCCTGGCATCGAGAGAGAACGGGACGGCCGTGTTCAAGCCCCGTGAGTTCCTGCTCGAGCTGGACGAATTGCCTTTCCCGGCGTTCGACCTGATCGACGTCGACGGGTATTTTTCGAACCCCTTTCTCTACCGAAATCGCAGCAACATCCACAAGAAGTCGATCTCCCTCGTTACAAGCCGAGGTTGTCCGTTCCGCTGCGTGTTCTGCTCGATCAGGCTGCACATGGGCCGGAAGTTCCGGGCGCACTCGCCGGAATACGTGATGAAGCTGCTGCAGTATTGCGTGACCGAACACGACGTAAGGAATTTCCACTTCGAGGACGACAACCTCACATTCGACCGTAAACGGTTCGAAGTTATCCTTGACAGGATCATAGAGGAGCGGCTCGATATCAAGTGGGACACCCCCAACGGTGTGCGCGCCGACACCCTGAGCCGCGACCTGCTGGAGAAAGCGAAACGCGCCGGGTGTTACCAGCTCTCCATCGCCGTCGAATCAGGCAGCCAGCGCGTGCTGACCAAAGTAATCAGGAAGGGTTCCAAGCTCGACCTCGTGCTTGAGACGGCGCGCCATTGCAGAGAGCTCGGGATCGTGACGCGAGGCTTTTACGTGATCGGTTTCCCGGGCGAAACGCTCGAAGAGATCCAGGCCACGACGGAGTTGGCCCTGCGCATGTTCAGGCAATTCGACCTGTTTCCCACGTTGATGATCGCGACGCCTCTCTACGGCACGGAACTTTACGACATCTGCAAACAGGAGCGCTACATTGCTGGCGATCCCACCCCGGAAGAGCTCTCTAATGCCACGCAGTCGAAAGGGTGCGGCCTTATCGCGACACCGGAGTTTTCAACCGAAGACATAAGACGCGTCGTAGCAGATTTCGAAACGCGGCTGAAACGAGAACGCTTCCGCTTCTCTCTCAGACACCCGGTCGAGACGCTTGGATTGGTAAGACAACGGGTCCAGAGAAAGCTCCTCAAGACCCGCTGACAGCTGGAAAGAATCATCCTCAGGGCGTGTAGAGTAGATTCATGACGATGCCCAGGAATCGTTTTTTCTCCTTTTCCCACCTGTATTTGCTGTAAACGTCCCTTCCACGGTCCAGCACTTTGTTCCGCCTACAGGGATCAGAGTAAACCTCCAGGATCGCGTGTCGAAGGCTCTCGGCGTCACCCGGCTCGAAGAAATGGAGAGAATCGTCATCGAAATAGTCGAGAATTCCTTCTGTTCGAGGGGCTACCACAGGTTTCCCGATGCAAAGGTATTCGAAGATCCGGGTCGGCAGGTTGATCTCGGTAAATGCGCTTCGGTCGTTCGGGATCAAGCCGATATCAACATGGGGAATGGAGCGCGCAATCTCCTCGATTGATACATGTCCGTGATAATTTACAACCTCGCTCAAATCTTTTTCTTCGACCAGTTCGAGAAAACGCTCCACAAAATCTCCTTCTCCGTAGACCTCGAACCTCAGGCCCGGAACGTCCTTCCTCAACCTCGATACAGCCTCGAGAGACGTAGCCAGACCGTGCCGTTCGACCAGTGTACCATGAAACATGAGCTTGAGCTCACCCTTCATTGGTCTCCTTGTTGCCGGGGCCGCTTCCTCCGTGTGGAAAATGCTCTCCTGCGGTGAATTCATGACCACGTGAATTTTCTCTGCAGGGCAACCACGAGAGACGAACAGACGACGGAACGCCTCATTCGGGGTCACAACCTGATCAGCAAATCGTATGCTGTGTTTTTCTACCCATCGGGAAAGGCGAATACCCGGGTGAGAATCTGAAATACGATATTTGGTCATAAGGGATTCGGGCATCGGGTCATGCAGATCAAGGATAACTCTCGCTCCCATCAGTTTTGGAACCAGTGCACTGAAGACGAGAAAGTCCGGCAGGTTGTGCACGTGGATCAGGCGAAAGCGATTGCAGGCATGGAGGATCGTCAATACAATGGTCGAGAGAACAAGGAACAGCGCATATTCCCAGACATATCGCGCCCTGCCTCCCCTGTGGCGTTCGACGGGAAGACGATGAACCTTCACTCCCCTTATGGTTTCGGTTCGTGCTTCTTCAGGATGACGAAGACAGATCACATCGACCGACAATCCGTCTTCGATCAATGCCTCCGCCTCTCGCCTGACACGAGGATCGGACGGGTAATGGGAGAAAACTACTGTTCCCACTCTCGGAGAGATGATTACTCCTTTCGATTAGACCCGCGTTACGGATCTTCTCAAGACTTGATGAAACGACGCAACCATTTCTCGAGGAGAACCAGGCTGAACAGTATCTTGTGATTATCTCGCCGGCCGCGGGCATGTTCATCGATTAAATCTTCTACCTTTTCATAGCGCAGGTACTCGAAAAGAAGCGAGCCTGGATCACACAGCAGGTCAATCAATCCTCCCCGTATTGATTGCCTGAACCAATCGTCTACAACGTTGACCGCGAATCCCTGTTTCTTTCTTTTCAGGATCGACTCTGGCAGGAATCGTCTGCAGACTCTCCGGTGAAGATACCTGGTAGTTCTCAATCGAATCTTGAAACTCTCCGACAGGCGTTCTGCATACCGGACCACATCCAGGTCAAGAAAGGGAACCCGTACCTCGAGGCTGTGGGCCATCGACAACTTGTCTGCATACATGAGCACTTCATCCGGCAGGGAGTTACGCAATTCAAGAAACTGAAATCCGCCGAGTTCATCGGTATCTGCCAGGAGCGGTTTCAGGTCCCTCCAGCAATCCAGAATTCTCATGCGACACTCCGGCGAAACAACTCCGTCTTTGAACAGTTCGTCTGTCTGCTCATCCGGCATGATCGAAAAAACCCGCCGGTAGCGCTCCATTCTGTCATTTACATCCAGAGAGTGGAGAGCCCTCTTGATCGCCTCATTGCGGGGGAGGCCCGACAGAACACTGGTGAGGATAGAACGTACCGATGGACTGAGTCCACGCCACAGAGCCCCGTAACGAATACCAAGGTGCCGCGTATATCCCCCGAACAGCTCGTCGGGACCCTGTCCCATGAGAACCACGGTTACCTCCGCCCGCGCCCGTTTACAGACGTGATACATGGGGACAACTGAGGAGGAAGTCACCGGCTCTTCGAGGATCGAGATGATTTCAGTGAGGGTGTGCTCGAATGTCTCCTGGTTCAGGAGGACACCGGTGTTGTCCGCCGAGAGAATTCGAGCGGTCTCGGCCGCGGATATCAATTCATCATTCTTGAAGCCCGGTCCAAAACCGACGGTAAACGTCTTACATCCTGCCGCTCGGTCTTCCATTAGAGCAAGCAGTAAACCTGAGTCGAGACCGCCGCTCAGGAGAAGTCCAAGAGGTACATCGCTGATCATCTGGCGGTCGACCGCTGCAGAGTAAAGGGAGTAGAGTTGATCCTCCGCTTCCCGGACACCCGGCATCGGATCGAACGGCTCGGGTCTGTCGTTCCACCACCTGTCCACATGCCAGGACCCCGGCCTCATAAGAAGTCTGGTTCCGGGCGCGAGTTTTCTGATTCCTCGAAAAATCGTGTACGGAGAGGGTGTGTAACGATACTGGAGAAACATATGCATGGCATCCGGGTCGACGTCGGCTTTCACCACTCCCGACTCGAGAAGGGAGCGGATCTCTGACGCAAAGTGGAGTACACCGGATTCGCAATGGTAGTAGAGCATCTTGATACCCATCGGATCCCGGGCCAGCATCAGTTGGCGTTTCCGGACGTCCCATATTGCGAGGCCGAACATGCCGTTCAATCGCTCGAGTACATCCAGTCCCCATTCTTTGTATCCATGAACGATCACCTCCGTATCGGATCTGGTTCGGAAAATATGGCCCCTGGCTTGAAGCTGGTTTCGAAGTGTCTGAAAATTATAGATCTCACCATTGAAGATCACCCAGACACTCTCATCCTTGTCGGACATGGGCTGGTGACCTTTATCCAGGTCGATGATCGAAAGCCGTCTGAACCCGAAACCGAGAGCTCCATCAAAATGAAAACCCTCGTCGTCTGGTCCGCGGTGAACCATGGCTCGAGTCATAGAGCGGATCCGCCCGGTATCAACAGCTTCGTTCGTCTCGTAGTTAAACTGTCCGCAAATTCCACACATCTCTTCCGATTCCCGTCTTAGAAGCTGTGTACTGTTCTCTCTGGATCCGGGGGGTACGACGTTTACAAGGGCGCGCAAGCGGGCACAACCTGAAGCAAAACAGTTTCCGGCTCGAAAACCACTGCATCTGCGGGAAGATACCATGCGGTAACCGTGATGTCAAGATGATCCGGGATGTTCCAGGAGTTTCCCCATAGTATATGGTTAAATCTCCATGTCATTCCCGCCCCACATGTCATTCCCGCTTGTCGGGAATCCCATCGCACAATCAGGCCGATTC
>CAZOAR010000002.1:0-90722 GCA_964577985.1 uncultured Gemmatimonadota bacterium | reverse complement strand
GACTCCGGCAAGATGCAGGCTGGCATGCGATTACGCCCCCTTCGGTCGGCAACACCATACCAGGAGTTTCCCCATAAAATCTGGCTAAATTGCTATAAATCTTTTCTGCTGCTACAGATGACGATCAGAAGAAGCGGAAAAGGTGTGCATGGGAGATGCTCCCTGGCGAATCATATTCGGAGTCATGAGTAATTACGCTCTACATGACGTTCCCGCCCCAAATGTCATTCCCGCCTCACACGTCATTCCCGCTTGTCGGGAATCCCATAGCACAATAAGGCCGATTCCGGACAAGCCGGAATGACGCGAAAAAAGTGGGGAAGCTCCAACACTATACTGCTTGCCAAATCCTGAAGTATCTGGTAGACTCTACTTATGACGGACCCTTTGATGCGAGTTCCCGGTGATGTGTCTGATGAGCACGGTGGGAGTCGGCAAACCGTTGCAGTCTCCCGGCGCGTGTATCCACCGCACGGTTTACTGAGACGGCAGAACCGGGCGCGCTCTTCAAGGGGGCAACAGGAGAAACTGCGTTATACCGCGCATGATGCCCTTACCGGGGTATTGGCCGCGGTCCGTGCTGAAACGACAGATGGCAGACCTTGCGTGACCTTAACCAGGAGTTTTGCATGCTTGAGAAGCCGCAGGACAAGGCCGACTACGAGAGCCAGTCTCTCAGCCGTCAGGAGTACATGACCGCCATTATCCACCTCTACCGGGGTGAGCTGAACCGCGCCACGGTCTGGCGAGTGCGGCTGGACAACACGACCAACTGGGCGATCTTCACAACGGCGGGCCTGCTGACTTTCAGTTTCGACGGCCGCCATCACACACACTGGGTGCTGCTCGTCGGGACGCTGTTGATTACTGCGTTCCTCTTCATCGAGGCGAGGCGGTTTCGTTTCTTCGATGTCTGGCGATACCGGGTGAGGAAGATCGAGGAGAACTTCTACGGGCCGATCCTGCGCCGCGATCCAGTGAGTCCCGACCAGACATGGGGGACACGTGTGGCGGAGGACCTGCTGCACCCCGTATTCAAACTATCCTTCAAAGCGGCTGTGCGGGCACGGTTTGTCAGAAACTACTGGCCGATCTATCTCGCGCTGCTGGGCGGATGGTGGCTGAAGATCAGCCTCGAACCGGTTGCGGCGAGCAGACTCGCCGACGTGCAGGCAAACCTCAGCTCCGGCGTCCTCGGATGGCAGGCCCCGGTGGTAGTGGTGGCGCTCGAGCTGGTGAGCATACTTATCATGCTCCTGCTCTTTCCACGCGCGCCGATGAGTGAAGAGTCCTACTGGACGGTGGAGAGCGAGACCAAACAGGGGATCAGTGAACTCGACGCTTGAGCCCGTTGTGCCTGACTGCCCGCCGGAGTCCACGGAACTCAAGCGGTCCTGGCGCCCCGATCCGTGTGGTGTGTCCGAGCGCGCGGCCAGGTCTCTCACCAATGCCCTGACAGCCGCCTTGAGAATCATCAACCCGAAAGGAGATGGACATGACGCCTTTCCTGATCAGACTGGGGGGACTGGTCCTGGTGCTGGCCTTATTTCAGGTCGGATGGGCCGGGAATGGAGTAGATGCTCTGCAGGGCCTCCCTCTCAGTGAAGAGACGGAAAATTGTCTGGTCTGCCACGAGCAGCTTACGCCCGGGATCGTAGCAGACTGGCGCTCAAGCCGACACGCGGTCATTACGCCTGAGGCGGCCAGAGAGAAACCCCGCCTCGAACGAAGTATTTCTGCCGGCGAAGTCCCGGCGGGGCTCGCGCGTGTCGTCACTGGATGCTATGAGTGCCATGGCCTGAACCCGTCGATCCACACGGATAATTTCGAGCACATGGGCTACCGGATAAATGTGGTTGTCTCCCCGGCCGACTGCGGGACCTGCCATCCTGTTGAGACGGAGGAGTATGCCGGGAGCAAGAAGGCTCACGCCGTTGACAACCTGGAGAAGAACAGCGTCTACCACACACTCGTGGAAACCTCGACAGGTGTCATGGAGGTACATGGAGAGGAGGTTGTTCATCTGGAAGCATCGGCCGCCACGAAGGCCGGGGCATGCCTCGGCTGTCACGGCACTCGCGTGGTGGTGAAAGGAATGAAGACCGTATCAACGGAGTTCGGAGACATCGAGGTCCCTGACATGACGAACTGGCCCAATCAGGGCGTAGGACGCGTCAATCCGGATGGGAGCCTCGGCTCATGTGCGGCATGCCACCCGAGGCACAGCTTCTCGGTTGAGATTGCCAGGAAGCCTTATACCTGCCTTCAGTGCCACCTGGAACCGGATGTTCCGGCGTGGGACGTCTACAGGGAGAGCAAACACGGGAACATCTTCTTATCCAGGGGAGACGAATGGGACTGGAGCCACGTGCCGTGGCGTGCAGGACAGGACTTCAGTGCGCCGACGTGCGCCGCGTGTCACGCCAGCCTGCTGGTTTCACCGGAAGGGGAGGTGATCGTCGAGAGGAACCATGATTTTGGCTCGCGACTATGGGTACGGCTGTTCGGACTGATCTATTCTCACCCTCAGCCCAAGGAGGGCGAGACCTACAAGATCAGAAACGCGGACGGTCTGCCACTGCCGGTCACCTTCACCGGCGAACTCGCCTCATCCTACCTCATCAACAGCAGGGAACAGAGCCGCCGGAAAGAGACTATGAAGAAGGTCTGCCGCGCCTGCCACAGTACGGACTGGGCGGAAGGGCACTTTGCCAGGCTGGACACGGCGATCGTGGAGACAGATCGCATGGTCAGGACGGCCACCAGTCTTATGATGCTGTCGTGGGACGAGGGCCTCGCCGATCGGGCGAACCCGTTCGATGAAGTCATCGAGCGGATGTGGCAGAAACAGTGGCTCTTCTATGCGAATTCAATTCGATACGCTGCTGCTATGGGGGGGCCGGATTACGCGACCTTCAAGAACGGATGGTGGGATATGACGCAGGGCCTGCAGGAGATGAAGGAGTGGATCGACTCGAGACGCCGGGAGGATGAGAGAGCGGCACGCGGCATCCCTGATTCGAGCCGCTGAAAACACACAGCACGGAAGCCGTCGTTCCGCCGTCCACTGCGGAGTCAGCAGGATTATCTGGTGGGGCTGCCGCTCTCTAATCCGCCAAACCCGTTACTTGCGGCGTACAGACTGCATTGAGTGCGCTGCCAGTCGCGATCCAGGTGGCCCGCGAACATGTGGCAGCAGTGGTATCGTCTTCCTTGCGTTGACACGGCGTAATTACTATTTTTCCTGCATGTCGGTCCCTTTCAATAAGTTTGCCTGGCAGAGAGTTGCGGGCGACGTTCCCCTCCCTCGTTGATCCGCCCGGGAGAAGAATGACCATAGTCTTTGCCATACTGGTGTTGTCCATCTTCTTCTTCGCCACCGAGATCATGAGTATCGACCTGGTGGCTCTCTCCATGATAATTATCCTGACCCTCACAGGTGTCCTCACTCCTGCTGAGGCGCTCTCGGGGTTCAGCAACCCGGCTCTGATCACGGTCGCCTCCCTTTTTGTCGTCGCCGAGGGGCTGATGAGGACCGGGGCCGTGAGTGTCATATCTCAGCGAATCATCCGGGTCTCAAGAGGAAACCCGTCGCATGTCCTGATGCTGTCGATCCTTATTGTCGCGATAGTGTCCGCATTTATCAACAATACGCCGGTCGTGCTTGTATTCATCCCGGTCGTCCTCGGTGTGGCTCATCGTTTCAAGATCGCTCCATCGAGGCTCCTGATCCCGATCTCCTACGCCTCCATACTCGGGGGGACCTGTACGCTGGTGGGCACGTCAACCAACATACTGGTGAGCTCGCTGTCGAGCCAGCATGGTTACGGCACACTGGGAATGTTCGAGTTCATGGCGCCGGGCCTGATCTTCCTTGTCGTCGGAGTCCTCTATATGGTCGTTCTGGGGGGAAAGATCCTCCCGGACCGCAAGACATTCACGGGGCTTCTGCCCCTGGAGCAGAGACGGCAGTACGTTACGGAACTTGAGGTGAGAGAAGATTCATACCTGGTCGGGAAGACGATAGGTGAGACGATCGAAGCGTCACATCCTGACGTCAGGATCATGCAGCTCATAAGGGGAGAGACAATAGAGTGGCAGCCCGACAGCGGGACCATCCTGCAGAACGGCGACGTATTTATCGCCAGGGGGTATGTTTCCGACATCATGAGCATGAGCCAGGACAGAGAGGTCGATATCCTCCCCGAGATCCTTGGAGCTTCGCTGCGATTTGACAGGCGTACTATGACACTCGTGGAGCTAGTGGTGTCGCCGGCATCGTCGTTCATGGGGAAAAAGGTCTCGGATATCCATTTCCGCAGGCGTTTTGGTGTGGCCCTCGTCGCGATTCAGAGACATGGCATACATATCAGGGAGAAGATATCAGAGCTTACTCTGAAGGCGGGGGATATTCTGCTTGTCTTCGGGGACGATCAGGCGTTTGCGAGGATATCAGAGACGGAGGACTTTTTCATGATGGAGGGGATACAGGACGCCTTTGTCGCAAAGAACAAGGCAACCATATCCATCCTGATCCTCTCCGGGGTTGTCCTTTCTCTGACACTCGGGATTCTCCCACTCGTAATGACCGCGCTGATAGGCGCGTCGCTGATGATTATACTTGGGTGCATAACCTCCCGGGAGGCATACCGCGCGGTAAACTGGCCGATACTCATACTGATCGGGGGCACTATCTCGCTCGGCTTCGCTATGGAAAAGACCGGCGCAGCTGCGTTTCTTGCAGAGAGTATCATCGGTATTGCGGGATCGATGGGGCCGGTGGCTGTCCTTTCGGGTGTATACCTCATGTCGGTTTTCCTTACCTCGATCGTGTCCAACAATGCGGCCGCCGTCCTGATGGTGCCGATCGCCATATCGACAGCCCTGGGGCTTGGTGTCGACACCAGACCGTTCATAATGGCGGTGGCGTTCGGCGCATCGGCCTCCTTCGCGACACCCATAGGGTATCAGACGAACATGCTGGTGTACGGTCCCGGTGGCTACAGGTACCTGGACTTTCTCAAGGTGGGCATCCCCTTGAACCTGATCCTCTGGCTTATAGCGACTTTTATCATACCGTTCTTCTGGCCCATGTAGCGGGTGGCGGTGGGCTATGTGACCGGCCTGAGTCCCGACTGCCGATGAATGGGCACCGGTGGGGTCTTCGACTCGAGTACCGCATCGCATGGCCGGGGAGACTTCACGCATACTACAGGCTTCTGGCTTCATTGGACCTCAGGTCCACCATGATCCTCCATCCGATTTTCCGGCGACAAGATCATTTCCAAACCGCTTGCGAAAACCACAGAGTTCTGGTAGACTCTACCCGCGGTCAATCTCCTTTGTCGTGCGTGCTCATGGTGAGCCTCACTCGTCCCGTGTATGCTCGCGGCTTAAGATGACTTCCTTCGATGAGATCATATGGAACTGAAAAAAGAACTGAATCTGCTTGATGTCTTCTGCATCACATCCGGCGCGATGATGAGTTCAGGGCTTTTTCTGCTTCCAGGACTGGCGTTCAGTAAGGCCGGGCCCGCGATGATACTCTCATACCTGTTCGCTGCGTTTCTCGCGTGTATGGGAATGCTTTCGCAGGCGGAGCTTGCGTCGGCAATGCCCAAAGCCGGTGGCACATATTTCTATGTGGCCCGCAGCATGGGACGTGGCATAGGCACGGCCTACGGACTCGTGACGCTTGTTGCGCTTGTGCTCAAGAGCGCGTTCGAGATTGTGGGGATGTCGGCCATCATCGCACTCGCGATAGATATTGATCCGAGGCTCATCGGCACGGTGCTCTGCGCCTTCTTCGTGATCCTGAACATGATCAGCACAAGAGATGCGGGGAGGATGCAGATAGGGCTTGTCGTATGCATACTCGCAGGACTTGGATTGTACGTTCTCATGGGAGGTTATCACATACATGTGCACAATTTCGCTCCGTTTGCGCCGCATGGGAAAGTGGCGGTATTCTCCACAGCGGGCCTTGTGTTCGTGTCGTACGGAGGACTTCTGAAAATAGCGAGTGTCGCTGAAGAGGTGAAAGATCCGGGGAGGACACTGCCTCTGGGAATGATTCTGTCCCTTGTGGCAATTATCGTTGTTTATTCGACGGTTCTGTTCATAACCGTTGGAGTGCTTGATGGTGACATCCTCTCCTCGACTACAACGCCGATCTCGGATGCTGCGGGTGCATTCATGGGCAACACCGGCCTTATTGTGTTGAGCATATGTGCCGTCCTCGCATTCACATCCGCGGCCAACGCGGGGATCATGGGTGCCTCGAGGTATCCTCTCGCGCTCAGTCGGGATGAACTGCTGCCCGAGTTCTTCGGGAAAGTGAACAGACGTTTCGGCACGCCTCATGTGGCGCTCATTGTTACGGGGCTCATGATGGTGTCCTCGTTGTTTGTTGATATAGAGAAGCTGGCGGAAGCTGCATCGAGCGTGTTGATACTCACATACGTGTTTACCTGCGCTGCCGTGATCATCCTGAGGGAAAGCCACATTCAGAACTACAGACCCAGATTCAGATCACCTCTATATCCCTGGGTACAGCTTGCCGGAATCGCAGGAACGGTGTTCCTGCTTGTCAAGATCGGAGATGAGGCCCTGCTTGCGACCGGATCGCTTGCCCTTGGCGGTTTTCTGGTCTACTGGTTCTACGGAAGAAAGACGGCAGACAGGGAGTACGCTCTGCTGCACCTGGTAGAAAGGTTGACGCAAAAGGACCTGACGGACCACATGCTCGAGACAGAGCTCAAGGAGATCATTCGAAACAGAGACGAACTTGAGAAGGATAGATTTGACCACATCATTGAAGAAAGTCTTGTTCTCGACCTCGACAATCCGATGGGCGCGGAGGAATTCTTCGGCATTGTGGCAGGGAAAGTCGCTGAAGAACTGGATATTGAACCTTCGCGTCTGGTCGAGCAATTGATGCAGAGAGAGAGGGAGGGGAGCACTGTCATCAGCCCCACGCTCGCCATACCGCACGCCATCGTCGAAGGAGAGAAGGTCTTCAGGATCGTCCTTGCGCGGTCAAAGGAGGGTATTACCTTCCCCGATGAAGGTGCGGTCGTTGATGCGGTATTCGTACTCATAGGCAGCAGGGATGAGAGGAATTTCCATCTGCGCACACTCTCCGCCATAGCGCAGATCATGCAGGACTCGCATTTTGAGGAGAAATGGCTCAGGGCAAAGACCCCCGAGGCACTTCGTGACATAGTGCTCCTGGCAAAGAGGAGCAGAAGTCTCTGATCGGTGGCGGAGGCTGAACGAGTGAACGACCGGTCACAACAATCCCGGGGTCTTGAGGATGAGAATGATCTCCACATGGATCATGTCACGTTGGGCGCACCACGACCGGGATGGCATGCGCTAACTCCCGGGTGAACCGACACCCAGTTCCTGAAGTTTCTCAAGGAGCGCGTCCGCGTCGATAAACCCTACGAATCGGAGATCTTCCTTCTCTTTGCCGTCGCGATCTAAAAAGATCACAGTCGGAACGCCTTTGATATTGAACTTCTTCCTGAGGGCCACCGATTCGGGGGATTGAAAGCTCGTGAGATCGGCTTTTACCATCAGCAGATCTTCCGACAGCCGCATGACACGCGGGTCACTGAAGGTATAGTGCTCGAGTTCCTTGCAGGGGATGCACCAGTTGGCGCTGAAGTCTATTATCACCGGCACTCCGGACGCCGCGCTGTCATTCAACACGTTTTCACCGTACGATGTCCACTCCAGGCCAGACCCTGATTGATTCATCACGGAGGCGAAGTATATCCCGGAGAGGATGATGGACGCGCCCACCACGCGCTTGATCCATAAGAATGTCGGTCTTCCCTTCCCGGAGCCCTCCAGGAATCCCAGGAAGATGCCTGCCGCCACCGCCAGTGCTATGACGATTACCTCCAGTGGTGTGGAGGAGATCAGAGGGCTCAGGAAATAAACAGCCATCGCGAGGAGTACAAATCCGAAGACCTTGCTCACCCAGGTCATCCAGTCGCCCGAGCGAGGAAGCACGTTTATCTTTCCCGAGAAGAGGGCCAGGAACAGGAATGGCGTGCCCAGGCCCATCGCGAGAACAAAGAACATGAAGAAACCGAGGAACGGATTGCCCTCCTTGCCCACGTATGTCATAAGTCCCAGCACGAACGGACCTATGCAGGGTGCTGCTATGATGCCGACCGTCAGTCCCATGAAAGCAGTGCCGAAGTATCCCTGTTTCGTCTGTCCCGCTCCCTGGGCCAGAAACCGCGGGACACGGATCTCATACAGTCCGAACATGCTGAGCGCGAGAGTGACCATTACGAGAGCTATAAAAACAAGTACGAGGGGATTCTGAAGGGCCTGCCCGAGCATGCTTCCCGTGAGCGATGCGAAGACCCCGAGCAGGGAATAAGTGACTGACATACCGAGAACGTAAAGAATGGCGTGGGTCAGTGCCTTTCCTTTCCTCCCCTCGCTCTGGCCCCCGAAGTATCCGATGGTTATGGGTATCATCGGATAAACGCAGGGCGTCAGATTGAGAGCCAGTCCTCCGAGGTAGACGAGCAGAAACGTGATCAACAGGCTCCCCGAGCCGAACGTGTCTCCGGATGGCGCTTCGCCTGTCTCAGATTCGGCCGATGAGGCTTGAGCAGTCGAGAGAATAGTCTCGTTCATTGTGCTGTACGCTTCACCGGAGGCAACGACTTCCATGGTGATACTGACAGGGAGCCTCTGGGGTGGAAGGCACGAGGAATCATTGCATGCCTGGTACTCGATCGTGCCACTCACCTCAAAGTCACCCGGCTGGATGCTGGGTGGCACGGTGATCGAAGAGAGCACGTAGAACTCCCTCTCGAAAACAGAGAGTTCGGTGTCGGAGAAAATAAACTTTTTCTGCATTGCTTCAGGAAAAGATACCCTCCCGACGTTCATCCCTTCGGGCGGATCGAGCGAGATGGTCGTGGGTACGAGAAACTCATCGCCCGGGTGATCGGAGTTGACATGCCAGGGGCTGTCAATGGTTACGTGAAAGAGGAGTGGATAACTCGCGCCGGCCGGATACCTGTCTACCGTGGGGATAGACTCTATATGGAGTGGTTGAAGTTGCTTCATCTGAGCATATCCCGCGGGGAGACTAAAGACAGCCCACATCAGGGCAATCACTCCGGCCATCGTCCAGGACCACTTCTTCTTCATCGGTTTCTCCATTCCATGTTATTGTGAGAGTCTTTCTGCCGCCGGGATGGGGCGAGTATGCGGCCCTTCCTCGTTTATGCGGGGCAGGAAAGATGATATCATGGAGAGGAAAGGTTGTCAAGGTTCCCCGTCACACGCGACAACGGCTCGATCGGGACGAACCAGGAGTCGCCCCCCGGTTGTAGTCGATCCAGCCGTCGCCGGACGTGATGGTTGTGGTGTGCGAGGCACATTCTTCCCCCGGATGGAGCCGGGGTCAGCGCGCGATTATCATCTTGCGGCTGATGGTCTGGTCTCCGAATTTCAGGCGGTAGAAGTAGATCCCGCTGGCGTTGTCGCCCATGGGGAAGTATGTCTGATATCTCCCGGCCGTCTGTTCCTCGTCAACCAGTGTGGCTATCCTGCGCCCCTGCAGATCATAGACCTCGCATCGGACACGGCCGGCCTCGGGGATATCATAAGATATGACCGTACCCCCGTTGAATGGATTCGGCCAGTTCTGCCTCATCACCAGGGCCTTAGGAAGCGGCGCGGGTGTCTCGCCTATTCCCCCCAGGCTCGGTGCGTAGCCAACAACAAGCTCGCCTGTCCCGTTCAGCGACGCCTCGAGTGTGCCGGTCCCGGGATCGTAGCTGGTAGTGAGCGGGGAAAAGTCACCGGTCCCTTCGGATGGACGGTAGTAGGCAATCGAACTCGAGGGGGAACCGATCTCCGGAAGTGTTGTCAGATCGAAAGAAACGTTGCCGGAGAAGCCCTCGAGATCGCTCGCTGTAACCAGCCATCGGACGGGCCATGTGGAGTCGGGTTCGCTGCCGGCCGTAAACGCCAGATCGTGTGCCGCGTAGTGGTGGCGCTGGACAGTCAGGTCGCCCGATCCCACCTGCGAGTCGATCGTCATGCTCACCCCTGTCTCGTTACCCGGTTCGTTGAAGTCGTACTCTCCCGGCCAGTCGACGGTGAGCGTAACCGCTTCCATGTCGTAGACAAAGCGGAACGCGCGATAACTGACCACATCCTCGGGAAAGTACATCTCGAAGGCCTTCGACCCGTCCGGCCGGACCTCGGTCACAGCGATATCGTTTTCGCTCGCTCCCCATCCTATCAGCGTGTTCCCATTCTCAAGGCGCTGCGTGTACCCCATAGCATCGGAGACGACGTCGGGGCTGTCCCTGAACATCCATACCCTGGTTGCCGTGAAGTTGACCTCGTCGAGCGAGTACTCGACCGCACGGGAGAAGTGAGGATTCTTGAGGTTGCCGTTGTCGAAGAGGAGTATGTCACCGTTTTCGAGGCGACGCACAGCATGCTGGTGCGAGAATCCATAGAAGAGGGTGTCTACACCATCGACTATAAAATCATTCGTGAATGTGAACTGATTGTTGCGACACTCCTTGCCGCCCAGACGCCAGATTATGTCCCCGGTGGCCCTGTCGATCTTCGTAATCTCGTCGAGATGACGGTTGGAAAGCAAAATGTTTCCGTCGGTGTCGATATCTATGGCATTGCTGTGGACCCAGTCGACGACGAGGCCTGTCTTGTCGATGTCGGGCGTGGTATCGAGGATATCGAAGTGGTCAGCGGTGCTCCATTCCCAGTAGACGTTCCCGACGTTGTCGACCTCCTGTATGTAGCAGTTCTCCAGAAGGGCGTTCTCCATTCCTCCGAAGCTCGTCATGTCGGCAGTCCGCATTGAGAAAGCCAGCAACAGCGCGTGGCCATTGGGCAGTATCCTGAGTTCGTGAGTGTCCGTGGAGCGGCCGTTGCCGGCTGCATAGACGTCGAAGGGCTGGAGGCTGTCGTCGAGCACGTAGAACTGCAATGCGTCGTTGTAAGTGAACGTGCCGTCGGGCTGCATCTTGAAGTCGTTGTTTATCGGCGCGTCGAGTTCCCGATAGTGAATCGGCCAGCCTGAGTTGTCGAGCATCATGAGGAAGGGAACGTTCCCCGTGGGCTGGAAAAAGGGCCAGTTGCTGAGGAAAATGTATCCGGGCGCCGGGTTGTCCGACACCGTTACGTTGACATCGGGAAAATCCTCCGGGACCTGGGATAACAACAGTCGCCCGGGGAGAAAAGCGATAATACACAGAAGCGAAAGGGTCTTCAACTGCTTCATGGGTTACCTCGCCGCCAGGGGATTATGGAGGGGTGGCTGAATCCCCTCCAGTTACTCGACACCATCGACGATGGCAAATGCCGTGCCGCCGTCGTACCTCAATACCCAACAGCGCCACTACGGCTTCCTGGAAAGGCGAATCGATCAAAAACCCTTTTCCCGCACCGAATGCTGAGGAGCTGTACGTGTCCTCATACTATACAGATTTCGACTCCATACTGACTGATTGTGGACGTCAGGATAGCGCAGAGGCAGATGAAAATAGCAGGCAGTCGGGGGTAACCCTTGCGGGAACCTGTTGAAGGTCGACAGTCTGAAAATATCTATCGCTTGAACTCGACGAGTTTCGCTTCGAACTGCGTCCCGTCGTCATCGTTCATCTGTGTGACAAGTGGAAGACCAATATCGGGGGCGATGACCTGCAGGTACTTGATCCTGCCTTCCTCCCTGAGCACGCAACGGTATCCCTCTTGGCCGGCGATCGTTTCCTTCTCCTCTATCTTGAAGGAGACTTTCTTCCCGTCCTCCGTCCTCGACCATCCGGACCCCACCTCAAGATCCTGCGCGCCCATGAACATCATCCCCAGCGCGGGCGTGAAGATGGTGACGCCGAGTATGGCGCCCGCCTCCGATCCACTCATCATCATGGACATCATCAGTTTCCCGGCAATCTCGTCAGGCGTCGAAGTCATGCTCGAGGAGGATTCACTGTCACCGAGCTTCGACGCGAAACTAATCTTGTATTGTTCTTCGTCCTTCTTTTCGATATCGAGCGTGAAGGAGCCCGTCTTCTCCTCACCATCATCGATGCTCTTGATGTCATACCGGAAGTGCTCCGTCCCCTTGAAGTCGTACGGCTTCCAGGCCTGGGCATCCGCGGACGAGGGGATGGAGATGTTCATGGAACAAAAAACGATCGCGAGGATGGCGTGGCGACAAGACATCGTACAACCTCCTTTTTCACAAAGGGTTTTCTTCGCGGCCGCGGGAAAAGAGGGACGTCTGCCGCGGAAACGAGAGAGTCGGTTATGGTCTTTCAATAGAATCAGACATTGATTATATTGTAGACAGTTATAAGATAAACTGTCACCACGCCTTGTCAATGGACGCGTGACAATCCATAGTGTCAAAGACCCGCGCCTCGCGAAGCCTTTGACCACTGAATCGGAGCCGGCAGCCATCCCCTGGAATGACTGCCGCTCAATGAGGCCACATGAATCCTCGGTATCGAGGGTTGGGAGGAGTATAATGGGAGATAATCTGACACGGAAGGTCATATCCAGCCATCTTGTCTCCGGGAAGATGACACCTGGTGAGGAGATAGCTATCCGGATCGACCAGACGCTCACGCAGGACGCTACGGGAACGATGGCATACCTCCAGTTCGAGGCGCTCGGGCTCCCCCGGGTGAAGGCGGATCTGTCCGTGAGCTATGTCGACCACAACATGCTTCAGCAGGGTTTCGAGAACGCCGATGATCACAAGTATCTCCAGAGTGTAGCCGCGAAATACGGTATCTATTTCTCGAGGCCGGGAAACGGGATATGTCATCAGGTTCATCTGGAGAGGTTCGGGGTCCCCGGAAAGACCCTTCTGGGGTCGGACAGCCATACTCCGACCAGTGGAGGGCTCGGCGCTCTCGCGATAGGGGCCGGCGGGCTCGACGTTGCTGTCGCGATGGGGGGCGAGCCGTTTCATCTCGCTATGCCCGAGGTAGTGAATGTCAGGCTTGCGGGCCGGCTCTCCCGGTGGGTCAGCGCCAAGGATATCATCCTCGAGGTTCTGAGGCGCCTGACGGTGAAGGGTGGTGTAGGAAAGGTGATAGAATACGGTGGAGAGGGAGTCTCCACACTTTCGGTTCCTGAGAGGGCGACGATAACCAACATGGGTGCCGAGTTGGGTGCTACGACATCCATATTTCCTTCGGACGAACGTACACGGGAATACCTCGCTCAGGAAGGGCGCGAAGAGTTGTGGGTGGAACTGGCGGCCGATGATAACGCCGAATATGAGAGCGTGGAAGAGATAGACCTCCCGAGCCTGGCGCCGATGGTCGCGCGGCCCCACAGTCCCGACAACGTATGCCCGGTTACCGAGGTCGCCGGGACAAGGACGAGCCAGGTAATAGTCGGGAGCTGCACGAATTCATCCTACAGGGACCTGAACGTTGTGGCGAGTATCCTCAAGGGGAGGAAGGTACATCCGGACGTTAGTTTCGCGATCGCTCCCGGGAGCAGGCAGGTACTTCAAGAGATCGCAGCCAGCGGGGCGCTTGCCGACATAATAAGTGCCGGCGCCAGAGTAATTGAGTCCGCGTGCGGGCCGTGCATAGGGATGGGACAGGCACCGCCATCGGGAGGTGTCACCGTAAGGACTTTCAACCGCAATTTTGAAGGGCGCTCGGGAACGGCAGACGCGCAGGTTTATCTTGTCAGCCCGGAAGTAGCGGTCGCGTCCGCGATCAAGGGTGAGATCGCCGATCCGAGGGAGCTTGGTTCGCCTCCCGATATCGCCATGCCTGAGCGGATGAAGATCGATGACAGCATGATACTCAGTCCACCTGAAGACCCCTCAGGAGTGGAAGTGCTTCGTGGCCCGAACATTCAGCCGCTGCCGTTGAGAGAGGAACTCGATGACAGGATGGAGGCCAGGGTCCTGTTGAAGGTGGGGGACAACATAACCACGGATCACATCATGCCGGCCGGGGCGAAGATCCTCCCGCTCAGGTCGAACATACCCGCGATCTCCGAGTTTGTCTTCAGCGGGGTCGACCCGGAATTTGCCCGGAGGGCAAAGGAAGCCGGAGGTGGAGCGATCATAGGTGGAGCGAACTACGGCCAGGGCTCCAGCCGTGAACACGCCGCCCTGGCGCCGATGTATCTCGGGATCAAGTTCGTGGTCGTCAGGTCGTTCGCCCGGATCCACAAGTCCAATCTTGTCAACTTCGGGATTCTCCCGCTTCAGTTTACCAGTGATGGAGATTATGACGTCATCTCCGACGGTGAGACGCTTGTGATCGAAGGTGTTCGCGACGCGATCATGGAAGGAAACGATCTCACTGTTCGACGCGAGGGTGGCGGCGATATCCGTGTCAAGGCAGAACTGAGCCAGCGCGAGCGTGAAATCCTGCTGGCCGGAGGTCTGCTGAACCTCGTCAGAAACAGGTAGACAGAGAGGAACCTTACGGCTTGATCTGTGTCTAATAAACTACTGATTCCTGCTTTCGGTCATTACTGCATTGGATTGCTTGTCTGAGACGAGTGGTCTTCCCATCCCGGTTCAGGCGTGAGCGACAGCGTGAATCTCGTGCTTTCGACGTCTTCTAATCGTTGCCTGTGTGTCCTTACAAACCTGGAGTCTTGTAAAATGTCTTTTCGAAACAAGTGTCTTATCGCGGCGGCGCTGACCTCCATCGTGCCGCTCTTCCTGTCCATTCCTCTTCTGCCCGCATCATCCAGGGGTGGCGACCTGGTTAATCTTACGATCCTCTACACAGGCGATGAATACGGGTATCTCGAACCGTGTGGCTGAAAGAAGCACCCTATGGGAGGGGTCGCCCGGCGGGCGACGAAGATACGAGAGGCGGAAGACGAGGATAGAGAGATCTTGATACTGGGTCTGGGAGATTTTGCCGGCAAGCCAACCGATCAGGGAAGGGTCAAGAGCAGCGTGTCCCTCGAGGCGATGAAGAAGATGCATTACGACGCGCTTGTGCTTGGTGAGAGAGAACTGGCGCTTGGTGATGAGTTTGTCATGGAGACGATGAAGAAGAGCGATATCCCCATCGTCGACACGAATATGAAGTACAACGGGAAGCAGTTTGGCAGGAAAGATCTCATAATCAAGCGGGGAGGAATCAAAATCGGCATAGTGGGGGTCACCCTTGATCAACTCAGGGTCGGGCAGGAGGAATGGACGGTCCAGGATCCGTTCGAGGCCCTCGCGGAGGCCATTCCGAGATTGCGTAAGAAGGTCGACCTTGTTGTGGTGATGAGCCATCTGGGATATCGGCAGTCGGTTGCGCTGGCGGAAAGCCAGGAGGGGATAGATGTCGTTGTCGTGGGGCATCAGGGTCGAAGGGTGAAGACACCGGTATCGGTTGGTGGAGCCATAATGGCCCAGTCCGGTGATAAGGGTAAGTATCTTGGCAGGATAGATCTTACCTTTGACCGTAAGGCGAAGGAAATCGTAGAATTCTCCGGAGAACTCGTGCCTCTCGACGCGAAGGTCGCTGATGACACAGAGATGGCGGAACTCTACTCCGACTACCAGTCGAGAGTCAAGGATATGGTAAAAAGCGATGTGGATGCTCGAAGGGGGCAATTGAAGGGTTCTAAGGCGGGCTACATGGGCGCCGCGTGGTGCCGTTCCTGTCATGCTGAGATATACGAGAAGTGGAATGCTACGAGCCACGCCCGTGCTTTTCTTACGCTCAAGAAGGAAGGCGAGGAGTACAACCCGGAATGCGTGAAGTGTCACACGACCGGTTATCAGAAAGGCGGTTTTGTGACAATAGACGAGACTCCCAACTTCAATAACGTCCAGTGCGAACAGTGCCATGGTCCGGCGTCAAGGCATATTGCCGACAAAGGAAACGCGCCTCTACAGGCGGGCAATGTCTTTGTATGCATCACCTGTCACACGGGTGAGAGGGGAGAGGGCTTCGACTACGAGGCGATGAAGGATCTCGTTCACTGACGCCAATTCCATGATAGTACCGAGGATCAGCCTCATTCCACATCCGCCTCGTGATCAGGAGGCGGAAACAGGGATCGAACAGTCACAGGGGTGATGTGTGTGAAAAGGTCCGAAAAGAGCCGGCGAAAGATCTTGATCTTCTCCGCGCTGGTATTGATCGCGATTGTCACGGCCATCGTTCTGTTCTATCCAGGGAAAAAACCCTACGGGTTGCCTGATGAGGCATATCTTCCGCGGTTCTCCCTGAAGGACCATCGCGCCGGAATC
This sequence comes from uncultured Gemmatimonadota bacterium, assembly GCA_964577985.1. GTDB lineage: Bacteria > Gemmatimonadota > CAZMKB01 > CAZMKB01 > CAZNLH01 > CAZOAR01. The sequence continues at coordinate 74,458 of CAZOAR010000002.1, read as the reverse complement.
CACAGCTCATCCGAGTTGTGGGGAAAAGTCGTTGTCATTCTCTTCTGGATGCCATCCGCGGAGGCGAGTGTAGCCGAACTGAAGGGGCTCGACAGGCTCGAGTCGGAACATAAGAAAGAGGGCCTGGAAGTCGTAGCCATCTCTCTCGACAAGGGGGAGGGTAAGTATCTCAATTCTTTTATCGAGAGGCACAAGGTCAAGATCCCTCTCCTGATCGGCAGCGTGGAGACGGCTCACCTCTTCGGCGGAATAGGGGGAGTTCCCACGACATTTATCTTTGATAGGGAGGGAAGAGTAAGGGAAATGCTCGAAGGCTTCAGGGGGCGTGCGTTTATGGAGGAGAAGATCGAGGAATTGCTCTGACATGGATCGCGCGGGTCCGGCCGGCTATTTCTCTCTTGTCTCGATATATACACTATCCAGCAGGACCGGGTCTATCGGATTGTCGAGAGAGTCTGTCTCGACCGTGGCGATCCGGCTCACAACCTGCATTCCTTCTATCACTTTTCCGAATATGGTATATTCATCGTCAAGGCTGGGCTGCCTGGCCAGGCATATGAAAAACTGGCTGCCGGCGCTGTTCTTGTCATCCTGCAATCTCGACATCGAGACCGTTCCCTTGAAGTGCTTCCGCGAATTGATCTCGGCATCTATAGTATAATCAGGCCTGCCGGTGCCGTCGTTGCTCCTGTCATCGTCTCTGGAAAGGGGGTCTCCACCCTGGATGATGAAAGCGGGAACGACCCGGTGGAAGGTAGTGCCGTTGTAGAAACCCTCCCCTGCCAGTTTCTTGAAGTTCTTCACGTGGTTTGGTGCATCCCCGGGGTAGAATTCGAATGCGATATTCCCGAACCTGGTCTCTATGACGGCCACATCGAAGGTCTCCTGCTTTTTTGTGTCGATTTCCTTTCCCGGCCCTTCGGCGTCTTCCTCCCCTGCCATGAGAGTGCCGGCAAATACCGGCAGAGAGATCAGGAACAATGCGAACGCGCGTCTCGCCAATCCAGACCTCATGACCTGTCCCCGCTTATCCTGAGGACCAGCTTGCCGAACTGTTCTCCCTGGATCATGCGCTCGTGGGCCTCGAGGGCATTCTCCAGGGGAAATATGGTGTCGATGACGGGTTTCATGCTTCTCTCCTCCACGAAGCGAAGCATTTCTCTTACGTCAGACCGGCTGCCCATCGTCGAGCCGAGGATAGTCAACTGGTTCCAGAAGACCCTGCGGATGTCGGTCTCCCCCAGGGGACCCGATGTTGCCCCACAGCTCACCAGCCTTCCTCCCTTGACAAGGCTGCCGATGCTCTTGCTCCAGGTGGCTTCTCCAACGGAGTCCACACAGACATCTACGCCCCTCCCTTTCGTAAACTGTCTGACCTCCCTGACTATATCCTTCTCCCCGTGATTGAACGCGTGGTGTGCGCCCATCTTCGACGCTTTCTCCACCTTTTCCGGATCGCCTGACGTCGCGATCACCCTGGCTCCCAGCTCCAGCCCGAGCTGGATGGCCGCTCCGGCTACCCCGCCACCTGCGCCTATCACCAGCAGGTCCTCACCGGCAGCCAGATGCGCCCTTGATACGAGCATCCGCCACGCGGTGAGAAATACAAGGGGCAGACCAGCGGCTTCCTCGAAAGAGAGATGTTCAGGCACGACGTGGAGGTTTTTCTCCGGCACCGCGACATACTCGGCGAATGTCCCGTCTATATGCTCTCCCAGCAGGTGAAAGGAGCGGCACTCGCTCTCCTCGCCTTTCCCGCAGAATTCACACTCCCCGCAGCTTATGCCGGGATTGATCAGGACCCTGTCTCCCTTTTTGATTCCGTCGACTGCCTCACCAGGTTGATCCACCGTCCCGGAGCCGTCGGAACCCATGATATGGGGGAAAGAAAGCGTGAGGCCCGGTACACCTTTCAACACCCAGATATCGAGATGATTAAGTGCCGCGGCCGCAAGTCTCACCACCACCTCTCCTTTGCCGGGTGTCGGCTTTTCCACTTCTTCCAGGCGAAGTTCTTCGGGCCCGCCATGACCATGGATAGTAACTGCACGCATCTCTGGTTCCTCCTCTTGCGTTTGTGTTATATTAGCCATTCTCATCAGTCGAGTCAAATGGTCCTTGACAGCTGACCGTATCGCCGATAACTTATATTGATAATCATTCTCAATTTCGAAGAGCAGATCATGGATACTACAGGCAGATTCAGGGAGTACCTCAGAGAGGAGAAGCTGTTTCTCACGCTTCAGCGGGAGCAAATCGCGACGACGGTCATGTCGATGGATGGCCATTTCTCCGTGGAGGAACTCGCGCTCGTCCTGAAGAAGAAGAACCTCAGGATAGGTCTGGCGACCATTTACAGGACGCTCGCGCTGATGGTCTCGAGTGGGGTGGTCCGGGAGCACGATTTCGGCGTCGGGTTCCGGAAATTCGAAAGGATCATTGACAAACGCCATCACGATCACTTGATTTGCGAGGATTGCGGCGAGGTGATCGAGTTCGAGGTGCCTGATATAGAACGGCTGCAGGAGGTCGTAATTGACAAGCTCAGCTTTGACGCCCGGGATCATGAGCTGGTGATCTACGGGCTGTGCAGGAAATGTTCGACGGAGATTGACTGATGAGGAGCGATACGGCGTTGACCGGTGATCTATGACCAGAACCCGCACTGAAAGAATAGAGAAGAAGCTGATCCTGGTGGGCAACCCCAACGTGGGAAAGAGCGTGCTCTTCAATGTCATGACCGGACGATATGTGACCGTGTCCAATTATCCGGGGACCACCGTTGAGATGAGTGTAGGGAAGGTGGTACTCGGCGGAGAGAGCTATACCGTCTTTGACACGCCCGGGATTAACAGTCTGGTGCCCACATCGGAGGATGAAGAGGTGACGCGGAATGTCCTTCTTGAGCACCCGGCGGACAGCATCGTACAGGTCGCGGATGCGAAAAACCTCAGGCGTGCTCTCAGCATCTCCATACAGTTGATCGAGATGGGACTCCCCTTCCTCCTCGATCTGAATATGGGCGACGAGGCCAGTAACCGAGGCATAAAGGTTGACACGGACAGGCTCTCGGAATTGCTTGGTATAGACGTTGTTTCTACAGTGGCGACCCGAAGAGAGGGGATCGACTCCCTCCTGAAGGGTATCACGAAAGAGAAGAAAACAGGAAGACCTGTCGTATATTCGGAGGAAGTCGAGGAGGCAATAGCCGGACTCGAGGAATTGCTGCCCCACTGCGCGATAGCTCGGCGTTCCCTGGCGCTGATGTTGCTTTCCGGCGACACGACGATAATACCGTATCTCAGAGACAGGATAAACACCGATGCGATCGATGGCATCGAGAAAGTGTGCAGGGTGATGAGGGCTAAATACGCGCAGCCCATCGGGTCGATCATCAATCAGCAGCGGTTGTGGGCGATCGACAGGATCCTGGACAAGGTGCTTTCGAAAAAAGCCGCCCGGAAGTCATCCGTCGTGAAGGATATCGGGGAATTGGCCATGCATCCCCTGTGGGGCATTCCGTTCCTGCTTGTCGTACTCTATCTTCTGTATGAGTTTGTGGGTGTGCTGGGAGCCGGTGATATGGTGAACTTCATGGAAGGTGTGGTCTTTGGTGAGTATGTAAATCCGGCTGTCACAAGGTTGGTCGACGCCATCATCCCGTTTCAGCTTGTACGGGACCTCCTCGTCGGGGAATATGGTGTCTTCACTATGGCGCTTACCTATTCAGTGGCGATCGTACTTCCTGTTGTAGGCACTTTCTTTGTCGCCTTCGGTATACTGGAAGATTCGGGCTACCTGCCCAGGCTCGCCGTCATGGTGGACAGGGTATTCAGAATGATAGGTCTCAACGGAAAAGCCGTCCTGCCCATGATCCTTGGACTCGGATGTGACACCATGGCCACACTGACGACACGTATCCTGGGCAGCAGGAAAGAGAAGATCGTTACGACACTGCTTCTCGCCCTCGGCGTTCCGTGCTCCGCACAGCTCGGGGTCATTCTGGGAATGCTGGGGGGCCTGTCGTTCGGGGCGACTCTGCTCTGGGTGGGAGTAATCTCGTGCATGTTGCTCCTCGTGGGTTTTCTGGCATCACTTGTGATTCCCGGAGAACGGGCGGATTTCATACTCGAGATACCCCCGGTGAGGCTTCCGCAGATGAAGAACATAGTGACAAAGAGTGTCGCCCGGATAGAGTGGTATCTCAAGGAGGCGGTTCCCCTCTTTGTCCTTGGCACGCTGGTTCTTTTCCTCTCCAGCAGGATCGGACTCCTGTCGGCCGTTGAACACGCGGCACGACCCGTTGTCGAGGGTTTTCTGGGTCTGCCGGGTGAAACGACCGAGTCTTTTGTCGTGGGATTTCTGCGGAGAGATTATGGCGCCGCCGGGCTCTTCATGCTGGCGCGTGACGGCAAGCTCGACGGTGTTCAGATAGTCGTGAGCCTGGTCACGATAACTCTTTTCGTTCCATGCATCGCCAATTTCTTTATAATCGTCAAGGAGAGGGGACTGGGCATGGCCCTGGCGATGATGGCCTTCATTTTCCCGTTTGCGATCCTGACGGGCGGTGTGTTGAACACGATCCTGAGAGGCATGGGTTGGACATTCTGACGTGTCAGTTGTGTGGTCTTGAATTCGATCGGGATAATTCGAGCTGCTCCACTTGCCCCCTGTCGAGCGGGAACCATCTTGCCTGCTGTCCCCGCTGCGGGTATCAGGTCGTCGGCCAATCGAAGATTGTAGATATTATCGGCAGGATATGCGCTGTCATCAAGCGCGGGTTCAGTCACAGGGAAGAAAGCCAGGGAGAGTAGAGTTGGAAGAACGCATAGAAGAATTGCTCCAAAGGTTGTGGTTGTGGGAAGAGGGTGGAGGAGAAGGCGGCCTCAAGGTGTCGATGCTCGAAGGCGAATCTGGGACACGAGAGGCGGAAAGCGATGAATCGCCGCATGACTCAGTGGATTTCAAGGGGAAGGGGCAGCTGTCAGATCAGCTGAGAGCGATAGAGGATAGAGGTCTGATCTCGCTCGGGGATGGCGAAATATTCATGAAGGAACGTGGGAGAGCGATCGCCAGAAAGATCGTGCGCAGTCACCGGCTCGCAGAACGACTGCTCATGGAGATTCTCGACGTAGGCGATCCTGAGGCCCACAGCAGTGCCTGCAAGTTCGAACACATATTGAGCCCTCAGGTGACCGACAGGGTGTGCACATTCCTCGGGCATCCCCCGACCTGTCCCCACGGGAAGGCTATCCCCCGGGGCGACTGCTGCAGGATCTTCGGAACGCATATCGAACCCCTTGTGACGCCATTGACGAACCTCGAAGTGGGAAAGAAAGCACGTGTTGTGTTCATAACACCAAGCTATCAGAGCAGGCTCGAGCGCCTCGGCACGCTTGGACTGGCGCCGGGCGGCGTCCTCAGACTCAAACAGCGCCATCCCAGCTACGTGGTGGAGGTGGACGAGACAACGGTCGCGCTCGATAAGGCCGTCGGCAGAGAGATTTTTGTGAGGGAGGTGACATGATGAGTTCCTTGTCAGGGACCCGTATTGGCCGAGTTATTTCATCTCCGGGGGCCGGACTGTTTCTCCTTCTTTCATGTGTGGCGGCGCTGCTTTTCCCGGTCTCCTCTCCCGCCGAGGAATCTTCTCTGGTGACGATCCTGTACAGTTCGGACGAGCTGGGATACCTGGAGCCGTGCGGGTGAAAGAAGCCCCTTCAGGGTGGAATCGCCCGGCGGGCGACGATGATCGATAAGATAAGACAAGAGGGCCAGGCTGTGCTGCTCGTGAATGTGGGCGACTTCTCGCTGGCGCCGGACCCGCTGGGTGAGCTCAAATCGGATATACTGGCAAAGGCTATGGCGGCGATGAAGTATGACGCCGTTGTCCCCGGCGAGCGAGATCTAGCCATGGGGAATCAATTCATTGAGAGTCTTTCTGGACGTCTACCGCTTCTTTCGTGTAATCTCGAGTTCGAGGGCGAGGAAGTCGGCATACCATCTCTGATTGTCGACAGGGGCGGGTTGAAGATCGGGTTGATAGGTGTCACGCTGCCGACCGGCGATGGTATGATGGCCCCTGGATGGGTTATGGCGGATCCGGATGAACGTGTCGAGAAACTCACGATAGAATTGAAGGATAAAGTCGATCTCCTCGTGGGTTTGTTCCACGTCGGTTTCGATGAGGGCAGGAAACTGGCAGAGAAGTACCAGAACCTCGACGTGGTAATACTGGGGCACGGTGGCACAAGGATCTACGATCCCATATTGGTTGGTGGAACAGTGGTCCTGAAGGGTGAGACTCACGGACGTTCTCTCGGGCGGCTGGATCTCGGGCTCGGCGATAGCCCCGTTGAACAGAAAAGCGCGGAATTGATTCCCCTCGGGTCCGACATCGAAGACCAGTCAGGGATGCTGCCTTTTCTGGATGAGTACAGGACGAGGAGGAAGGCGCAGCTCCGGAGAATCTATGATGCTGAATAGGATGGAAGGTGCAAATATATCAGAATCGAGTAACCTGACCGTTTCACTCTATACGCGGTCGGGATGCTCTCTCTGCCGAAAGGCGAAGGACGTGATAATGAGGGTGAAGCAGGAGATCCCGTTCGTTTATCGTGAAATAGACATCTCGAAAGATGATGAGCTCACCAGGCTCTATGGCGAAGAGATACCGGTTATCTTCGTCTGTGGCCGCAAGGCGTTTAAATATAGAGTAGATGAAAACCGCCTCAGGAAATCCCTCCAGGGACACTCCTCATTAAAGCTTGACACTAAGGAGCAGGGCGCTTATTATCACGAAACACATGGCAGTCGGGAACGGCATAAAGATAAAACATAAATTACTGTTGACCGGGTTGCCTTCAGCCGATAGATTCGACCTGATTACCGGAGATCGGAGATCATGCCCGGGAGAGTGAGACCAGGATCTGATCCACACCTTTTGGCATCTTTAAGAGGATGGTTTTCGAAAAATATCCTTCTGAAGGTCATAGCCCTCGTACTCGGTCTTTTTCTCTGGTTTCACGCGGTGACTGACCAGGCTCACCAGCTTGACTACCCGGTCCCTCTCGAGATAGTGGTCTCCGACACGACACTTGTGATTGTGAACGAGCCTCCATCCGAGGTGAGCATAATATTCGCGGGGACAGGCAAAGAGCTGTTGAAGCTCTGGTGGAAAAAGCCGTTTTTCGTCAAAGAGGTAGAAGGGAGTGATGTGGGGGTGAGAGACCTGAGTCTCGATGTCTCATCTCTATCCATGCCCTCGGACATCAACCTCATCCCGCTCGGGGTCAAGTCCCCGGCCGAACTTCATCTGGCCCTGGACAGGCTTATAGAGAGGGAGTTGACGATCGTGTCTCGCCTGAGGATCGTGCCCGATGAAGGATATGTGCTTGCCGGCGGTGTCTCCATAGACCCGCCCACCGTCTTGTTGAGTGGCGCGCGAGGGGAGCTCAGTAACGTTGACTCGATAATGACTGTGGAAGGTGTGGTAGATGGCGTGAAGGATTCATTTGACATCTCGCTGCCGCTCGATCTTTCCGGCATGAGGACGGTAGCGCCCAGCGTGAAAAAGGTCACGCTATCCGGGAAGGTTGAGAAATTTGTCGAAATTGAGCTCGGGGAGATTCCTATTACCATCAGGGGCAGGCTCCGGGACGAGTTCTCTGTTCAGCCTGGCAACATAGAACTTGCAGTCATCGGACCTATTTCCCTTATCCAGGTGCTCAACAAGAACGAAATTGATGTATATATAGAAATCAACGACCCTCCAGTTGGGGAGACCTACTACTCCCCGATGATAGAGCTTCCTGACGGGATCGAATTGCTGTCTGAACAGCCGAAACTCTTCAAGGCTGTCCCAGCGGAGGATGCAAATGGCCTTCCTCCGGAAGATCCGACACGGCCACCGGATCACGATCCGGACGTCCTGTAGGAAAATATTTCCTCGATCCTCACTTCCCGCCTTGAACATGGCGAAATAACATACCTCTGGAAAACAGCCCCAAATGCGCTCATTCAACTCCAGCGCCGCCTCGTCCTCTATATGAGGATCCCCTTTTCTATCTTCTGAACAACGTCGCCCGATATGGCATGCTTATTGATAGTCCTGCTCGTAGAATTCGTGCACCCTGGATGGCGGGAGTTGAACCATGTTGCCGGACAACAATAAGAAGAGGGGACAGGTAAATTGAAAGGTGCCAAAATTCACTGCGGAATCTTCCAGGAAGAGGAAGAGGTAATCAGGGGTCTGACTCTCCAGATTAATCAGATCAAGATGGCGGAAATCAGGAAGATCAGGGCACAGGATCTGCTAGACAAAGTCGACAAACTCCTTGATTGCTGGATGTATGAAGAAGGAAGAGTAGACTGCTACAACTGTCAATTGATTTCAAGACTGAGAAAAAAGACCGCCCTTTTCGTAATTGGCGTGTCAGACCTGGAAAAGTGAGGTGGTTGTCGTGGGAGAAGACGTCACCGGGATCGAAAGAGAGAAAATCCTGGTTGTCGATGACGAACCGGATACCGTGGCCATGATCCAGTTTGTCCTGGAGCAGGAAGGCTATGAGATAATCACCGCCGAGAACGGTTATGAGGCGCTCGGCGCCGCCATAGCCGAAAATCCCGATCTCATCATACTCGATGTCCTTCTTCCAAAGTTGAATGGATATGAAGTCTCACGAATCGTAAAGGAAGAGATGAGGGGAAAACCGGATTCCGAATACATCCCTATATTGATATTGACCGGGGCCAAGTTCTCAGACACCGGAAAAGAGAAGTTGCTCAGGTCCTGGAGCATGGCGGAAGATTTCATGTACAAGCCCTTCGACATTGATGAGCTTGAAAAGAAAGTGAAGGACCTTTTAGAAAAGAAAAAGGGGACCTCCTGATGGAAACCATCGCGAAGAAAAAAGTGCTGATAGTCGATGACGAAAAGAACTTTGTGAAACTGCTCCGTTTCAACCTCGAAGAAAAGGGGTTCGAGTGTTTCGAGGCCTATGATGGGAAAGCTGCACTTGACCAGGCCCAGGAGGCCCGTCCCGATCTGATTCTTCTCGACCTCCTTCTCCCGGAGATGACAGGCGTGGAAGTCTGCGCGCAACTCAAAAAGAGTTTTATCACCGCACATATCCCGGTGATCATGATAACCGTCAAATCGGATTACAGCGACAAGATTCTCGCGTTCGAGGAGGGTGTGGACGATTTCATCAGCAAGCCCTTTCAGCTGGACGAATTCGGAGCGCGCATAAATATGATTCTAAGGAGGGTCGAGAAGAGCCTGAGCTCAAACCCCCTGACAAAGCTGCCTGGCAACATAAGCATCAACAAAGAGATAGACCGCAGGATCAAGGAAGACCAGAAATTCGCACTCGCCTATCTCGATCTCGACAACTTCAAGCCGTATAACGATCATTATGGCTACAATCATGGTGATCAGGTTATCAGGCACGTCGCCGAGACCATAATCAACGTCGTAGACGACATGGGGAACAGGAACGATTTCATAGGTCACATCGGCGGTGACGACCTTATCCTCATCACGCATCCGAAGCGTGCGAGGAGGTTGTGCGACGAGATCATTACACGGTTCCAGACTTCCCTCCCGGGCTTTTACAACGCAGAAGATCTGGAAAGAGGTTTCCTGGAACTTCCCGACAGACGGGGCAACGTTGTAAGGCATCCGATGCTGTCGATTTCCATAGGGGTTGCCACAAACGTAAATATGAAGATCGATTCCCACATCAGGGCTGCCGAGGTGGCCACAGAGATGAAGAACTACGCAAAGACGTTCCCCGGGAGCGTCTGCAAGGTGGACAAGAGAAAGAACTGATCAGGCAGCAGTACGGAGCTATACAACACCTGTCCGCGGAGGGATGAATGTCGAGAATTCTCGTGGTAGACGACGAAGAGGAGATCCTGAAGAGCCTCAAGCTCACGCTGGAGGGCTACGGTCACGAGTGCCTCTTCTCGTCCGATGGTCTTGACGCGCTTGAAAAAGCGAGAAAGTGGAATCCTGACCTGATAATCCTGGATGTCATGCTCCCGGGCCTCGACGGCTTCCAGGTGAGTCGTTATCTGAAGTTCGACTCGAAGTTTCAACACATCCCCATCGTCATGCTCACCGCCAAGAGCGACGAGAAGGACAAGGCCAGGGGTTATGAAGTGGGCACAAATGAATTTCTCACAAAGCCGTTTACTCTGGAGGAGTTCATGAGGGTCGTTTCGCTCTATGTCCCGATCAACGATGTCGAGGATAGCCCCCTCCGAGAAATGGAGAGCCACAGTTGATCCGGCGGATTAAAGGAGGTCCCTGATGGCGAGGGTGCTGGTCGTCGACGATGAGCTGGATATCGTGGAGACCTTGAGGTTTGTCCTCGAGGCGCATGGACACGAGGTACTTGAGGCGAATGATGGTCTGGAGGCCCTGGACAGAGCGCGCAGCCTCGAGCCCGATGTCATCCTCCTGGACATCATGATGCCCAATCTCGATGGATACAAGGTCTGCCGGATGTTGAAATACGATTCTCAGTACAGCGGCATTCCTGTAGTTCTCCTGACCGCCAAGACCGATACACATCACGTCAGCATGGGCAAAGAGGTGGGAGCTGACGAATATCTTACCAAGCCGTTCGACGTTGTAGAAGTGATAGAAATGATAGACAGGCTGACGGGGGCTGACGGCTCGAGTGGCTCGGGAGGGAATGGTGAGCAGCAAAAAGCAGGATAAACTCGGGGACATCCTCCTCTCGGGAGGACTCATCACTGAGGCGCAACTGCAGGAAGCACTGGAGGTCCAGGGAGGTTCGACCCGGAAACTGGGCGAGGTTCTGGTCGATCTTGAATTCATCCGTGAGGAGGACCTTACAGGCATACTGAGCGAGCAGCTCGGTATACCTACAATTGACCTCGAACACTACGTGATAGAGCCCCAGACGGTCTCGCTGATTTCCAAATGGCTTGCAGAGACCTACAAAGTGATACCGTTGTTCAAACTCGGCAATACGCTCAATGTTGCCATGGTTGACCCGAGTGATATAGTGGCGCAGGATGAGATCCGAAGAGAAACCGGTCTCGAAGTAGAACCCGCACTCAGCTCGATGTCCGCCATGGATAAAGCGATAAGAAATTATTACGGTTCGAGCGCCACGCTGGACGATGCGATAAGTGAGGTCTCCGAGTCGTCGACGGGACAGGATGGCGAGGAGGAGTACAACGTCAAGAACCTGGAAGGGTTGATCCAGGAGGGGCCGATAGTACGGTTTGTAAATGAGTTGATCCTTCAGGCGGTCAAGGAAAAGGCCAGCGATATTCACATCGAGCCCGAGGCGAAGTTCACGCGGACCCGGTTCAGAGTGGACGGCAAGATGTCGGAGGTGTCTGTTCTGCCGACGGGTCTGCAACTGCCCGTCATCTCGCGAATCAAGGTAATGGCGAAGCTCGACATAGCCAAGAGCAGGGTGCCCCAGGATGGTCGTTTCGAGCTCAATCTGCCTACCGAAGATATCGGGGTAAGGGTCTCGACCTTCCCCACGATCCACGGAGAGAACCTTGTGCTCCGGTTGTTGAACAAGAGGGCTGTCTCACTGGGGATAAGGAACCTGGGACTCGAGGAGAACGATCTGGAAAGAGTGAAGGAGATGCTGGCGGACCCATATGGCTTCATCCTCGTAACCGGACCAACGGGGAGCGGGAAGACGACCACGCTCTACGCGATGCTCAATGAGATAAATACGGTTTCCAAAAACATCATCACGATCGAGGACCCTGTCGAATACCAGCTGGAGTTGATCAGGCAGTCTCAGGTCAATCCGAAGGCGGGAATGAATTTTGCTAATGGCCTGCGGGCAATTCTCAGGCAGGATCCCGACGTGATAATGGTTGGAGAGATAAGGGACAGGGAGACTACAGATGTTGCTATTCACGCCGCTATGACGGGTCATCTTGTTCTTGCCACCTTTCACACGAACGATGCCTCCAGCGCGCTCACGAGGTTCATCGAAATGGGAGTGGAACCATTTCTCCTTGCCTCGACGGTATCTGGAGTAATCGCGCAGAGACTCATCCGTGTGTTGTGCGAAAGCTGCAAGCAGCCGTTCGAACCCGCTCCCGAACTGCTGAAGAGCGTCTTCAGGGAGGAAGTGCCGGAAGGGGCCACCTTTTTTCAGGCCAGAGGATGCGACAAGTGCCGAATGACTGGATTCCGGGGAAGAAAGGCTGTCATAGAGATTCTTGTGATCAACGAAGAAGTCCGAAATTGCATACTCACGCAACAGCACAGCACGAGAATTAAAGAGGTTGCGGCATCTCACGGTATGTCTTCGCTGAGGGAGAGCGGTCTCAAGAAGGTCCTGTCGGGAGAAACGACGATTGAAGAGGTCCTGGGTGTTACAATCGATGAATAATAGTGCGACCACTCCGCGTTGTCATTGGCATTCGAGGTCCGTTGTCTTCAATGGTCGCTGGACGATGACGTGGGGGTGCATGAGATGACGCGCTTTGCTTACCAGGCGAGAAACGAGAGAGGAGGATTGGTCAAGGGTGAGATAGAGGGCGAAAGTGTCCAGGAAGCCGCACGGGAGATCGGGCAGATAGGATATGTCCCCGTTCGTATCAGGAAGAGCAGCAATTCGGGCCCCGGATTCCACTTCTTGTTCGAGAAGAAGGTAAAGCCCGATGATATGATCCTGTTCACCAAGCAGTTTCAGACGCTCGTCAGGACGGGCGTCCCCCTTGTAAGAGGCCTCCAGTCTCTCCGCGACCAGAACGAGAAGAAGGAGATGCGGGAAGTCATTTCACTACTGCTGAAAGACATACAGGAAGGAACGTCCCTGTATGAGGCGATGAAGAAACAGCCTGACGTGTTCACTCCTGTGTATCGTAACACGATAAAGGCCGGAGAGACCGCTGGACGGCTGGATGAAGTACTCGACAAACTCTCCGGGCTCCTCGAGTATGAGCAGAAGGTGAAGGAAGAGATCAAATCGGCGATGAGATACCCGGTCATGGTGATCATAGTCATGTCTCTCGCCTTTTTTGTGCTGGTCACATATGTTCTGCCGAAATTCATGACCATCTTTGCGAGATTCGACATGGAACTGCCGCTTCCCACGAGAATTCTGATGGGGGTCAGCCACTTTTTTCATAACTACTGGTACATAAACCTCATACTCGTAGCAGGCATCACTGTCGGGATACGTCTTCTGCTGCGGACGGACGGTGGGATGAGGACGCGGGACATGCTCAAACTGAAGTTGCCCGCAGTGGGAAGGATAACATTGAAGGGGATAATGTCCCGGTTCGCTAAGATTCTGGCGATCCTCACCGGCAGCGGTGTGCCAATACTGGAGGCGCTCGACGTCGTCGGGGAGGCAGTGGGCAATAAGATAATAGCAGGTTGGATAGAGGGAGTCAGAGAGCGGGTCATGGGTGGGACCGGCCTTTCAGTGCCTATGAACCAGGAAGGGACGTTCCCCCCCCTCCTCGTGCAGATGGTATCGATCGGTGAGGAGACCGGGGCTATGGAAGAAATGCTTAATGAGGCAGCGCATCACTACGAGATGGAGATCGATTACCACCTCAAGAGGTTGACCGCCGCGATCGAGCCTATCCTGCTCGTGGGGCTTGGCGGAATGATGCTCCTTCTTGCTCTGGGCGTCTTCATGCCGCTGTGGAACATGGTGGGTATAGCACAGCGTTGATGAATCATTGTGCTACCCGACGACCGGGCGCCCGGGCAAATATGACGAAGATGGAACGCGCGACACAATGGAGATGACACGATGGAGTGGAGAGAAAGAAAAGGCGGAACATCCGGGTACACGCTGGTTGAGTTGACCATAGTGCTCGCGATCGTCGCACTCGTCATGGCTGCGGCGATACCGGGAGTGGGTCTGATGCTGGAATCTTCCAGCAAATCGGCCACGCTCGAGGAGATGAGAGAGATAAAGAAAGCGATTGTTGGTAATCCCAGCCTCGCGGCCGGAGGCGGACTTATCGACGTTGGCTACGAGGGGGATGTCGGGGCGCTGCCCACCAGCCTGCTTGATCTTGCGATAAAGCCGGCAGGTGTAGCATCATACAACAGGTTCACAAGGAGCGGCTGGAACGGGCCCTACATAGATCCCGCTGACAGTGAATTTCTCACGGATGCCTGGGGGGTCGCCTATGTATACAGTTCCAGCACGAGGACCATTACAAGTATCGGATCCTCGGAGAACATAGTCCTCTCATTTTAGGAGATCGGGCATGACGTCGGCGATTGCAGCGCATACGCTGAAAGACGACGGAAGTCTCTCGCATCGTCCTGCGGGCATCCTTTTCCAGGGAGATTCCCGACAAGCGGGAATGACCATGAATACGCGATTGCTATGGACAACGAGCAGGCAATTGCTCATAACGCGAAGCATTGTTAATTGGTGAGGCGGTCAAAGACATGAGATTATCACTCTTGCATGCTGACAAAAGGGCGGGGATGGATGCCGCCGGACGCGGTTTTACGTTCCTCGAAATGCTGATGGTGATTGTAATTATCGGGATACTGAGCACGGTCGCCATGACAGCGATACAGGACACACTCGACCGGAGCAGGTTCGAGGGTACCATTGCGGAAATGGATCAACTCGTCCAGGCTATCGTGGGAAACCCCGAGTTGTACTCTGGTGGAGTCCGGACGGATTTTGGTTATTTCGGTGACGTGGGTGGCCTGCCATCCAACCTTGACGAGCTCGTGACCAATCCGGGTTATGGCACCTGGGATGGCCCTTACATGGCGATCGATTTTACCCAGAATGCGAACGGTTTCAAGACCGATGAATGGGGGAATCAGTATACCTACAACGGAGGTCTGACAATCAGCAGCAGTGGCGGCGGAAGCGCTATCACGAGGACGATAGCCAGCAGTATGAGTGACCTGAAGAGCAATACCGTGGAAGGAGTAGTACTGGACGGTGTGGGGAACCCTCCGGGAACTGACGCCGCCAATGTAACGCTCAGGATAACGTTTCCTGATGGTTCGGGAAGCATGACCACCCGGACCACCTCTCCGAACGCTTCCGGCACCTTCGCGTTCAACAACCAGATACCCATAGGAAACCATCAACTCCAGGCGACCTACTCCACTACGTCGGACACTTCTGTCCTCTATATATCTCTTCTGCCCGGGTCAGACGCCGTGTCCAACATCAGGTTGCCTGGTGATCTCTGGAGTCAGGCAGGGGGATCGGGCGGCCTTACCCTGCTGGGGGGGTCCGCCAAGGCTAAGGGGAACGGCCACCGAGACGTCGAGTTTGTTGTTCAGAACAACAGCGGCAGCGACATATCGATCACGTCCATCAAGGCAGTCTACGCGACCAGTGCCTGGTATGAAGAAATAAAGATCGGCGGTACTAAGGTCTTCGACAGCAACAATCCGAGGGGCGGCAGTGGAGAAACAAAAACATTCTCGGCGGTTGTAATAAGCGACGGCAGCAATGTGAAGATCGAGTACAAGAAATTCAAGGACGCCCAGAGTGGGGGGGCGAGCAACGTGGATATGAGGGGTACATCATTTACGATTACATTCAGTGACGGGTCGACGGTATCATTCACCGTGTAGTTGAAGATGTCGGCCCGATTTCGGTTGCCCGGTTCGATACGGGAGGCATGTATTCCGAATGGGGCAGGATTGACATCCTGGAATTGGTTGGAGGTGATGCAAGTGAAATACTACGAATCTCTTCGATTGAAGAAAGATCCGTTCGCCGCCGAGCCGGACCCGGAATTCTTTTTCCCGACCCGGGATTATGCCTGGTGCATCAGGAGAATCGAACTGTCTCTTCATATGCGGGGTGGAATTGATGTCATTCTCGGCGAATCGGGGGTGGGAAAGACAGCTCTCGCCAGGGTCCTGATCGATCGCCTGCAGGCCCGAAGGAAGAATTCCATCGTAAAGCTGCTGCCGAGACCGGACTCCGGATCAGAATTCAAGTTCCTTCAGCAGATTTGTCGAGCACTGGACATTGGCGCGAAATACCGGACAAGACTCGAGTGTAGACAAGCTATACATGATTATGCGTTCAGAAGTGTCATAGAAGAGGGGAAAACCCTGGTTCTCGTGATCGACGACGGAGAGAGGTTGTCTACCGGAAACATTCAGGTCCTCGGGGAACTTCTGAGGTGTCAGTTCGACGGGGCGGGTCTCATGAACGTGGTAATGCTGGGCAGGACGGGTCTTCTCGACAAGATCACCGGGAGCGGCTCTCGCGATATCAGGGTGGACCTTGTCTACACGATCAACCCGCTCGACCCCGATGATCTGAAGGAATATATCTTTCACAGGCTGAGGAAGGCGGGCTGCGGGAACGTCGAGATGCTTTTCGATGATATGGCTGTCAACGAGATATGGTGCTTCAGCAGAGGTAATCCTTTGAAAGCGAACTCCATGTGTTGCCACTCGCTCATCTCGATGAAAGAGAGGAATGTGGATATTGTGAGCCCGGAGACTGTGAGAATGGTCGCCAGAAACTGGAATATGCAATGATAGCGAAGAGTCGAAAGAAGAACGCTCTGAGAGAATTCATCAGCGATCCCCTCAAGATGAAGAAGAAAGTCACGCTCGGGATCGACATCGGAGCCCAATCGGTCAAGATGGTTCTGTTCAGGCGGAAGGGCAGGACGATCGAAACGATTACTGGCATCTCAGCAAAGCGCCCCGCTGTGGAGAAGAAGGATGATGAGTGGATAGAAGATGTCATGCCTCTTATAAAGGAATCGCTCAAGGGTCGAAAAGAGGAGATCAACAACGTCATTATCTCGGTGCAGGGGTCCTCGGTCATGGTCAGGCGCGTCGAAGTCCCTCCCATGCCGAGGGGCGAACTCAAGGCTGCAATTCCATGGGTCGTGGACAGATTCCTGCCATACTCCATAGAGGACGCGGCATATGATTTCAAGGTTCTTGACAAGAAGAAGAGCGGTGAACTGGAGATACTGGTGGTCGTCGCCCGGCGAGAGTGGATCAACAGACTTCTTTCCAGTACGCGAAAAATAGGCCTTCCACCGTCTGTAGTGACGGTCGCGCCCCTCGCTATCAGTAACGTACTCGGCAACCTGAAGCATGGAGAAGAGGACGTAAACGTGGTAATCGACATTGGTGAAAGGATTACCAGCATATCCTTCTTTTCCCGGGACACACTCGAGTTCTCCAGGGATATCATGACGGCCGGGAAGGCGATGACGGAGTCGTTGATGGGTAAGGTCACCTACAAAGGGGAAGAATTCTCGATCGACCTCGAAAGGGCCGAGGAGATCAAGTGCAAATATGGTATACCTCTGGGCGAGACCCCCGAATACACGGAAGATGGCATTCCATTCTCCAGTATTCAGGCATTGGTCAGACCAGCAGCGGAGCGTCTCGCGAATGAAATCGACAGATCCATCAAATACGCCGCCCGGAACTACGGCATCGACAACGTAGGGAAGCTGTGGCTGACCGGAGGGTCTGCAGCGCTTCTGAATCTGCGGGAGTACCTGAGTTCCAGTCTCGGTCAGCCGGTCGAGACGCTCGATCTGAGCAGGGAACTCGAAGCGAAACAACTCCCCCTGGAAGAGGAGGCCCTGAAGGGACTGAGAAAGCTCGGACTATCATGGTCTGTAGCGGTGGGACTGGCACTGGAGAAGGGTGACGGAATAAACCTGATCACCACCGGCGTCCAGGACATCAAGAGAACGGTGATGGAGAAGAAGCTGCTCAGTACGGCCGCGGGAATCATGGCTCTCCTGCTCGCAGGGGCGTCTGTAAACATGGAGGTCAGAAAACGCGTTGACACCACGAAACTGAAGGGGATGGAGATGTCCTGGGAAAAGATCCGCTCTGATCCTTCTTTTCAGGACATACGAAACATCCAGGAGCGTATGAAAGGCATGGACAATCTTATCAAGAAGGTCATCCTCAACCATGATCTCACCCCTGATCTTCTGATGGATATCAGCCACAGGATACCGGAGGGGGTCGTGCTTGAGGACCTGTTTCTGGTAAGGAGAGGGGGAGCCGGAAAGGACGAGGACAAGCAGACGCCACAGGACTCAGAGGAGTACGAAGGCGAGGGAGAAGAGACGGTTGTGGTGAAGGAAGAGAAGAGATGGGAGCTGGGAATGGAGGGCACTTTATTGTCTCCCCGGGCTCTCTCTGAGCCAATCCTGTCCGCGATGATGCTTGATCTTGAGAATTCGCCGTTCTTCCGTGATCCTGAGCTCATTGGCATGGATGAGATAGAAGGCTCCGGCGGTGAAGCAGTGGAATTCTCGATAAAGTGCGTTGTCATAAGGCCGTTCGAAGAAAACAAGATGCTTCTTTAGTAGAGAGGTCAAAGATCCAGTGGGACGAATTGCAGAAAATAAGAGGTTGCTTCTGGGTGTCTGTGCTATGGCGGCAATCATCTTCCTGTGGTACAGCTTCATCTTTGTCAAACAGAGCAAAGAGCTCAAGGGAATTGGCCAGGACATCGCTGAGATGGAGTCGCTTGTTTCCTCCTGGACGGATGATACAAAGAATCTCTCCCGGTATCATGATGAATATGTCTCCCTCGAGAAAGAGCGCACCAGGTTCTTCTCTACGCTTCCGGGGGCAAAGCAGGTCAGGGGGATGGCCGAGGAAATAATCAAGACCGGAAAGAGCAACGACTGCGTAGTCACCTATGTGGGAGTACCCTTTGCCGATCTGTTTTCGTCCGACAACGGAGATGCCACAGCCGGAGACGGTAAAGTGCTGGTCCTTCCGTTTCAACTGGTTGCCAGAGGACATTATGTCCCGATCGGGAGATTCCTGCGGTCACTCGAGGATCTGCCATATTTCGCCTCCTTTGGCGAACTGGAGATAAGCCGTATCTCAGGCCGGCGGGAGGATCTGGAATCGAATTTCTCCATGATGGTTTATATAAGGCGCGGAGTCAGCGCCGCGGACGAAAGGTTGTGAGGTAGTCAAGAATGGACGCTGTAAGGAAGTTTCTGTCACCCATCACCGATCGTCTTGCCGACAGATCCGGTGGGGGAGGCCCTGCGAAAGAGAAGAAGTGGCTCGCCTATGGTGGCATGCTGATATTCAGTCTGATACTCTTCTTCTCAATGGGGAGTAAACGGCGATATTCGGACTCATCGACGTCGGAGGGGGTTGAAGAGGAAAGCGGCACAGCATTCAGGGAAATGAGCGAACAGCTTGCCGTCGTCCAGTCTGGTATGGCATCGTACTCCGTGGGGACAGAAGATGAAGTAGTCCCCGTATATTCGACCTGGGGACGCGATCCCTTTATTTCAGGAAAAGAATCCCCCGGGACATCTGAAACAACCCGGGAACCAGACCTACTCCTCACCGCGATATCCTGGAAAGACGACGATGCGGTAGTGCTGATCAACGATTCGGTCCTGAGAAGGGGAGACGACATCGACGGCGCAGAGGTCGTCAGTATCCATCAGGACTCTGTTGTTCTCAAGAGGGGCCGGGGTAAGATAGTCCTCAACCTCGAAGGCGGTGATGATGTTGAATAACGACAAGACAATAAAGGCGTTATGGGTCATATTACTGGCGGCTATTCTCCTGGCGACGCCCTGCTGCCTCGAGGCCGAGCTGGAGGGCTGGCCTGAGGGTGACTACTTCAAGGTCTCCAGCGGTGACGCGGGAGAGAATCTCCTCACAATGGACTTCAAGAACGCGGACCTCCGAAATGTCCTGCGGCTTCTCGCGGAGCAGAACGGCCTCAACATTGTGGCTGGACCTGACGTGGCGGGCCAGGTCACGGTGCGGCTCCACGGGGTAACCGTAGATGAGGCGCTTCGCAACATCCTGAAGGCCAATGATTATGCGTTTTCCCGGGATGAAAATGTCATTCTGGTGAAGCCCGGAGAGAACAAGGTACCTCCAAAGCCCAGAGAAGTGGGTGTCTTCGATCTCCGGTATGTGGACGGTGCGGATGTAAAGAAGGCTGTGGAGGGAATACTGACGGAGGGTGGAAAGGTTCAGACCTTCAGACGCACCATGGGAGGTGGTGAAGAGGCGGTCGTCCAGTCGGAAGTACTCATCGTGAACGATCAGCCTCACGTGATCAGGGATGTTGAAAAGATCATATCCCGAATAGACGTGCCTGAGCCTCAGGTCATGATAGAAGCCAGAATCGTTGAGGCACTGTTCAACAAGAATGACCAGGTCGGGATCGCGTGGCCTAACACGCTTCAACTGCTCTATTCGAAGCTCTCGATAGAGGAAAAATACCAGTCGGGCAGCAGCAGCACCAGTGGAACGTCAGAACAGGTAGGATCGATCTTCAAGTGGGGTATGCTGTCAGGCAAGGATCTTCAGGGTGCTATCGACATCCTCAGCCAGGAAACGAACTCCAAGCTGATATCGAATCCGAGGATAACGACATTGAACAACCAGGAGGCAGAAATAGCGGTCACGACGTCTGTCCCTATCCAGACGGTGAACCGGTTCAGCTTCGCGGCGGAATCGCAGGACGTCGCGAGTTTTGAATACATCGACATCGGAATCACTCTGAAGGTCACGCCGCGCGTCAATGAGGGTAAGACCATAACCATGCAGGTCGAGCCGACTATCGAGGAGATCTCGGGTTATTCCGGCCCGGTCGAGTACCAGGTGCCGATCACAACCAAGAGGAGCAGCGAGACCAGTATACGGGTCAAGGACGGCGAGACGATCGTCATAGGAGGCCTGCTGAAGGAGAATCGCGGTGAGACCGTGTCGAAGCTGTGGCTTCTCGGAGACATCCCGCTCCTGGGAAGGCTCTTCAGTCACAAGAGCTTGAAAGAAGAGCGAAGTGACCTCCTTATCTTCATTACCCCTCATATCATAAACGGTTGAACGGACCCGCCCATCATCCCACAGGCTGGTATCCATCCCGGAATTTATTATCTTATAGGCGAACAAAGTACACCTCTTGACGGAGTTTCAGATTATGCTGACACTTGGCATCGAGACGTCGTGCGACGAGACCTCGGTGGCGATCCTCGAGGGAGAAGACAAACTGAGGGCGCACATCGTCCTTACCCAGGACGAGCACATACGATATGGAGGTGTAGTCCCGGAGATAGCATCCAGGGCGCACCTGCGAACCCTGCTGCCGATTATCCGGGAAGCCATGAAGAGGGCGTCGTGTGAACTCGGAGACATAGACATAATAGGTGTGACTCATGGTCCCGGTCTCATAGGCTCCATTCTCGTCGGGCTCGCCACCGCAAAAGGCCTCTCCCTGTCACTCGATCGACCCCTTATCGGTGTCAACCACGTCGAAGCTCATCTGTTCGCCAATCTGCTGGAGCGTCCTGACCTCTCCGGGCCCTTCATCGGGCTCATAGTCTCGGGTGGCCATACGACACTTGCAGAGGTGAAAGATTGGGGCTCTTATTCTCTCCTGGGGAGGACGCGGGACGACGCAGTAGGGGAGGCGTTCGACAAGGTAGCCAGACTGCTGGGCCTTCCCTTCCCGGGAGGACCGTCCGTGGAGAAGGCAGCAGAAGGTGGCAATGAGCATTTTGCGGGATTTCCTAAACCCATGTCCGGCAGTGCCGA
Organism: uncultured Gemmatimonadota bacterium; assembly: GCA_964577985.1. GTDB lineage: Bacteria > Gemmatimonadota > CAZMKB01 > CAZMKB01 > CAZNLH01 > CAZOAR01. The sequence continues at coordinate 52,905 of CAZOAR010000002.1, read as the reverse complement.
CAAGGCTTCGAGCTATGATTTCAGTTACAGCGGACTGAAAACCGCGGTGGTCAACTTCTGCAAGTCTCGCGAAGATACAGATCAGAAAAGCCACATTGCAGACATTTGCGCTTCTTTCCAGTCAGCGGCTGTTGAGCTCCTGGTCCGCAAAAGCATGATGGCAATGGAGGATCTGGGCATATCCAGACTGGTACTTGCGGGTGGCGTGGCGAGCAATCGCAGGCTTCGGGATGAACTCCTGAAAGCGGTTGGCGAGAGGGGCGGGTCTTTGTTCTACCCGTCTCCTCTTCTCTGTACCGACAATGGGGCTATGGTTGCCAGGACCGCCCTGTTCCATTATCAGCGCGGAAGAGAGGACGATCTCGATATCGACGCCCTGCCTAATCTTCCCTTCCCGTAAACGAGCGGGTATTTCACAGATGAAAAGAAGAACCATCCTGATTTTCTCGGAAGACTTTCCTCCATACAGCGGCGGGATATCTGAGTGGGCATCCGGCATTGCCGCCGGCCTGAGCGGGCAAGGTCACAGAGTTGTGGTCTTCAGCCGGGATCGAGCGGAATCTCCACCGGTCAGGCGGGATGGAGTGTATGAACTGAGCCTGATAGAGGGTGAGGGATGGCGAAGGTGGCGTACTATATTCTGCCGCAGGGCGATCAGGCGATATTTCGCATCTGGCGCCGAGGCCGACCTGGTGATTGCAACCACCTGGAACGTCGCCAGGGGGCTGGTCGGCACGGCCCGCGCCAGGGAGATACCGCTCGTGACGGTTGTTCACGGACTTGAAGTCACCCGGAAGATGACCCGTCTGAAAAGGAAGTGGCTCAGACGCACGCTTGAGAAGAGTACGCTGGTGATCGCCGTCAGCCGGTTTACCCGGCGTCACATAATTGATCAGTTTGGTCTGGGGAAGGGGCAGTGTGTGGTGCTTCCAAACGGGGTAGACATAGAGAGATTCTATCCAGACAGGGACACATCGTTACTGAAGCAGCGTTTAGGGCTATCAAATGAGAGAATAATCCTCACGCTGGCGCGGGTGATCCGTCGCAAGGGGCACGACCGCGTGATCGCGGCATTGCCAGAAATAGTGAGGAGGTTCCCTGACGTAAAATACATCATATGCGGTCCGCGGGATGATCTATATTGCCGTGAACTCGAGGCGCAGTCGGAATCACTCGGTATTGCTGATCATGTCGTTTTCGCGGGATACGCCATGCCGGAGGAGTTGCGTCTGTTTTACAACCTCTGCGACGTCTACCTCATGCCGAGCAGGGAAATAGAAGGTGACACGGAAGGGTTCGGCATAACATACCTCGAGGCGAACGCCTGTGAAAAACCGGTGATAGGGGGCGACTCCGGCGGTGTGTCGGATGCCATCTCAGACGGCGAAACGGGATTCATTGTAGATCCAGCAGATCCACGCCAGATTGCCGGCAAGACCATCATGCTGTTGTCGAACAGGGAACTTGCCCGCCGCATGGGGAAAAACGGCCGCCATCGGATCGAGAAGGGTTACACCTGGGACGGAATTGCGGAGAGGCTGATCGCCCTTATTCAGTCGTGAATTGATCCGTGGGGCTGTACCGTGCTGGAAGTACGCGCCCTGTGTTGTCCCGGTTCACCGTCATCCCCGGTGGAAGTGGGGCGACAGATATGCGCTCGTCTGCTTCAGAGCACGTCCAACGATCAAAGGATCGGGAGGAACGTGTCTATCTCGTACTGGGTTACGTGTGCCCTGTATTTTTCCCAGGTGATCTTCTTGCTCCGCAGAAACTGTGAGAAGATGTGCTCTCCGACGGTCTCCTTTATGAGCTCACTCTCCTCCATAAGGTTTATCGCCTCCCACAGGTCCGCGGGGAGGTTCGCTATACCCGCATCTCTGCGTTCTTCATCGGTCATGTCGTAGATGTTGTTCCCGACTGGCGGAGATAGTTCGTACTTCCTCTCGATACCTTCAAAACCGCTGCGAAGCATGACCGCAAATGCCAGGTAGGGGTTGCAGGCGGGATCAGGAGAGCGATACTCGATCCTCGTCGCTCCCTCCTTGCCGGGCTTGTAATCCGGAACACGGATGAGTGCCGAGCGGTTCTTTGTCGCCCACGAGACGTAAACGGGTGCCTCATAACCGGGGACAAGCCGCTTGTACGAGTTCACCCACTGGTTAGTCACGCATGTAATAGCCCGTGAGTGTTTCAACAGACCTGAAATGTAGTGTTTCGCTACGTCCGACAGATGGTTTTCGGCGGACGGCTCGAAAAAGGAGTTTTTCTCTCCCTCGAAGAGGGACTGGTGCACGTGCATCCCGCTGCCGTTCATGCCGAAGATCGGCTTGGGCATGAACGTGGCATACACACCCCTGTCGTGCGCCACCCGTTTTACGATCATCTTATACGTCATCACGTTGTCGGCCATCGTCAAGGCGTCCATATAGTGGAGGTCTATTTCGTGCTGGCCGTTGCCGACCTCATGATGGCTGTATTCCACCTGGATACCCATCTCCTCGAGGTGTTTTATCGTCTCCTTGCGGAGATCCGTTCCCATGTCGAGAGGCAGGAGATCAAAATATCCTCCCTTGTCGAGGGGCGTCGGGTCATGCTGATCGGGGAAATAAAAATATTCAAGCTCGGGGCCCACATAATACGTGTACCCTTTGCTGCCGATGTACTCCAGGTTCTTCTTGAGTATATATCTCGGATCACCTTCGTAGGGAGAGCCGTCGGGTCGAAGAATGTCACAGAAGATTCTACCGATAAGGAAACCGTTAGACTGCCACGGGAGGATCTTGAATGTACCCGGATCAGGAAAGGCGATCATGTCGCTCTCCTGGATCCTTGTGAAACCCTCGATCGACGAACCATCGAACCCCATCCCGGTGTTCAACGCGTTTTCCGCTTCATGCGCTGGAATCGCGAAGCTCTTCGGCATGCCGAGGATATCCGTAAACCACAGGTAAATGAACTTGACGTCGAGTTCTTCGATTATTCGAAGGACTTCTTCCTTTGTATGGGCCATATTTCCTCCTTTTGGGCTCAATACCGGTAAGTCTACCGAAGTGCGGGAGTGTTTGTCAACCTTTTTGCGGCACTCGCGGGTCGATTGACTTATCGGCTGAATAATGTTAAGCTTCTTCAAAATTCAGGTGGTGTTTCCCGGGGACGAATCTCGTATCCGGAAGAAGGGAGAGGCTCCAGCGAGGATGAAGATATATGATATCTCAGTACACCTGAGGCCCGGAATGCCGGTATGGCCGGGAGAGCCGGACCTGGAGGTCCACAGGTTGCATTCGATAGAGAATGGGGCGGGCGCGAATGTCTCGGGGTTGAGGGCTGGCTGTCACACGGGAACGCACGTCGACGCTCCTCTTCATTTTGTCGGCGGCGGAGACAGTGTCGATAAGCTCCCCCTCGATCTTTTTGTAGGCAGGGCCGTGGTTCACACCATGACGGCAAGTACGTGCATAGGAAAGGGAGATCTGGAATCGCTGGACATCCGGAGGGGAGATCGAGTGATATTCAAGACTTCGAATTCGCTCCTGTGGGAGAAGGGCCCGTTCCAGAGGGACTTCGTCTACATCTCTGAGGAGGCTGCGTCTCATCTCGTTGACATCGGAGTGAAGACAGTGGGTATCGATTACCTCTCGGTGGAGAAATATGGTCTCGAGGAAGCGCCAACACACCACATCTTTCTCTCCGCGGGAACAGGGCTGATCGAGGGCCTGGATCTCAGAGGAATTGAGGGCGGTGAGTATGAGCTTATCTGCCTTCCCTTGAAGCTGGATGGAGTCGATGGCGCGCCAGCCAGGGTGATCCTGCGGGCAGTCGAATGATTACCGACTGGAGTGAGTCTTGTCCCCGATAGAGATGTATCATCGATTCCGGACCTGGGAATTGCTGCCGGTCCTTCTGCCGGTCCTTCTCACGGCTCCCTCTCTGCCCGGCAACCTGTTCGCGACAGAGAAGAGCTACGAGTCCTCTCTTGTGTGCGAATCGTGCCACAGCAACATCTACCACGAGTGGGAGAGATCTTTTCACGCGGTATCGTGGGAGGATTCCCTCTTTCAGGACCTGTACGCCGCCGTCAAATCCAGGGAAGAAGATGTGAAGTGTCTTTCGTGTCACGCCCCGGTCGCGTGGAACAGTGGAGACACGAAGGTCATGAAGGGAATCTCGCGTGAAGGCGTTAATTGCGATTACTGCCACTCACTATCAGTGTTGCGTGAGCGTTCAGGCATAACCGAGTTTCAATCCCGTCCCGGAAACGACAAGGTTGGCCGTACAGGCCGAGGAGAATCGATATACCATGGGATCAAGGAAGAAGATGGCTTTGGAACGGCGGACTACTGTGCGACGTGTCATCATCTGAGGAATGAGTATGGTGTTCTCATCTATTCTGATTATGAATCATGGAAAGAGAACAGATCGAGAACGGCGGGAAAAAGCTGCCGGGACTGCCACATGCCGGAGTCGACGGCCAGGGCTTCAAACTACGGGAAAGTCAGGGGCGATGTCTCGAGCCATCGGTTCTCCGGTGGACAAAGGGCTGAGATGCTTCAGAAGGCCTGCACCTTCTCGGCGACGCTGACGGTATCCTCGGATTCGGTCAATGTGAGAACTACTATATCAAACAATGGATCGGGCCATAAGTTACCGGGGGGATCTCCGCTGAGGGAACTCGTGGTAAGTATCGTCGGTCTGGATGGAGACGGCAGGGAACTGTTCGAGGATGTGGGATTCAGGCTCGGAGTGGAGTTTGAGATGGCGGATGACGATTCCGTGGACATCTGGAACGCTAGATCGATCCTCAAAGACGACCGTATTGATCCGGGCGGGAAACGAACGGGTATCTCTAAAGTCCCGCTCCTGGAGAACCTGGATCGGCTGGAAGTTACGCTCCTCTGTTACCCGATTCCCCTGAGAATGGTGGAAGAAAAGGAACTGGAAACGGAACCGATAGAGATCCACAAGAAGGTTCTCGATGTCAATTGAGGGAGACGGAGCCGAACCTCTGAGGTTGTGTGTCCTGAGAGCCGCATGGGATAGGAGATAATTGCTCGTGAGCTGGAAGAAGTGGGCCGGCCCTCTCCTGGGCTTATTTTTCCTTGGACTGGTAATCCTCAATCACGATCTCAAGGAATTGTCATATGGCATAATCCATCTTCAATCGAGAAAGATATTCAACCCTGATCTCCATCTGGAGAAGATCCGCTATTATCTTATCACCGCCGACTACAAGGCCCTGGGACTCGCCTGCCTCGTGTCAATGATCCAGTTTCCCCTCCGTGCCATCCGGTGGGGGTATCTCCTCCTTCCCCGGAAGAAGATATCGTTTGCTTCGCTCTTCTCCGCGACGATGATAGGTTTTATGGCCAACAACCTGTTGCCGGCAAGGCTTGGCGAATTTGTGAAAGCATATGTCATCTCGCGAAAAGAGAAGATCAGCGGGAGCGCGGCGATGGCAACGATAGTCGTTGAAAGACTCTTCGACGGATTTACCCTGCTGACTATTCTCCTCTTTGTCTTCTATACGTTTACGTTTCCAGGGTGGGTGGTTGTCGTCGGGTGGTACGGGACTGGTATCTTCGTTTTCCTGTGCGTCTTCGTTGTGTCAATGATGCTGTGGCCCGAGAGGTTTGCCGGTGTTATCTCGAATGTGGGGAGAATCGTCTCAAGCGAGATGAAAACCAGGATGGAATCGCTTATACTCCGCTTTATCAACGGGCTCGATATCCTGAGAGACAGGCGCCTCATAGCGATCGTGTTAATCCTTTCGTTTGTACACTGGTTGATCCTCGGGTGGTCGATCTCGATCGCGCTGAAAAGTTTCGGTATCCAGGTCCCGCGTACCGGTCCGTATTTCGTCCTCTCCATAGTCGCGCTTGGTCTGGCGGCGCCCTCGTCACCCGCGTTTATAGGCACGTACCAGTGGCTCACAGAGCGTGCGCTGATGGTTTACGGGATATCCAAGGACCTTTCTCTCAGTTACTCGAGTGTGTTCCACATGCTTTCTTTCCTGCCGGTAACCTTGATAGGCTTCATCTATTTTCTCAAGGAACATCTTACGTGGAAAGAGTTGAAGAGGACAGAGGAAAGGATAAAGATGGAAGATTCAAGCGTGGAGGAATAAATGGATAAGACAGCGGGAAGCAATGCTCTGGACCAGGTCCTGGTCGTTGTGTCGGGCAAGATAAACCTCTATCTGAGAATACTGGAGTCGTGCAATTCGGGCTATCACCTGATTGAGACCCTGTTCCAGTCGATAGACCTGCGGGATGAAGTGCTGCTTAAAAGGAACGCGGGCGGGATAAACCTCTCGATCGAGCCGGAAGACCAGGAAGGAATCCCCCGGGGGACGGAGAACATAGCCTGCAGGGCCGCTGAGCGATTCTTCCAGGAGACCGGCCAGGAAGAGGGAGTGGACATTACCATCAGGAAACATATCCCCGTCGGGGGCGGGTTGGGTGGCGGGGGAGCGGATGGAGCGGCGGCCCTGAGGGGACTCAGCCTCCTGTATGGGAGCCCTCTCCCGGAGACCAGTATCTATCGTCTGGCGGGTGAACTTGGATCTGATGTTCCGTTTCTCCTGTATGGCGGGTCTTCACTGGCGTGGGGTCGCGGAGATCGGCTGATACCGCTGCGCACAGTTCCCTCACTCAACGTGGGAGTCTGCTATCCCGGGTTTGAAGTCTCAAGCCAGTCGGCGTATCATCTGATGGATGAGATGGATGAGATAGACTACCCCGGAACTGATATCGTTTCATTTGACAACCTCAATCAGGAGGAGTGGATACTCTCTCACCTCCATAATGACTTCGAGAAGGTAATATTTGCCAGGCATCCAGAGTTGAAGGAGATCAAGGATGCGTTCCTCGGTATGGGCGCCGAGGGATCTCTCCTCGCCGGATCGGGATCATCGGTTTTCGGGATCTTCCGGGATCAGAAACAGATGAGCCTGGCCCTTGAGAAGATTGAGAAGACCTTTCCGGTTGATGCGTACGAGTCGAGTTTTCTGGAGCAGGGGATGGTCATCGAGATTCCAATGGTGGATTAGAGGCAAGATTCTACCGCTTCGCTTCTTGACACCCTTCGGCACTTCTCTTACTATACGATGGCCCTTCGGCGCCAGAGAAGCGGTTGCGGCGCCAGGCGTGAACTGATGGTATCAATGACTGGTGGAGGATACAGTAGTGGATGGTCCAATCGAAAGCGTGCTGTCTCTGATTGGCAACACGCCCATAGTGAAACTTGAACGATTATCGAAGGATAATCCGGCGGAGATATGGGCGAAGCTCGAGTTCTACAATCCGAGCGGGAGTATCAAGGACAGGATTGCCCTGCACATGCTGGAAGAGGCGGAGAGGAGAGGTCAGATAAAGGAAGGCTCGGTGATTGTCGAGCCAACCTCTGGAAACACCGGTATCGGGCTCGCCCTGGTGTGCGCCCTGAAGGGATACAAGATGATAGCGGTGATGCCTGAGGCGATGAGCAGTGAGCGCAAGATGCTGATAGAGTATCTGGGAGCGCGGGTTGAGCAGGTCCCTTCCTGTGGCGATGTCGAGAGAGGATTTACAAAAGAGGATATAGAGAACACCGTAAAGAGGGCCGAGGATATCGTCGAAGAGACACCGAATGCTTTTATGCCGAATCAGTTCGAAAATCCTGACAACCCCATCGCGCACGCAAATGCAACCGCCAGGGAGATCCTTGATCAAACGAACGGAAAGCTTGACGCCTTCGTCGCCGCCTGCGGTACTGGTGGAACCTTCAGTGGGGTCGCCGAGGTTCTGAGCAGGAAGTCTCCTGATGTAAAGAGGGTGGTAGTAGAACCGTCCGGTTCCGCCGTCATGTCGGGCTGCGAGGCGGGGTTTCATAAGATTCAGGGGATAGGAGAAGGCTTTGTCCCGAGCACGATGAGTACCGAACTCGTGGACCAGGTTATCCAGGTCGGCGATGAAGATTCAATCAGCACTGCCCGACGCCTGGCCAGAGAGGAAGGGATCCTGACCGGGATATCTGGAGGTGCAAACGTATACGCGTCGCTGGAGGTGGGAAAATCTCTGGCAGAGGGCCAGGTTGTCGTGACCATAATACCGGACAACGCGTATCGTTATTTTTCGACCGAGCTTTTTCAGAAATAGTGCTGCAGGAGCTTGCGATGCCCCGCAACGTCCTCAAGCACTCCGTCTCCTGACTCTATTCCTTTGTATCTTCTACTCACTCGCATCTTCTTCGGGCTTCGATTCCTTCTTTGCGGATTTCTTTGCCGGAGTCTTCTTTTTCGCCGCGGAGGCCTTCGCCTTGCCGGGCTCTTCTGCTCCCTCAGCCTCAGTCACGGCCTTTTTCGGGGAGGTCTTCTTCTCTTTCGCCCCCGTGGCAGGTGGGGCCTGATCAGTCGGAGTTGTCTCCTCTTTCTTTACTTCCCCGGGCGGTGCCTGCTTGTCATCAGGGGTTTTTGCCTCCGCGGACTCACCTGCTCCCCCGGTTTGCTCAGCCGGCGCGGCTTCCTCCTTCGCGGGAATCTTATCCTCGTCCTCAGCTTCTCCAGCCACGGACTCCTTTTCCTCCTTCGCCTTTTGAGCCGGAGGTGCCTCCTCCTCCGCCTTCACCTCCCCGGCGGGAGCTTCTTTCGCCACTTCCTCCGCAGGCGCAGACTCGGCGGATGATACTTCCTGCGCTTCGGCAGCCGCCTCTACAGCCTTCGGCTCTTCGGCGGGCGTCTCTTTCTCTTCCTTCACCTCTTTCGCGGGAGTAGCCTTTGCCGCTTCTTTCTTCCCGCTCATAATCTTCTCGGCCTGCTCAATCCTGATTATCAGCTTGCCGCGCTTTCTCTGCGTCCTCTTGAGTCGTTTTCTCATCGAACGGATCTCGCCGGGCCTCGCGCCGCCGCCCGCCATCAATTGGTTCAGCCTCTCCTTGATGTCCGTGATCTGTTTCTGAAGCTCGTCAATAGTAGCCATTGGTCATCTCCCCCTTGTCAGTCGACAGCAAGTACCCACCTGTAACGATGATATCACTAATCCTGGTAGCGGGTTACGTCAATCCGCTCTTCGCCGTAAATTGTCTGACTCATCCGGAATCCCTTATGACTCTAACATGCCTGGCCTGAGAAATAAAGGAAATAGTTGCCTGAAGTCAATCTTCCGGGAAGTATTCATCGAGCAGCGGAAAATCCTGAAGCTCCTTCGCGATGGCAGCCTTGAGAAAAGAGTCGACCCACCAGAAGATGCCCTGTCGGCGGATCGATTGCCGCATCTTTCTCATCCGCAATTTGCGCTCCTCCCGACCCATCGTGAAGGCCTGGTATATGGCATCCGCAACGCCCTCTATGTCGTAGGGATTGACCATTATCGCTCCCTTCTGCAGCTGGGCCGCGGCCCCTCCGAATTCGCTGAGTATGATAACGCCGTTCTCTTCGAGGTTCGACGCGCAATACTCCTTCGCGACAAGATTCATTCCGTCTTTCAGCGGGGTCACCAGCGCTATCTCGGCGGTACGGTAATAGGCGAGGAGTTCAGTCTTTTCAATGCTTCGGTATATGTAGTGTATGGGGACCCAGTCCGACTGCGTGAACTGGCCGTTGATCTCCCCCACCATTCGCTCTATCTCGGTCTTCAGCCCGTAATACTCGGGAATCTCCTCTCTGCTGGGGACAACCACCTGAATCAGTATGATCCTGCCGATCAGGTCAGGATAGCGGGAGAGCGCGTTTCTAAACGCTTCGAGCCTGTTGGGAATTCCCTTCGTATAGTCGAGGCGGTCTATCCCCAGGGCTATATGCAGGTCGGAAAGGTCCTCGTGTGTGTACCAGGCCTTGTCCGCGACCGCCTGAGTGGCGGCGAGCTGAGAGAACTCCTCGAAATCGATGCTGATGGGAAAGCTCCCCGCCCTGATCTCCCGACCCTCGTAATGTATCGTCATGACCTGCCCTTTCCCCCGGACGGTTGCGTCCTTGATAAGCGCCTTGATGCACTGCAGAAAATTGCGCCTGTCACGCAGTGTCTGAAAGCCCAGCAGGTCGAAGGCGAGAAGGGCGCGGAGAATCTGGAACCGCCAGGGGAGTTTGAGAAAGATGTCCAGAGAAGGGAATGGGATGTGGAGAAAAAATCCGATCAGTGGGTCGACACCCATGTCGCGCAGTTCTCTTGCCGCGCACATCAGGTGATAGTCGTGTACCCAGACGAAATCAAGGGGATCGGTATTCCTCAGAATCACCTCGCTGAATTTTCTGTTCACATCCTGATACGTCTTCCAGAAGGTGGGGTTGAAGTTGCAGTGTGACTGAAGGTCGTGAAACAGGGGCCAGATTATTTCGTTGGAAAAGCCGTAGTAATAACTTTCGACCTCCTCCGGCGTGAGGTGTACCGCCTTCAACTCGTATCCGGTTTTTCTGCTGCCAAGCGCAAGCAGCTCATTTATTTCGTCATCATCTATGCCAAATGTGCCGGGCCAGCCGATCCAGAGACCACCCCGGTTCCTGAGTACCGGCGCGAGCGCCGTGACCAGTCCTCCCGATGATGGCTGGGCCTCCCACCCCTCAATGCTTCTCTTCAGGACGACCGGCAGCCTGTTCGCGACCAGGACAAGACGCTTCTCCGGAGGTTTCAAGACGCGTCTCCTCTTGAGCCGGACCGTGTGTCGATCGCATTGCCCTTCCTATCCGGCCCCGGTTCCTCAAGGGATGCGTCCGCCCAGCGTTCGAGGAACTCGAGGAGTTCCCCTGGCGGCCTGATCCATATGTCTGCGGATGTCGGGCGAAACTCATCCCTCACCAGTACTCCAATGGCGTTTTTGCCAAGCTCCCGGAAGGCCTCCTCGTCTGTCATGTCGTCGCCCAGGAAGGCTGCAATGGTTTCCTCTCCCATCTCCGCGAGGGTGGTTCTCACGGCGTGGGCTTTGCTGCGCCCTTTGATGCGGAGCTCCAGGCCCCCGTCAAACGCTATCAGTGTGAGATCATAACTCCTGCTGAGATTTGACCATTTTTTCTGGTACCTCTCCCTCAACTCCCCGACCTCCGATTCGTCCATCCCCCTCCAGTGGAGAGCAAGACATCCCGGCTTGTCTTCTCTCAGATGAGCCAGCCCTTCGTCCTCCAGGTTTGTCCGCACGGCATCCAGCGCTCTGGCGGAGAGGTCATCCATCTCTCCCACTTCATACCCCTCGCCGGGGCGCAACCGTTCCCAGCCGTGAGAACCCCAGATCTCGGGGAGCGGCTCGATCTTGAGCAGAGGGACGATGTCGTCTATCGTGCGTCCACTGATCATCACGAGGCGGGTATTACCGCTCTGCAGGATCGTCTGCAGGATCCTGCGGACGCCGGGGTAGGGTTCGGCCCCGTCTCTCTCGATCCTGAAGGGGGCAAGCGTCCCGTCATAATCGAGGAAGAGTACCCGCTGCGTTGATGAGCAGAGATCTCGAAAAAAAAGCTCCAGATCGAGGTCTGATTTCAGGACTTTCATGGCACGACAGATCCTTTGACGGGGGTGAGAGCGCATGCCGTTGTATCTGAGGATATGTTCCCCGCTCGCGAAGGAGTTCCTCCATTCCGGTCAACCTAAAATATATACAAATTTGTCAGATTGTGAATGGTAAATTCCACGCGGGGCTATTTCAGCTCGATACGCTCGCTCGCGTCGTGGATAAGCGCGAGCGACAGTGTGAGGTATTCACGTATGTGCCTGGTTATGAGGAAGTTCTCCCTGACGAATGCCTCGGCTTTCCTTCCCATTTCGTGCAGCACGTCGCGGTGGTTGAAGAGGTAGCGCATTCTCAGTGCCGCGCCCTCTGGAGTGCTGACGAGAAAGCCGGTGTGGTGGTTGAGAATCTGTAGACGGATGCCACCCGTGTCGCCGCCGATGACCGGTTTGCGTTTCCACATCGCCTCTGTGACAGTCAGTCCGAAGCCTTCTTTCGTTGACTTCTGCAGGACGATGTCAGCGATCCTCTGCAGGCCGTTGATCACCCGGTGGGCGTCAGGGGGAAGGAGGAGGATGTGTATGTCCGGATCGCCGTTAGCCGCCTTGCGGACCTCATTGAGCACTATTTCTCCCTCCGGGTCGTCTGTCGCCGAGCCGCCGGCAAGGACGAGCTGCAGTGAGGGTGTAAACGTCTTTGTCAAGCGATAAGACTGAATGACCCCGACCGGATCCTTGAAACGGTCAAAACGTGACACCTGGAGTGCCAGGAGCCTTCCCGGATCCAGCTCGAACTGGCTGTACAGAGAATCGAGTTCTTTCTTCTCGAGGAGCATGTTCTTTTCGCTCAACGGGTCGATGCTGGGAGGGAGCAGATACTTCGTGTGCGGCATGTCCTGGGCGAAGGCGGCGAGCGAGAAGATGCTGGCGTCGTAGCCGGCTACAAAATCACGAAGGTACTTCCATACCTGTCGGTAGGGGCGACTGATGTCGATATGGCATCTCCAGACCCATTTTCCGCGTCTGTCGGGACAGAGTTTCAGGAGTGGAGCCGGCTGGGGGTCATGGATGAAGACGATGTCGGCCTCTTTCAGCCGGGAGCCGAGTTCCTCGTAGTTGCGGGCGTTCGTATCCTCATATCTTCTCAGAAGAGAGTCGGGGATCGCAACTACGTTTCCCTGCAGGGCGTTGTGGAACGCCTTCGTACATTGATAAAAGTCGTCATCTCCCTTTATGACTTCCCAGGTAGCGTCTATGCCGAGCTCTTTCATCAGGGGAACGAGTTTCGTTAATATCTCGGCCACGCCTCCACCCACACGGGTGGAATTGACGTGAACCATCTTCATACCTTTGAGCGGAGCGGAGAGCTGTCGGAGATGATCTATGACGTCTTCTCCAACCACCTTCGCGTAACTGTCAAGGAGTTTATTCATCTGGAGGTTCCCCGGTTTTTCTTATGCATTGAGGCGTCAAGTGTTTCTCTCGCTCCAGGGACGTCTTTTTGACCCGTTCTAACTCTAGGGGTCACTCGCTCCGCGCAACTCGACCTGCGGTCTCAAACAAGTGCTGCACGGCACTGCTGGAACGTTCACCCTCGAGAAGACGGGGCTCCAAAAAGGCTTTACTTACGCGAGAGGAACAGTTGACGCGACGGACTACTGTTTGCACTTCATCCCTCCAACATACGGCTGCCACGAAAAGAGTTATGACAGATCCGCTGAAAAAGCAGGGGAAACTACCTGTTTATTCATCCCCGGCCTCTCCTGGTGAAATAGTCCCTGAACAGCGCTGCGAGTTGATCCCTCAGCCTGGTCAGGGAGGAAAAGTAAGGATCGATCTCGGCGAGACCGCTGGCAAGCGCTCCATAGTGGTTCTTGAATCCCCTCAGCCAGGACCGGAAGTCATCCGTGTTCTCTTCGGTGCGTCGCCGGGCGTCAATGAAGTGGTAGAAGACACTGCTGGTGGAGATATTCGGTATCAGTTCCACCAGCTCCTCAGGATCGTGGATGACATGATGGGTGTCGATAACCACTATCTGTGACCGCGTGAAGTGAAACTGCTGGTCGGGGCTCGACCATGGGACGAGCTCCATCTCGTCGAGGCGTTCCTCGATCACCTCTATCAACTCCTGGCGGAGGTCATCCAGTGTGTCGAAGTCTGTGGGGTCGATGACCGCGAGCCGTTCACAGAGAATCTTGTCGTGCAGACCGTGGTACACCCACGAGGCGAAGTCGTTGTTGTATTCGGGCTCGACAAAGCTCGGGCGGAGCAGCCCCCCCCAGAAGTGGTAATATATGCTGCCCGGGTGGACGCTCAGCAGGCCGTCCCTGAGTTCCCGGAGGTTCTGGGCCCGCTTCCCGGTGGCGATGGCCGTCAGGGCGCAGTCCTTGATCGCAAAGTCTTCTGTCTGTTCGAGCCTCGATTGCATGGTCATATTCCTGGGTCAAATATCAGACATCACTGCAAGTTCTGTGCGCGTCTCAGAGACCGAGAAACTGGATAGCGGCCCCGCAAAGAAGGATTGTCAGGCCCGCCAGTGCGTGTGCATACCGGTCGAGGCGCCGCAGTGGGACATGGCTGATTCCCTTCGAGAGAATCATGACGACCGACAGCATCGCGCCTATCGTTACCGTTCCGAAAACGACCGTGACCCAGATCAGCCCCGATACGCTCTCCTTTACGGCAGGATACATAAGGAGCGGGATTAGAGGCTCGCAGGGGCCGAGCACAAAGACGGTGAAAAGAATCCATGGTGTGATGTTCGATCCCTCCTCAACAGTGTGAGGATGTGCGTGGGCGTCGGTATGAATATGGCAGTGCTTGTGAACGAGTTCACTCTCGTGCGCGTGAAAATGCGTGTGAGGGCGGTTCTGCCATGCCCTCCTGAGTCCCCAGACAAGGTAGATGAGCCCGAAGGCGATCATAGCCCAGGCGGCGATACTTCCCCGATACGATTCGACCGCTTCAACCCTGCTCACCGCCAGGCCCAGCGCGATACCGATCATTCCGAGCGCAACCGAACTCAGGATGTGTCCCAGGCCGCAGAGAATGGTGACCATGCCGGTCCTCGAGGGCGACCACTTCCGTGCGCGCGACAGGACGATAAAGGGAACATAATGATCCGGCCCCAGCAACGTGTGGATCAGTCCGATCGTCGCCGCGGTAATGGTCAAGGCTGCCATTTCATGCGACATCAACTGCTATCTCCTACCGGAGGTATGTGCCGGTCTTTCCACGTCTTCTCCGGATGACGCGATTTGAGCAATAGTTACGGGTCATCGAATCGACATAAGAGGATATAGATCGGGAAGTGGTTTGTCAATCATCATCTATCGAGTCACTGTCAGATCGACAGGACAACATTGAAGAACAGCGTGACACGGAAGAGCGTCAGGCGGGGATGACATGAGAAGTGGGAATGACGTGTGAGGCGGGAATGACGTGTGGGGTGGGAATGTCATGTTAAGCGTAATTACTTATCACTCCGAATATGATTCGTCAGGAAGTATTTCCCACACACAACATTTCCGCTTCTTCTGATCGTCATCTGCTGCACCGGCAAGGAGTTATAGAGATCCAGCCAGATTTTATGGGGAAACTCCTGCTCCCGTACATCCTTGACAACCAATCAGTCCCGCTGTAATATACAAAAAATGGTGGAGAGAGAAGGCTCTCAATTCTCGATTCGAAACCGTCCTTCTATTCCTGTTGCGATCCGCTCATCAAGTACCGTGAAACGAGAGGGAATCCTCTGGGGTCCCGTGACCAGGGGGGAGGATTATGAAGATATTTCTCACGCTTCTCTGGCTGACCCTCTTTTCGGTTGCCGCACATGCCCCCCATGCGTCGATACTCCGGGAGGACGGACTCTTCCCGACAACCACATCAGGAGGTGATATGTGCCTCGAGTGACCCGATATATCGGTCTGATCGTCCTGCTTTTCGGCATCCCGGGCATCCTCACGGCTCAATACCAGAATGTCCAGATCAGCGGCGAAGAGAGCTATGATCCCGAGGAGGTGACAATCGCCATCAATCCGACGAATCGGATGAATCTGGCGGCGGGCGCGAACCTCGATTATATCTACTACTCGACGGACGGAGGTTACTCCTGGGTGGGGGGGCGCATGACATCGGATGCATTTGGTGTGTGGGGAGATCCCTGCGTGATCTTCGACGTGGAGGGTAATCTCTACTATTCTCACCTCTCGAATCCGCCGGATTCCATCGGATACTGGATCGACCGCATCGTAGTCCAGAAGTCGACCGATGGTGGGTTGACCTGGAACGACGGTTCGGCGGCGGGGTTCAATCCCCCCGCTAACCAGGACAAGGAGTGGATGGGGACAGACCTGACGAATTCCCCGTACCGTGGGAACCTTTACCTGGCCTGGACCGAATTCGATGAGTACGACAGCTCCAATCCGGCCGACAGCTCCCGGATCCTCTTCTCCCGGTCGACGGACCAGGGCGAAACCTGGTCTGAACCCGTCCGGGTGAGCGACCAGGGCGGGAACTGCCTCGACAGCGACGATACGGTAGAGGGCGCGGTTCCGGCAGTGGGGCCGAACGGGGAGATTTACACGAGCTGGTCAGGGCCGGAGGGCATCATGTTCGACAGGTCGATGGACGGCGGTGTGACCTTTGGAGAGGACATCTTTGTCGATCCCCAACCGGGGGGATGGGATTTCAATGTCACGGGGATATATCGGTGCGACGGGTTTTCCGTGACAGCCAGTGATATCAGCCATTCACCGTATCGGGGCAACGTCTACATCTGCTGGTCCGACCAGAGAAATGGAACCGACGATACAGACGTCTTCTTCATCACCTCGACCGATGGTGGAGCGAACTGGGGAGAGGTCGTACGGGTGAACAACGACACGGGCACGAGGCACCAGTTCTTCAACTGGATGACGGTGGATCCGGTGAGCGGGATCATCTATGTTGTGTTCTATGACCGGCGGGAGACGAGTGGGGTGGCAACAGACGTATTTGTGGCGAAGTCGGAAGACGGGGGAGAGACCTTCACCAACTTCAGGGTCAGCGAATCTTCCTTCACACCTGATCATTACGTGTTCTTCGGCGACTACATCAATGTCGCCGCATTCAATGGGAAGATCTACCCTGTATGGACGAGGCTGGACAATTACAACCTGAGTGTCTGGACGGCTATTATCGAAGAGCCCGTGGGTGTGGGATCTCCGCCGGGCCGGTCGATTCCCCGGAGCTTCACACTCGCCCAGAACTATCCCAATCCCTTCAACCCATCGACGACGATCGGCTACTCCATTCCGGCGGGAGACGCTGTTCATGTGGAGCTGAAGATCTACGATCTGCGGGGACAATTAGTCAGATCACTGATGGAGAGAGAGGAAGAGCCGGGGCAATACTCGGTCCATTGGGACGGAAAGAACGATCATAGACAGACAGTCGGATCCGGAGTGTACCTGTATCGACTGAAGGCGGGACCTCTTGCTTCGACGAAGAAGATGATCCTCACTCGCTGAACCGGAACGAGGATGTGGCGAGCAGCGGTCCAATTCCCGCCCGCGTGCTTTCGGCACGTAATACGTCGAAATTCTCTCCAGCCACGCCTGACCATGGACCGCTCCTTCGATCGCAGCTATCACCCCATCACATCGACTTCCCGGCTCCTTCGCGTGCAGAAATGCATGAAACCTCACTGCCTGTCGGCCCTTGACATGGCACCGAACCTCTGATACCTTATGGTGCCCGCGAGAGGAACGCCTGGCACCCCTTTGCATGAGAAGAACGGGGGAAACCCTGTAAAGGTTGACAATATATGACATATATGAGCATCTACTCTTGGTATCTAACAAAAGGAGGTTTGAGTGGCTGGAATCGTTGGATATGGAGCATACGCACCCAGATACAGGATAAGGGTGGAGGAAATCGCAAAGGTCTGGGGCGCTGATGCCCCCAGTTACAAGAAGGGCCTGATGCTGGAGGAGAAGTCCGTCCCCGCGCCCGACCAGGATGTTATTACCATGTCGGTGGAGGCGGCCAGGAACGCGCTGAAGAGAGCGGAAGTTGATCCCCGTCGGATAGGGGCCGTGTACATCGGTTCGGAATCTCATCCTTACGCGGTGAAACCGAGCGGTACGGTTGTCGCCGAGGCGATCGGTGCCACCCCGGACGTCCACTGCGCGGACTTTGAGTTCGCCTGCAAGGCCGGGAGTGAAGGGATGTTCGTGGCGCTGAGCCATGTGGAGGCGGGGAAGATGGAATACGCGCTCGCCATAGGGGCCGACACATCCCAGGGCGCGCCGGGTGACGCATTAGAGTATTCCGCGTCGGCGGGTGCCGCGGCGTTCATATTCGGGACCGATGGGACAGTGGCGGAAGTGGAGCACACCTATTCATACATGACCGACACGCCCGATTTCTGGCGCAGGGAACATATGCACTATCCGAGACACGCCGGGCGTTACACGGGCGAGCCCGCATATTTCAAGCATGTGACGGGCGCGGCCACAGCGATCATGGAGATGGCCGGGAAAGGTCCGGAGGATTTCGATCATGTCGTATTCCATCAGCCGAACGGAAAATTCCCCGTGAGGGTTGGAAAAAAGCTTGGATTTACGATGAAGCAGATAGAGACGGGCCTTCTCTGTCCGAGGCTGGGGAACACGTACTCGGCAGCGTCGCCTATCGGGTTGACCGCGGTTCTCGATGTCGCAGAGCCGGGTCAATCGATACTGATGGTCTCCTACGGTTCCGGAGCGGGCAGTGACGGGTTCATCTACAGCGTGACCGACCGGATCAGGGAGGTACGGGACAAGGCGCCCGGGACAACCGACTACCTCGACAGGAACAAAGTACATCTCGATTACGGCACATACGCGAAATACCGGAGAAAGATCAGGATGGGCGAGTAGCCGCCGATCTCTGTCGAGGTTTCTCCTGTAATTGCAACTGACAGGTCACCAAGGAGCAAGATAATGATGGATATAGCAGTGATTGGTGTGGGAATGATCGAGTGGGGGGAGCTCTGGGACAAGTCCCTGAGAACGATGTTTGTCGAGGCGTCGCTGAAGGCGATCGAGGACGCGGGCGTCGACAGGATCGACTCCATGTATGTAGGCTGCATGTCACCAGGACTCTTCGTCGGCCAGGAGCATATCGCGCCACTCATGGCGGATTATCTTGGCGTCAACCCGATTCCGGCGACGCGTGTCGAATCGGCCTGCGCATCGGGCGGTCTTGCCTTCAGGCAGGGGCTGATGGATGTAGCCTCAGGGATGAGCGAGATCGTTCTGGTCGGCGGTGTGGAAAAGATGACGGACATCGAGGGCGGAGGAGCGACAAACGCTCTCGCAGCGGCCGCTGACCAGGAGTATGAGGCCTACAATGGTGTGACTTTCCCCGGTCTATACGCGCTGATGGCAAGATCGCACATGGAGAAATACGGGACCACAAGGGAGCAGATGGCGCAGGTGTCGGTCAAGAACCACGATAACGGTTCGAAAAACCCGTATGCCCAGTACCGGATGAAACTGACGATCGATCAGGTGCTCAACTCGGTGATGGTCGCCGATCCTCTGAGGATCCTCGATTGCTCTCCCATAACCGACGGGGCGGCCGCGGTGGTCATCTGCCCGCTGGAGATGGCGAAAAAGATCTCGAAAAAGCCGCTCGTGAGGGTCAGCGGATCAGGACACGCGACAGACACGATGGCGCTCCACCAGAGGAAGGATATAACGCATCTGGCGGCGGCGGAGAACGCCGCAGCCAAGGCATACGAGATGGCGGGCGCAGGGCCGTCGGACATCGACCTCGCCGAGGTGCACGATTGCTTCTCGATATCCGAGATATGCGCGATCGAGGCGCTTGGTTTTGTAGAGGCCGGCAAAGGCGGTATCGCCACGGAAAGCGGCGAGACAGCCATAGGAGGAAGGATACCGGTCAACACGAGCGGGGGACTCAAGTCAAAGGGCCATCCCGTTGGCGCCACCGGGGTCGCCCAGATTTGTGAGATTACCGAGCAGCTCAGGGGAGAATCTGGTGACAGGCAGGTGGATGGTGCGAGGAGAGGACTCACGCAGAACATGGGCGGCACGTGCGCCAGCTCGTTGGTCCACATACTGGAGGTTGTATAAATGTCGACATCAGCAAGATACTGGAGAGAGATACCGCAGCGGTACAGGTACGAGGGAGCACGGTGTAAGGGGTGCGGAAAGGTATGGTTTCCGCCAAGGCTGATATGCGCGGAGTGCGGTAAGAAGGATTTCGAACAGGTCACACTCGCCGACAGGGGGAAGGTATCGACATTTACGGTAATCCACGTCGGTCCCGATGAATTTCGTGACGCCATCCCTTATCCGATAGCCGTCGTGGAACTCGATGACGGAGTGATGATCCAGTGCCAGGTGGCCGATTGCGGCCCGGACGACATCGAGATCGGGATGCCGGTAAGGATAGAGTTCAGAAAGATTGTGGAGGAGGGCGAAGCGGGCATCCTATGTTATGGTTACAAGGCGGTGCCGGAGATCGCCTGAGGCAGGGAAGGCATCAGAAGCGTGCCCCTCGATAAACACCCTTTTCCTTTCGGGGCGTTTTCCTGACCCGGTGAACAGGCTGGAGACAGTTGAAGGACGGCGAATATCACACAATAGAGATGGAACGCACAGAACAGGTCGCGAGGATAACCCTCGACCGGCCGGAGGTGCGCAACGCCTTCAATGACGTTATGATCGGGGAACTGACACGCGCCCTCGATCGAACGGAGAAAGACGCCTCGATCCGAGCCATCGTCATTACCGGCGGCGGAACGGCGTTCTGTGCGGGCGCTGACGTGAACTGGATGAAGAAGATGAAGGACTTCACCCGGGAGGAGAACCTCGACGACGCGCTCCGGCTTGCTGATCTGATGTACATCCTCTACAACCTCTCTAAACCGACAATAGCGTGTGTCAACGGTGCCTCTATAGGCGGGAGCAACGGCCTGGTGGCCGCGTGCGACATCGTGATCGCGTCCGATGAGGCGAGGTTCAGCCTGAGTGAGGTGAAGATAGGGCTTGTCCCGGCGTGCATCGGGCCGTACCTGATGAAGAGGATAGGAGAGAAGGCGTGCCGTGAGTTATTCCTCACCGGTGAGCGGATCTCGGCAGGCAGAGCAAAAGAGGTCGGGCTGGTCAACGAGGTTGTCCCTCACGCCGACCTCCGCAGCAGGGTGGAGGATCGTGTGTCAAGCCTCCTTACAGGGGGCCCGAACGCCCTCGCGGTATGCAAGGAGTTCCTGCGCGAGATAAGCGGGATGTCTCTCGAGGAGGCGAAGGAGTACACCGCTCGTGTCATCGCCGACCTGCGCTCCGGAGAAGAGGCGCAGGAGGGGATGGCCGCGTTTCTGGAGAAGCGCGGAGCGAAATGGATCAGATAGCCCGGACATGAAAGGGGCCGGATCCTGAATCGATATTCCTGATCTGACCCCTCTGTTTTCCCCAATGGACCTTTCTACTTGAGCACTACCATCTTCCTCGTGCTCGATTGATCACCCCAGATGAGTTTGTAGAAATATACGCCCGACGGCACCCTGACTCCCCGCGAGTCCTTCCCATCCCATTGCACGGTATAGATGCCGGATGAGAGGGCCTTGTCGACGAGCTTATCAACCATCCTTCCTCTCATGTCATACACCTTCAGCACGACCTTCTCTTCCGCCTTGCTGCCGCCCTCCTCCGCGGGTATGGCGAACTGGATCGAGGTCTGCGGGTTGAACGGATTCGGATAGTTCTGCTTCAACGCGAACGCCCTTGGAAGTGCCGGCCCGCCGCTCGACACATCATTGTCACCAATGCCCACAATATCGTCGAACCAGTTGAGTATCGCGAGCATCGCCTCTTCGCGCGTGACGCGAGTGGAATCATCCCCCTGACTGTTTATCGCTTCGAACCCGAATCCCATCAGTATCGCCTTCGAGGAACTCGGTCCCTCGACGTAGGTCGCTGCAGTCCCGAGTGGTGTCAGATCCGCCGGGCTGGCGACATAGTATATGAACTCCTCAGCGGGAGGCGCGGGAGACAGGATATCACGCGATGTCTGGTTGTTGGCGCCACCAGAGCCCGATGTGACAAATGACTGCAGGAAGCCGGTGACGGGGTTGTTGAACACACCCCTCGCCATGAAGTACGAGGCGTTCCCCTCGTGGGTGACGTGGAGATAGTCTTCGAGGAAACCATACCCCTGGGCGTCGAGGTCCTCCGCGATATTCTGGCCCGTGAGGAAGAGGTCTCCTCCCCGATCGAGAAAGTTCTCGAGGCTGTCCTGCTCGGTCTGGGACAGCGTATTCTCCGTGACATCGCCGGTAAACCAGAGAACGATGGAAGAGAGGGGAAAGACGCCGACATAGTTGACCGCCGATTCGCCCTCCGCGTTGATGTCGAAGTGGTAGTATGTCCTGCCCACCGCGTTGATCTCGTTCATGAAATAGTCTTCGTAAGTGTCACCACCGTCGTCATCGACGAGGAAAACATCAGCCGGGGAGATAGCAAAATCCACGACGCTCGGCCCGCCCTGTGTGACCTCGATCGTGGTATCTATCTCCTCCGACCGGGGATATGGCATGCTGGCGAGGAGTTCTACACCCGTGTAGACCACAAAAGGCGGGAGCGAGACGGGGACATCGGAAAAGGTGAAAGCTCCGGTCAAGGCGTCGGTGGCCACGGTGTCATACGGCTGACCATTCTGCATGAGCACTACAAAACCGTTGATCCCTTCCTGAGTACCCTCGTCTGTGAGGGTACCTGTAATCGAGCTAAGTGCAGACGGTCCAAGGTCGGCCCTCACCTGGAGTGTCTCGATCCCCGTAAACGCGACCTGCAGCGTGTCCGGCATATACCCACTCTTGAAGACCACTATATCGTAGACGGAATCGAGTGTGGCCATCTCGAAGTTACCGTTGCCGTCGGTCGATATCGCCCCTCCGACATACCCGCACGTCGATCCGTTGCCGGGAAGCGAATCGGGAAGTGATCCATAGATCAACGTGTCTTTCGCCACCGGGGCGGTAGCGGTAATGAGCGCGCCGTCCAGAGGATCGTGAGTCCCCGCATCTCGAACGAGCCCCTGCAGGAGCCACTTCGGATATGCCAGTGTGATTGAGGCGATGTCATCGAGTTCAAGGCTTTCATCCGACGTACCGGGCGGGCTCGAGTAGCCGTACATGGTCGATGTCGTGCAGTTGGGGCCGCACCCGGGAGGCCCTCCCTCCCAGCAGTGAGCAAGTGCCCACGCGTGGCCCAGTTCATGACCCGCGATTCCTACCACGCTGAACGCCCCTGGAGGGGGAGGATAGCCGAAATTGAACCCGACATCGTTGAAGATAACGTCGAAGCCCGTAATCGTGTAATCATCCCCGACTCTGGCGCCCCAGTTTCCCGATGTGAAGGCGATAGTGTTGCTTCCGGGAGGAAACTGCGTCGAGTCGTTGCTGAAACTGACGACGTTGACCCCGTCGTATGCGTTGACATAGTTTATGGGAGTGAAACCGCTGTCCACCACTGTGAAATAGGATGATGGCACCTCGTTCCACACGTCATACGCCACTCGGATGCCATCCCACAGGTCGGGATCGGTGCCGTCATTTATCCACATCGGGACAGGCATGTTCTCCCATCGCCATTGTGATATGTCCTGCGCGCAGCAGTCCTCCCTGTTGCCGGGTCCTCCCAAGCCGCCCCTTATCAGGCAGTAGGAGTGGATCTGGCTGACGGTCGAGAAAACCGTCAGCAGTGCAAGAAGAAGTGCAACAGATATCTTATGGCCTTTCATGACGCGCCTCCTGTCCGTGTGGGTCCTACAGATCTCTAAGGTAGGACTCTATCTCCGAGATAAAATCATCGAGCTCCACCGTGTCCGGTCTTTCCCTTCCCGGGAGTTCCATGAGGGTGTCAGGGTCATAGTGTTTCGTCGCGAACGATGGCCCATTTACGGTCTTCCTGCCGGTCTGCGCGTCGGTCTCGATGTCATATTTGCCATAGAAGATTCCGAGGACCCCGTATGCGTCCGACTGAGCGAAAGGTCCGGCGAATACGAGGATTTCTTCCCCGATCGCGTATGACGGAGCTCCTGGCAGGACAATTGTCTGTTCTCCCACCGTCCCGCCGACCTGCCTGAGGGTGATGTGCTCGCTGTCGATCTCACCCTTGAGCGACCGTGTGACACGGAGCTTCGCGAATGTATAGATCGTTCCACCATCCCGGTTGAATTCGGAATAAACATCCTCCACTTCTCCGATCACTATTACCGTCGCCCTCTTCGTCAAATCCCTTTCACTCAGGGGCAGGACGGTGATTGCGTCGGCGCAGGTAGAGAGGCCAAGCAGGAACAGAATAGTCAACACCGGAAATCTCGGCATCATGTCGCGACTCCTTTCCATCTTCTCATTATTGCCGGGAGCATATCAGTGCCCGCGAACAAAACAGATCCACAACATCAAGACCTATGATACCAAGTGGAAACGGTTTTGTCAACGATGGTCTGCCGGGTAAGGCAAAGGAAATGGGGACAGTCAACGTTCAATCTTCGAGTTCTGAAATACTGCATCGACACGATCAAATGGGGACGGTCATATTTTTCCCGATCAGTGGCCGTTACGGCGTGACGTCAGCACCCGTTCGCTGAGGTTGTTGAAGAGGAGCTTCCAGTAGCTCTGGTTGAGGTAGGCCCTGATGGCCACATAGCATTCTTTGCAGTCGTTGTTCCTCACAAACTTCTCGGCCATCTCTCTGCGATCCTTGAACTTCAGGTCGAACATCGAACAGGGTCGCATAGTACCGTCAGGGTTGACGACTATGGACCTCTCCCCCGCGCTGCATCCCGGGATTCCTCCGTTCCTGAAAAAATCGGAGATGCCCGTGAGCGTCCAATCCGAGTTCGCGATTCGGCCTTCGGTTCTCTTCAGACGGGAGAGCTTCGCCATGGTTTCGTCGAGGAGTTCCAGTTCCTCCGGATCTTCGACGCTGTATTTAGATTCACCTGTGCGTTTCGCAGTGTAGGGGCTGTAGGAGATGTCTACATCCCATTCCACCGCCTTTTCATGACACGCCTCGAGCAAGGGAAGGTTCAAGCTGGTAACGGCCGTGTTCAGTACGATATTCTCGTGACCGTGGGCGGCCAGTTTGGGCAGCAGATCGGAAAGGTGTTGAAAAAGGCCATCGTGCCTGCGAAATTCATCGTGACGAGCATCCGGAAAATCGAGGGAGATTGAAAACTGATTGACCCCTGCCTCTACACAGGCAAGATAAAAATCTTCTTTCAGGAGACTCCCGTTTGTTACCACTATGAGATAGGGCAGCCCCGATTTTTCTTTAACGGCTTTTATTATGTGGAGCAGGTCGGGCCGCAACAGCGGTTCTCCGCCGGAAAGTTGGAGCAGTGTGGGCTTTATCTCCCTCTCGAGTCTTCCGTAATCCAGTGGAGTGAGCCTTACTTCTCGCGGGACCATGCCGCCGTGGTCGCAGTGGAGACAATTGCATGTGCAGGAGTGGGTAAGTTCGAAAGAGACGTTGATAGGCCTTTTTATGTTATAGCTGAGAGTGCCCCTGGCGATCATCCACATCGCCAGCGACTTATTGAGTTTTCTCATTATTCTTCTTCGTGGTGATGATCAGATCAGGACACATGGAGATGCTCTCCCCAGCGTGTGATGATATAGCGGATCCCTGTCATTTGTCAAGGGGAATTGTCTGAGAGGATCGTATTCTAATTCGATTCTCCGTGTCGATACAATTCCAGTCGCTCCCGAATAGCGTCTGCAAGCTGGTCACTTCGTGCTGATGTGGCAAGGTCGATGGCCCTTTGAGCGGTTTCTATCGCCATATCGAACTCGCCAATAGAGGCATATGCGGCCGCCATTGTGTTCAAAACCGCCGGATGCTTATTCCCGGTCAACTCGCACGCCTTCCTGGCCAGGGTGACTGCACGCTCCGGGTCGCTGAACTGCTTGTTACTGGTGTCCATCAGCACCCACGCAAGGCCGTTCAGGGCAGGCAGGTCATCCGGTTTTAGAGCCAATGCCTGCTCAAAGTGATCTATGGCTCCCTTATGATCACCCCTCTGTGCCAGAAGCATGGCAAGTCCCGCCTGCGCATCGACGAAGGTTGGTGCCAGGCGTATCGCCTCGCGAAAATGATGGACCGCCTCTTCCTGTCGTCCCAGTAATCGCAGCACATTTGCCAGGCTATAGTGTGCATTCGGATTGTCGGGCTGCAACGATATGGTCTTTTCATAACTGACGATCGCCTCGTCGGGCATGTCCTGCGACAGGTAAGATACCCCCAGGTTGAAATATGTAGAGGCGTTGTCCGGCGCGATCTCCAGCGCCTTGCGATAGTGGTTGATCGATTCTTCGAAGTTGCCTGTAATTTGATATGCGTTACCGAGATTATTGTGGACATTCGCCTGGCCCGGCTTGATACGGAGGGCGTCAAGGTACTGCTCGATAGCCTTATCGAATTCCTCTCTCTTCACAAGTAGATCGGCCAGGTTGAGATGACACTGTTCGAAGTCCGGGTCGAGCGCGATCGCCCGGAGATACTCGACAGAAGACTCCTCCAGTTGCCCCACCATACTGAGGGCGACACCGCGGTTGAAATGCCAGCGGGCGGCATCGGGCGTGTAGGCGACGACAGGCACGCGGGCCGCGATGTAGATTACCAGGTAGGTTGCCGACAGGAGCGCGATTCTGGAGAGAGAGCGTGACGTGGCAAGTTGACCCGAACGGTGCAGTCCGTATGAGCCGAACAGAAAAAGAAACGGTATGAGAGGTGTTCGAAACCTGCCTGCTACGAAAAATGGGAGAAATGACACGAAGTATACGATAATCAGGAGAAGGATCAGTATGGAAATCTCGAACTCCCGGTCCGTCAGGGAACGGGTGATTCTCTCCACTCCGGCGCGACTCCTCCAATCGGCGAAAAGCCATGCCAGCCCGACCACGAAGAGTGACACGACCAGTGGAAAACCGGGGAAATAGCGCAGGACAGGGGAATTCTCTTTAACGTAGTAGATTTCCCTGTTGTTGGACACCTCCGCGGGTCCCCAGAAAAGAGCTGCTTTTCTTGCGATGAGCCTCAGTGTCTCCCAGGGGTGTTGCCCGACATAGTCCAGCGCCAGTCCGGCGAAATAGGAGGATACCTCCGAGTACTTCATCTTCCTGCCGAATTTCGCCTCCAGGCCGCGCACTACCCTCGGGTAATCGCTGCTCCTCCATCCCCCGATACCGGTCAATTCCTGCAGTGCCCGCGCGCTCGGGGTGAAGCCGTCAGAGCCCTCATTGTTGGCGATATAGAGATTGATCCCTGCGTTGGACGTAATCAGCACGAAATCCCGGGCAACCACATAGTTTCGTATAGTCACCGGAGCGATTACCAGCATCGCCGCCAGGGCGAATCTCATACACGACTTCACGGTGTAATCCAGGGCGCCGCCGTGTCTCGACACCCACCAGATCCAGACCAGTATAACCGGCCCCGAGAGGAGGACGTTAGGGCGCGCGAGAGAGGCCGATCCGAGCAGAACACCCGCCGCGAATGCGTGCCGGAAAGAGTGGCTGTCATACCAGAGGCAGAGCGCGTAGACAAGCGACAGCAGGAGTGTGATAGTGAGTACAGGTGCGAGCAGCTCGCCCTCGAAGTAGACGAAGGCCCAGTAAGAGGCCATCAGCGAGGCGAGGATAAGCCCCTCAATGCTGCCATACACTTTTCTTGCGAGAAGGAAGGCGAGGAGACAGTTTATAAGCCCGAGCATCATCTGTACTATCCTGGCGGCCAGAGGACTGCTGCCGGTCAGGTAGTAGACGAGAGAAAGAAACCAGGGGTATCCGGGCGGCCTGAAATAAGGGTTCGCGGGGATCTCCGGATCGCTGAAGTTGCTGAGCCATTCATTCTCCTTGACGGTCCAGTCTCCGGTCGCCAGTGCCCGCGCCCAGTAATCGTGGTAGCCCGCGTCAAGCGAGGGGTAGGAAAACTCCGGACTGCCCGCGATCTCCTCGAGATACGAGATTCTGAATATCATGCCGGAGAAGAGGATGGCGGCCAGGATCGACCATATGATCCATCGTTGGTGGTTGGGAGAGGTTTTGTCTGTATCTGTCCGGCTGGTATCGTTCAATTATCCACTACCTGATGAGCGCGGTGGCTGGAAAGCATACTACAGCTACAATCCTATCACGAAGAGGATTCCGTGTCAACACGGACAGTTAGCGGGAGTTTCCTGAATACCCTGTCCACTTGACAATTCCACACGGTCGGTGATATAATACTTCAAGAAAAACGGGAAAGTCGGTATTCTCTCATCATGACCGGGGAAGTCCGCCGGCCGTGCTCCGCGGAGTTCCCGGTATTGCGTTATAATACCCTTCAGATAATCTGGAAGGCCAAACTCTTTTTTTACAGGGAGGTTGTAATGAACCGTCTTCTCATCCCCTTCGCGTTTTTTGTTCTGCTTCTCTCATCGTTCGCCCCGCTGACTGCTCAGGTGTCGAACCACTACTACTACGTCGGGATGAACACGCCAGGCCCCGACTCCTCGGCTATCGGGTTCCACATCTTCTGTCCGTACGGTGACTCGGTCCACTTCGATTTTGTCGACAACAGTGGAGCCCACCACCTGGCGGCGAGGGACTTCAACACAATACCGTCACAGTATTTTCTCCTCTCAAGTCTGGCACCCGGTGTCCCTGTCGGCACCCCTTACTATGTGGAGATTTATGGACAAAACGATTTCGCTGTACACCTGAAGGATCAGGGAAGCGTCCTCACGCCTCACCGCGACCTTGCTTACATCCAGACGATAGCAAAAGAGGGCTCGAACAGCAGCGACGACTTCTTCCGGCTTTACAGCCCGATCACCCAGACCATTACCGTGCTGGACGAGAATCTGACATGGGCAGGTTCCTACGCGCTGACAGGCGGCATTCCAGCCGTCTTCCCGGTTCCGAGCCTGGGTCTCACCAGCTGGGTGCTCATGGTCCCCGCATCCGGGCTTCCGATTGCTGCTTCCTGGCACGACAATCCACAGACCACCAGTGTGCTGCAGTATGTGAATCCCAACGCGTTCTGAAGGGAAAACAGGAGCTTGACAAAAAGTACCCTGTCAAGTGCGAGGAAAAGGGTTACCAGGCTCGGACGATGCTTATGCGTGTATTCATCCGGCCGGCATCTCCCCCGATGAAACTGGGCCCGTCGAAGAAGAGTGCCGGATTGATCTGAGCGTCGAGGCTCCAGCCACCGAGATTAATACCTGCCCCTATGTATCCCTGATATCCGGCGCCCGAGGCCTTCAGCCCGACAGCATCACTTACGGTACCTGATGAGTCGGAGCTGAAGAGCTGCTTCTCCACACCGGCCCGCAGATTGAGCCAGTCACGTAACCCCGCGTCGATGCCTGCCTTGAGGTAAGGGGCCTTATTAATACCGCTATCCCCGGCATCTTCACCCTGGGTTGTGTAGTGCGTGTCGGAGAAACGGATGCCGCCGACGAAGATCAGCTGGATCTTCTCGCCGGGGGAATTGTTGATGCCGAGAGCAACGTCGAACGAGGTGGTCTCAGTCTTGTCTCCCGCTCTTCGCCCGTCCCCATCGGAATCACGCTTGATTCCACGGTTTTCACGTAGATACTCGACGTAGGGGATGAGCTGAACACTCCCGGCGCAATTCCAGAACATACGTGCCCGTGTTGCCAGCGTGTAGAATCCGTCATCCTCGGATTTCACGCGGTTCGCATCCTCCTCGGTTATAGATGTCCCCGCGTATTGTACCGTCACAGCCACCGAATTCTTCTTCTCCGTCCAATAGGTGGCTCCCCACTGGAATCCAACGCGAGCGACGCTCACTTTGTACTTCCGGGGTGGAGGAATCCTCTGCTCGCTGCGTGATTGTCCGACCGTCACGTTGGCTCCGAGGTCGAAGTGACCTACCCTGTATCCATAAAATAAAGTAGTGAGATCGTCAATCGTCATTGGCAGACCTGTCGCAGGATCATCGGGGAAGTATTCGTCGCTGATTCCGCCGCCACTGGAACGGTCGTCTCCCGTGACGAGGAATCCGATGTGATGAGAATCGCTGAGGCCGTACAGGGCGCCGCCACCGAACCCATTGGGGAACGCAGGGCCCATCGCGGGATCATAGGGAGCGTTTGCCGCGTCGTCCTCGCCGAGTTCGAGGAGAAAACGGTTTGAGAAACTCGCCACAGTCGAGGGCCAGGCGAGGATGTTCTCGTCATCGAATACCCAGTTCCCAACCCGTCCCATCGTTTTCGTGCGGGTCACAGTGGCCGGAGACGTGCTCGTCATCATCCCGAAAATGGCCAGAAAGGCCACGACGGTCCTCCGCATCATTCATCTCCTTTTTCCAGGCCGATTCCGTCTAAAGAATAAACAGGTATAGAAGTCGCAACGATTTGTCAAGCTTGTGGGAAACTCGGCGTGCGGCTGCTTCACTCGCGATGCGGGTTGACATCACTCGCCAAATGACCTATAATGACATATTAAATAATCAGTTACGGCGGATGATAATGGCGGATGAAATCAAGATAATATGCATATGCTCCGAGGAGACCCTCAGGTTTCTCGAGCGATCGTTACTGAAGAACGCAGGGATACGGCTGGTCATGCAGGAGGACCCGTCAAAGGGTCTTCCTGCCGGATACCCACTGTGTTTATTCGAGGTAGACGCCTCCGTGCGTGGCCCCTCGGTCCTCAGGCGACTTGCTCGATCAGAGAATCATGTCGAGATCCTGGCCTTTTCTTTAGAAGGAACGGTTCGCATGGCCGTAAAGTCATTGAAGGCCGGGGCGAGCGACTTCTTTCTGCTGCCGGCGGAGCTGGACTCGCTCCGCAAGGAGGTCTTTGAACGATCCAGAAAACGGACACGTGAGGGACAGAGCAGCCGTTATTTAGACAACCAGAAGAAGAGATATGACTTCCGTCGTATTCTGGGCGAGAGTCCAGGCCTGAAGGAGGTCCTCGGTGTGGCCGAAAGGGTTATCAGGGCACGGATCAGTCCTGTCCTCATCCGGGGCGAGACCGGCACGGGGAAAGAACTCCTCGCCAGGGCCATCCACTTCCATATCGCACGACCTGAAGAGCCGTTCGTGGAGGTGGATTGTGGCGCTATTCCGGATAAACTCCTCGAATCAGAACTCTTCGGTCACGAAAAAGGGGCCTTCACGGGAGCCACCGAAGGGAAGAAAGGACTGTTTGAGACTGCCCACGGAGGCACATTGTTCCTCGACGAGATTGGCCACCTCGATCCTTCCCTGCAGGTCAAACTGCTCCGCGCCATCGAGTACGGGAACGTTCGACGGCTCGGCGGGACGAAGATGATCCCGGTTGATATCCGGATCATAGCCGCTACGAACATAGACCTTGAAAAGGCGATCGAAGAGGGGCGTTTCCGCCAGGACATGTACTACCGGTTGAACGTCGTATCCCTGCGCCTGCCTCCTCTCCGGGAACGAGTCGATGACATAGCGCTCCTGGCCCGTCATTTTCTTGATCGTTTCACTGATTCTTATGGGCTTCCCGCGAAGGAACTCACCCCTATGGCGATCGAAGCCCTGAAGGGCCATTCATGGCCGGGCAATATCCGGGAGCTGAAGAATGCGATTGAAAGAGCGGCCATCCTTCAGGATGGGGAATCAATAGACCCCTCGATCTTCTCCTTCGGAGATTCGTCTCCTGGTTCCGGCACCACTTCGGGAGAGTCGCCCGGTCGGATTGTGGTGGATATACCCGAGGAAGGGATTTCGAGAATGGAGGTTGAGAAAAGACTCCTCTCCGAGACCCTTCGGATAGCCGGCGGCAACAGGAGCAGGGCCGCCCGGATGCTCGGTGTGTCGAGACCGACCCTGATCAGCATGATCAAGCGACACGGCCAGGCATGATCCGCGAATAAACCGCTCTTCCCGATTCGATCTCCCTTCTCTGAGGATAAAGATGTTCTAACCCTTCCACGGGACCTGCTCACCGTCAAATATCTTTATAGTAATGTTTTACACTGTCGTGTCTTTCCGGCGCCTATTGCACGGGCATTCCCCCGGGCATATTGCCCTAACATATTGGAACACACTATCTTGAAGAATGCAACCGGATGGGTTTGATTCCTGGCATATCCCTTGCCATGGTTGATACGGCAGAAGCCAGTTCCACTCAATCTGTTGCTGGAGGTTTTAGAATGCACTGTGAACCACGAGAAAGGCCGGGGATATTGCTCGGCGTGGTCTTTTCCCTTGTCCTGCTCCTTACAGGATGCGAGACGAGTCGATTGCCGGATGCGCCCCGGATCGACGAGGGAATCAAGACCGGCCCACCGCCCGTATCCCTGATGATGCGGATAAATCGGTCGATCCCCATAGCTATCGGAGGAACCGACGAATTGAATGGAGGGGATGACGACGAGCTCGAGAGGGAGGACGATAGCGACGTCCGGTTATGGGATGCCGCGTTGATCAGTGTCGAAGAGGGAGGGGAGGTCGAGATTGGGGAAAATCATATCGATATTCCGCCATTCGCCGTCGACCAGGATACGTGGGTTGTCCTGTATATCCCTGAATCCTCTATCGTTGAGTACTGGGTCTATCCTCCTGACCTGTCGTTCAATATCCCGGTGGAGGTACGACTTTCCTATGATAGTGCCAGCCTCTACCTGGTGAACGAAGAGAATGTTTCTATCGACCAGTGGCTCCCGGACATCCAGAACTGGGACATAGTCGGGGGGCTGGTCGATACGGTAGGAAATTGCGTCACCGTGGATGTCACCTCTTTTCCTCCTCCGGAGCAGAATAGTGGGAGATACGCCCTGGCTGATCACAACTGATCAGGTCCGGGTGTTTTGCGATGCCACCGACGGGAAGGTTACTTGGTGTGAAAATGGACAAGCCGATTGCGAAATCAACCTCGCAGGAATCAGGCGTCCGGTATATAGAACTCCTGTGGAAGACTATCCGGGATGAAATGCCACACAGGCTCGACCGGAAGATGGAGCTCAGTATCCTCGTGGGGATCAGCAGAACCTATGACATCACGGGGCACTGGAAGCGCGCCCTCGATGCGTATCAACAGGCAAGGGAACTGGCCGCGGATATCGATGAGCGGGAGACCGAGGCGAACCTCTTCAGGTGGATGGGCCATATCCACAGGCTGCAGGGCGACTGGCAGGAGGCCGTTCGATGCAACAATGAAAGCATGGAGATATGCCGACGCATAGATTCACGCACCGGGAGGGCCTACGCCTGCAACAATCTTGGGGCGGTCTATTTCGAGAAGGGCGATATGCAGAAGGCAAGAGAGTGTTTCGAGGAGTCCCTTACGATCGCGGAAGAAGAAGACGAACCGAGGCTGATGGCGCAGGCTAACAACAATCTGGCGATCCTGTCACAAGAGAATGGTGACCTGGAGGGGGCCGTTGTTCGATACCGTGATGCCCTCGTTGGTTATGAGAGGGAAGGGGACATTCGCGGAATGGCTCAGACTCATTACAACCTGACCCTTGCTTTCGAAGAAAAAGGTGACGAGGAGGAGTTTCAGAAGAACCTGGAGATAGGGATGGACCTGGCGGGTGATATCGACGAGAGAGACCTCCAGGCGATGCTCCATCTGCGAAGAGCGGAGATGCTGACAGGGGAAGGTGATTTTCCAGGGGCGAGATCGTTTGTTGATCTGGCGCTGGAGATATTCACCGGGTTGGGCGATAAAGTGGGTATGGCGGATGCGTACAGGTTGCGTGGTGTTGTATGTCATCGGCAGGGGGCGGACGACGAGTTCCGGAAATCTTTTCGAGAGAGTATTGACCTCCATCGGCAATTAGAGGATGAGAGGGGACTGGCTGATGTGTTACGCGACTACGGGATCTGCTGGAAGGAGAAGGGTGACAGGGTGGCGGCTACGGAGGCACTGAACGAATCAAGGGCTCTCCTGGAAAAACTCAATGAACCCAGGAAGATTCGGGAAGTTCAAGGAATCCTGGACGGGATGACGAAACAATAAAAGAATGGCTCAGCCGTGCAGGGCGAGCCATTCCATGGAGATACCGGATGTTGGCGACCAGCTGAGTCCGATATCCCCTGGCTGACATAGACCGCTGTACGGTGCTGAGGGGGCATCTGCCCCCTTTTTATCAGCCTTTATAAGTATACCAGATGATGATATTCTTGTCAATCCGGAGAGGAGTAGACCAGTGAAACTGGCCATGTATTCTCACGACACGTTCGGGCTCGGGCATATCCGCCGGACATTGCTGATAGCCGAGCACCTGAGTTCCTCTATGACAGATCTGTCCGTGCTGATAGTGTCGGGTTCTTCCATGATCCACGAGATGAGAATACCCAGGAATGTCGATTATGTGAAAGTGCCATGCCTGACCAAGGTGACTAATGGCTGCTATCAACCCAAGTTCCTGAGCGGCGCGCCGTCTGAAGTGAAAACGCTCCGCCGGGAGATTATTCTCAACGCGCTGAAGGGTTATCAGCCGGACATATTCGTCGCAGACAAGGTCCCCACGGGGATAGATCACGAGCTTATCGCCTCCCTGCGCTATCTTCGAGAAGGGCAGAACCAGACAAAGGTCATCCTGGGGATGAGAGACATCCTCGACAGTCCGGAGCACGTCCGCACCGAGTGGGAGGAAACCGGCGCTTACGACGCGCTTCAGGAGTTCTACGACGAAATATGGGTTTACGGTTCTCCGCAGATCATGGATGTCGTGGAGGTCTACGGATTCCCCCGGAAGCTGGCGGAAATGATCCACTATTGCGGCTACCTGAGGCGCGACGGGTCATCGGCCGAGCCTGAGAAGATCAGACGGGAGATCGGATTGGGCGACCGGAAGCTGGTTCTGCTGACGCTCGGGGGTGGTGGAGACGGCCACGGGATAGTACCGGTCTTCCATAGAGCGATGTCAGAACTATCGAGCTCCGGTGATACTGCGGCCATGATCGTGACCGGGCCGGACTTCCCTGCGGATCGTCTCAAGTCCATACTTCCAGATACAGGGATGAATGACTCGTTCATCTACCGCGATTATATGCCGAACCTGATCGACTATATGGCGATCTCGGACGTCGTTGTCTCGATGTCCGGATACAACACGATATGCGAGATCCTCTCACTGAACAAATCCGCCATAACAATACCACGGATCACCCCCCGGACAGAGCAGTTGATCCGCGCCAGGAAATTCTCGGGGATGGGGCTCCTGAAGATGATCCACCCCCTCGAACTGTCACCGGATAGACTGGCGGCAGAGATTATCGACAGCCTGGATAACTCCCGGCGGTCACCCCATCCCTTCGGATTGGTAGACTTTCGGGGGCTTGATTCCATTACGGACAGGGTTGAAGCCCTTCGCAATGACAGGGGATCAATGGGTTGTGCCTCGAGTCCCGCCCCGCACTCAACGGAATTTAGAAGCAAACGGCCGGTGGAGGATTGCCTGTGAAGATCGTATTCGTGTCAGCGGATTCAGGAGTCCCCATCCTTGGAAACAAGGGCGCGTCCGTTCATGTCCGGGAGTTGACGCGGGCGCTGCACGGGCTCGGGAACGATGTGAACGTCCTGACGGCTCGTTCCGGGCGCCGTGGGAATAACAACTGTGCCGCCCATATCCGGGAGGTGAGGTTGGCCGAACCGGAGACCATGATGGTGGAGAATCTGGCCGGGATCTGCGGTGCAGGTGGGAAACATGACGAGATGGTCCGCGAGATCCGCGCTCTCCTCCTGAACAGAACGTTCTACGAGGTCATCGAATCGATCCATCAAGGAAAGCCGATAGACTGCATCTACGAGCGATATTCGCTCTGGAGCTTTGCCGCCTCATCGGCCGCGAAAACACTCGGAATTCCTTATATACTGGAGGTCAACTCGCCCCTCTTTGTTGAGCAGGAGAGATATCGACATCTCCGCCTCAAGACGGTCGCCAGGGGGATCGAAGAGGTGTGTTTCCGGCAGTCGGACGCTATTGTTGCCGTATCGGAGGAGGTCCGTGACTATGCACGGAGGGAGGGTGTTTCCTCAAAAAAGATACATGTCGTGCCGAATGCAGTGGATCCATTACTCTTCAACCCGGCGACCTGCCTGGAGAAGGACGAGGCAAGAACTCGCAGGGAACTGCCGCAGGACAGCTATGTTGTAGGTTTTCTCGGCTCACTCAAGTCGTGGCATGGAATCCGGGAACTCGTTGAGGCGATGAACATCCTCTGGGCAGACCACCCGGACTTTCATCTCCTCCTCGTGGGAAACGGACCTCTCCGGGGTTGGGTCGAGGAGTTGATGCAGGAGAAGAAGCTCTCCGACCGCATAACAATCACGGGTGAGGTTCCATACACCGAGATCCCATCATATCTGGCGTGCATGGATGTGGCAGTCGCTCCCTATGGCAGGATCCCCGACTTCTACTTCTCGCCTATGAAGATATTCGAGTATATGTCGATGGCCAGGCCGATTATTGCCAGCGGTATCGGTCAGATCGAAGAGATCCTCGGAGATGGGGAAACAGGACTTCTGACCCCGCCTGGAGATATCCCGGGACTGGCAGGGAAGATCCTCTATCTCCGGTACAACCCCGATTTTGGCCGGATGATGGGGGACGAGGCCCGGAGGTTTATCCTTGAGAGAAACCGAAACTGGAACAGAAACGCGGAAGAGGTAATATGCATCGCGAAAGAGATCTGCGGGGTCAAGGAACGGGAAGCCGTGGTACCCGGGTCGCTTATATCCTGAAGCGGTTTCCGAGGCTTTCGGAGACCTTCATAGCGCATGAGATCCTGGCACTTGAACGCAGGGGCTTTGATGTCCGGGTTTTCTCGATGAAGAACCCGATGGATAAGGTACATCCATTCGTAGAGAAGATTCAGGCTCCGGTTTGCTACCTGCCGAAGGCTTCCTGGAAACGCGCTGGCCGATTCATACCCGCCCACTTATTCACGCTGCTCCACCGTCCGGGCGGGTACCTCCGGTGTCTTCGGCACGCGCTGAAACGCCGCAGCAGTGAGTCAATGAAGAAGTTCATGCTGGCCGGGTATGCCAGCCGAGGCGTAATATCCGGCGACATCCAACACCTCCACGCGCATTTCGCCTCGGGGAGTACCCGGCTTGCCAAGTACATACACCTGATGACCGGCGTGCCATTCAGCTTTACGGCCCACGCGAAAGACATATTTACCGACAGGGTGAGCCGGGGACAGCTCAAGCGGCGGCTTCAGACGGCGAGCTTCGTGGTGACGATCAGCGAATACAACAGGAAGCACCTGGAGGAAATCTGTCCCGAGGCTGATATTCACGTCATCAGGAACGGAATCCCCGTGGACAACTTTCCCCTCAACAACGGTGAGCCCAAGCTGGAGCGAAGGCCGATCATACTTTCCGTCGGGCGGTTGATAGAGAAGAAGGGTTTTCCATTTCTCGTTGACGCGTGCGCCCTGCTGAGAGATCGCGGAAAGAGTTTTTCCTGCTCTATTGTCGGTCACGGGCCGCTGCGGGAGGAGATTGAAGGGCGTATACACCACTACGGACTCGAGGAATATGTGCACCTGAGGGGATCGTGCACGCAGGATGAACTCGTCCAGGGTCATTACCGCAAGGCGACGGTGTTCACCCTTCCGTGTGTAGAGGCGCAGAATGGCGACAAGGATGGCCTCCCCGTGGCCATAGAGGAAGCGATGGCGATGGGGATTCCGGTCGTGACCACCCCGATCACCGGTATCCCGGAACTGATCCGGCATAATCGGACGGGCCTTCTCGTTTCTCCCGGCGACTCAGAAGGGCTGGCCCGCGCCCTGGAACTGCTGCTTGACGATGAGGGGCTGAGGGACAGGCTCAAAGCTGCCGCGCGAGATGAGGTGGAGAGTGAATACCATATAGACCGGACGATCCAGCGGCTGGCGGGGTTGTTCGAGGGGGTGTCTCGATGCGATTGACGGAGATGTTCCCCACCCTCAAGGGGATTGAATTCAAGGCCGTCGGGCGGATATATGGTTATTTCTACGAGTATATCGTGCGTTTCCGTGGCAAGCTTGGAATGGCCCTGCTGAGCGGATTCGGATTGATGGCCATGGATATCCTGCGGCCATGGCCCATCAAGATAATCTTCGACGGGATCCTCTTCCAGAAACACAAGGTGATGAAGTATCCCCTGGTCCCCGACCTGCTGGAGAAGGGACCAGTATGGCTCCTCACTGCTGCATGCGTCTCGATCGTGCTGATCGCCTTTTTCAGGGGGCTCTTCTCTTACAGCGAAGAGGTCCAGACCGCCGAAGTCGGCCAGAGAACAGCGGCATCCATCCGCCGCAGGCTGTATGACCACATCCAGCGATCGTCCCGTTCGTTTCACGACACGCAGAAGTCCGGTGACCTGCTAGTCCGTCTGACCGGGGACATCAATCTCCTGAAGGAGATGCTCGTCAACTTCATAGTCACCGCTACCGGCGGAGTACTCGTCCTCACCGGCATGATCGTGATCATGTTCATCATGGACTGGCAACTCACGCTGATGGCGCTGGTGACGGTGCCCATCCTGATGATCTCAATAGGGAAATACACACGGGGTATCAAGGAAGCGACCAACCGCGCCAGGCGCAACGAGGGGCGGGTGGCTTCCCTGGCCCATGAGTCGCTCAATTTTATCTCCCTCGTTCACGCGTTCTCTCTCGAGAACCTCCAGTACGACAAGTTCTCGAGGTTCAATCGAAGCAATCTGCGCGCAGGCCTGAAGTCAACCAGGCTCGCCGCCTCTTTTCAACGGATCATCGAGCTGGTCCTGGCGGGGGGCTCCTGTGTTGTGCTATGGTTCGGCGTCAGGAGGGTCATGGATGGTGTTCTCACGCCGGGGGATCTGCTGGTGTTCGTCTCGTATATGAAGGACATGTATAGACCGTTGAGGAAGCTCTCGAAGCTCACCTCGCGTGTGGCGAAGGCCACGGCATGTGGTGAGAGGGTACTCGAGATCCTCGATATAGAACCTGAGATCAAGGACTCTCCCGGGGCGATCGCAGCTGCCCCTTTCCGTGGAGAGATCGCGTTCGACAATGTCTCTTTCTCCTATGGTGATTCCGACTGCGTCCTGCGGGACATCAACTTTGCTATCGAGCCGGGGCAGACGGTCGCGCTCGTCGGCCCATCGGGGACGGGAAAGACGACTCTGGTGAACCTTGTTCTCCGCTTCTACGACCCTGCACAGGGCGCCGTCCGGATCGACGGTTACGACCTCCGGGAGATCACCCTGGAATCCCTCCGGAACCAGATCAGCGTAATCATGCATGAGCCCTCCATGTTCGGGCTCTCCATAAGGGAGAACATCGCCCTGGGCAAGCCGGAAGCCACCGAGGAGGAGATCATCCAGGCCACAAAGATCGCCAACGCTCACGATTTTATAATGAACATGGAAGACGGATACGACACCATCGTGGGAGAACAGGGTTCTACGCTCTCGCGGGGGCAGAAACAGCGCATCTCCCTGGCCAGAGCCGCAGTCCGTGACGCTCCGATTATTATCCTGGACGAACCG
The DNA here is from genome assembly GCA_964577985.1 of uncultured Gemmatimonadota bacterium. Taxonomy (GTDB): domain Bacteria; phylum Gemmatimonadota; class CAZMKB01; order CAZMKB01; family CAZNLH01; genus CAZOAR01. The sequence goes on along the minus strand of CAZOAR010000002.1, from coordinate 13,979 downwards.
ACCACCGGTCTCGATGTCGAGTCGGAGTTTCTGGTTGTTGATTCCCTGACCCGCATGACCGAGAAGCGCACATGCATAGTGATCGCGCACCATTTTTCCACCATCTCCTCCGCGGATCGTATTCTGGTCCTGGAGGGGACTTCAATAATCGAAGACGGCTCCCACGACCAGTTGATGAAGACGGGAAGCCGTTACCATGAACTCTATTCAATGCAGCTGGCCTCCGGAGGCGAGGGCGGCAGCGGGGAGGAGGGGCGATGAATCGATCCTTTCCCGTGCCCCGCGACCCGCTGTTTCCCAGGCTGGCGGACGCCCTGGACGCGGAAGAGATGGCCGCAGTCATCAGACGACACCTTCCGCCGGAATCGGTCGGGGGGGAATCCGCTCTCAGAGAGTGTGTGCCCGAATATGTCCGCTACAAGCCCGGCATAAGTTGCATCATCGGTTATTCTCTCAGATTCGCTTCCGGGGGCAATGGGGGTGTGGAAGTCCAGCGGGCCTACGGGAGATTCGTATCGCCCGACGAGGGGAAGAAAGAATATGAAAAGGCGCTGAAGACGCATACCGCCACACCCCGTTTCGGTCCGCCCGTTCTCTACATCCCGGACTTCCACTTTATCCTGTCATTCTTCCCGAACGACCGTTGCCTCAGGAGGCTTCGATTCGTCCTGGATTCGAGCAAGCTGAAACGGATAGCCATGAGCAATCTAACCACGATGGCGCCCAGGCCGTGGTGGATCAGCGGAAAGAGGTCGTGCCTCGATATACTGAGCTACAAACCGGAGCGGCACTGCGTGGTGCGGTGCCGGCTGGTGCTGCGGAACATGGAGACCGAGGAATTGCGGCGTGCCAGCGTGATCGGGAAGATGATGAGGCGCGAAATGGGAGGCTTTATATTCGAAATCAACCAGCGGATTCGGGAGGCATACAGGCAACAGGGAGAGTTCCCCATCGTACCGGAGCCTTTCGCGTTCGATCAGAAAGTCAACTTCTTCTTCCAGGAAGAGATGTCCGGATGGCATCCATTGCCGGACAGCACGCCCGCTGATCAGTGGCACGATGCCCTGTCCCGAATAGGCGCCAGCCTGAGGTCATTTCACGGACTGAAGATAAAGGGGCTTCGATCCTACCCCCTGGAGGACGAGTTAGCTGATTTCCACACGGAGGTCCTTGACGCGGTCAATGTGCTCCCCGACGGAGAGAGAAGAATGGCTAATCTCCTGGCCGAACTGGAAAAGGATGCCCCTGGATTGGAGGGGGAGAGCGCTCGACCGGTGCACGGTGATTTCCACGCGCGGCAGATACTGATCAACGGACAGGGGCCGGTCCTGCTCGACCTGGATGCAATCCGTCTCTCTGATCCTCTCGTCGATGTGGCGAACTTTACGGCCCATCTATCGCTCTACCGACTGGAAGGATCTCTCGGAGAAGAGGAGGTGCCGGAGGCTGAGGCAGCGTTCCTTAAGGGATATCTCGGGGAGAATGAGCGGGATTGCCGTAAGATCGACTACCTCTGGTATAAGAAAATGGCGCTGGGAAAACTCGCTCTCAGCAGCCTTAAGTATCTTTCTCCGAAGTGGCCGGACAGAATGCGTTTTTTCCTGGATGAGGCGGAGAAGATAAAATGGTGAGTCCTATGCGTAGTGCGGGATCTGTCCGGATAGAGGATAGGAACGCAGAAAGTGAGAAGATGGAACAATCCCGGGCTCAGTGGATTCAGGCGATGGACGTTTCCGGTATGAAGAGACAATTGGGCGGAGCCCTCTTTCATGAACCCGGTCAGGAGTTCGATCTGGGAATCCGGCGCGCCTTCCCGGGGGCGAGAACCGGTCAGGGTGTCGTGGAATACGAGATCGCGTGGAGGGCCTCACGATCCGGTCCGCTGGGTAGAAGGATCGCGTATGGGCGCTTCAACCGGGATAGCAAGTCCCGATTCCAGGACCCGATAACGATAAACGATTCCCCGGCAAGCGCAGCGGAGCGGGACGATTTTCTCCTCGGCAGGCGGGCCCTCGCGACCAGAGAGCCGGATATGAGCCTTTCTGTCTTCCCGCTCGATGACCGAATGCCATGGCTGGAGGGTCTGCAGGATCAGGATATGATAACTGCACGATTGCAGCCGGAACTCCGCCGACTGTTCGGGAAGGAGAAGACAGCTCTTCTGGAGGGACCGGAGGTCCTTGGCTATCGATTCGGGAAACGGAGTACACTTCGATACTATCTGACGGTTATAGAGGGCGACAAGAAGGAAATAATCAGGCGAACGCCTATCATAGGAAAGGTTTATCACGATGAAAGGGGTCGGGGCATTTTCAGCAATATTGAGCAGCTGTGGAACTGGTCAGTGAATGTGCGTCGCGCCCGACCCCCCATTTTTCCCCGTCCGATTGGCTACCTGCCCGATCTCAGGGTCGGTTTTCATGAGGCCATGGAGGGAAAAGGCCTGTTCGATATTGAGGACGAGCCTATGCGAAACAAGGTGATCGAGAGAACGGCGGAGTTGCTCTCCGCCTTCCACGACTCGGGCCTGGTCGTCGAAGGACGGTATCTTCCCGAGGACGAGTATTCCCTACTTGAGAGATCGCTGGAGAGCCTCGATATTCTTTTCCCGGAGTATAGAACCCGGGGGCGGCAAGTCATCGACCGGATCCGCGAAGTGGGGAACGCCGCGGGGACATCCGGTTTTGTTCGGTCGATCACCCACAGGGATTTCTACGACAAGCAGGTGATTGCCGGTCCCGCGGGGCTCTCTCTAATAGACCTCGATACCGTTACCATGTCCGACCCGGCACTGGACGTCGGAAACTTCCTGGCGCATCTGCACCTGCGTGCGCTCCAGGGAAGGTTATCGATCCCCGGATCACGGCGGGAGGCTTCCCTCTTCGAATCCACTTATCGACGTTGCAGTCCCGGGGTTGATAAAACCCGGGTGGCGTTCTACCAGGCGACATCCCTCTTTCGTCTGGCGTGTCTCTATGCATTCCGGCCGATCTGGAAGGGAGTATGTGATCCCCTCCTCGAGGAGTGCGAGAGGCGTCTTGCCGAAACGGAAGATATCTGCGCGGGGTCTGGAAGGAGAGGACTGTGAGATACAAGGGCCTTATCCTGATTGTGGTGTCACTGTTAGTCGCGGGTGGCGCGTTCATCGGGTTTCGCAACGCGCTGACCGGTCGATCCGAGCGCCCCAATGTCATAATCATTCTGGTCGATGCACTTCGAGCCGACCACGTCGGGGTCTACGGTTACACGCGGGACACGACACCGAACCTCGATCGATTCTCACAGGATGCGGTTATCTTCAGCCGGGCGATAAGCCAGACGAGCTGGACAAAACCGTCCATACCCTCTCTTTTCACATCCCTCTACCCGACCCACCACGGCGTGCTGGAAGGGAGCAGCAAGGACACGAAGGGACATATAACGTCCGATATTCTGCAGGATTCCCTGGTGACAATTGCCGAGACCTTTCGAGAACACGATTACAAGACGGTCGCTTTCGTCCAGAACGCCCAGTTGCGGGGATTCCTCGGTTTCGCTCAGGGATTCGACCTTTATGATGACCGCGCTGGTGATGCTGATAAGATAAACAAGTCGTTCGAGAGCTGGCTGGACCAGGGACACGGCGAGCCATTCCTTGCCTACCTCCACTATCTCGATGTCCACTGGCCATATCAACCCCCCGCGCCATACGATACGATCTTCGGCACTTACCCGGCCGACATTGATTTCAATACCGACGATTGGAAGGTGCTGAGAGATGAAATCAACGCCGGGGTGGTCCAGCTGGGGGAATCGGATCGACAGAAAATGGTTGCCCTCTACGACGGGGAACTCCGTTACCTCGATGACCGTCTGGGCATGCTCTTCTCCGACCTGCGACGCAGGGGAATCTATGACAGGACCGTCGTCGTGGTCACGGCGGATCACGGTGAGGAGTTCCTCGAACACGGGAAGATCGGACACGGGCAGTCGCTCTACCGGGAACTGCTCTCGATACCGCTGCTGATCAAGTTTCCGGCCGACAGGTGGGCGGGAGAGGAGATCGACGGTATTACGGAATTGATAGACCTCTTTCCCACGCTGGTCGACTACATCGGGTGGCCGCACGGACGCGATATAGATGGCCGCAGCGTGATGCCGCAGATATCACGCGATAGAAGCGATGGGACTCATGTCCCTGTCGCCTACAGCGAGCTGTATCACAGGGGGTCGTACCAGAGATCCCTTACGGGAGACGATTTTGTGCTGATAGAGACATATAAGGGAAATTTCAGACCGGTCAATCGTCCGTCCATACTTGAGGATTTCCATGTGGGAGACCGTGTGGAGGTTGACGGTATGCCGGGGGAGGATCACACATTTCGGGCCAGGCGTATCTCTCTCGACGACAATCAGGCCGACGATGATCATGAGCTGGAGGGGCCGATTTCGGACGTGGATCCGGTTGCAGGGTCCTTCTCCCTGATGGGTTACCGTGTTTTGAGGCTTGATGGCGCGGCTCTCGAGACCAGGGAGGGGAAGTCACTGGAGCCGGGGGACCTCAGGGAAGGCATGAAGATCAAGCTGAATGGCCATGTCCTGCCCGGCGATATCTTCGAGGCTGACCGGGTGAAGGTGAAGGGAACGAAAGCGCGGCGCTACAAGCTCGAGGGCCTGATAGAGGCGATAAAGCGTGCACATGGTGACAGCGTCCAGGTTTCGGTGATGGGACTCCGGGTAATGGTTGCTGATGATACAGGCGCGGGTTCTCCAGCTCCAGACAGGGGCAGCGGGGCAGAGAAGGAGGTCTTGCCGGACCGGGTGGAGTTCTACCACACGGGGAACGATCGAGAGGAGCACGTGGATCTCTCGGCCACCAGCGCGGACCAGGGAGAGCGCCTGATGGAGGTGCTTGACGAGCGCTTCCCATCTCTGACGCGGCGGAAAGGGATGAATGCCCCGACGGTCCGCGAGCTCGACGCAGAGACGGTCGACGAATTGAAGGCGATCGGGTATGTCCAGTGAACGGTGGTCGAGTGTTTTTCCGTGGGTGCGGGAGAGGTATCGGTGTGTGGGCCTGGCTTCGGTCATTGTCACCGGTCTTCTCGCGAGTCCCTCCATTCTACCCGCGGCCGGCTCAGGTTGGGATGCGAAGGACCTTCTGCTCGATGGGATGCGGATCAAGGTAGAGGGCAGGCTCCGCGGAGAAGGTGTCTACAGGGCAGATGGAGTGAAGTTGAAGGGTGACAGGAAGGAGAGTCTCAGGGTCGAGGGTATCCTGAAGGAGGTGGATGGAGATGGTGGCAGCCTCGATATAGCGGGCGTTCATCTCTCATTCGACGCGGAGACGGAGTTCCTCGATGCCGGGGGAGATACCATCGCACCGGAGAAGATAACGCCGGGGGGCCGTGTCCGGGCGCATGTCACGTGGGTGAGAGGATCGCTCCGGGCCACCAGCCTACGGATGCTCGATTCCCGGGACCTGGACACGGAAATAACCGCTACGGTTGAACGCATCAGTATACGAGACAGTAGACGTATGGAGATAGTGGTGTTGGGAAAAACATTCAAGTGCGATGAGAACACCGCGTTCACCGACCCGGATGGCGGGCGGATGGACTTCGATTTTACGGGCCTGGACATATATCAACGCCTGGTCGATACAGACGACCAGAGACCTCGGGATCAGTTCAGCCTGGGGGAACTCCTTACTGTAGGAGGCGAGTTTCAGGTGGATATGATTCCCGAGGACAACTTTGATCTCTACGACTTCGAGACGGCCAGTGACGTCCTCTATTCAAAACTCTCGAGCCGGCTGGAGTTCTCCTCGAGTCCCCATCCGGACGTGGACCTGTTTGTGAAAGTGGCAGTGAGTGAGCCCGTGGGGCCGTATGACCCATTCCACCCCGTTCGAAGTGAGGGATCGTTGAAGCTGGCCGAGGCCAGCCTCCTGTGGAAGAAGGTGTTCACCCGACGGCTGGGCCTGGAGATTGGGCGCCAGCGCTTCGATGAGAAGCGGGAATGGCTCTACAACAGAAACCTGGATGGAGTAAGGGTGTTCCTCAATCTGGGCCCCACGCATACAGAGATCTCGTGGACTGAGAATATGTCGGAGACCAAGGAACAGGATAAGGGGGTCATCAACTACATGCTCTACTCGTCGTGGGAGATGAGTCGTCATCGGGAAATGGCGTTCTACGTTATCGATCGCGAGGACATGGATCACCCTGATATCAACTTCGACCGCCGCTACTACGGCCTGCGCTCCTTCGGCTCAGTGGGCAAATCGATCGATTACTGGATCGAAGGTGCCATCATGCGCGGAGAGAGGAACGGACGAGCACTGGACGGCAATGCATTCGATGTGGGGTTCACCCAGTCCCTGAGAGGGGTTCCTTTCGAGCCATCGTTCACCCTCGGCTATGCCTATGGCTCGGGTGACAAGGATTACCGGGACAATATAGACGGGAATTTCCGGCAGACCGGATTTGACAGGAATAACGACAAGTTCAACGGAGTGAACAGCTTCAAATACTATGGAGAACTGTTCAATCCGGAGCTCAGCAATATGCGAATATTCACTGCCGACCTCGGATTTCGGTGGTCGCGTCAGGGATCGTTCGATATCGTCTATCACACATTTCAGCAGGTGGTTGCCAAACAGAATGTCCATGGAGGTAATCTCCTTACTGAGCCCTGGGGGACTTTCAAGGATATAGGCGATGAGATCGATCTCCTCACGGGATACGAGAAACTATGGGGGAGAATAGACATGGAATTGATCCTGGGTGTTTTCCGCCCTGGTTGGGCGTTCGGGCCCTTCCTCGATGCGGCAACCAGGACCAAACTCGAGATTGAATACAACTTCTGATAGGAAAGAGGATCGGGAAAATGAGATATAGATACCTTGCGGGAATGATGGTCATGGCTGTCGCAATGCTGACGTTCCCCCTCAATGCAGCGTGGGCCCAGTACTATCATGTCACAGGCCACCTGACCGATACAAGGGGCCAGCCGATATGGAACGTCAATCTGGACATCTACGATTCACTGACGGGCGATCTCTACAACGTTCCGGGTGACCATACAGATCAGGCGGGTTTCTACGACGTCTTCCTCTATACGGGGACGTACTATATCGAATATAACGCCCCTCCGGGCGAGCGGCTGGTATCGGAGACGCGCTATGACATCGTTGTCAACGGCAACACGGTGGTGGATGTCGTACTTCAGGATGGTTTCTTTCTCTCAGGGCGTGTGACGGACAGCAATGGTGCAGGAATCAACCACCTGGACATAGACGTGGATGACTCGGCCACGGGTCGGAGGATTCTCACTCCACATGACAAGACCGACGCAAACGGCGATTACCAGGTGGTGGCACCCTCAGGGGTCTTCGATCTCACTTACCAGCCTCCGGAGGGGAACAGATCGGTTGCAGTGAGACTACTGAGCGCCCCGATCAACGCTGATACGACCGTCAACGTGTCTCTGGAGAGCGGTTTCTTCGTCTCAGGCTGGGTGGTCGACGAAGGGGGTGCGCCCCTGTACGACATCGACCTCGACGCAGATGATCTGCTGACGGGACTGAGGATAAACACCCCGAGGGACAACACAGATCTCACGGGCCATTACAGCATAGTCATCCCGGGTGGTTCATTCAAGATTATCTTCGACCCTCTCCTGCAAACGAACCTCGCCCCTTCAATGCTGGACACCGTCATCATAACGGCTGACACCGTCCTGGACACGGTAACCCTCCTGAACGGCGCGTGGCTGTCCGGAGTGGTGACCGATGCTCAAGGGGGTCCTGTCGAAGGGGCATATCTCGATGTGTTCGACTCGATCACGCATGACTTCGTGATCACGCTGAGAAACAGCACAGACTCCACGGGTGCTTATGGGGTGGCCGTATCGCCGGATGTCTACGAACTGGTTATGAATCCTCCAGAGGGAAGCGGCCTTGGGCAGGGACTCTATTCCTCGGTCAGCGTCGTCCACGACACGACCGTGGACTTCGTGCTGGGGTCCGCCGGGATTGGTGGCGATGAGTCCAATGGTGGCACCGGGATACCTCGCGGAGTTCTGCTTTCGCAGAACTATCCGAATCCCTTCAACCCGGAAACAACGATCCGATACAGCCTCCCGGAGCCTGGGCCCGGAGATTTGACCCGGGAGGGGGGCGATGTTCCCGTGCGACTCGAGGTCTTCGACCTCAGGGGCCGCTTAGTCCGTCTGCTTGTTGATCGCGCACTCGGACCCGGGGAATATGATGTAGTCTGGAACGGAAGAAACGACCGGGGACTGCCGGTCTCTTCAGGGGTCTATCTCTATCGGTTGAGGTATGGCTCCAGCAACATATTACGGAAGATGGTCGTTGAGAAGTAACTGCGACCAACCGACTGGTTTCATCATGAGAAAGGAGAATCCCAGATGATGGAATTCAAGAAGTTGCGCCTTTTCGCTCTCGCCCTCCTCCTCGGGGGAGCATTGTTGCCAACACTCCTGCACGCCCAGTATACAATATCGGGACGGGTGACCGACCCGAATGTCCAGGGAGTATATCCTGTCGATATAGACGCGTGGGACTCGCAGACCGGCACGTGGATTCTCCTGCATGGAGACTCGACCAACGTGAACGGGTACTACTCTTTCTCCCTCTGGCCCGGCACCTACGACCTGGCCTATAACCCGGTACCATCCACGCACCTCGCCCCGGTCATGGTCCGGAACGTCTCTGTCCTCTCCAACACGGTACTCGACGTCACGATCCCATGGGGCATGCAGATCACGGGTATCATAACCGACTCGTTTGGAGCGCCGGTCGTGAACCTCGACATCGATGTTATCGATACTGTTACGAATGAACTGCAGCAGACACCCACGGATCAGACCGACAGCAACGGCGCCTACAGCATCATCATCGCAGAGGGGACGTTCGACTTCGTCTATGAGCCGGTTCTGTCGGATTCAATGACCACCTACCACCTCTGGGACGTGCCGGTCCACAATGATACGACCATGAATGTCCAGTTTCCAGTCTCAATAGACATTTCAGGGTTCGTCCGGAATACGCAGGGGGCAGGGATACCAAACGTCGACCTGGACGTACGTGAAGCCTCGACGAAGCGGATGATTCGTACACCGGCAGATAACACCTACTCGGATGGGTCATTCCTCGTCCACGCCTGGGCCGGTGTGTGGAACGTCGACTTTGAGCCTCCCAGCAGCGGGCCTTACGCGGATAACGTCATATATGGACTGGTCGTCAACCATGATCTCACACTCGACATCACCCTGAAGGACGGTGCGGTGGTCTCAGGCCTCGTTACCGATCCGATCGACGTTTTTGTCCCCAATGTGGACCTGGACGTGGATGATGTGGCGACCGGGGCCAGAGTGTGGACCTCTCACGACAATACCGATTCGAGCGGGAATTACAGGATCAAGGTGCCGACAGGCCTTTACAATATCATGTTTGAGGATGCTACCGACAGTGTCCATCTGGCCCCTGTGGAGGTCGACTCCGTCCAGATCACGGGGAACACCGTTTTGAACCAGGTCCTACCCTGGGGACACTACCTTTCGGGGGTTATAACGGACGATGGCGGATCACCGGTGAAGGGGTGTATCATCCAGCTAGTCGACACGGGGAGCGGGAACGTGGTTTACACCCCGAGCAACCAGAGCTACGGAAACGGGACCTACCGGATTCGTGTCGCATCCGGCACCTATGACGTTGTCTACATCCCGACGCAGGAGAGTGGTGTGCAGGGAACCACGGTCTCGTCTCTTGCCATCACGCAGGACAAGATACAGAGCGTGGTGCTCCAGAGAACCTATAACCAGGCCATCAGCCTTGCGCCTGCACTCGCCTCTGTCTTTCCGGGCGACCAGGTGCACGAGGATATCACCGTATTCAACAACGACACGCAGTCGAGGCGGGTCCAGGTGATCCTCGACGCCCTGCTTCCGGGCGGCGGCGTCTTTCCGGTCCTTGCTCCATATCCGGCAAGCGGCGTTCCCATCCAGCCCGGGGGACAGCGTGGAGGTTCAATTCCTGTCACAGTGCCCGGCGCCGCACCGGTGAACCTCAATGTGGATCTTCAGGGGATAGTTATCGATTACAACCTGGGAGACACATTGAGCGTTGACACGACAGCGGTGAGGATACTCGACCCGGCCAACCCTGCGCCCTGAGGGGCAAGCAATGATTCCGGGGAACCGGGTTCCCCGTTAAGTGAGAGCCCCCCCTGGCGAGGGTGATACCCGTCGTCAAGGGGGGCTCACTTGAAGCCGCGCCGCCTGCGGGTATCGATCACCCTATCGCGGCCTTGAAATACTCGCGTTTCATACGCGCTATGTTTGAGATGGAGATCTCCTTGGGACAGACGGCCTCGCATTCGGCGTGGTTGGAGCAATCACCGAAGCCTTCCTTATCCATCTGCTCTATCATCGCCAGTGCTCTTCGCTTTCGTTCAGGCGCTCCCTGTGGCAGGAGGGCGAACTGGGAGATCTTGGCCGCCACGAAGAGCGAGGCCGAGGCGTTCGGGCAGGCCGCCACGCAGGCGCCACAACCGATACACGCTGCCGCGTCCATCGCCTCTTCGGCCTTCTCCTTTGGAATCAGGATGGAATTCGCGTCAGGCGCCCCCCCGGCATTCACGGACGTGTAGCCCCCCGCCGCGATAATGCGGTCGAAGGCGCTGCGGTCCGTGACAAGGTCCTTTATGACCGGGAATCCGCGGGCACGGAACGGTTCCACGGTGATAGTCTGACCATCCCTGAAGCGACGCATATGTAGCTGGCAGGTGGCTGACCCCTTTCCGCGGCCGTGCGGAAGCCCGTTTATCACTAAACTGCACATCCCGCAGATACCTTCCCGGCAATCGTTGTCGAACTCTATGACCTCTCCACCTTCGCGGATTATCTTCTCGTTGAGGACGTCGAGCATCTCCAGGAAAGACATGTCCGGGCTGATGCCGTCTATCCTGAAATCTACCAGCTTTCCCTTCCGGTCAGGTCCGGGCTGCCGCCATATTCTGAGATTCAGTGTCAAACGTTTCTCGCTCATCGTGATAGCTCCTTATTTATAGCTGCGCGAAGTCAACGGCACGTTCTCGAACGTGAGCGGCTCCTTGTGCAGTTCCGGTTCCTGATCCTTACCCTTGTATTCCCATGCGGCGACGTATGCGAAATGCTCATCATCGCGTCTGGCCTCGCCTTCCTCTGTCTGGCTCTCCTCCCGGAAATGGGCGCCGCACGACTCCGCCCTGTTGAGGGCGTCACGGGCTATGAGTTCGCTCAGCTCCAGGTAATCCGCGACCCTTCCTGCCATCTCGAGGTTCTTGTTGAATGTCTCCCCCTTTCCCGCGACCCGGACGTTTTCCCGGAACTCAGCCCGAAGCTGCCGGATATCGTTGATCGCCGCTTCGAGACCCGCCCTGCTGCGAGACATGCCCACGTTATTCCACATTATCTTCCCGAGCTCGCGGTGGAATTCTTTGACGGTCCGGCTTCCGTCGATTGAGAGAAGCTCTTTCAAGCGGTTATCCACCTCTTCTGCCGACTTCTTGAACGCATGATGGTCCGTTGTTACAGGGTCCGGCGCCGCTGTGGTCAGATAGTGGCCCAGCGTGTAAGGAATGATAAAATAGCCGTCTGCGAGGCCCTGCATCAGAGCGCTCGCTCCCAGCCGATTTGCCCCGTGATCCGAGAAGTTCGCCTCTCCCAGTACATGAAGCCCCGGGATGGTGCTCATCAGGTTATAGTCGACCCAGAGGCCTCCCATCTCGTAGTGTGACGCGGGATATATCCGCATCGGCACCTTGTATGGGTCCTCATCAGTGATCCGTTCATACATCTCGAACAGGTTTCCGTACCGTTCCCTTATGGTCTCTTCTCCGAGGCGCCCGATCGGTTCGGCGAAATCGAGGTAGACCGAGAGGCCTGTCTCGCCGACACCACGGCCGCCGTCGCACACCTCCTTGGCATTTCTCGACGCTACGTCTCTGGGGACCAGGTTGCCGAAGCTCGGGTATTTTCTCTCGAGATAGTAGTCGCGCTCATCCTCGGGTATATCGTTCGGCGGACGCTTATCCCCTTCTTTCTTCGGGACCCAGACCCGGCCGTCGTTGCGTAGACTCTCGCTCATCAGGGTGAGTTTCGACTGGTGGTCGCCCGAAACCGGTATGCAGGTGGGATGGATCTGCGTAAAGCACGGGTTCGCGAAGAGGGCACCCTTCCTGTGACATCGCCAGGCGGCGGTGCAGTTCGAGTTGACGGCGTTTGTAGAGAGATAGAAGACATTGCCGTACCCGCCGGTGGCCAGTAGAACCGCGTGGCCGGCATACGACTCCAGCTTCCCGCTGATCAGGTTGCGGACGGTTATCCCCCGCGCCTTGCCGTCTACAACCACCAGGTCGAGCATCTCGCGGCGAGGCATGATCGTCACCTTCCCCAGGCTCACCTGCCGCATGAGCGAGGAATACGCCCCGAGGAGGAGTTGCTGTCCCGTCTGGCCGCGCGCGTAGAACGTCCTGGACACCTGCGCCCCGCCGAAGGAGCGATACGCCAGTTGGCCCCCGTACTCACGGGCGAAGGGCACGCCTTGGGCAGCGCATTGGTCGATGATGTTGTTGCTGACCTGGGCGAGACGGTAAACATTGGCCTCGCGGGAGCGGTAGTCGCCTCCCTTGACCGTGTCATAGAAGAGACGCCAGATGCTGTCACCGTCATTCGGATAGTTCTTGGCGGCGTTGATTCCCCCTTGCGCTGCGATGCTGTGCGCGCGGCGCGGGGAGTCCTGGATGCAGAAGCTGAGAACGTTGTAGCCCAGCTCAGCGAGTGTCGCCGCGGCTGCGCCTCCTGCCAGCCCGGTACCGACCACAATTATCGTGTATTTTCGCTTGTTCGCCGGGTTGACCAGCTTGCTGTCGAAACGATGTTTATCCCATTTTTCGGTTATTGGTCCCTCGGGAACCTTCGAATCCAGCTTCATTGGGCACCTCCAGTGATATATATCCATAGTGGTATTGCCAGAAATCCAATCGCTATCACGATGGCGAAGAGATATCCGACGGTGAAGATACATCGGCTGTACCTGGGATGGCTGAGCCCTAGCGATTGGAACGCACTCCAGAACCCGTGTCTCAGGTGAAAACCGAGGAGGATCATTACGGCTTCATACCAGAGGAAATACGCTCCGCCCGTGAAGACCTCCATTACGAGTCGGTGCATGTCGCGGACCTCGAGGCCGTCGTATGTGGCGAGATAGTGCGGTCCAAACTTGAATGTCCTGAGGTGCAGAATCAGGAATATCAACAGGAGGGTGCCCGTATAGATCATCGTCTTCGAGAATATCGTCTGGCGGCTCTCGCCCCCTGCACTCTTGAGGACCGCGTAGGCGTGCGGCCTGGCCCGCAGCCCGCTTATCCAGACCGTGACGGCGGTGATCATGTGAAACAGGAAGACCATCGCCAGAAGGAACTCTATGAAGTAGAGCATTCCGCCGAGACTGGTAAGGTAGTGTACGTACAGGTTGAAGGTCCTGGCCCCGCTGAAAAGGAGATAGTTTTCTATCAGATGCACCAGAATGAATATGCTCAGCAGCAGTCCCGTTATCCCGTTGAGGAACTTTCTGCCCACAGAAGACCAGACCGTAGAAGTAAACGTTTGCATAATACAGACTCCGTGTTCAGCAATTCAAAAGGTCGATCGCGCTACGCGGAGGGTCGACACGGAAAAGATGAATACAACATGGATGTCCGGGGCTGGAATATTCCGACGGTACGTGTGTGCCGTCCCGGTTGTCCACACCGCTAAGAGATCAGAATGTCTCTGCCGGCGTACCCGGGAGCTGCCCTGCGAGAAGGCTGACATCGGGGAGAAAGTAAACTGTCCGGGCGGAAAAATCAAGCAGTTTTTCCTATTCGGAGTTTCCCCACTTTTTGCGCGTCATTCCGGCTTGTCCGGAATCGGCCTTATTGTGCGATGGGATT
>CAZOAR010000001.1:0-120290 GCA_964577985.1 uncultured Gemmatimonadota bacterium | reverse complement strand
ACCTCCTGATCTCGAAGCACACCCGTCGCTATCTGAAGGAGGAGCATTTCTTCCCCGGCGTGGTTATTGATCGAGCTAACAGGGAGCGATGGAAGGAGGAAGGAGGCCTCACACTCGGTGAACGAGCGCATGGCGCGGTGGAGAAGATGCTTGCCGACTATGAACCGACAAGCCTGCCGGATGAGACCCGACGAGCGCTGAGAAGTCTCATGGAGAGTGAGGCCGGACGACACGGTCAGGATAAGCTCCCGGAGTTACCGCGGTGAGCTCGATCATAAGCCTCGACATTGAAAAGATCCTCCCTCCGGGTGACGCCGTGCTCCGCGATCAGGGAATGCCCGAGGGGCGCCCGGCCACGCAGAGGGTCCACGATGCCCTCTCGGATTCCATCGAGATATTCGCTTCCACGGCAAAACCGGCTGCGATGCTGCAGGAGTTGCCCGCCGCCGATTTTGAGACAATCTTCAAAGGTGAAGGAAAGAACGCTGGCGAGACTCCCCTGGAGCGAGTTTTTCCGCGAGCTGAAAGACTGGCCCTGTTCGCCCTGACCATGGGTCGCGATGTCTGTCTGAGGATTGAGGAGTTGTTTGAGAAGAAAAACTTTGCGCCTGGTGCGTTTCTCGACACGGTAGCTTCGCTGGCGGCACACAATGCTGTCGTGTTCATGGAAAAACATTACCACCGGGGACTGCTGGCGAGGGGCCTGACCGGGTCGGATAGCGTTGTCATGGGTTACAGCCCGGGATATTGCGGATGGCACATCAGCGGGCAGAAGAAACTCTTTCAATATCTCTGCCCGGGGAGAATTGACATATCACTGAACGACAGCTTTCTCATGAAACCATTGAAATCAGTCACAGGCCTTCTGGTCTCCGGTGCAGTGGATATCCACCTCTTTGACAATACTTTTCCATTCTGCACGCAATGCCGCACGAAGTCGTGTCGACAGAGGATCAAAGCACTGTCTCAGAAATGAAGCTATGGATGGTCTCGCGTGGGGCCATCGTGGAGGAACAATATGAGTGTCTTGAGTGAGATATCCGAATATCTGCAGCAGGGAGACGGGGAAAGGGTATTCGATTTGACATCGCAGGCCATCGAGGAAGGTATATCACCAAAGGAGATCCTCGATAAGGGACTGATCGCGGGGATGGATATCATAGGAAAGCGATTCAAGCAGCACGAGATATTCCTTCCGGATGTGCTGATGGCCGCGCGCGCGATGTACGCGGGAATGGACCAGCTCAAGCCACTGTTGATAAGAGATGGCGTGTCCGATGTCGGAAAGGTCGCGCTCGGGACGGTCCATGGGGACCTTCACGATATCGGGAAGAATCTTGTCGGGATAATGCTCAAGGGGGCCGGATTCGAGGTAGTGGATCTCGGCAGAGACGTACCGGCGGACAAGTTTGTCGAAGCGGTCGAAAATGAAGGGGTAGATGTCATCGGTATGTCCGCCCTTCTTACCACCACGATGCCCGTGATGAAAAAGGTCATGGACCTTCTGACGGAAAGAGGCCTCTCGGACTCGGTGAAGATCATAATAGGGGGCGCTCCCGTCTCCGAGGAGTACGCGAAGGAGATAGGAGTCGATGCGTACTCGTACGATGCCGCCAACGCAGTCGACTGTGTGAAGCGGCTGTTGGGCGGACCTTGAAATGGAGCCTCTACTCGAACGCCTGGGGCGGGGAGAAGTCGTTCTTGCCGACGGCGCCATGGGGACGATGCTCTTCCGGGAGGGCCTCGAGCCGGGTGAGTGTCCGGAGCGTCTGAATATCACGAGGCCGGCAATCCTGGGTCAGATCGCGAGGCGATATCTCGATGCGGGCGCCGGGATAGTACAGACGAACACGTTTGGCGCGTCACCCATGAAGCTGGCCGAGTATGGCCTTGACAAGAAAGCAGAAGAGATCAACACCATCGCGGTCCTGGAGGTCAGGAAGGCTGTTGACGATCGCGCGTACATATCCGGGTCGTGCGGGCCTTCGGCAAGACTCCTGAAACCATATGGTGATGCGGAACCCGAAGAACTGACTCGAGGGTTCGAGCGGCAGATTAGAGCGCTGGTCGAAGCGGGAGTGGACATGATATGTGTTGAGACGATGACGGATCTAAACGAGGCCGTGCTTGCTGTAAGAGCCGCCAGGCATGTCTCCACGCGAACTACCGTAATGGCAACGATGACGTTCGACAAGACTCCCGGAGGTTTCTTTACTATCATGGGGGCCGGCATAGGGGAGGCCGCCACCGCTCTGCAGGAAGCTGGAGCAGATGTAATAGGTTCGAACTGCGGCAATGGGATCGTCAACATGATAGAGATAGCGCGGGAGTTCAAGGCAAACTCTTCTCTCCCCGTGATCATTCAATCCAACGCGGGCAGGCCTGAGCTGAGTGATGGTACTCTCGTCTACTCCGAAACGCCTGATTTCTTCGCGGAGAAGACAGCCGATCTCATCGACGCGGGCGTATCGGTCATAGGGGGTTGCTGTGGAACCACTCCGGAGCACATCAGGGCGATGAGAAAGACGCTCGACTCACGCGTGTAAAGAAGCACCCGGGACGTTGACATTTCAGGCCTTTTATTGTAAGATTAGCCATCTGCGACATGTGTTCCCCGTGTAGCTGAGCCCGGGGATATTTACTTTATGCCGGAAGGGAGTTGGTAATGAAAATCCTTGTGACTGGAGGAGCCGGGTTTGTGGGCTCGCACCTTGTAGACGCTCTTGTCGAAAAAGGTCACTCAGTCAGGATCCTGGACAACCTGAGCCCCCAGGTGCACGGTGCGGAGCAAAGGGTTCCCGACTATCTTAATCCAGAGGCCGAGTTCATAAAGGGAGATATACTCGACCGGGAAATTGTCAGCAAGTCCCTTGAGGAGATCGAAATTGTCGTCCATCTGGCAGCCGCTGTGGGTGTATCTCAGTCGATGTATGAGATTAGCAAGTATACCGAAACCAACACGCTGGGAGGTGCCGTACTCCTCGAGGAGATCGCTACAGGAAAGAACAGCGTGGAAAAAGTTGTCGTCGCCTCATCGATGTCTATCTATGGTGAGGGCCAGTACCAATGCGACAGCTGTGGAAAGATTTCGCCCAGGCTCAGGCCCGTAGAGCAACTTCGCGAAAAACAGTGGGAGATGAACTGCCCAAAGTGCGGATCTGTCTCCACACCGATTCCGACGCACGAAGAGAAGCCGGTCCACCCGACGTCCGTGTACGCGATAACGAAGAGGGACCACGAGGAGATGTTCCTGAACGTTTGCCTCTCATATGAGATCCCGTGTGTTGCCCTCAGGTACTTCAACATATACGGATCCAGGCAGGCCCTGTCAAATCCATATACAGGTGTGGCTGCGATATTCTCGTCCAGGATTCTTAACGGACACCCTCCCGTGATTTTTGAGGATGGCCTGCAGAGGCGTGATTTCACACACGTAAGCGACATAGTCCAGGCCACAATGCTCGCCATGGAGAGATCCGAGGGAGACTACCAGGCGTTGAATGTGGGAACGGGCAGACCGCTTTCCGTGCTTGATGTAGCCAACCTTCTCATGTCAAACCTGCAGGTGGAACTCTCCCCGGAGATCGTGAACAAGTTCCGTGGAGGAGATATCCGTCACTGCTAGGCCGACATATCTCAGATCCGCAGTCTTTACGGTTATGAACCGAAGGTCAGCTTTGAAGACGGTATAAGTGTTCTTACCGATTGGGTTCGTCAGCAGACCGCGACAGATTCGTTTGAAAAAGCGCGTCAGGAGCTGACCGACAAGGGACTCACCATCTGATAGCCGCCGGAAGACATCACAAGCTGAGGATCAACCAGCAGTCCGCAGTCTCCGCTGTCGAGGTCTGAACATTGAGGAAGGTTTCCGTAAACATACTTAACACAAATGAGAGACAGTACCTCGAGAAGACACTGCCGCTTATCCTCGATCAATCCTATCCCGAATACGAAGTAACGCTGATTGACAATGCCTCTACGGATGGCTCCTCGGACTATGTCAGCGAGCACTTCCCGGGCATCAGGATAGTGCAGAACGAGGAGAATCTCGGCTATGTCGGGGGACACAACCGGGGTATTGCAGAGACAGACGGAGACTATGTAATGCTCCTGAATGCAGACATCTTCCTGTCGAGGAATTTCATAGAGGAGAAGGTCAGGGCGCTGGAGTCTGGTGATGATGTGGGGATGGCGGAGGGGAAACTGCTGCAGATCCGTCCCGACGAGACGGAGTTTCCGACGTACAGGATTATAGACTCCACAGGTCTTGCCATCAATCGCATGAGGAAGAATCGCGACAGGGGCTATGGAGAGGAGGATACCGGACAATACGACAGAGAGGAATTCGTCTTCGGTCCCTCGGGGGCGGCACCCATCTATCGAAGAGAGATGCTCGAGGATATCAGGATAGACGACGAGTACTTCGATTCGACTTTTTTTATCTACAGAGACGAAGTGGACCTCGCATGGCGCGCACAGCTCCAGGGGTGGAAATGCAGATATAATCCGGAAGCTGTTGCTTATCATGTGAGAGGATACTCACCCAGGAGCAGGAAAGAGACGCCGAAACGCTTCCGTCAGCTTCAATTCCGAAACCGGTACCTGATGCTGGTCAAGAGCGAGTCGTTCACTAATCTCCTGATCCACCTTCCATATCTCGTTTTTTATGAGACGGCTCAGCTGGGATACGTGATATTCGTGGAACCGCACCTGTTCTCTGGCTACAGGCAGTTCTTCGAACTCCTGCCCGAGGCATTGAGAAAGAGGAAAGTCATTTCCAGACGGAAGAGGGTCAGCGACCGCTATATGCGACAGTGGTTCAAGTAGTTGATTTCTAACAGGTTGTTGTCCGCATGGTAAGAAAAACGCCTTCTTCAGCAGGTTTTTTGCCTTGCAGGAGAGCGGGCAAAGTGCTATACTAATCCTGATTCGCAAGGATATCATATATGCCTCTTGTCGAAGCCGGACGTATCGCGCCGCTTTTGATAGCTGAACAGGAACAGTTGGTCCACCTTCTGGTGGTCCGCGGTGCGACTTAGTTATCCATCTGGACGAATTACCGGGCCCTGCCATGATGAGGTATTTTCTCATAATCTTCCTTTTCCTCTCTCTGTGCCTGTCCATGTCTCTGCCAGCGCAGGAGCGCGCGGACGCGGTAGCGGACTATCGTGTTCTCTTCGATCACAGCAGGGATGAGAACCATCATGGCGTGCCATGGGTGATCGATGATGACGAGCCTCTTCCGCTCCCTGAACACCCGTGGGGAGACGATGGATGGCGCGGTCCGCTGTCTGACCTCGCTCAGAGGCTCCGCATGACCGGCAGATACTCTCTCGAGACTCTGCCACCAGAAGGATCGGTGACCTGGCTCAAGAACGACAACTCTCAGGACCTCAGCTTGTTCGATCTTTTCGTCATCTGCGAACCACACCGTTCATTCTCCCCGGAGGAGGTTTCTGCTATTCGCTCTTTTCTCGATTCAGGGGGTTCCATCGTGCTGGCCGGAAGTGGCGACGACGAGGTAGGACATAATGACTCTGCCGATTATCTCAATGAACTTCTCAATGTCCTCGTCAGTACAGATGCCGGTAGACGGACATGGTTTACTCAGTCGACAAAGCCTTTGCGCGGAGTGCGTTATATCCCCGAAGCCGGGGCCGACGACCCCGTCATCCATGGACCATTCGGCGCGGTTTCAAGGCTGTCATCAGGGCATGGTCTCCGGCTGAATGCCTGGAGTGACGCGGCCAGTGTCCTTACTGGTCCCGAGGGGGAGGGGAGAGGACCACTTTATCTGGTGACAGCACTGGGTAGCGGCAAAATCGCTCTGGTCTCCGATCCTTATCTCCTGACTTCGGCAGTACCCGAAGGAGGGGAGGTGGACAACATAGACTTCTCACTCAATTTGATCGCGTATCTCCTTGAAGACAGGTACACGAGAAGCGGAGTGTGCGATGTTGTCTTCGAACAATACCCGGAAATCAGGCTGATCACTGACGACGGGGCGAGCGTCTGTTTTACAACCAGCACACCTGTCTGGCCGGTCGTAGAATTGGATGGAGAAGGGGACGAGGGTGTCGCATACGGGGACCTCGATCGAGACCATGCGCTGCGTCTGGACGACCTGAGACAGGATCGCGACTATACCGCCGTTCTATATCTCTACGATGGCTGGGGAAACGGTCCGTGCCTGTCATCGACGCTCTCATTCGAGACGGATAGCCGTTCGGAGATCGAGTACGGTGATGTCTCGATCAGCGAGGTCTTCTGGGGAGGTGAAAACCAGTATGTCGAGCTTGCCAATTCTCTAGATCGGACGGTGGACCTCAGGGGATGGACTCTTATGAATAATGGTGCCAGACATCACCTGGATGGATGGATGGAGAAAGGGGAACGCCTCCTCCTGTCGAACGGTGAATTCGGAGGAACTCAAGCCGACGGCAGCTTTCATGAGATCATCATTGAGGATCTTCTCCTGGACCGTGATGGAGATTTTGTCATTCTGCAGGATGATGACGGAAACGTCGTCAGCACAGCAAACATGGCGGGGGAGCGTTGGCCGGCCGGCTCCCGGGGCACGGATGGGGCGTCAATGGAGCGGGTTTCGCTTGATGGTCCTGATGAACCAGGAAACTGGGAGACCGCCGTCGTCGCCGACGCGGAATTTCAAGGCACGCCTGGATGTCCGAATTCGAGAAGGAGCGTCCGGGTGTTTAATCCCTCTTTCACTGCCAGCCTGGTGGAGGGCGGGATACGCCTGACATGGGAAAACCGGGATGATGAAATGATTGAGGGGATCAACCTGTACAGGTCCGAACTCCAGGACCATACCGACGAGCCGTCCTCGGCGGAGTATACCCGGCTGAACGACGCGCCGGTACCACAGGAGAAAGAATCCTTCCTCGATACCAACCTCCAGGATGGTATCGCATACCAGTACCTGCTGGGCGTTGTCTACAGGTCTGGAGAGGAGTTGTTTTCCGAGCCGCTCAAGGTGATTTTCACGACAGACATACCTGCATCTCTGAAGGTCGATCTGGGGCAGAACTATCCAAACCCCTTCAATCCGCAGACCGAGATAACATTCTCGCTCGAAGAGGAGGAAGCGGATGATGCTTTTTCTCCCCTGGAGGCGAAGCTGTCGATTTATAACATAAGAGGACAACAGATAAGAAACCTCATGGAGAGAGAGGTGGGGCCGGGCAGGTATTCCGTCCGCTGGGACGGAAGAGATGATAATGGCGGGCCGGTATCGAGTGGTTCCTACTATTACATGCTTACGGTCAGCCGAACGGAAACTCAGGAGGTTGTCCTTCAATTGAGCAAGAAGATGGTTCTGTTGAGATGAACGCCCCCGGGGAAAGCCTCTCCTGTCCTGCTCTGATCGCTTCCCCGCGTTTTTTCCAGCAGCGTCCCGAAGATGGCGGGCACATCTTCTCATCTCATTGACATATGTGAAGATCCGAGTCGTGACGCCATCGATCGCTTCCTTTGAAATATGATGACAAGGCAGGATAATTGATAGATCTACGTTCGGATACTGTGACCAGGCCGACGCCTGAAATGAGGGAAAAAATTGCCAGTGCCGAGGTGGGGGACGACGTCTTCGGAGACGACCCGACTGTTAACCGCCTGGAAGAGCTTGTGGCGGAGATGCTCGGAAAGGAGGCGGCCCTCTATTTTCCGAGTGGGACCCAGTCGAATCAGACGGCGATAAAGATCCACACTTCACCGGGAGACGAGGTTATTGCAGAAGCCGGGGCCCACCTTTACAACTTCGAAGGGGGCGCGCCCGGGATTCTGTCAGGCGTTCAGTTCAGGCCTGTCGAGGGCAGCTATGGCGCGATCACCCGTGAGCAGGTCGGGGCAGCATACTGCGCCGGCGACCTCCATCGACCGCCTACCGGTCTCATAGCCCTTGAGAATACTCATAACCGGGCGGGAGGAATGATATTTCCCGTCGATGCCATGAAGCGCATTTCTGATTTCGCTCTTGAGAAAGGTGTGCCTGTGCACCTCGATGGTGCCAGGCTCTTTAACGCCTCGGTCGCCTCGGGGGTTGACGTGAAGGAGTACGCGCGCCTGGCCGATACCGTGTCTGTCTGTCTTTCAAAGGGGCTCGGCGCTCCCGTGGGAAGCTGCCTGTCGGGAAGCCGGGAGCTCATCCGGAAGGCGCGCAGAATCCGAAAGATTCTCGGAGGAGGTATGCGCCAGGCCGGTATACTGGCGGCAGCGGGTATCTACGCCCTCGAGAATAACGTTCAGAGACTCGCGGACGATCATACCAACGCGAGAAGACTGGCTGCGGGCCTGGCAGAGCTGCGCGGGCTGGAGGTGGAACCGGATCGTGTCGACACAAACATCGTGATCATAAGGATTACGCGCGAAAACAGCACCAGCTCAGACATAGTCAGGAAGCTTCGTGAGAGGGATGTTCTGGTAGTCCCTTTCGGAGTGATGACGATGCGCGCAGTCACGCACATGGACGTCTTCACTGCCGACATTGACCACGCGATAGAGGCCTTCGAGGCGGAGTTCGGCAAGTGAGGTGCTGATAGATCCCGCGCGGAAGGGAAGTGCTTGAGAGAGTCGGGAAGCAGACTACGAACGCGACCGGAATTCTGGATGCCTGCCATCCTGTTCGCGACGACACTCCTGATCTACACGAAGAACCTGTGCCCTTCTTTATGGCTGATGGACAGTGCAGAGTTCGTCTTCCATTCGACGGTGCTCGGCATCCCGCATCCCACCGGATACCCCCTGTATATTCAACTGGGAAAACTACTTACGCTGTTGCCCGGTATTGACAGTCCGCTGGCCGTCAATTTTTTTTCCGCGATGATGGCCTCCCTGACGGTAGCGATGCTTTATCTGATTATTCAGCTCCTCGAGGAGACGAGACTGGCTTCCGCGGCAGGTGCCCTCCTTTTCGGTTTTTCCTTCACATTCTGGTCTCAGGCGGAGATCGCCGAGGTCTACACGCTGCATACTTTTTTTCTTACTTTGATTACCTACCTCCTGTTGAGATCAAGGGATACCGACGACAGGAGGATCGTCTTCCTGCTGGCGTTCGCCGTTGGACTGAGTTTTACACATCACATGTCCACGGTTCTCATGCTGCCCGCGCTTTTCATCTTTCTCCTGAAATACCGGAGGAAAGATATTTTATCTTGTCGCAGGCTCCTTCCCTCGCTGCTATTCTTCGCCACCGGTCTGTCGATCTACATCTTTATCCCCCTGCGCGCTCACATCCCCGCCCCATTCAACTATCCAGCCCTCCATGGCGTAGACCCCGGTAAGCTGTCTGGACTCTTCTGGCTGGTGACGGGCCGGATAGTCAAGGCCGACATGTTCCAGTATACGATCGGCAGACTGGATGAACCGATAACGTTCTATCTTGTGAAACTCATGAGAGATTTTCTGTATGTTGGTTTTATCCTGGGCCTGTATGGCGCACTGAGCCAGTTTCACAAGGACCGGTGGGTTTTCTTGACATTCTTCGCTGCTTTTCTGGCTTACTTTGCCTTTTTTGTGGACTATGGAGTAGTTGACCAGTACGTCTTTTTCATCCCCTCGTTTCTTTTCTGGGCGATATGGATCGGGGTTGGGAGCGCACATCTGTTGAAGAGGACTTCCGGCGTGGTCCCCTCGGGGATGAAGCGCAGAATCGCGCGATGTGGAGTGGAAGCCGGGCTTATGCTCCTTGTTTCACTCTCTCTGCTGAAGGGTCTTGGACTCAACGACTATTCGAAGGGTCGTCTTCCCGACGAGTTTGCCAGGGAAACACTGGAAAAGGTCGGAGACAACGGTTTCATTGCGTCAATTTACGAAATGACTCCCCTCCTCTGGTACTACCATTACGTGAAAGGGATGAGACCCGATGTGGAGATATTCGACAGGGGACTGATGTCACTGAATGTACGACAGGAGATGCTTCAGACAGTGGACTCCAGATCCGAGACTTTCGAAGCCAGGGTGGGCCGTGTCTACAAGAGACAGCTGGAGGACGTCCTGCTCCTCAAAGCACGTGACAAGACATGCTATCTCGTAAAGTACGACTCCTTCCTCAATGACAGGTTCTTTCTCCATGAGATCGAGCGGGGGTTATACCGCATAGAGGTCAAGGGGATCCCACCATTTCTCGAAGGAAGGATCCCGAAAGTTGCATTTCCAGGCGGTTTCAGGTATAATGAGAGAGTGGATTTATCTGGTGTTGATCTGGATCATGCGGAGCTTGCGGAAGGAGACCTGTTTCGTGTGCGGATTTTCTGGTCCGCGGTCAGGCCTCTGAATGATAATTATATAGCGATGCTTCGTTTCAAGCGTGACCGGGAGTTGAAAGAATACGAGTTGAAGGAGAATTCCTTCCTCGAGATATACACGCTCGGCAGCGGATTGATCTCTCACGAAAATCTCGTACCGGGTGTCGTTGTCGCGGACGAGTTTGATGGCTATGTTCCTCCCGATACCAGAGACGGAGATTACAGGGTTTCCCTCGCCCTGGTTGAGGCTGAGAGGTTTTATTCGATTCCGAAGGATAAACTCTCGCTGGACTATCTCGACCTGGGAATGGTAGTCGTGCATGAAGACCCGGGGGCCCGGCACTACTGGGAATAGATATGAGGACCCGGTCATGAATGGAGATTTGACAGGTTTAAAGGATTTTCTACCATCCCGATTCTGGTCGCTCGTTTCGGGAATCGCTCTTTTGGGTTGGATATGCGCGGTCCTGGGGATGATAAGGCATGGATTTCGAGCCGACGGGACTCCTTCGGGAAAACAAAGCTTTATTTGGGTCGCTGTTTTTGTTATTTTATATAGTGTGTGGATTGCGGGTCTGAGGATGCTGTAGTTGCAGGGGGAGCGACATTCGTTTCCCGGGCGCTCTGGCTTTCTCGTATCAAATGACGATTATTGATAGAATAGACGAATCGAGCGACGACTCTGTTTGTGGCAAGCAACAGGCAAATGATAGCGATATAAAGGGTTGCATGGTTTAATAGGTTGTCAAAGGGGGAGGTACATTTTGTGCTTCATTACGGAGTGTACGTTATTCCCCGAAGTCGGGAATTGCTGAAGAAAGGGGGGGGCTATGCCTCTTTTTAGAAAGGCTGTGGCAGTGATTGGCGCCGCGATCGTTATTTCGCTCGGTGTGGGTGATCTGTGGTGTATAGAGGTCGATGCTGTCGATGGCAGGCCGTGGGATCCAGGTTCGGTACAGCAAAGCGGAAATGACGATCAGCACCCGTTGTTCAAGAGAGGCCCGGACCATAGCATAGGAACCTCGGGACACGGAACAGTGTCCGGTTCCCGCGAGCAGAAGAAGGCGTCGTTCGACTTATTCCTGAATGACTTGTTTTCTTTCCTCGATCATTAGGGGGAGGAGAAGGCGATGGCGACCAGAAGGAAGACTCTAAAAGCACCTGATGAACGGAATGCAGGGAGGCAGAAGGCGAGAGCACCATCATGGGACGGAGACCCGGAAGACAGGTTGGTTGATCTCGCCCGCAAGTTCAGGAAAGAAAACAAGCACGACGAGGCCATCAACTGTTATAGGAAGGTCCTTGAGGGTGCCAGTGAAAAGAGTGGCGTAGTCGAGCATGCCGGACTTCGGAGAGCGATTGTCGAGTGTCTTTGCGCAAAAGGTGAATACAGCCAGGCCTTGAAAATGGTAGAAGAGATGAAGTTCTATCTCGCTACCGAGCTGGACGCGATCGACAAGGAGCTTGAAGAAGTGAGGATGATTTCGGCCATGATAAACCTCCAGATCGGATCGTACGACGAGGCTGAATTCGAGTGCCGGGAAGTCCTCGGGAAGCTCGAAGGAAATGACAAGCGGAGGAAAATGCAGGAAATCCTCCTTACTCTCGGAAGTGTCTCGCTCCACCAGGGCGATCTCGGTTCTGCCAGGCGATACTATGAGGATTGCCTCAACCATCTGGATCAGACGGAACGATCGTACGAGCTGGCTAAGGTCATCAATCTCCTTGCACAGTTGCATTTCGTAGAATCCGAGTGGCAGAAATCTCTGGAGCTGCTGAACAGGGCTTTACGGATCAGTGAGCCGCTGAAAGAGGACGGGTTAACGGCCTCGATCGTCGGGAATATGGGGACGGTCAACCTGATGCTGGGCGACTGGGCGAAAGCGGAAGAGTACATCAGACGCAGTCTGGAGCTATGGAACAGCCTGGGAGACCTCCTTGCAATCGTCCGCAAGTACATCTCTCTCGGCAATCTCTTCATGATGCAGCGGAAATGGGATGAGGCTGAGGAGTACTACGCGATGGCGAGAGAGGTCTCGAGGGAGAAAGGCTATATGAGAGAACTGTGCCTTTCGCTCGAGTTCAGCGGGGAACTTGCCTTTGATCGCGGTGACTTCGCCGCGGCGAGCGCTTTTTATGACGAATCCCTTTCTCTGGCCAGGGATATCGCTTCAGAGGGCGATTTGATCGGAGAACTGGAGAGGCGGTCGGCAGAGTTGCTGGTCAAGACAGGTAACCTCGATAAGGCTCTCGAGGCTTGTGAGAAATCTCTCTCTCTTTCTCTAAGGCTGAGAGACAGGTATGAAGAGGCGGTTGCGTACCGGGTGTTTGGCCAGATCTTCGACGCGATGGGTGACACGGATAGAGCAAGAAGCTACTATTGCCAGGGTATCGATGGCCTGGTCTCGATCAATGAACGTTATGAGAGGGCCAAGACACTTCTTGATGCAGCGGTTTTCCTGACGAAGAACTACTCTTCACCGGGGGATCTTATGGAGGCGGACAGGCACTTCAGAGAGGCTGCTGCGATATTCAACGGCCTGGGCGTTGAATACTTCGTCGGAAAGACGAAGAAAGAGTGGGATAAACTCAAGGAAAAGCAACCCGACCCGGAGTTTTCAGAGCCTTTGTAGAATGAACGGTCAGACGGCCACCAGTGGACAGTTGGCAGGCCATATTCCACTGGAGGCAGTCTAACGTTTTCTCACCGGGAATTGTGGCGAAGCCTCTGATAAATTGTGCGAGTAGATGGGGAATGTCAGGAAGGTGTGGTCAATGGAGAGTGCAAAAGCGAAGGAAAAGGCGTTAGATCTGGCGCTCAGCCAGATAGAGAGACAGCACGGCAAGGGCGCGATCATGAAACTGGGAGATCGATCGGGCAGGACAAATATCGACTCGATCTCGACCGGTGCGATCAACCTGGACATTGCCACCGGGATCGGTGGTGTTCCGAGGGGCCGAGTGACGGAGGTCTTTGGCCCTGAATCATCAGGCAAGACGACGCTGGCCCTTCACGTCATTGCTAACAGCCAGAAGGCGGGGGGTATAGCTGCTTTTATCGACGCTGAGCACGCCCTTGACGCTGACTATGCGAGGAGACTGGGTGTTGACGTGGATAATCTTCTGGTCTCTCAGCCGGATACTGGAGAGCAGGGCCTGGAGATCGCAGATACCCTCGTTCGGAGCAGTTCTATCGATGTGATTGTCATCGACTCTGTGGCCGCACTTGTACCACGGGCCGAAATAGAAGGTGAAATGGGGGATTCCCATGTTGGCCTTCAGGCGCGTTTGATGTCTCAGGCACTCAGGAAATTGACAGGCTCTATCAATCGATCTATGACTTCCGTCATCTTTATCAATCAGATCAGAGAGAAGATCGGGATCATGTTCGGAAACCCCGAGACTACGACTGGTGGGAGGGCACTTAAGTTCTATTCCTCGCTCAGACTGGATATCCGGAGGATTTCATCGATCATCGAGGGTGATAAGGCGATAGGCAACAGGACGAGGGTGAAAATTGTCAAGAACAAGATGGCGCCGCCTTTCAGACAGGCTGAGTTTGACATCATGTTCAACCAGGGTATATCCGGCGAAGGCGCAATTCTGGATATGGCTGTAAGTGAGAACCTGATCGAGAAGAGCGGTTCCTGGTACAGCTATAAGGACGAAAAACTTGGTCAGGGGAGAGAGAATGCCAAACGATTCCTGAAGGACAACACAGACCTGACCTGCGCGATAGAGACTATCCTGAAGGAGAAGATGGGGCTGTCAAGCCCGCCTGAGGATAAGAAGAAACAGACGATGTCGAAGAAGCAGTGAATCCCCGGAGATATCAGACTCTTCTCTTTTGACCTGGCCTCGCCATGATATGGATATCCTTCCGTCCGAGGAAGGATTTTTTTTCGGATGACTCATCCTGATGATGAGGAGACTGGTGGGAAATAGTATACAGGAAATTGTCTATCGGAGAGCGATACATATCCTGTCGCATCGTGAGCATTCCGTGGAGGAGTTGAGGAGGAAGTTGCTCGGACGAAGATTCCCTGGAGAGGTCGTCGAGTCGGTCCTGTCGCGATTGAAAAGCGTCAACCTCGTCGATGATTTGAGATTTGCGGAGATTTTTGTCCGGGAGAAAGTGAGGAACAAGCCGATGGGTCGAAAGGGAATAGCGCTCGAACTCCGAAAAAGAGGCGTGAATGAAGAGACAGCTACGGAGGCTATTTCAGAGGTTATGGAGGATGAGGGTGTAGATGAGGAGATGCTCGCGAGGGATCTTTTCGAGAGAGTACACGGGAGCGGAAGAACAAAGATGTGTGCCTTGATGAGGAGGAGAGGCTTCCGTGAAGATGTTATCAGAAACATAGTGGAAGAGGGGGATACACTCCAGTGAACGGCGATGAGATCAGAACCAGGTTCCTGAAATACTTCGAGGAACGCGGGCACCGTACCGTCGCGAGTTCGCCCGTAATACCGGCCGATGATCCGACGCTTCTATTCACGAACGCGGGCATGAATCAGTTCAAGGATCTCTTTCTGGGCCTGGATAAAAGGCAATACAATCGCGCTGCCACGGTCCAGAAATGTATACGCGCGGGCGGGAAGCACAACGATCTCGAGCTTGTCGGCAGGACAGCGAGGCACCTCACTTTTTTCGAGATGCTTGGCAACTTCTCCTTTGGAGACTATTTCAAGGAGGAGGCTATCGAGTATGCCTGGCGTTTCCTGCTGGATGAAGTCGGTCTGCCGGAAGAGAAACTGTGGGTCTCCGTCTACAAAGAGGACGATGAGTCGAAGAAGATATGGAAGCAGAAGATTGGTCTCCCGAGCGACAGGATTTACAAGCTGGGGGAGAAGGACAATTTCTGGAGCATGGGAGATACCGGGCCATGTGGTCCATGCACGGAGATGGGGATCGACCAGGGGAGCGACTTTGGTTGTGGACAACGAGACTGTGACGTGGGTTGCGAATGTGATCGCTATCTGGAGTTGTGGAACCTTGTCTTCATGCAATATGACAGAGAAAGCTCCGGCAGGCTGGCCCCCCTGCCTGAGCCTTCTGTCGATACGGGAATGGGCCTTGAGCGGCTTGCTTCTGTCCTGCAGAAAGTCCCCTCCAACTTTGATACCGATCTTCTCGCGCCTTTGATAAGGCGTATAGGAGAGATTTCGGGACGTGAATACGCCGGGGAAAACGTGACTTCCTTTCGAGTAATTGCCGATCATGTTCGAACCCTGATCTTCGCGATTGTAGATGGAATTGTCCCGTCTAATGAGGCGCGGGGATATGTTTTGAGGAGAATCCTCCGTAGAGCGTCCAGGCACGGAAGGATGATCGATATCGACGGCCCATTCCTTTATCGGCTCGTAGGCGATCTCGTGGAAATCATGGGTCACGCTTATCCGGAACTGACAGAAGGGTCCGAAGGCGCTAAGAGGATAATAAAGGCCGAGGAAGAAAGGTTCGGTCAGACCCTGGATCAGGGGCTGATTCTCTTTGAGAAGATGATCTCCGACCTGGGAAGCTCGCGGGTGATCCCCGGAGATAAGGCTTTTCTTCTCTACGATACGTATGGATTCCCTCTCGACCTCACCGCGGCGATGGCCGAGGAACAAGGTCTTCTTCTGGATGTCGAGGGCTTCGAAAAGATGATGGCTCATCAGCGCGAGCAGGCGAGAGGGGAGAAGAAATCATATGGGCGTATCGATCTTCAGGACCTGGGAATTGCGCCTGTGGAATTCACGGGGTATGAATCGCTGACAGGAAAGGGGAAAGTCCAGAGAATCGAGGTCAAGGGAGAGGCAGTGCAGAGTTCCAGGGCGGGCGATCAGGTGGCAATTGATCTGACCTCCACGCCCTTCTATGGTGAATCGGGCGGACAGATGGGCGATTCGGGCACCCTGAAAAGGGATGGACTGGTGATAGAGGTATCCTGCGCGAAGGCTGTATCGGTCGGCAGAATCGTGCACATCGGCCGGATCGAGGAGGGTGTACTCCGGACTGGAGATGAGCTGAGTGCCTGTGTTGACGAGGAGAGACGCTGTGGACTGAGGAGAAGTCACACCGCGACCCACCTTCTTCACTACGCGCTGAGAGAGGTACTGGGCGGCCACATAAAGCAAGCCGGCTCTCTTGTGGGACCGGACAGGTTGAGATTCGACTTTACCCACTATTCTCCCGTTTCAAGCGCCGAGCTCCATGAAATAGAATCGATGGTCCAGCAGAAGATTGTTTCGAACGGCCCGGTATCGATCACCGAGATGTCGTATCCAGCGGCCAGGAAAATGGGAGCACTCGCCTTCTTCGGTGAAAAATACGGGGAGCGTGTGAGAGTCGTAGATGTAGACGGATTCAGCAGAGAATTGTGCGGGGGCACCCACGTGAGGAGCAGTGGAGATATAGGCATGATGGTAATCCTGTCGGAGAGCAGCATATCGGCGGGGACCAGGAGGATAGAAGGACTCGTAGGTCTGGAGGCCTATCGTTTCTTCGCGGATCTAAGGACTTCGATGAACCGAGCCGCATCTCTTCTGAAGGTCCCGCCGGAGAATGTCGCGCGACGGATAGAAGAGTTGAAGAATGACGTTCACGTCCTCGAGAGGGAGATCAGGGAACTTTCTCTATCGAAGGCCCGGGATGGAATGAAAATCAAAGAGGAGGATGTAGAACTGGCCGGTGACATTCCTCTTCTTGTGCGAAGGGTCGAGGTCGGTGACGTCGAATCGCTGCGGGCGCTGGCTGACGATCTCAGGGGGCGACTCGATTCCGGTGTTGGCGTTCTCGGGGCCGTCCTGGGGGGAAAAGCTATGCTCGTGGTAACCGTATCTCGAGACCTTGTAGAAGAAAAGGGCCTCAGCGCTTCAGAGATCATCGGCAGGATAGCCAGGGTCGTTGGCGGGAGGGGAGGCGGAAGACCAGAAATGGCCCAGGCGGGCGGAAAAGACTGGGAAAAACTCGACGAAGCTCTCGAGTCAGCAGGTGGAGTGGTTAGAGAAATCAGGGGGCGGTGAGATGGGAGATCCGTCGGACCCGTTGAACGACTATCCTGCATTTGCCGTTCCGCGCGAGACCATTCGAACAAATGTTTCGAGCGTCGCAGGGCTTGCATCAGAACAACTAGACCGTCTCTTCCGCCCTGTTCCCGGCGGGGTTGACTATATGCCATCGGCATTTTTCCTCTCCTCCTGCGCTGCCCTCGACCTGAAATCGACGGGGATCGTCTCCTTCGCGTGCTCTCTCGAATCGCTCTCGATGTCGTTGAGGGCGCTCGGGCTGCTTATGGATCGGCAGAGGAAGGGCCTGGCATATTCACACGATCACGAACACGCCGAAGGAATGAGCCTGCTCCTCGCAGACGGTCTCATATTGCTGTCGTACAGGTTTCTGACGGACCTCGACAGCAGAGAACTCCCCCTGCTGGCGCCGATCATCATTGGCCGCGGCCGACTCTGGACCGGGCAGGTCTGTGGTTGGGAGGAGACTCCGCACGCAATGGCCGAAGCGCAGAAGGTATTGTTTCATATGGCGATACAGGCTATCACGGTGCTGAGTGGGAATGGATGTCGGCAATTGGCGACAGTTGAGCGCCTCGCGCTGCGAATGGAGCAAATCCTTGCGGAGTTCAGAGACTCGGGCAGTGAGGAGGAGAAGAGTTCTGCCGTTCGCAGGCTGGGAGAGGTATCAGAATCCCTCTCCAGCAGGGGAAGAAGTTTCCTGCCCCTCGCGGATTATGTCTCCTTCATAACAGAAACGCTCGGGTCTACTTGCGGACCTTGATCAGGATACCCAGACCAGCCAGTCCGAAGATGATGTTCGCCATCCAGGCCGAGAGAAGCGGGCTTACAGCACCGCTTTCGCCTATCGCTCTGCTGATGTGGATGAAACCCCAGAAAAGAATAAAGACAAGAAGACTGACACCGAAATTAGCGGCCGTTCCCCCCTTTCTTGAAATAGTCGCCAGTGGGGCGCCGAAGAGGACGATAATAAGGTTGGCAAAGGGGAAGGCAAGTTTGAGTCGCAAATATACTTCATCTTCCAGCGTGTCCCCTCCTCCTCTGCGTCGACTGTCTATGTAGCGGCTCAGTTCGAGATAAGTCATGTCTTCCGGGTCCTTATTACGTCGTGTGAAGTCCTCCGGCGTTTCTTCGAGGTCTCTGGACGTAAGGACCCCGAAACGATATGTTGTCTCCTCATCCTGAGCATTGAAGTATCTGAGATAGCCGTCTTTCAGGAGCCAGTGATCTCCCTTCCATTCTCCCCTCCTGGCGTCCACGCGATAAACGAGTTTCCCGGACGGGCTTTCCTTGACCAGGGTGACCTGGTCCATTCGTCCTTCGTCAGGACGAAAGTTGTCTATGGAGTAAAGGACTCCCCTTTTCCCCTGGTAGCGTAGAGAGCTGATCACTTCTCTCCTGTCAGCCTTCTTCAGTATCTGATGATCGTAAATTGATCTCGTCTTCTCGTTTGTGTGTGGGAGAACGGTCTCGCCTGCCAGCAGGACTACCGTGCTTATTACGCCCGCAGCTATGAAGAGGGGAAGGAGTATCCTGTACAAGCTCAGGCCGGAAGCCTTCATCGCCGTCAGTTCATGCCATCTGTTGCATTGACCTACAGTGAAAATGGTGCCGATCAGTACAGCTGCGGGGAGCGTGAGAATGATAACATAGGGCATATGGAAGAGATAGTAGAGTGTGACATCTGCCACGGTCGCGCCCCTGTCGATGAACGTATCTATCTTCTCAATAATATTCACCAGGATCGAGAGGAGAGTCGAACCAATTGCGGCGAAGAAAAAAATCTTGAAGAATTCGCGCAGGATATATCGATCAAGAACGCTCAGACGTAGTCACCTCCTTTTTTCCCTTGAGCCACGCCCGGGGGTTCAGGACACTGAGTGCTGAAGATGAGGCCTCTCGGGTTGTCCTGAAGAGAAGTCCGACGCCGATGGTTCCGAAGAAGACATTGGGCGCCCACATGGCTAGTGCGGGGTGAATCAATCCACGGTCAGCGAGGTTTTCACCTCCTGTGAGGAAGATGTAATAACCGGTGAATATGATAAGGCTGAGAACGATTACGGTGCCCGCACCTCCGGTCCGGAACTTCAGTCTCAAAGGAACTCCGAGGAGTATGAATACGATCGATGCGAACGGGATGGAATACTTCTTGTGAACCTCCACCATAAGTTGGTCGTTTCGTTTCTCAAGTGCCTCGATTTCTTTCTCCTTCTTCTGGCTCATGACGATGTTCCGTCTGATTCCCTGCAGGGCCAGTTCGACCGGGCTGCCTGAGGACTGCGTCGTATCCGCCACAGTGTGGTTCCCGCGCTGTGACAATAAGGGCGTGAACAGCGTGTCGACTGAAGAGCGCCATCTGCTGTTCGTTGCCTCGATGGCCGAGGCTATACTGGCCCTGTTATCGTGGACTTCCTCGATCATCATGGAACTGCTCATCTCCCGGTCTGTTCGGTAGGTCCCGTGCTCCCTGCGCTGAAATGCGCCTCCGATGTTCCTGATGACTATTGTCTGAGTCTTGAACGCGACCCTCTCATAATTTCGCATGTTATCAGGGTCGACCAGGTGAATTTCTCCATCCTTCAGCTTCAGGATGAGATTTTCCCTGTCGTCTGAGAAAGACATCTCTCCCTCTTCAGCCAGGATTGTTCTCGGAGCTCCATCCGACGAGGAGTCGTAGATGGTCACGTCATAAAGGCGCGAGTTCAGCCTGTCGATCCTCTGGACCAGCAGGCTGTAACCGGAGAGATCATCCATCAGGACTCCTTCCTTGATATCAATCGTCGGTTTCTGGTAGGAGATGTCGAGCAGGATAGATCGAAGCAGGAAGTTCGTCTCCGGGAGAATGGAATTGTTGAACCAGGTCATGAGAAGGGCGAGGAGAAACGCAGCCAATAGAAGAGGCCTCAGGACTGACAGTAGACTGACGCCGCTTGCTTTCATGGCCACTATCTCATTGTCCGAAGAGAGTCTGCCGAAGGCCCACAGGGTTGAAACGAGTACTGCCATAGGCATGGTTGTTGCGAAGATGAAGGGTATGCAGAGCCCGAGGACTTCCAGGATGACGCTCGATTGCAGGCCCTTCCCCACAAGCTTGTCGAAAAGCAATACCACCTGGTTCATCAGTAGGATGCTGACGAGAATGCCGAGTGAGAAGGCGAGCGGGCTCGCGTGCTCTCGCAGTACGTAACTATGTAATGTCTTCAAGTATCGAGCCTCCGGGAATCCGGAACATTAAATAACGTCAGTGGGTAAAATTAACGTATCGGTCTATTCCTGTTGTATTTCTCTGCTGCTGTTTATATTATTAACGATCTCATGGTTTGTTCCTCCACCCTGAACAGGAGCCTGCAGAAGAAGAGTAAAGCTACGGTTCTTTGTTGTGAAAAAGTGCGGCATGATCCCTCTGGACATCAACTGGATGGATGTCCAAAGGTGGCTGTATGTCAACGCTTGTCTGTTTTTTCACGCGATCGTGCATGCTCGAACCCCGATACGACCTGCTGAACGCATAATACGGCGGCAAGGGGATGGAGAACTCTTCTGGTGAAGGCTTGTTCGGACACGTTTATCTCCCTGCTCATCCTTTGCGCCTTCGTGGTGGCGTTCAAGCCGGACGCCGGATGCTGCACAACGGCAGACCTGTTTTCCTATTCCCCCTACGGCAATAATGAGTCCATCAACTCTATCGGTCTGAAATCGGTGCCGCCCCTTTTTGATACCAGTAAAGACTTGATGTACGTCAGACTGCGTATCGATTACTCAGCCGACGCCGTATTTTCAGAGTCAAGATATGATACAACATTTTACGGCCTCACCGCAATGGAAGTATACTCTTTCGATCAGTATGTCAAGGATAACTGGGATGCAGGGGTTCGGAATGGCTGGGCCGCGGCTATAAAGAAAAACTTCAGTGGGAGATTCGCAGACTCGAGCGAACAGGAGGGACTCCTTCCCGACATCAAGTTGCCGGTGAACCTGCCCAAACCACTTGCCGCTGTCATAGGAAGAGGTGGCGGGCTCAAGGTGAAAGGCAGCAACAGGATTTCATTCGGAGGATCTACTACATACCTCGATCCGGAACCCGCCAGCGAGATAAGACGGGCTTCTCGATTCCCGGACCTCTCGATGGATCAGGTTTTACGGGTTAATGTCGAGGGGACGGTTGGTGAAAAAATCCATGTATTTGTCGACCACGACAGTGAGAGGGAATTCCAGACGAAGAACCAGGTGAGAGTACGATACGAAGGTGACGAGGACGAGATTATCCAGGAAATTGAGCTGGGCGATACCAAATTATCCCTTCCAGGATCACGGTTTGTCTCCGGGACAATCCCGAGTCAGGGCCTCTTTGGTGCGAAGGCCAGAGGCAAGCTTGGCGATCTGGATTTCACGGCTGTAGCCACCAAGCAGGAAAATCAGATAGAAAAGAAGACGTTCCAGGGGCATTCATCGCAGGATTCTCTCCTCATCAGGGATTTCAATTTCCAGAAGAACTACCATTTCTCCCTCGTGGGTCGCCTTGAAGATTTTCTCTCGGCAGGTGACAGCTCTCTCGTTCCGAGTTCGGGGACGATAAACCTGTGGGTCGATGACCTTAACGGGACGAACAACGAAAGCGGAAGTGAGGGAACTGGCGGGGCGGTAGAAGCCACCGCCATGATTGATCCCGACCTGTCCGGTCAGCCAGAGGAATATTTCGGCAATTTCGACCTCCAGCGGGATGGAGTGGACTACACGCTCGATCCGAGTAACCTTGTAGTAGATTTCAATCACGCGATCCTCAACGATGAGGTCGTCGCGGTCTCCTATGTGACCGTAGGGGGGGACACGGTGGGAGATATTTCGAAGGGCGTTCTCAAGCTGCTGAAGCCGACAGAATGGCCAGACACATCGTCAGCTGCATGGGATTACCAACTGAGGAACCAGTACTACCTGGGGTCGACAGATATCATCGAGAGCAGCCTCAACATCGAGATCTATAAGGGAGATGATCAGAATCCCGTCCTTGACGAGGAGATAAACGGGGTCAAGAGGACTTACTTGAACATTTTCGGGCTGGATGATGACAGCGACGGCCGTGTAGAGTTGAATAATATCGATTTCGAGAGGGGACTCCTGGTATTTCCTGATCTCCAGCCTTTCCTCAGCCCGAGTGAGCAGAACGGGGACTCCATAACAATCACAGATACCAACAGGGCGATGTATTACGATGACAGCCCCGTCAGCCTGGGGCTCCAGAACAACGTTTACACCATAAAGGTCAGTTACCGCAGTCGGACGACTTCGTTCAATCTGGGGGTCCTGAACGTAATGGAGGGTAGTGAAAGGGTAACCGTCAACGGCCGAGTGCTCCAGAGGGGTACAGACTATGATATGATCTACGAAATCGGGCAGATCATCTTCTTCAATCCTGATCTTCTTGCGGACGATGCTGTTGTAAATGTGGACTACGAATTCGCTCCTCTTTTCGCTCAGTCGCAGGTTACCATGGTTGGACTGCGCGGCGATTACCAGTTGATGGAGGGTTCGACGCTGTCTACCACATGGCTGATGCAGTCGGAAGCCAGCATTGAACAGAGGCCTCGCCTCGGAGATGAATCAAGACGTATGGTTATCGGTGAAGTCGACGGGAATCTGGCATTCGAGCCTGAGTTCATGACATCGATGGTTGATGCGCTGCCCCTCGTTGAAACAGACGCGACCTCACATCTGGACATAGCGGGTGAGATGGCTGTGAGTTTCCCTAACCCCAACACCCGAGGGGAAATATTCGTGGACGATTTCGAGGGTAGCAGTCTTATAGACAGCTACAGCATGTCGAGAAGAAGCTGGAAGTTCTCTTCTCCACCGGAAGGAGCGGGCCTCGACGTCGCAGATAGTGGTCGGCTCATCTGGTTCAACCTGTCTCAGGGAGCGGTGATGGATAGTGATCTCAACCCCAGGATTCCCGCAGATCAGGACAGGCCAAGGACGGTACTCAGGCTCGATTTCACGCCTTCCGACTCTGCGTTTTTCCCGGAGGAATCGTGGAGGTCGATCGTACAACCGCTGTCAAATTCGGGGCTCGACTTCAGCGAGAAGAAGTTCCTGAATGTGTGGTTGAATGGTGGGGGTGGGGAAGTATGGCTTGATCTTGGCACCGTGAGCGAAGACGCTCTTCGTTTCGATTACGCCGGGAAGCGGAAGAGTCCGAATGGTCTCCTGGATACGGAAGACCTCAACCACGACGGAAAACTGGATTATGACGAGGACATCGGTCTCGACGGAGTAGCAGGAGCGGATGAAACGTTCGCTCCAGGTGACGACGCTAACGACGATTTTGTATTCTCGGAGACCAGTTACGACAAGATAAACGGAACGGAAGGGAACACGTTTCTCGACACTGAGGACCTGAACGGAAACAACACGCTGGAGACCGATGAGAAAGTCTTCAGGTACAAGATCGATCTTGACAGGACCTATACAGCCGATGATACAATCAAGGTCATCTCGGAGAATATCGCGACTGGCTGGAAGCTCTATCAGATACCTGTTCAGCAACCGGGTACAAGCTACGACAATCCGGATTTCAGGCGAATAAAGCACCTCCGCGTACTGCTGACCGGTTTTGATACGGCGGAGACGGTGATGGTAGGATCCATAGAAGTTGAGGGCAACAGTTGGCTCGATCGGGGAATCAGCGGGGGCGATGTTGGTGCCGATGAGGATTTTGACGTAACTGTGAAGAATACCAATGACAACGCGGACTATTATTCTCCGCCGGGAGTAGGTGCGCAAAGAGACCCGGGTGTTCCCGCGGATCTGCAGCAGATCAAGGAACAGTCCCTTGACCTCATCTATGAGGGTCTCGGGCCGAAGCACGCGGGCACCGCTGTACAGCCTCTCCTCACGCCGCAGAACTACATAGACTATAGGTCGATCAGTGTGTGGGTCAGGAAGGACGCCGAGGCCGGGGACAGTACGGATTTTTTTCTCCAGATAGGTACGGACAGCCTCAATTACTACGAGTACTCGGCCACGCCCACCTCCTCCTGGCAGGAGGTGGTTATTCCATTCAAGTCATTGACCGATGTTAAAAAGCATGTCCCCGAGTCGTATGCACCAGACAGCGTCTACACGGAGGGACAGATCAGTGTAAAAGGAGTCCCAACCCTTACTAACGTCAGGAGGTTGGCTGTTGGTGTCAAAAATACGGGTGTCGATACGGTGTCCGGGGAAATCTGGGTGGATGAGTTCAGACTGACCGATGTTATTCGAGACAGGGGTATCGCACAGAGACTGAGCGTAAACGCCGCCTTTGCCGATCTTGGCAAGGTTCAGGTCGGATACGTCGGACAGGGTGATCAATTCCGGCAACTCAATCAGAACCGGAGGAATCTCTCGACCCGGGATATCAATCTGAGCACATCACTCAACATGCACAAGTTCATGCCGGCCTCTCTGGGTCTTAGAATTCCACTGAGCTATTCTAGAAACCACGGAAGAGCCCTCCCTCGTTACAAGACCGGATCGGATATATTGTTTGACGAGGGCCCCGAGCGCGATGCGGATCGGGTAGAGAACTTAACGGAGACATTCAAAGTCGGATATTCAAAAGGAAAGGCCTCGGGAAACCGCTTCGTCAGGGCGACCGTCGACAAGATCAGCTCGAGTTTCACAGCTCTATCCAGCTCGAAGAGGGGCCCGGTCACCAGGAAAAGGACCAGGACAGAGAATCTCCTGATCAAATATGACACGCCATTCGGGGGGGACTACGATTTTCCACTCTTCCCGTCATCGCTCTTTGGATTCTTCGGGCGTATACCTTTCCCCCTGATAATCAAGGAGAGTACGCTCGTGAAAGGGCTGGCTGCCTCGCGATTCCGGTATCTGCCAGAGAGCCTGGGGCTGGTCGGTAAGCTTGACAGGTCAAACATCCTCACGATAAACAGCCAAAGCGGCGTCAGGACACCCTACCGGACGTTCTACACTACGGAGGAGATCAACATAAAGCAACGACCACTGCGGTCCCTGTCCGGGAGCTATCTGTTTCACACGGAGAGAGACCTGGATCAGAGAAAAATCGAGCATGTACTCGGTTCTCTCTCATTCAATTCCGGGACCGAGATAAGAAGGACACAGAACTTCCAGTATACTTACTCTCCCGAGGTGTTATCATGGCTTTCCCCATCCTACACCTACTCTGCGCGCTATAATGAAATTCATACGCCGGAGGTCAGCGGGAGTTACGGTGACTCCCTGGATCTCAGGAAATTCAACAACAACACGTCAAAAGATCTGAGGGTAAACGTGGAACTGCCCACTCTGTTCGAGGCCCTGGCCGGAGGTGGGGCGAATGCAGGGAGGCCGACCTCGAAGGTGGGAGGCGGGCAGGTCAAGAGAGGCGAGGGAGAAAATGCGGACGAGGAGGAAGGCTTGTGGAGGAGGGGATTGCTCAGGGCGTCCAGGGCGGTTAAGAGTGCCACGATCAGACTGGGCAATGAAGACATGACGGATTATCAGTACGTGGAGATTACCCCTCCTTTCCTGTATCAACTTGGATTCAAACAACTGGAACTGGAGCCAAGGGAGCACAGAAAATCGAGGAATTTCTCCGTCGATGGAGGCCTTATCCTGCCCGCCGGCATTTCACTTACTTCGGGATACGCGGAAAGAAGCTCTGACAATGACTTCAGGGGAAGCTCAAGGTTTTCCTCTGGCGTCACATGGCCTCAGCTGGGAGCGGACCTGCCGAACCTGAAACTTCCCGGGTCGATAAGGAAGTACCTTCCCTCCGTCAACCTCAGCTCACACTATTCAGAGAGCAGGGAGACATCGGGGACACAGAGCAACGGAGTGGAATCGGAAACAGACGGAACAACATGGTCTCCATTTCTGTCTCTGTCGACCCAGATGAGCAATGGCCTGTCGGTTGATTATTCTCTCAACAGAAACGAGACTTCGACGCTCAATTATACTGGCTCGAAGAACACGAACCTCAAGGAGAACTCGACTCATCAGGTGAGTTTGAACTATTCGGTCCGCTCGGTAAGAGGCTTCCATCTTCCACTTCCATGGCTCTCCAGGAAGAAGATAAAACTAAAGAGCGATTTGAGATTTCAGCTCGGTTATTCCAGGAGCCTGGCCAGTGAGGTGGTCATCCGCCAGGATGGTGATGAGACAGAGATGAGAAATACCGTGACGACGACCTTCACTCCCAGCGCGGATTACGATTTCTCCCGCATTACGACGGGGCTTCGATTTAACTATAACGTGGTCAACAATCGCAAGGCGGGTCAAAGGACGATAACCATAGGAGCTAACATATGGATGGACTTCATATTCTGATGGATGGGCGCATCTGTCGTGCAGGCGTCATGCTTCTTGTTGTCATGCTGTGTGTGTCATGCGCGGATTCCGGGAAGCCGTCCCCTCAATTCGACGGAGAAAGGGCTTTTGAGGATCTGGAAAAACAGTGCGAATTCGGGCCTCGAGTATCCGGGACCGAGCCGCACAGGCGGATGGAGGAATGGATGCTCTCCAACCTGGAGGCTTGCGCTGACACGGTGTTGATCGATGCTTTCGAGTTTGACTCGGAGGCAGATGACTATCCTGAATTCCGCAATTATGTTGCCCGGTTCGAAGGCGACTCTGGACAGCGGGTCCTGCTCTGCGCTCACTATGATACACGCCCGATCGCCGACAGGGATCCCGAGCCACTGAATCGCGAAAATCCCATATCAGGGGCTAACGATGGTGCTTCCGGCGTAGCTGTCCTCATGGAACTCGCCCGTCTCTTCTCGGAGCGAAGGCCGTCTGTGACTGTAGACATGGTCTTTTTCGACGGTGAAGATTATGGAAAGAACGCCGAACAGATGCTTCTCGGATCGAGAAGGTTCGCTTCGCGAAATAAAGACTACCGCCCCCTGTTCGGACTCCTGCTCGATATGGTAGGGGATGGAGACCTCCAGATCTATCAGGAGAAATACTCCCTGGAAGGGGGCCGGGAGGTTGTGAATAGAGTCTGGGATGTCGCTAGCGCGATAGGCCTGGAGGGTGTTTTTATTTCCATTCCCCGATACGCGATATATGACGACCACGTGCCCCTGCTGAATGTGGGGATAAGGTGCATAGATATTATCGATTTTGACTATCCGTACTGGCACACCATTGGTGACACACCCGACAAATGCAGCTCCCGGAGTCTGGAGGCGGTAGGAAGCGTGTTGACCAGACTTGTCTATGAGGTTATTCCATGAGAGCTTTTTTCACTTCGAGAGAACGAAAGGTCATCTTCTTCCTGTCCGCTGTCTTTCTGCTTGGAAACGGCCTCCGGCTTTACAGGAAGTCCACGGAGCCGGAGCCGGGTGAGTCTCTTCGTCTTGGCAGTCTCCTGCCGGCCGACTCCATTGAAGTGGTCAGACTGCTGGAAGAGTCGAAGGAGATGAGGGACGAGAAGGAGGAAGCAAAGCATGTCAAGTTCCCTGTCGACATAAACAATGCCGATCTGTGGGAGTTGACAGCGCTCCCGGGCATAGGTCCCAAAAGGGCGGAGAGGATCATCGAAGAGAGAGAGAAGAAGGATGGATTCAAGGTGTTGACGGATCTGCTGAACGTTCCCGGAATAGGAGAAAAGACCCTTACCGCCCTGTCGGAGTATATCGTGCCATTTCCATCACCCGATGAGACGGAGACAGACGTAACGTCTGATGGCATCGATGTTAATACGGCCTCGGCCGCTCAATTTGAGTTACTCCCGGGCATCGGAAGCGTCCTGGCCGGGAGAATAATAGAGGAAAGAGAAAAAGGCGGCCCGTTCCTCTCTGTCGATGATCTTCACAGGGTCAAAGGGATAGGGGAGAGGCGACTGGACGAACTGCAACCTTTCCTGAAAACAAAGTGAGCCGAAGGCGCCTTCCCTTCCCGACAGTGGAAATAATTGCCTCTTATTGATACTTATTTCGACCAGTTCTAAACGAGTCTGCCACCAGCAACCATCCTGTGAGTATGTTCCTGGGGCATTCCCCGGCCCTGTTAATGGCATGGAACGTGCTATCTTGAAATCGATCCTCCGTCCGAGCGGCGGAACGCTCTCGACAGTATCAGTATGATCGATGAGGTAGGTTGAACTTTTTCGAGAATTGGCGGCAGAGATGCGTGGAAGGTTAGGGAACACTATCAAGCGGGGAAGGACGGTGGAGAAGAGGTGGGGGAAGAAGAACGCGATCGGCAAGCTCCTTCTCGATGATAAACTCATCACCAACGAGCAACTGGAACTGGCCCTTGAAGAGCAGAAGAGAAATGGCGGCAAGATCGGCTCGAATCTGGTAAAACTCGGATATATTACAGAGTCAACCCTCGCTCACTTTCTTGGACGCCAGTTCAGCGTTTCCGCCATCGAGCTGGCCACCTGCGAAATCGACCCCGAGTGTGTCGAGATGGTTCCTTATGAAATAGCGAGGAAGTATCTCGCGCTGCCGATATCCAGGGAAGGCAACAAGTTGACGGTAGCGATGGCAAATCCTGACAATATCTTCGCCATCGACGGAATCAAATTCATCACATCGATGGACGTGGAACCGATGGTGTGCCCGGAAAGCTCCCTGATCGCCGCGATCGAGGAGCACTACAGCACGCCTGACCTCCTCGATGAGTTGATCAAGGATCTCGACGTACTCGATATGGAGCTCGTGGAGACGCAGCAAGAGGAGGTGGGATTATCCCAACTCCAGGAGCAGGTCGAAGATGCTCCAGTTGTAAAGCTCATAAACGGACTGATCACAGACGCGGTAGCGCGGACAGCCAGCGATATCCACATCGAACCATACGAGGACGCACTACGTGTTCGGTACAGGATAGACGGGGTTCTGAAAGATGTGATTTATCCCCCGACGCGTCTGAGAGCCGCCTTGATCTCACGAGTTAAGATTCTCGCGGATCTGGATATAGCGGAGCGTCGTCTGCCGCAGGACGGACGAATCAAAGCGAGGATAGGGGGAAACGTTGTGGATATCAGGGTATCCACCGTGCCAACGATCTTTGGTGAGAAGATTGTCATGAGGATTCTCGACAAAGAACGACTTCCACTCGACCTTGCCATGCTTGGTTTTCAGGAACAACCGCTGCAGGAGTTCCTGAAAGGGATAGCGAACCCGTATGGCCTCGTGCTGGTAACAGGGCCGACCGGGAGTGGCAAGACGACCACGCTCTATTCTGCATTGACGAGGCTCAACACGGTGAAGGTCAATATCATGACTGTTGAAGACCCGGTCGAATATAACCTGGAGGGGATTAACCAGGTCAATGTGAGGTCGGAGATAGGGATGAACTTCGCCCGCGCTCTCCGGGCATTCTTGAGACAGGACCCCAACATCATTATGGTAGGGGAGATCAGGGATCAGGAGACGGCGCAGGTAGCCATCAAGGCCGCTCTAACGGGTCACCTGGTGCTCAGCACAGTCCACACAAACGATGCCGCCAGCGCTGTAGTCAGGCTGATTCATATGGGGATAGAACCCTTCCTCGTAGCCTCGGCCTGCAGGCTCATACTCGCCCAGCGCCTGGTGCGACGGATTTGTCCGAACTGCAGCGTGGAGACCCAGTATCACCCTGAAGCTATCAAGGATGGGTGTGGAACGGGCGAAGAGATTGATGGAACACATTTCCTGAAAGGTTCGGGCTGTGACGAATGCAACGGGACGGGGTACCGGGGGAGAACAGGTCTGTATGAGGTCATGTCTATCACTCCCAGAATAAGGGAGCTCATACTCGAGAACGCGTCAAGCGCCATAATCAAAGAACAGGCTGTGGAAGAAGGTATGATTACGTTAAGGGCAGATGGAATGAAGAAGCTGAAAGATCGCATAACCACCCTGGAAGAGGTGCTGAAAGAGACCTCTCTCGATTAACAGTGTGAGGCGATATTATGCAAGAACCGCTGGAAAGCCGCGGCAAGTCAGGTGTACGTCGAGATGACGGACATGATGTAGTGAAAAGAAAGAT
This sequence comes from uncultured Gemmatimonadota bacterium, assembly GCA_964577985.1. Taxonomy (GTDB): domain Bacteria; phylum Gemmatimonadota; class CAZMKB01; order CAZMKB01; family CAZNLH01; genus CAZOAR01. The sequence goes on along the minus strand of CAZOAR010000001.1, from coordinate 90,036 downwards.
GGATCTCAAGAGACTTCTCCTGGAGATGGCGGAGAGGGATGCTTCCGATCTGCACATTACGGTCGGAGATAGACCAAAATTGCGCATAGACGGAAACATTGTGGACAGCTACATAGATGAGAAACTGGATCCTCAACAGACCCAGCTGCTGGCGTACAGTTTTCTAACCGAGATGCAGAAGAAGACCTTTGAAGTAGAGGGGGAGCTTGACCTCTCATTCTCGGTCGAATCCCTGGCGCGATTCAGGGCGAACATCTTCAGGCAGAGGGGCAGTGTCTCGGTCGCAATCCGCAGAATACCTTTCGAAGTCCTGAAACTCAGGGAGCTGGGCCTTCCCGGGTCAGTGGAGGCGATGCTGGAACACCAGAGTGGCCTGCTATTGGTGACTGGCCCCACGGGTATGGGTAAATCAACCAGTCTGGCGGCGATGATAGACAAGTTGAACACGGAGAGAAAAGGACATATCGTAACGGTTGAAGACCCGATCGAATATATCCACCACCACAAGAACTGCATCGTAAACCAGAGGGAGGTCGGGTCTGATACCAAATCATTTGCAAACGCACTCAAGTATGTGCTGCGTCAAGACCCTGATATCATTCTGATAGGGGAGATGCGTGACCTGGAGACCATCGAATCTACTCTAATAGTGGCTGAGACAGGACATCTAGCTTTTGGTACGCTCCACACCAACAACTCGGTGCAGACAATCAACAGGATTGTTGATGTCTTTCCTCCGCATCAGCAGCCACAGGTAAGGTCTCAGTTGTCCTTTGTCCTCCAGGGTGTGGTCTCCCAGTTGCTACTCCCGAGGAAGAACGGAAGAGGAAGGGTCCTGGCGACCGAGATCCTGGTCGCGACGACGGCAGTTCGATCGATGATCAGAGACAACAAGGCTCACCAGATATACAGCCTGATACAGGCCGGGAGCCGTTACGGCATGAGGACGATGAATCAGTCTCTTTATGAGCTCTATGTCAGCGATGAGGTGACACTGGAGGATGCTCAAAGGTGTTCACCGGATCCCGGCGAGCTCGAGAGAATGGTCCGGTCTTCCGTCCGGGAGATGTCAAACTCCACTCTGCAGAACGTGGGAAGAGGAAAGAGCTCCGAATGAAAGAGTTTGTCTGGAAAGCGAGAACCCTTAGAGGAGAGATACAGGGTGGCGTTATATCAGCGCGCCACGAGCGAGACGTAATCGGTCAACTGAGACGAAAACGGCTGGTGGTTCTGTCGATACGGGCCAAGTCAAAGGACGTTACTTTACCTACGATAGGGTCCGGGGTCAAGAAGAAGGATCTGGTCGTTTTCAGCCGCTTGTTCGCCACAATGATAAACTCCGGACTGCCTCTCATACAGTGCCTTGATATCCTGGGAAGTCAGATCGAGAACAAACATCTCGCAAGGATTGTGCAGGAAGTCGGCAGTGATGTGGAGGCGGGAAATACTCTTTCCGGCGCGCTCGGAAAACACCTCAGAGTATTCAACCCCCTTTTCATAAACATGGTGTCCGCAGGAGAGGCAGGAGGCATCCTCGACAGGGTTCTTTACCGCCTTGCTGACTACCTGGAGAAGAGCAACAGCGTGCGCCGGAAGGTAAAGGGAGCCCTGATATATCCGGCGGTCGTAATGACGATCGCGTTGAGCGTCACCATTTTCCTGCTTGTGTTCGTCATACCCACTTTCGCCCAGCTCTTTGAGTCATCCGGACTGAATCTTCCTCTGCCGACGCGCATAACCATAGGCATGAGCAGTTTCATGATGGACGCATGGCCCTGGCTGATGGGCCTGCTGGTCGCGTTGATCGCGGGATTTCGCCGCTACTACAAGACGAAGAAGGGTGAATACAAGGTCGACAAGTTGATGTTGAGGCTCCCGGCCATAGGAGAGTTGCTGCGCAAAGCGTCAATCTCCCGCTTTTCAAGGACGCTCGGGACTCTGCTCAACAGCGGGGTCGCGATTCTCGATGCTATGGAAATTACCGCGACAACGTCAGGAAACAGAGTCGTCGAGGAGGCAGTAATGGAATCCCGTTCGTCGATCGCCACCGGTGATACTATCAGTGAGCCGTTGGGCAAGTCGAACGTTTTCCCTCCCATGGTCGTGCATATGATAAGGGTCGGTGAGGAGACGGGACAGCTGGACGAGATGCTCGGCAAGATAGCGGACTTCTACGAAGATGAAGTTGATGTTGCAGTAGAGACGTTGACGTCCATACTCGAACCTGTTCTGATTGTCGGTATTGGACTGCTCGTCGGAGGAATGGTCATTTCGATGTACCTCCCTATTTTCCGTCTCGCGAGTGCCATAGGCGGGTGATATGTCTGTTATGATGTCCACAAGGGGAATTGACGCACCGGATTCCAGGGAAATCCTGCGCTGGGCGATCCTGTTGAGAGTTGCCATATTCTCGGCTGTTCTGGTACCCGGCATGGTGATCTTCTTCGGTCTTGAAAGCCACGCCATCTTCATGCGAGTCTCGTTCTTTATGGCGGTGGCCGCTTCCGTTTCCCTGCTGGAGTATATCTACACGAGGAGAGGAGGGGCGATCGGATTCCAGGTATACTCACATCTGCTGTTCGATCTTGTGCTCATTTCATCCGTTGTTGACGTTACGGGTTGCGTAGGAAGCAACTTCACCTTTCTCTACATCCTCCTCATTCTGGAGGCCGGAATTTTCCTCCACAGGAGTGGCGCGGTGCTCTGGGCTACCATATCTTCTCTGGTCTATCTCCTCCTTGGAATTGTTCGTTTCTGGGGGGAAGGTCCGCTGTTCAGCGATATCGACAGCAGCAGTTTTCTCCAGGCGAGTTCTCCCTCGCACCCGCTCTTTGATGTCTTCTTCCCACTCACACTCTTCTACTTTGTCGCCTTGACAATCGGGGCCATCTCTTCGCGACTGGAGAGGGAGGGTGAGAAGGCGTCAAGCCTTGGCAGGGAGTTGAAGCGACTCAGCCTTGAAACCACCGATATACTGCATAACATACCGACAGGTGTGATGACAATCGATCTGTCCGGTCGCCTCATCTTTGCCAATCCTGCGTGCCTGAGGCTTGTGGGCGTGGGAAATGAACATACGGTTGGCCATCCTGTAAGGAATATCCTGGGCGAGCGGCACACTGCTTTGCTTGAAGTTATTGATCGAACGGTCGAGAAGAGGGTCCCCGTCGTTCGCGCGGAGGTCTCCGTTGGAGAAAAAGGAGGAAAAAAGAAGATCCTTGGGGTCAGCACTTCCCTGCTCAAGGGCCCCGATGGAGAGCCCCTCGGGGTAACAACCGTTTTCCAGGACATATCCTGCCAGAAGGAAGTCAACGCCCTTTCGAGACGCGCGATGCGGCTCAAAGCGCTCATAGAACTATCAGCGTCCCTCGCCCACGAGATAAAAAACCCACTCGCTGTCGTGAGCAGCTCCCTGGAATTGATGGAAAGGAGCCAGTCGTCCGACGAAAGAAGAAAAGTTTTCCTGATGGTAAAGAAGGAATCGACGAGGCTGTCTCATCTGCTTGAAGATTTCCTGAGGTTTGCCCGCATCAGGGTCCGTCGGTGGAACAGCATAGACCTCTGGGAACTGATCGAGGAGATAAAGACGCTGATCATGGCAAGGCACGACATCGCGTCGAGGGTTACTGTCCACTATGCTGGTTTCAGAGGCGACGGGACAGATATCGTCTGGGGGGACGCGGAGCTCTTGAAACAGGTTTTCCTCAATCTTTTCATCAATGCGGCAGAGTCCATCCCCGGAAAGGGCAATATTCATATCCGCCTTGAAGACCGGTGCGCGGTCAATGTGATCGGGCAGCGGGACGGTGACGGTTACAAGACTGTTATTGTGGAGGATGATGGCCCTGGTTTTTCGAATGAGGCAGCGGATAAGGCCTTTGACCCCTTTTTCACAACGAAAAGCGGGGGAAGTGGGCTCGGTCTGTCCATCACACAACGTATTGTCGAGGCGCATCGCGGGAAGATCCTTTTGAGCGATCGGGAGCCGCAGGGAACGTGTTTTTCCCTGATACTTCCCGTCAGAAAACCTGCTATCGTCGAGGAACGCTGCGGCGCTCGTCTGACCGGTCGAGAACGCTCTTGATGCAACATTTTTTGCACAGCTGGTGGGAAAAAGGTGGCTGGTTTCCCGGTTTTCTGCCTTCCCTGCTTCATGGGGCAAGGTCCCCATTGAACAGCAGGCGCCGCCGCAAAACAGGTGTTCTGGCCTGATCAGGGCACTACCGGTCCGCGCGCAGAGGTTGTGGCATGCCAATTGCGCTGGAAAACATCGCAGACGCTGTCGATTTCATGATCGTGTTACATTTCAGATGGAAAGGAGTCACAAGATGATGCGTCGTCGGAAGGAACAGGGATTCACCCTCATCGAGCTCATGATTGTAGTCGCTATTGTTGGGATCCTGGCTGCCATAGCGATTCCAAACTTTGTAGGGATGCAGAAGAGGGCGAAGACCACGGAGGCCAAGTCCAATCTCGGTGAGATCTGGACTCTCCAGGAGGCATACCGGGCGGAGAACGACACTTATGTGGCCCCGTCAGGTGCTATTGACCCCGGTACCCTCGATGGTACGACCGGATGGGCTGAACTCGGGTTCTACCCAAAAGGGACCACAAGGTATTCCTATGCTGTCTCATCCGCTTCTGCCTCGGCTTTCACAGCCACTGCGACAGGAGACATCGACAACGATGGCCAGAACGATATCTGGGCAATCGATGAGCTTGGAAACCTGCAGCACACGACTGTCGACTGATCTGTAAGGTTGGTCCGTAAGACTTGGAGTAACATCCAGGGCAGCAAGAGCAAAGGCGCACGCAAGGCTCCACTGAACTGTTGAAGTGGAGCCTTCGTGTATACGGACCAATCCAGGCGAGGGGAAAGAATATCCTACCTGCCGGCTCTTTTTTCAACGATTGTCCCCATCCTGCTAAGAAGTTATCTGGTAAGGAAAACTCCCTGACGGCCCCTGAAGCAGGTTGAGAGGGGTCCTGGCGTATTTGGAGGCGAGAGAGGTTGTCTGCGGAGCCAAGGCACTCTTCTTGCTTATGGAGTAGTCCTGAGTGCCTTATGCGCTCTCTGACCGAGGGGCAGGGAGCTTGCACAGAAAACGCGCGTTCCGGAGAAAGAACAGAAAGATGAACAGATTGCCAGGTATTGGATTAAGAGGAGAGATCGCCCTCAACCTTTTTCTATTCGTCGTCATGATGCTCATAATGATGGCGTTTCTCCTCTTCGACGTTTCGAGAGAAGGGATAGCCGTTCAGAGGATAGAAGATAAGCGGGGTCTCGTTGAGTCCATACGTGATAATCTTGAAAGAGCGCTTGACTCGAATTCCGATCTTTCCGAGCTTGTGAAGAGCGGGTCTCTCCTCGAATCTCTGCGGAGTTATTGTGACGGTGGGTTGCTGAAGGAAGCGAGGCTGTTCAGCGTGGATGGAAAGAACCTCCTCCGTGTGGGGAGCGGGACCGCTCCGGAAGAGAGTCGAGTCGTGGAAGCGAGAAACGCGATGGAAAACCAGAAGCTTGTCACCAGGATAGAAAAGGACAGTGGTGGGCTTTTCAAGGAATCATGGGGACAGGTCGTGATCTCCACGCCAGTCAGATCGGGTGAGGAGGTCGTCGGGGGCCTCCAGATCGTGAGCGCCATCACCGATGCAAGGGACGGCGTTCTCTACTACAACTGGCACGTACTGATCCTGCTGGTCATTTTCTCGATGCTGATAGTAGCCGTGATCTCATATTCCCTGGGACACGAGGTCGTAAATCCGATAGAGGAGATAGTGAAAGCGACGCAAAGGGTTCGAGAGGGAGATCTCGAACAACGGCTGACGGTGAAATCGGGTAATGAAATAGGGAAGCTCGCTCAATCCTTCAATGAAATGGTCGGAGAATTACAGGAGAACCGGAGGAGTGTCACTCAATACGTCAAATCCCTCAAGGATGTCAACAGCATGCTTAAACAGGCGGAGCATCGTGTCATCCGGACGGAGAAACTGGCAACGATCGGACGGCTGGCGGCTGGAGTGGCCCACGAAGTCGGGAATCCGCTTGGCGCTCTATATGGATATCTGGAGGTCCTGAAGAAGAAAGTGTCGGGGGAGGAAGCACAGAGTCTGCTTCAGATGGTCGAGAAGGAAACTAATCTGATAAATGAGATTATCTTTGGACTTCTCGATCTTTCCCGACAGGGGAAAGGGAAGAATGGAACGATCAAAGTCAACGATCTGATAGAAAAAACAATAGCCCTCCTCACCTCGCAGAATGCACTGTCGGGGATCAACAGTCAGCTTCATCTGAAGCTGACGGTGCCGGAGGTCAAGGGAGACCCGCGTGAGCTGCAGCAGGCACTGATCAATCTCCTTGCAAATTCGATTGACGCGATGCCTGCGGGTGGTATACTCACCATACGAACGGGCGTAACAACCTATCATAGCGACTACGCGGGTGAAGGCCAGGAACAGGCAAGAAGAGAGGGTGATCCTCTGGATCTCGACTTCTCTCCACTGAGACGAAATGGAAAGAGCAGCCTCCCCATTGTCTCCCTGAAAGAGGGGCAGGGGGTAGTCTATCTCGAAGTTTCGGACACGGGCAAGGGAATAAAGAGAGAACATCTTTCACGGATTTTTGATCCGTTCTTTACCTTGAAAGACAAAGAAAAGGGGACCGGGCTGGGCTTATCCATCTGCGACAGAATTATAAGGGGCATGGGCGGCGTAATTCGGGTTGAGAGCGTGTGGGGCAAAGGCTCAAAGTTTATGTTTTATCTGCCGGTTGCTGGTTCGAGAGCCAATTCTTCTGCTGAGGCCGATGGCGAAAAAAAGGAACTTGATTCCCGGAGTGAATCATGACAAAAAAGAGGGTACTTGTTGTTGATGACGAGGAAAACCTCAGAAACATGCTCACAATGATCATACGAAAAGAAGGGTATGATGTGGACACCTCCAGGGATGGGTTGGAAGCGCTTTCGAAGATCGAGGACGATGAATATGACTTTGTCCTGTGTGATCTCAAAATGCCAAAAATGGATGGGCTTGGCCTGCTGAAGGCATTGCAGGGCAATAACCACGGCGACAGCACGTTCATCATGATGTCGGCTTATGGCGCAATTGACACAGCCATAGAGGCCATGAAACTGGGTGCCTATGACTACATCTCCAAGCCGTTCAAGACAGACGAGATAATACTGACGCTCAAGAAGGCAGAGGAGAGGGAACGTCTCAAGAGAGAGAACGTTTTCCTGAAGGAGCAGATAAAGAGGGATTTCAGCTTTGAGAACTTCATCGGCAAGAGTGAGACAATGGTCAAGATCTTCGATATGATACAGAAGATCGCTGACTATAAATCCACGGTGTTGATAACCGGAGAAAGCGGTACCGGGAAAGAGTTGGTTGCCAGGTCGGTGCATAGTTACAGCTATCGCTCTGAAAGGTCGTTCGTTGCCGTAAACTGCGGCGCTATCCCGGACAATCTCCTCGAGAGCGAAATCTTCGGTCATGTGAAGGGCGCCTTTACCGACGCTACACGCAACAAGATCGGTCTTTTTGAGGAAGCGGACAAGGGGACAATCTTCCTTGACGAAATTGGAGAATTGCCCCTGATGCTGCAGGTTAAGCTTCTGAGAGTACTACAGGATGAAGAGATTCGAAGGATCGGCGACACCAAGGCGAGAAAGGTGGATGTGAGGGTGATCGCCGCGACCACAAGAAACCTCGAAAAGGAAGTGCGGGAAGGAAAGTTCAGAGACGATCTGTTCTATCGATTGAACGTGCTCCCGATTTCGCTCCCGGGACTGCGGGAGCGAAGGGACGACATACCTCTCCTCGTCGATTACTTCATTCAACGCTTCAACGAACGGATGGACAGGAAAGTAGAGGGTGTGACACAGGAAGCCCTTGATATCCTGGTCAACTATCGGTGGCGAGGAAATGTAAGGCAACTTGAGAATACCATCGAGAGATCGATGATTTTCGTACAGGGTGAAAAACTGGATGTGTGTGACTTGCCGGGTGAGTTGAAGGAACCGATCGATGAGGAAAGGCTCTTTTTCGACGGCACCGAACTCTCGATCAAACGATCAAACAGGATACTCGAGAAGGAGTTGATCAGGAAGGCGCTTCAAAAGACGAGCGGCAACAGGACGAAGGCCGCCAAACTCCTGGAAATAAGCCATAGAGCCCTTTTGTACAAGATAAAGGAGTATGTGATCGAATTGTAGACCGTCAGGTGAAGAATCCGAACGCGGATATTGACACAAGCCGTGGTAGTATGAAGCGAATGATGTTCATGCATAAAAAAGTCAACAGCACTGTCACGATGGCCTGTCCCGAAGTCGTCCCGTTCACTTTCATGATCCCCACGCCTGTGAGGTACATTCCGTAAAGGGCAGCGACAAAGCCAATCAGCGGAATGGATGAAAAGATCACTACCGAGCTACCGCCGTAGGCAACTATCCTGAAGTTTCGTCCATAGTCACAGGCGACACCGAAGAGCTTACCCAGTATGTAATCAACGACGAATGCGACAAGACAGACAGACATCACACCGAAGACAGGATACTCGATCAGCATACCTGCGCCTGCTCCTGATACAGCCGAAACAACCCCACCTGCCAGATGGCACGCCAGGAGGAAAATCACCGGGTCTCGGTAGTTGACGCGTGCCTGTGCTTCCTCGAAAAACAAATCTGGCGCCAGGAGTACATTCTTAAGACTGTTGAGGTAGTACTCGGGAGAATTGCAGGTTTCGAACATTTGCCGCTCCTCCTGGATGGGTCCGTCCGATAAATCCCTCCAGCTGCATGCGCGTCAGCCACCTGGATACCCTGACGGCCGCCGACTCCTAATAAGTAGCTCTCTTTCCGCAGGCTGTCAAGTCGTCGATGAGACCAGCGTCACCCTCGCGGCATAATCTTTGCTCAATAATATCTAGAAATTCTGAATTCCGGTTCAGAAAAGTTGATCTTACAGGGCAGAGGGTACACCGTAGATTACAAGAAAAAGTGTATAATCTGATTTTCACGGGGCTTTTTTACTTGACAATTGTGCCCTTTGTTTTTATACTTGCTGTAAGCCATTGTATTTAAGGGCGTTATGGGGAGTTGGTATGGCGTTCTTCAGAAAAAAAGAAGGCATGCTGGGGCTAGACATCGGCGGCCATCTCGTGAAACTTGTGGAAGTGCGCAGGGAAGACCAGCGTCATCAACTGGCGAATATCGGTGTTGCGCAAATCTTTCAAGTCTCAGAAGGAGAAAAAGTGCCGCACAAGAAGCTGGTAGTCGATACAATTCGATCCTTGCTGAGTTCTTCGGAGTTTGAGACGAGCGAAGTGGCATTAGCCATGTCGAGTCGGGAGGTGATCGTCAAACGGATAGAGATGGACCGGATGTCGGAGGACGAAGTTGGACAGATCATCAAGTGGGAAGCAGAGCAGCACATACCGTTCAACATAGACGATGTATATGTAGATTTTCACATCCTTGACTCCGCCGGCGAAGGAGACCAGATGGACGTGCTGCTGGTGGCCGGTAAGAGAACGAATGTTGATTCGAGGATAGAGCTGGCGGTCGCCGCGGGTCTTGACCCCGTTATCGTCGATGTGGACGCCTTCGCTATTCAAAACGCGTTCGAGCTGAGTTATCCGGAGACCTTCGAAGATGTCGTCTGCCTGCTGGATATAGGGCGCGACGTCACTGTCATCAGCCTCATTCACCGAGGGATTCCTCTCTTCAATAGAGACATCCCTTTCGGTGGTATAGTCTTCGTGGATCAGATGAGAAAGAAGCTCGGCATTTCAGTCGAAGATGCTGAGTCATACGTCCTGGGGATCAACCCGGATGGAATAAGCGACGGCGAAGTGCGGCCTGTCATATCGGCCGGATCAGAAGATCTTGTCGTGGGTATCACCCGCACCTTCAGCTATCTGAAAACACTCGGCGAAGAAGAGAAGCCCTCCAGAATCTATCTCAGCGGAGGAGGAGCCAGAATTCCGGGGCTGCTCGATGTGCTCGAGGACAGGCTGTCCATCCCTCTTGAGATAGCCAATCCGCTTCGAGGCCTGGACATTAGGGAGAATCTGCTGGTGGACGAGTCTGTGGAAGATATCTCTCCGCTGTTGATGCAGGCTATAGGGCTGGGTCTCAGATGAGGATGATATGCTGAGCATCAACCTGTTCCAGGGACCAAGAAGAAGAAAATTTTTCAGGGGGAAGACTCCAAGAGTAGAGTTCTCCTTCCCATCCAGTAATCGCGCGTCGATGCTGTCACTGGGTCTGGCAGGACTCATACTTCTGGTGGGCATCGTCTCCTATGTCATGAACAAGAGCGCCATAAGCAGGCTGAACGAGAATATAGAGGTCGCGGTCGCTGATTCGATAAGTTACGCAGAGTCTATCCGCCTGATAAACGACATCAGGAATCGAGAGGAATGGATAAAGGAGCGGATAGACATCATCAGCAGAGTGGACAAGCACCGCTATCTCTGGCCCAGGTTGATGGCCGGCATCAATGACGCTCTGCCGGCGGTTACATGGTTGACACGCATCGAGACTGTGGCCCCTTTCCCCGCGCTCGTTTTCAGGATAGAGGGGGTTTCTTTCTCGAACATAGAGGTGGCGAATTTTATGCGAAGACTGGCCCGGCTTCAACAGATTGAAGATGTCAAGTTGATCAGTTCGAAAGAACATTCTATAGATGGCTACTCGACGATGGCGTTCATGGTGGAATGCCATTACAGGAAAGGATCTTCGACTGAATTGGTCCTGGACGGCGGACAGGGAGAGAAACAGGAATGAAGCGGCCTTCGGCCCTTCTACGAGCCTGGATATCCCTGATCACAGGAGGTGGAAAAGACATGAGCAGAAACCTGAAGATCGCAAGAGTCGCGTCTTTTCTTCTTGTCGCAGTTGTGCTGCCCTTCAACGGATGCGGGAAGGTCAATAACGACGACAGTTACGCGGTGATTTCGGGCAGGGTCTTGAATTCTGTGACTGACCCGACGGGTGTTCCGGATGTTGTCGTGTGGGTGGAATCTGACCCCAACTCGGACGTGGCATATCTGGGCGGAGATACCTCCATAAAGACGGACCAGGATGGCAGATACGAGGCGGATATTTTTCTTGGCTTTATCCCGCTGCGAGACAAACCTGAGGAAGATGTCGGCGGTATTACGGACCCGGAGTTTCCGAGGTATGTAGGAGACGCCAGGGTCATCATGTTTTACCAGGGGAGGCAGCTGGATCTGGGTGGAGGACTGACTATCCAGAGGGGGGCGGAATTGGAGGTGTGGGACGTCTACCTGACAGATTTCATATCGTCTTCCGGAGACTCTTCGAACGTCCATGAGCGACGTTCTCGTGCCGGTAGTTGAGGACATTTCATCCCTGGCGGAGGAACAGATTGTCGCCCGATCTCAAAGACCCCGGAATTCAGAGACTTATCCTTGGAGGGATAGTCGCAGTCGGGATCGTGTACGCCTTCTACGCGCTGGTATACAGCGGGCAGACCGCTCAAATCGCGCTGCTGGAGGCCCGGCTGCGTCGTATTGATCGACACGTTGAACTCGCAAAGAAAAGGGTTGAACGGCATAATATAGAGGATCTGAAGGTCGAACTCGGCGAGCTTGAAGGCCAGCTTCAAGTTCTGGAGCGGCTGTTGCCAAAGGCGGAGGAAGTCCCCGATTTTCTGGAGATGGTGGAAAGAAAAGGGATCAGGACGGGGATAACTGCCATCCTCTTTGAGCCGGCGGGCTCCCGGGAAAGCCAGCTGTATGAGGAGCAGATTTACAAAGTGTCTGTGAGGGGCCGATATCATGATATCGGCGCTTTCCTGGCCAGGATCGGAAATTCGCCGAGGATCGTGAAGACGTCGAGTATTACTCTCGTGTCTCAGAAGAGAGAGAATCCGAGGAAAGAAAGGGACGTTGTGGCGAATTTCGAACTCTCCACCTTTGTTCTTTCGGATGATAACCGGGGCGTGGTCAAGAAGAAACATGAGAAGACTGGTTAGGTTGTCTAAAGGCTTGATTTCGATACTGCTGGCTGTCGGCTTGACAGGATGTGCCGGGAAGGGAGCGGAAAAACCCGATGGCGGAGAGACAGGCGCACCGCATGGAGGCCTGCTGGAGGAGGTCGTGTCATCGATCAGCGGGTCCGGTGATGAGCGGGGTCAAGACAGGCAAGCTTCTGTCGAGCGGTCGGTGGAGAGGATTGATCGAGAAGATACCGAGGAGGTGACGGTAGATGCCCCTTCATTGATATACACGCGGAGATACTACGACTACAGGGTGCGAAACGGCAAAGACCCTTTCCATCCGCTATTGTCTGAAGGTCAGCAGTTGGAAGGTCTGTCTTTGAACGCGCTGATGCTCACTGGTATCATGTGGGACGATAGTGTCGGCATGGTTGTTATGGAAGACAGCAAGGGGAGAGGATACCCGTTGCACGTAGGGGACAAACTCGCCGGAGCGAGACTGGTAGCAATAAGGGAGGACGCAGCGGTTTTCCGGGTTGTGGAGTTCGGGATGGTCCATAATGTCGTAAAAGAGTTATTTCTCGAAGAGGAGCGGCCGATATGATTTCTATCCTTCGCAAGGGTGTTATATCCTCCTTACTGGTCTTGATCTTATGGCCGGCTTCAACCTTGTCGGGGGCTGGAAGACTCGTCGGAATTTCTGTCAAGTCCGCCGGTGAAGCGACGGAAGTGTCCATCGAGGGGACGGAATCATTCACACACAATGCCTTCTTTCTCGATTCTCCGCCCAGAATAGTTGTAGATCTGCCGGGCACGTGGAACCATCTCACGCAGAAGAAGTTTCTCGATCTCAACAGGGGGGGGATTCTCGCGATCAGGACCAGTCAGTACAAAGACGACCTGTCTCGTGTTGTCATCGATTTGCAGAAGGAACTCCCCTACTCTGTGTATCCCGGGGAAAAAGAGGTAACGGTTGTATTTACAAACCCGGGGGGAAAGTTCCAGCGATGGCAGATTGTAGAGGCGAAAGAGGCGGGAGGAGAAGAGCCTCAGAGAATCGATCCGCAGGCGGCAGACGCGGAGCCTCAGACTGTCGATCCACAGGCGGCAGACGTGGAGCCAGAAACGCAGGGGATAACGGCGGAGGCGGGACCGAAGCTGATCACCGTGGACTTCCATGACGCAGATATCAGGGCGGTCATCAGGGCCTTTTCCGAGTTCAGCGGCGTGAGTATTGTTGCAGGGAGAGAGGTTGAGGGAAAGGTGACGGCAAAGATCATGGATCTCCCATGGGACAAGGCCTTCGGTGTCCTGATGCGGGCGAACGGATATGGAGTCGAGATTAAGGATGGGATATACAGGGTCGATCGGATGGAGGCGCTGAGGGGCCAGGAGAATCTCGAACTGCTTGAGCCTACGGTCATCAGTCTGAACTATGTCAACCCAGAGGATATCTCCTCTACTATCGAGTCGATGCTCTCAGAAAGAGGCAGTGTGCAGACGGATACCAAGACGAACTCGCTTGTTGTCGCGGACGTTCCGGAAAGAGTCAAGCTCATCCGGGATGTGGTTACACGGTTGGACGTAAAGACCGAACAGGTCACGATAAAATCAAAACTCCTCTTCGTCAATTCCGTCGATCTCAGACAACTCGGCATAGACTGGAAGGCTTCTAACCTGCTCGACCCGACGGTCGACACGTATGGCGAGGTCAAGACGGGTCAGACAGTCGCGGATCCCTTCCTTGAAATGACTTTCGGGACGTTTAAGACAGGGACCAGCATATCCACGATTCTGGAGGCCCTCGAAGAGAACCAGATGATAGATGTGCAGGCCCAGCCCCAGATCACAACGCTTGACAACCTCGAGGCTTCAGTCTTTGTTGGAGAGAAAACCCCCATCAGGGTGCTGGATGTAGGAGCTCAGGCCACAGCTGCAGCCAGCATCGAATTGATCGAAACCGGGATCAAGCTGACAGTAACCCCCCATATTACGAACGACCGGAAGATCATAATGGATTTGAAGGCGGAGCGAAGCAGTGCGGTTACAGTTCCCACGGAGTTTGGTGTGGAGTTCCAGACCCAGGAAGGGAAGACTACTCTAATGGTTGAGGATGGTCAAACCGCCGTCATAGGTGGCCTCACCACTGTAGACACCGTCAAGACTCATCGCGGTGTTCCGATCCTGTCGAAGATTCCCCTGCTTGGACGATTGTTCAGGTACACGAGTGACAGGGTGGAGAAAAAGGATCTCTTGATCTTCGTTACCCCCTACATAGCCTCCTGATCTCATAGTTTCCTGTTTCTGGCCCTGTAGCCACGCTTATATTATATATATGGCAGAGTCCGGCGTTGCGCGCGGGATTTGCCTGTTGGATCAGGCTGAATGCTTTCCGGTTGTCGGTCTGCGGCCTGGCTCAGCGATAGCGTGAGAGTAACATCGCCACGTCGGGGGCGCGTTCAGGCTGACGACAACATGATGGAGAGGATTGCAGATTGCGCTTCTTAACTGCAGGAGAATCACATGGCAGAGGATTGGTGGCCATACTGGAAGGAATGCCCGCAGGCCTCATTCTCTCCAGCGAAGCGATAACCGGGGAGTTACGACGCCGGCAAAGGGGTCATGGGAGGGGTCAACGGATGAGCCGGAGAAGAGACAGTGCCATCATCCTTTCGGGCGTACGCCATGGAGAGACTACAGGGAGTCCGGTCTCCATATTCATACCCAACGGAGAAAGAAAAAAATGGGCACGAATAATGTCATTGACAAGGCCTCAGACGGGAGAGAAGCCGGGGGATGTTATCAGTAAACCGCGTCCCGGTCATGCGGACCTGGCGGGACTCTTGAAGTATGGCCGGCGGGATATCCGTGACGTCCTGGAGAGGGCAAGCGCCAGAGAGACGGCTGCGAGAGTCGCGGTCGGGTACTGTGCAAGAGCGCTCATTGGTGAGCTTGGCGTGGTGGTCGGCAGTCACGTCGTGGAGATCGGTTCGATCATCGGGAATGGGTGGTACGGCGGCGTTCGGCAGAGTGTCCTCGCCGGGGAACTCGAGCTGAAGGACGCTGACAATGATCCTCTCAGATGCCTCGACAGGTCGCTCTCCAGCAGGGCGATCGAGGAGGTGGATACCGCGGGAAGAGAAGGTGACACGGTGGGTGGAGTCTTCGAGGTGATAGCTCTGGGTCCTCCCGTCGGTCTCGGTTCCTATGCGCAATGGGACAGAAGGCTGGATGCCCGTCTGGGGGCCGCATTGTTGTCTATTCCGGGCGTGAAGGGTGTCGAGATCGGGCCGGCTTTCAGGAATGCCGGTATGAGAGGGTCGTCTGTTCACGATTCTATCCACTATATACATGACAATGATGAGAATAGATCTGCGGGATTCTTCAGGGAGACCAACAGGGCGGGTGGAATAGAAGGGGGAGTGTCGAACGGAGAAGAAATAGTGGTCAGGGCCGCCATGAAACCTGTCCCAACCCTCAGGAAACCCCTGGTCAGCGTTGATCTCAACACCCTTGAGCCTGATCTGGCTGCGGTGGAAAGAGGAGATGTATGCGCGGTACCGGCAGCGGGCGTGATAGGCGAAGCGATGGTGGCGATGGTCCTGGGCGACCTTCTCCTGGAGAAGTTCGGAGGAGACACGCTGAGGGATCTCAAGGCCAATCTTGAGAATTATATGAAGGAGACTCGAAAACTTCTCGGCAAGGGCAGAAGTGGGCGGGATTGAGAGAAAGAGAAATGTAGCCCTTACGGGCTTCATGCTCTCCGGCAAGACTACTGTGGGGAGAGAAGCGGCGAGCCGAACAGGCTTGACACTGGTCGACCTCGACTCGATAATCGAAACGCGCTCCCGCATGACGATCAACGAAATCTTTTCCAGCCTGGGCGAGGAGCATTTCAGGGAACTCGAGTCTGAAGTCCTGCGTGATATTTCCCGAAAAGAAAACCAGCTTCTCGTGCCTGGAGGTGGGATAGTACTCCGAAGAGACAACGTGGAACTCCTGAGGGAATCTTCATTTATAATATGGCTTCGGATCGGTATCGAAGAATTTGAAAGAAGAATGAAGCGTTGTCAGGGTGCGGCAGAGAGACCCCTGCTGCATCACTGCGCGGGAAGGGATGATGTTCTGGCCGTTCTTGAAGAGCGAGATAGTCTCTACAGCGATTGCGACGAGATCATCGATGTCGACGAGAGTCCCGAGGAGGATGTGACCGTCCGCGTTGTCAGGGCAATATGCCGTGCTCGTCTGTCCTGATTGCAGGTGATCTATCGACAAGGCCGCTCAATGTGCGCCGGCAGGCGCGACGAATGCGCCTGCCGGGCGCCAGACAGGAGAAAAAATAAGAAGAGCCGGAGAGACTCCTTATTCAAGACCCTTGCGCCGGGTGTGAGGCGGGTTTATCTTAACGGGCCTGTGTTTGCAAGGGCCTTGACTACTGGCATACGCTCCGACTATACATTATTGCCAGATGCTGACGTCTCACGCAGTATTTGACAGTTGCGTTAGAGTTGGCGGCGCTCTTGTTGTCGGTCTGCGGCTCAACTCTGTTCGAGTCGGCCGATAAGGTGTTCTTCTTTCGATCTTCAGTAAACAGATTTGTGGAGTGAGGGATGGCGAATAAATCTCTTGTAATAGTTGAATCGAGTACAAAGGCCAGGACGATCAGCCGATATCTTGGTGATCAATTTGTGATAGAAGCCTCAAGCGGGCATATCATGGATCTCCCTAAGAAAGAACTCGGGGTTGATGTCACGGATGACTTTAAGCCCAGGTATGTGGTCATCCCTGATAAGAAAAAAATCCTGAAAAAGCTGAAGGACCGTGCAGCGAATTCTGATGAAATATATCTTGCACTCGATCCTGACAGAGAAGGTGAGGCGATAGCCTGGTTTC
Source organism: uncultured Gemmatimonadota bacterium (assembly GCA_964577985.1). Lineage (GTDB taxonomy): Bacteria > Gemmatimonadota > CAZMKB01 > CAZMKB01 > CAZNLH01 > CAZOAR01. The sequence continues at coordinate 73,179 of CAZOAR010000001.1, read as the reverse complement.
TTTACGAGAATCTGAAGTTGTCTCCGGAGAAGACTCACAGAGTTCTATTCTACGAAATCACGCGAGACGCGGTCAGGAAAGCGATGGAGAACCCCGGGAACGTCGATCAGAAGAAAGTTAACGCCCAGCAGGCTCGGAGGATTCTCGACAGACTCGTTGGTTATAAGATAAGCCCTATCCTGTGGGGACCGTTCAGACCAGGTATCAGTGCGGGAAGGGTCCAGACGGTAGCCCTCAGGCTCATATGCGAGAGAGAAAAAGAAATCGACGGCTTCGCCACCGAGGAGTACTGGACGATCCATGCGCACTTGCTGACGGCTGGCGGAGAAGCGGTGGAAGCCCGGCTCGTGAAATACAAGGGAGAAGACCCTGTCATCCCGGACAGCGGTGCGGCTGAGAAAATCGTCCAGGCGATTGGCGACGGCCCGTTCGTCATCAAGGGCATAGAGCGTAAGAGTCGAAAGAAGAACCCGTCTCCGCCCTTCATAACGAGTACCCTTCAGCAGGATGCCTCTCGGAAACTGGGGTTTTCCGCGTCAAAAACAATGTCAGTAGCCCAATCGCTCTATGAGGGTGTTGACCTGGGAAAAGAGAAGAGAGCCGGTCTTATCTCATACATGCGAACCGACTCCGTACGCATAGCACCCTCCGCGCTCGAAGAGGCCAGGGAGTGGATCAACAAGCACTTCGGCGGGGACTATGTTCCCGACAAGCCGAGGGTATATAAGTCGAAGAGGAGGGTCCAGGACGCACACGAGGCCATAAGGCCGACTTCTGTCCTCCGATCACCGGATGCTATCGGAAAGTATCTGGACAAGGACCAGTCTCGATTATACGAACTGATATGGAAGAGATTCCTCGCTTGTCAGATGTCCCCGGCCGTTTACGATGTCACGGTTGTGGATATCCCTGTGGGGGATTGTCTCCTCCGAGCCAGCGGCTCGGTCCTGCGATTCCCCGGCTATCTCAAGGTCCAGGGAATGCCTGACCAGAGCGTTAAGGGAGATAAAGATGATGAGGTACTTCTGCCCGACCTGAAGGAGGGCGAGGAATTGTCCCTCGACCGAATAGAGCCCGGGCAGCACTTTACGCAACCGCCGCCCAGATACTCCGAAGGAACACTGATAAAGGAACTCGAATTGCTCGATATAGGTCGCCCCAGCACCTATGCCACGATCGTACGAACGCTGAAATCACGAAACTACATAAGGGTCGAGAAGAGGAAATTCATCCCCGTGGACCTCGGTAAGGCTGTGAACGAAGTCTTGACCGGTAGTTTCCCGGTCATATTCCAGGTTGAATTCACGCGGCACATGGAGGCCGCGCTCGACAAGGTTGAGAGTGGAGAAGAGGGATGGCAGGAGGTCTTGCGGGAATTCTACGAGCCGTTCAGCAAGTCACTCGACCGGGCCGAGGGAAGGATCAAGGATATTCTGGAAACAACCTTGAAGGAGCTTTCAGAACCAGACGACTGGACCTGTGAGAAATGCGGGAAAAACATGGTGGTGAAATGGACGAAGGAAGAGGCCCTGCTCGGCTGCTCAGGATACCCGAAGTGCCAGAACATACGACCGCTTGTCAGGCAGGAGCCCGTTGTCACCGACGAGAAATGCCCCAAGTGCCAGTCTCCACTTCAGGTCAAGAGGGGCAGATATGGGTCCTTCCTGGCGTGTCCCGGCTATCCTGACTGCAGATTTACAAAGAAGATTGGAGGAGAAGACGAACCGGCCGCTCCCCCGAGGGAGGAAAAATGCGATCTCTGCGGTGGTGACATGCTCCTCAAGGTGGGAAGATATGGCCGATTCTTGGCCTGCAGCAACTATCCCGACTGCAAGGGCACAAAGTCGCTGTCGATCGGCGTACCGTGTCCGGAAGATGGCTGTGAGGGAGAACTCGTGGAGAGGCGCGGTAAGAGAGGGAAGGCCTTCTACGGGTGCTCCAGATACCCTGAGTGCAGGTTCACGTCGTGGAATATGCCCCGGCCCGTAGAGTGTCCCTCCTGCAATTACGGCTTTTCCACGGCGGCAGGGAAGAGCAAACCGGATCAGTTCAAGTGTCTTAAATGCGGAACACTCTTTGCCGGAACCGAGGAGGTAACCGCCCATCATCAATGAGGTCGAAGTCATCGGGGGAGGGCTGGCGGGTTGCGAGGCCGCCTGGCAACTTGCCTCGAGGGACATCAGCGTTCTCCTCCGGGAGATGCGGCCTCAAACGATGACACCGGCCCATCGGACCGGGGATCTTGCCGAGCTCGTCTGCAGCAATTCTCTCAAGTCAGATTCGCCGGATACACCCCAGGGGCTCCTCAAAGCGGAGCTCGATCTGTTTGATTCTCTCATACTCAATATCGCACGAAGGAACCGGGTTCCCGCGGGGAAGGCACTGGCGGTAGACAGAGACCGCTTCTCCAGGGATATTACGGCCGAGATAGAGGGCCATAAAAGGATCCGTGTTGTGCGTGGCGAAGCAACGTCGATTGCTGATCCACCGACAATATCGATCGTTGCCACAGGTCCGCTCACCAGTGATCCGTTGATGAAGGAGCTGGCAGAACTGATCGGTGAAGAAAGCCTCTATTTCTACGATGCGATAGCGCCAACCCTCGAGAGAGATTCAATCAATTTCGATAAGGCGTTTTTCGGATCGAGATATTCGGACGGAGAAGGTGACTATGTCAACTGCCCGCTCAACCGGGATGAGTATCTGAGTTTTTGCGAATCCATGACGGAGGCAATAGTCGTGAAACCTCACCCGTTCGAGGAAGAGAGGTTCTTTTCCGGCTGTATTCCTATCGAGGCTATGGCGACTAAAGGCGTGGACGCACCCCGATTCGGGCCCATGAGACCTGTTGGCCTCGTCGACCCGGAGAGCGGCACGAGACCTTACGCCGTTGTGCAGCTCCGCAGGGAAGATTTTGGAGAAACGATGTATCACATGGTGGGCTTTCAGACGCGCATGACGTATCCCGAGCAGGAAAGAGTATTCAGGCTCATCCCGGCCCTCGAAAATGCCAGGTTCCTCAGATATGGAAGCGTTCACCGGAACGCGTTTATCAATTCGCCGCGTCTGCTTTCGCCGGCTCTCTCTCTCTCTGCCGGTCGGACCAGCGTCGACGGAAAGCCGTCGCTCTACTTTGCGGGTCAGATTACGGGAGTGGAGGGATACGCCGAAAGTACGGCGACAGGTCTCCTGTCGGCGATGAGCGTGTCAAGATCCCTTTCCGGGAGGTCCCATGTGGATCTGCCGCCGGTGACGATGCTGGGAGCCCTCATCAAGTATCTCACCACGACCGCCGTCGATGATTTTCAGCCGATGAACGCGAATTTCGGTCTTCTCCCCCCCCTTGGCGTGAGAGTAAGGGGAAAGAGAGAAAGAAGAAAGATGATGGCAGAGCGCTCGTTGAGCAAACTCCGTGACTGGGTGAGCAAAGAGAGATGTTGAAAGAGATCAAGCAGTTCCTTGTGTACCTGGATGGAACAAAGGGTTGTTCTCCACACACTATTTCTGCATATCGAGCCGACCTTTTGAGGTTCAGCGTCTATCTCGGACCGGACACACCGCAGGATATCCTCATGAAGATCAATCGACGCGACATCCGAGGCTTCCTGAGTCACCTTGTCGAGAAAGGCTATTCAAGCGCGTCGATCGCCAGGAATCTCGCGGCGCTGCGGTCATTCTTCCGTTTTCTATGTCGCTGCGGGACTCTCGAGACCAATCCCGCGAAAGGGATTGTCGCCCCGAAGCGCGGCCGGAAACTCCCGAAATTCCTGACCATCGGTGAGATGGAGACTGTTCTCGAGGCGCCGGGTGACGACAGTGCGTTGAGTTTGAGGAATCATGCCATTGTTGAGCTCTTTTATTCCACCGGCATCCGACTCTCGGAACTCGTCGGGCTCAGGATGGGAGATGTCGACTGGATAGGCGAGAGCCTCAAGGTGAGGGGAAAGGGGAGGAAGGAGAGGATAGTCCCCTTCGGCCGAAAGGCAGGAGTAGCCCTGCAGCGATATCTGAGGGCCGGAAACCGGGACCTCAAGGCTGTGGAACCAATCTTTGTGACGTCGAGATCAAGGGGCATTTCGACAAGACAAGTCCAGCGGATTGTCAGGGATATCCTGTCAAGGGCAGCTCTCAGAAAAGGTCTCTCTCCACATGTTCTCCGGCATTCTTTTGCGACTCACCTGCTTGAAAGGGGTGCGGACATCCTTTCGGTCAAGGAACTTCTGGGACACGCCTCTCTGTCCACGACGCAGGTGTATACTCATCTGACCGTGGAGAAGCTGAAGGAAATCTACGATCAGGCCCATCCCCGGTCTTGAGTCCACGACCTGGCGTGTCCGGGCAAATCTTCCATGATCCCATGGAGATCAGCGTTTGTTGCCTGGATGGTTTATTGCGGGTCGAATTGGGAATCGGAGTATTCAGCCGAGCAGTTGCGGAATTGCTCGCACTTGCGGGGATTATTTCTCTCCCGTCCTTTCGCATCCGACTCGGCGCAGATCCCATCATCCGGGACCACTCAAGGATAAGGACATAACGGCTTGTCAAACATGCTGTTAAGAATGTCCGCCCCTGCCTCGTGCAACGAACAAGGATGATCGTCAGGTGGCATAAACTTTGCCATGGGTGTATGGTGGCCTGTTGTTAGAGACTCGTTGTTACAGCTCCCTCGCTACTTCGGCAAGCCGTAGAACGCCCCTGTTTCATTCCTTTCCCTCGAAGTATACCCTTCGCTTACCGCTATACAATGTGGAGGAAGGGAGTGCCGTGAATACCGATAGAAGAGAATTCCTGAAGTGGATAGGAGTAACGGGGTGCGCCGCTATCACAGGGCAGGGTGCGCTATCTGCGTACGCGGCTGAGAACGGGCGTGCGCAACCGTCTCCTGACTGGATGGGCGTCCTCGTGGACACCACACTCTGCATCGGGTGCAGGAAGTGTGAGTGGGCCTGTAACAAGGCGAATCGACTGCCAGTCCAGCCTCTCGCATCTTTTGAAGACAAATCAGTCTTCGTCGAGAGAAGGCGCCCGACGTCAGCTGCATACACTGTGGTCAACCGGTATAACGACCTGAGGGCGGACGGCAGACCCATCGATGTCAAGGTGCAGTGCTTCCATTGTAATGAGCCTGCCTGTCATTCCGCATGTATCGTCACCGCATTCTCAAAGCAGCATAATGGCGCCGTTGTGTACGACTCGAGTAGGTGCATGGGATGCCGCTACTGCATGGTGGCCTGTCCGTTCCAGATCCCGGCGTATGAATACGAGAACGCACTCACGCCCCAGGTCCGAAAATGCACATTCTGCTTCGACCGCATAGCAGAGCCTCACGGTGTACCAGGCTGCGTGGAAATATGCCCGGTTCAATGTCTTACTTTTGGCAGGCGAAGCGACTTGATCATTCTGGCCAGAGAAAAGATCCGCGATGATCCGGACAAGTATATTGACCACATATATGGGGAACACGAGGTGGGAGGAACATCCTGGATGTACTTGTCGAGCGTTCCATTCGACAAGATAGGTTTCGTGGATGTGGGGACAAAACCGGTCCCGAGGCTTACCGAAACCCTGCAACACGGAGTTTTCCGCTACTTCGTGCCGCCTCTTTCCCTCTACGCGTTTCTTGGCGGGATGATGTGGCTGGGCAGGGAACGCGAAGGGTCGCCTGAGGAAAACGGCAACGAGGTCGCGGAGGATTCCGGGCCCGCTCCCGTCAGGAAAAAACTGCTCACACCGGGGACCTGGATGTTGCTCGTCCTAATGGCGATGGCAGGGGTCGCGGCAGTTTTCCGTTTTTCCAGGGGCATAGGGGCAGTTACAAACTTGAATAATCAGTACCCGTGGGGCATATGGATCGGGATAGACGTGGCTACCGGTGTGGCACTTGCCGCCGGAGGCTTTACGACAGCGGCACTTGTCCACATTTTCCATCGAGAGCGTTACCACGAACTGGCGAGACCAGCTTTGCTCACAGCGGTACTTGGATACACATTTGTCTGGGTAGGCCTTTCTTTTGACCTCGGTAGATATTATAACCTGTGGCATCCCATACTGCCCCGTATGTGGTCCGGCCATTCGGTGCTTTTCGAGGTTGGAATGTGCGTTCTCTTCTATCTTATCGTTCTATACACAGAGTTTCTGCCGGTCGTCTGCGAGAGATTCATGGGCCGAGTCAACCTGCCGGGTTTTCTCGGCAGGCATAACGATAGAGTAGAAAGGCTGTTGAAATATCTATACCTGCAACTCGATCGTGTGATGTTTGTCTTTATCATCACCGGCGTGGTTCTTTCATGTCTGCACCAGTCATCCCTGGGATCGTTGATGCTGATCGCGCCCTACAAGATCCATCCTCTGTGGTGGACGCCGATATTGCCACTCCTGTTCCTGTTCTCCGCATTTGCGGTAGGGTTCCCGATGGTCATTTTCGAATCGATGATCGCCTCGAGGAGCTTCAACAGGAAGCCTGAGATGGCAATCCTGACGCCACTTTCCAGAATAGTCCCTCTTCTCCTCGCTGTTTACCTCGCGTTCAAGATCGGAGACATGGTGATACGAGGCACATATCGATACCTCGGCGACGGCTCTTTTGAGTCACTCATGTTCCTGACCGAAATAGTACTCGGTGTGATCGCACCACTTGTTCTTCTCTTCACCGAGAGAGTACGCAGAAACCCGGTGTGGCTTTTCATCTCCGCTACGCTCGTGGTCCTGGGGGTCGCGCTCAATCGGGTAAATGTTTTTATTACCGCATACAAACCTCCATACGCGGAGCGGGCATATGTACCGGCCCTGGGCGAGATAGTTGTGACGATGGGGCTGATAGCGGCATTGATATTCTGTTACAGGGTCATAGTGACGAAATTTCCCGTGCTGAGCTACCATGATTTGTCGAATAAGAGCACTTGACACTGGTCCGCGGGATCTCAAGAGCTGTCGACATGGTGAGAAAGAAGGAAAAATGCCGATATCCAGATTCTCAGCATTCCTGATTCTTGCCGTCACTTTATCTTGTGCCGGCATCGTTTCAAACATGACTGGCCAGACGGAGCAGGTTCATCTGCCGAAGTCTATCTCCGACTGTGATGCATGTCATAACTGCTCTAAACCTGACGCAGATAACCCGTGTCTGCGGAATTGTCCCCGTCCCTACCAGGTGGAAGGCGAACCGATACCGGCCGAACGCACTCCTGACAGCGTTGTTCTGGGCGAACTCTCAAACCTCTACGTCCCGGTCACATTTCCCCACAAGCTCCATGCCACGATGTCGGCCATAGAAAGCGGCTGCACGTTGTGCCATCACTATACGCCAACGGATAAGTCGCATCCCCCGTGCCGTGAATGCCATGAACCTGGTCCGGCCGAGGGTAACCTTCGTCAGCCGGGCCTCAAAGGAGCGTATCACAGACAGTGCCTGTTGTGCCATCGGGAGTGGAGCCACGACACGAACTGCGACGCGTGCCACGTGAAGAAAGCCGGAGGGCCTCTGGCCCCGACGGTGAAAGACCAGTCTGACATAGTGGGCGTGCCACATCCCGTTGTGCGCGAACCGGATACAAAGGTCTATCAGACGGATAATAAGGAGGGACCCGTGGTCACTTTCCATCACGAAGAGCACGTCCAGCGCTTCGATCTCAAGTGTGTCGATTGCCACCAGAAAGAGAACTGTGACCGCTGCCATGACGTGGGGAAGGATAACGTATCCAGGAAGTCTCTGGAGGAACACCACCAGCCCTGCTACAAGTGTCATGAAGGAGAAAAGTGTGGCTACTGCCACGATACCAGAGAAAAACCCCTGTTTACGCACGAGTCGGTAGGATGGCCGCACAACAGGTTTCACAAAGCGCTCAACTGCAGAGCGTGTCATCCCAGTGGGAAAAAGATCGCCAGGCTCAACACCACATGTACTTCCTGCCACATGAACTGGTATCCCGGAAGCTTCAAACATCAGGTAACAGGCCTGCGGCTGGGCGAGGTCCACCTGGAACTCGATTGCGAAGATTGTCACCTGGAGCGCAGGTTTGACGAGGTTCCAACGTGTGACAATTGTCATGAAGGCAAGCCATCATACTCCGGGAATTCTCTCCCGTGAACCTCTGAGCTTCGTGGTCACATTGCGTGCGCTGAGCCTCCACACAATCCCGGTCAAAATCCCTTGACAAGCTCTAGAGTCATTGCTATCGTCACTTCCAGAACAATCGATCAAGAAACGATCACCTGTTAATGACCATGATCGTCAGGCGGAAGGCGCTGGACGGGATCAGCCGGGCGACCATTCAGGAATATCCACAACAAAGGAGCAGATACCGTGAAAAAAGATTTCTTGTCGATTCTGGACCTGGAAACAGAAGAAATTCTTGATCTCATAGAGGAAACCGGTCGTCTCAAGGAAGAACTCCCTGGAATCGCCGACAAGCCGTTGGCCGGTAAGACACTCGGTATGATATTTACGAAATCATCGACGAGAACGCGGGTCTCTTTTGAAGTCGGGATGTATAAGCTCGGAGGATATCCATTATTCCTGAGCTCCAGCGATATTCAGCTCGGCAGGGGGGAAAGTATAGAGGATACGGCGAGAGTTCTTTCCCGCTTCGTAGATGGTATCATGATCCGAACCTTCTCGCACGACGATGTTGTTGAACTCGGCAGGCATGCGTCCATCCCCGTGATAAACGGGTTGACGGACCTCCTTCATCCCTGCCAGATTCTGGCCGACCTCTTCACAATTCATGAGTCACGAGGAGAGCTGGAGGGGCTGAAAGTGGCCTATATAGGAGACGGCAACAATGTGGCAAACTCGTGGATAAACGCCGCCGTCCGCCTTCCCATGCAACTCGACATAGCTTGCCCTGAGGGGTACGATCCCGATAGAGAGATCCTGGAAGCCGCAGTGAAGAGTGGAAGAGGAGATGTACGGGTGATGAGGAATCCGCTGGAGGCGGTGGAAGGAGCGGACGTGATATACACCGACGTATGGACCAGCATGGGGCAGGAGAAAGAAGGCTCGGAAAGGAGAAAGGCCCTTGCTCCCTACCAGGTAAACGCTGCGCTGCTGGCTGCGAGCGAGTCGGGGCTTGTCATGCATTGTCTTCCCGCCCACAGGGGAGAGGAAATCACGGATGAAGTTATCGACGGTCCTAGATCGATCGTGTTCGATCAGGCGGAGAACAGAATGCATGCCCAGAATGCGGTTCTGGTGAGATTGATGCGGAGCGAGTGAACCCGGGAGTTAGTGCGGGTCAGGAATGCGTCTCCGGAGCGAGAGAGGCACTTGATGCCCCGGAGCCTCATAATAACCGGGCATGCTCCAACTCCCCGCCGCCTTGACAGTCAGCTGTTTCCGTGGTAACGTATGGTCTCAAAGAGCGACGCTTCACACGCCCTTCGCCGGCAGGACTGGTACTGGCAGTCACGTGCCCATCGGCCTGTTGATCAATTCAGTAGGATCCGCCAGGCAGCGAGCGGACCCCGTGGAAAAGGATAGAGAGATGATAAATATGGAAGGACCGGAGCGGAGATGGAGGCGCCTCATTCTCGGATCGGTTATCGCATGCCTTACTTGTTCGCCTCTCTTTGCTATAATGCCCCCGAAGGAAGGATCTGGAGCGAGAATCCCTCTTTCATCAGAGGAAATAGTAAACATGGGTATCAGTCAACCAGCGCCTCCGCTGGCAAGGTTCCTGGAGACAGATCGAGAGGGGAACACGCGGCTGGTTGTTGATGGGACCTATGCGGTTCCGGTTCTCCTTGGTCAGTTTACAAACCTCTCCGGCAACCACCCCAGGGAGGAGTTCCAGACAGAACTGTTCGACGGCCCGTGGCCTACAGAGACTCTGACGGATTTCTACCATGAAATCTCATACGACCAGTTTACGGCCACAGGGACGGTGTATGGGTGGTACGATCTCGCCAATACGAATGCTTACTACCAGCAGAATGATAACGGTTTCGGATCTGACTACCCCACCAACGCCGGAGGATTCGTCTACCAGTTGGCGGAACTGGCCGATCCGGACGTGGACTTTTCGCTCTACGACAATGACGGCGCCGACGGCATTCCGAACTCGGGCGATGATGACGGCTATGTCGACAACCTTTGGGCGGTACACGCGGGTCAGGGTGGAGAATGTGGGGGAGCGTGGCTCTGGTCGCACAGCTGGAGCCTGAGCTCCGCGGGCGCGCCGATATATGTTACCGATGACGCTAAGGTCGGGGGTGGCTACATACGCGTAAACTCATATATCCTGATGCCTGGTAACGCGTGCGACGGCAACACCCTGATCGAGATCGGAGTGTTCTGTCATGAATTCGGGCACGGTATAGGGCTTCCGGACCTCTATGACACAGATTACTCCTCGGATGGAATAGGTCTGTGGGGGCTGATGTCTGGAGGAAGCTGGGGCGCAGACGGACACAGTCCCGAGAGACCGGCACAACTCTGTGTCTGGTCCAAGGAAACACTGGGGTGGGTCGAACCCCGACCGATTCCAAGGAATCTTGAGGATATCGAACTGCCGGGAGTCCAGGAGACGGGGGAGGCGCTGAAAATCTGGAGGGACGGCGACGTTCTTGGTCCACAGTATTTTCTGATCGAGAACCGCCGGAAGGTAGGTTTCGACGAAAGACTCCCGGGGGCCGGGCTGCTGATCTGGCATATCGACAACACCAGGTGGAGCAACAGCAATGACGATCACCGCATGGTCGACCTCGAGGCGGCCGATGGCAATGACAACAACGATGAACCGGGTGATCCGTTTCCTGGAACCGCGAATAACCACTTTTTCAACTGGTCCACCACACCAAACAGCCAGGACTACGCCGGAGACACTACCCAGGTGGCTGTGAATTTCATCGGTGATTCGGATTCGTTGATGACGATAGGCATCCTCACGGTTCACTACCCGATGCTGGATTTCGAAGACTACTCCTTCGACGATTCCGGGGGCGATGACGACGGCGTGGTTGACATCGGAGAGACAGTAGATGTTACTTTCAGCGTCCACAATTACAGCAGTACGGCAGCGGACAGTGTATGGGCTCACATTTTCTCCTCCGACTCAACCCTGACATTTCCTGTCGACAGCGTCTATATTGGAGCCATTCCCGCACACGGTGACGCTGACAACGCAAGCCAGCCATTCACCATGCAGGTTGACGCGTTGACGGCGATACACTGGAGCGAGTTCACGGTCGAGATGTCTGGTTCAGACGCATTGTATTATGCCCACACGACTCCATTCCTGATCGGTCACCCTACCACGCTCCTGGTGATGGACGATGGAGAAGACGACTACTCTTCGTATTACAGGAATTCTCTCGACAGTCTCGGGATTCCTTATGCTACTCGGGACGTTTCTCAAAACGGCAGCCCGGTGGACAGTCTCCAGCCATTCGACGCATTGATCTGGTTTACAGGCCGGGAGACATCCGGCACGCTGGACCAGGGGGAGCAGGACAGCCTGAGATCATTCACATCAAGAGGGGGTGACCTGTTCATAAGCGGACAGAACATCGCCGAGGACCTGAGCGTAAACGGCACCGCTTTCCTCGAGGAGGTCCTCGGTGTCACATATGCTCAGAACACATACGACCCCATTCTGCACGGGTCTCATGGCAACCAGGTCGGCGAAGGTCTGACGACGATAATTACTGCCGGCGCGCACGGGGCCAACAACCAGACATCGAGAGATGTACTTATTCCCGGGAGCGGGACAATGACAGCCGTGGTCTACGATTCAACGACCGGGGATGTCGCCGGGGTCAATCGGTACAACCAGCAGACGGATTCCAGGGTGGTCTTCTTCGGTTTCGGGTTTGAGGCTGTCAATCGCACGAATCCTGACGACTCCACCCAGGCCACACGGCAGGATGTCATGGATAATGTCCTCGATTTCCTGCTGGGTGAGGTCGGGATTGGTGACGGTGATGGAGTTACAGGGGAGAAGCTCCCACATGCGTTCGCGCTCTCGCAGAACTATCCCAACCCCTTCAATCCGATGACCACGATATCGTTTACTGTCCCGAAGCGAGGGCATGTGTCTCTCGATGTATATGATTTGAGAGGAAGAAATATCCGCAGACTCGTGGACAGAATCGTGACGCCTGGATACTATTCTGTCCAGTGGGATGGGCGAGATGGCGAGGGTAACAGGGCGGCTTCCGGTATCTACTTTTACAGTCTGGAGTCGGAAGGTGCTATCGCTACCCGCCGCATGTTGATGGTCAAGTAAGGCGTAGACCTGAATGTATTGTCTGGATAAGGGGCTGTGTCCGCACGGCCCCTCCGTATTGCAGCGCGCCATATGAGAAAGGAAGAATGGATGGAGACGAAAAATGAGCTGAAGATGACTCCGTTTCTCCCTTTTCACGAGGAACTGGGAGGAAAGATGGTTGCTTTTGCCGGTTGGCTGATGCCGCTTCAGTTTTCGGGCATTCTGAACGAGCATCGCGCGGTCAGGTCCGGTGTCGGGCTTTTTGATGTCTCCCACATGGGGAGACTGGAGGTGACGGGAGACGGCGCCCTCTCTTTCGTGCAGATGATAACCACCAACGATGTGTCTGCGCTGGAACCCGGGATGGTCCAGTACTCGACAATCTGCAATGACTCCGGTGGAATCCTTGATGATGTCACGGTCTATCGCTTCGACGACAGGATAGCACTCGTCGTAAATGCCTCGAACAGGGAGAAGATAGTTTCCTGGATGAGAGAACATGCCGTAAAAGGAGCTGAGCTGTCTGACAGGACGTTTGACACCGCTCAACTTGCTGTTCAGGGACCGGGATCTCAGTCTGTCCTGCAGAAGCTTGTGTCGTTCGATCTGGAGAAGATCCCCTTTTATCACTTTGAGACAGGCGACGTGGCAGGGAGAGAGTGCGTGGTTTCGAGGACTGGATATACGGGTGAAGACGGTTTCGAAATCTATCTTCCGGTGGAACACTCCGGGGAGTTGGGGAAGGCGCTGATTTCAGAGAAGGATGTCTGCTGCTGCGGGCTCGGCGCGAGGGACCTCCTCAGACTGGAGTTCAAATACTGCCTCTATGGTAATGACATAGACGAGTCGACAAGTCCGCTCGAGGCTGGACTCGGCTGGCTGGTCAAATTCGATAAGGACGACTTTATAGGCAGGGATGCGCTTCTCGCAGAAAAGGAGAAGGGCTCGCGAAGGAGGCTGATCGCATTCTCCCTGCTCGGCAAGGGTGTTCCAAGGCCGGGTTATCCCGTGGTTGATCATGGCGAGGCGGTATCCAGGGTCTCGAGCGGAGCCTTCTCGCCATCACTTGGCAAGGGGATCGGTACGGCCTATCTACCGGTGGAACTCTGCGGCGCAGGCACTCGTATCGAGATCGAAATCAGGAAAAAACGTGCCCCGGCCGAGGTGGTCAAGCCCCCCTTTTATCGGCATGGGAGCCGAAGATAGCGAATAGTGCTTGACGGCACTGCCATCAATAGCTATTATTCTGCCATAATGGCATTAACGAGGGGGTTTCTTCTTGAGTATAGCTTCGGAGAAGAACGTCGAAGTTCTCCTCAGTGGGCACGATCCAGAATGGGCTTCCCGCTTGCAGGGGGTCCTGGAAGCAGAGGGGATCGAGAGCGATATCATAACGTTCCATGGTGATGTCGTGGCGGAAGTAGAGCGAAGACGGCCATTGATCCTGGTCCTGACCGGTTCTCTTCACGAAAAGGGAGTAGAGGGCCTCCTGCTCGGTTTCAGGTCTTCGACCTGGAATCTGGCTATCGTCGGCCTGGTAAGCAAACAATCTCCAACGCGAGTCTCCTTCCTCCATGGCCTCGGCCTCGACGAATCTCTTGAGAAGCCGGTTGATTTGACCGAGTTCAAGCTCGTCTGCAGACATCTGATCGACAGGGAACGCATGATCAGGCAGACAAACATTCTCGGCAGGTCAGAGGGTATCATGGAGGTTCTCGAGAAGGTCAAACAATACGCGCCTTACAATTCCACCGTCCTGATAGAGGGGGAGAGCGGTACCGGAAAAGAGTTGGTTGCGAACGCGCTGCATCGTTTGAGTCCAAGGGTACACAAGCCGTTCATAGCATTGAATTGCGCTGCCCTTCCGGAAAACATCCTCGAAAGCGAGTTGTTCGGTCACGAAAAGGGAGCCTTCACCGGCGCCTCCTCGTTGAGAAAAGGCAGGTTTGAGATCGCAGACAAGGGAACGCTCTTTCTTGACGAGGTCGGCGAGATGTCTGTATCCACCCAGGTCAAACTGCTCAGGGTCCTCGAGGAACGGGAGATAATGCGTGTGGGGGGTGCGGAGAATATCTCGGTGGACGTGCGTGTAATCACCGCGACGAATAAGAACCTGCAGGAAGAGATGGCACTCGGGAATTTTCGGAGAGACCTCTACTATCGGTTGAAAGTACTGACAATTGACATCCTGCCCTTGAGGGAGAGGAGGGAGGACATCCCGCTGCTGGTCAATACGTTCATCAACAGGTTCTGCGCGGAAAATGGACTTACCTTCGTGGGAATCACCGATGAGGCCGTGGAGGTGTTGAAGAATTATGACTGGCCGGGTAATGTGCGTGAGCTGAAAAATCTGGTGGAGAGCATGCTGGTGTCGTCACCCGATTCGAGGATCAAGCCGGCAGATATTCCGGACCACATATACAGGAGAGGTGCGCCGGCGAGGTTACTGCCTATCCCTGTGGCACGAGGGAAAGGTGCAGACGAGTTTGAGACGGGTGCAATCCTGGGCGCGCTCGTTGAATTGAGAAGAGATATAAGGGAACTCGGCAGGGAGCTCATGTCGGCGATGCGGCAGAACGCGCTAAGATCGGATGATTTCAGGACACGCTCCAAGAAGGATATTTCCTGGAGGCTTGGAGGAGAGGAAGCGGCAGACAGTGAGCCAGTGGAGGCTTATCCCGATGTTGAACCCCGCAAGACTCTGGCTGAAGTCGAGAAGATCACTATCGCGCGAACGTTGCGGGATGTTAACGGTAACAGGCGCCAGGCTGCCAGGCTGCTGGGTATAGGAGAGCGAACTCTCTACCGGAAAATCAACACTTATGGATTGCGATGATTTGCTGAGAGGCGAATGCGGCAGATCATACTCTATTCACCGCCTATCTCACCAGTAACTTGGAATCCTCCACCGTTCCGATAATCTCCGTCCATTTATTGCTCTCCAGCTTTTTGTATTTGAACTGGATGGGCAGAGAAAGATCTATCTCCTTGCTGAACGCGTAAATCGCCATCTCGGGGTTGCCGTAAAGCTTCAGAATTCGCTTGTCGAAGGTACTGCTTATGGGAACAATCTTGACGGGCTTATAGAGTTTACCCTGATGGTTGAGGTTCAACTCCGTCGGTTCGAAGTATATCTCATTCTCGGATCGTCCCTGGAAAAGAACCAGGAACTTGACGACATCCTTCTCTTCCTCCTTCGTGAAAGCTCCTTTCTGATTCTCCAGCATCTTGGTGTAGGTGTTTCTGGTATCCTGTGTGCAATAGCGGAGAATCTCATCTTCCATCGGTGTGATTCTAATCCACAGACCATCACCCTGCAAGATGACGGATATATCATCTGTCTCCAGCACGCCTTCATTGGGTTTTTCATCTTCCGCTGGCATGGACAGGGAAGGGACATAAGAGAGGAGAATCAGCAGTGAAATTATGCCGGATACAGGCAGGAACATTGTCATAAAGCTCTTGGGTCTCATTTCCACTCTCCATTACGCCTCTTTTTTCTTCCTGGCGTTCTTGAGGATAGTGATTGGCGGACTCTTTTTGACGACGGCATCCGGAGTTATGACAATCTCCTCTATATCACTTCTCGAGGGCGCCTCGAACATGAGGTCGGTAATGATACCTTCAACGACCGCCCTCAAGCCTCTCGCCCCAGTGCCTCGCTGCGTCGATATCTTCGCTATTTCTTTCAGTGCGTCCTTTTCGAACGTTAACTTGATGCCCTCATATTCAAGTAGTCTCTTGTATTGCTTGATGATGGCGTTTCGCGGGGTTGTCAATACCTTGACGAGCGCGTCATAGTCGAGTTCTTCGAGGCTCGTGATAACAGGCAGTCTACCAACCAGTTCGGGAATGATACCAAACTTGAGAAGATCCTCTGGCTCCACGGCCTTCAGGATCTCACCCCTCTGAAGCTCTGCCTTCTTGTGTATCTCTGAGCCAAAGCCGATCACCTGATTCCCTATTCGGCTTGTGATTATCTGGTCCAGCCCGTTGAACGCACCGCCACAGATGAAGAGAATGTTGGCAGTGTTGATCTTGACATATTCCTGCTGGGGATGTTTCCGTCCTCCCTGAGGCGGCACCGAGGCTACATAACCCTCCAGTATCTTCAGGATTGCCTGCTGTACCCCTTCTCCGGATACATCTCTTGTAATAGACGGGTTCTCCGATTTTCGAGAGATCTTGTCTATCTCGTCGATGTAGATAATACCTCTCTCTACGTCACGAAGGTTATATTCGGAGGCCTGGAGCAGTCGAACCAGGATATTTTCTACATCCTCTCCCACATAACCGGCCTCTGTCAGAGTAGTCGCGTCTGCTATGGCAAAAGGAACCTTGAGTACCCTTGCGAGGGTCTGGGCGAGCAGAGTCTTGCCCACACCGGTGGGTCCGATGAGAAGAATGTTGCTCTTCTCTATCTCTACGTCATCCACTGCCGGGCTGGCGTTGATCCTTCGGTAATGGTTGTAGACCGCCACCGAAAGCACCTTTTTCGCTCGATCCTGACCCACCACATACTGATCCAGAAACTTCTTTATGTCCATGGGAGTCAGGATCTCGTCGTCGCGAAACCGCCGGCTTTCGATCTCCTCATCGCGCAGGATTTCGTTGCAGAGGTGGATGCAGTCACTGCAGATGAATACGGAAGGACCGGAGACGAGTTTCTGCACCTTGTCCTGTGCCTTGCCGCAGAACGAGCAGCAGTATTCACCTTCTTTCTTACTGTTCTTTGCCATTTGGGATCCCTGGTGGGCTCGTGATCATGATACACACCCCTAATGTTTTTCGATGACCTCGTCGATGAGTCCGTATGATTTCGCCTCGTCGGCGGACATGAAAAAGTTTCTATCTGTGTCTTTCGCGATCTTGCCAAGTTTCTGGCCCGTGTGCCTGACCAGAATTTCATTCATCTGATTTCTCAGATGGACGATTTCCTTTGTTTGTATCTCCAGGTCCGACGCCTGGCCCTGCATGCCTCCATGAGGCTGATGTATCATTATTCTGGAATGTGGCAGAGCGGAGCGTTTTCCTTTGGTCCCCGCCGCCAGGAGTATGGCTGCAGCGCTTGCGGCAAGTCCCATACAGATGGTCTGGACATCCGTTTTCAGGAACTGGATCGTGTCATACATGGCCAGACCAGCCGAGGCTACTCCCCCCGGACTGTTTATGTAGAGAAAAATGTCTTTTTCCGGGTCCTCCGCTTCAAGGAAGAGGAGTTGGGCAATTACCAGGTTCGCAACTACATCATCGATTGGACTGCCTATGAATACAATGCGGTCCTTCAGTAAGCGAGAGAAGATATCGTAAGCCCTCTCACCAATTCCTGTTTTTTCGATGACGATCGGGACAAGTGCCATTTCTTCACCTTTCTATCATAATTGTTTGTTCCACTCGGTGCGGAATATAGTCCGGACGCCCACGGATCAGTCCGGTGTGATCTCAGAGTTCTGCCTCAAAAATTCAAAGACCTTCCTGCGCCCCAGTCTCTGGCGAATCCCGTCGTAATTCTCCGGGTTTGCCATGACAGCAGTTTTCAGCTCCCCCGGGTCTTTCTTGAGTTCCCCGGCAAGTCTCTCGAGTTCTTCCTCAATCTCTGAAGAGTTCGGCTCGAGATTCTCTTTTTTCAGAATGAAGTCGATGATAAAGCCCTTCTTTACTTCTCTCTCGGCGATGGGCCTCACTTTCTCATCCATCTCCTGAGACTCTCCGGACTGCGAATCCGGCACCTCGAAGTTCTTGACTATCTCCGAGATATAGCTCTTGACCATCGAATCCGGCACTTCGAAGGAGTTCGCGTCGATTATGTTGTCGATCAATGCCTCTTCCAGTTTCTTATCCGCGTCCATTTCTTTCTGCCTGAGGATCTCCTCCCTGACATATGTCTTGAAGGAATCGATGTCTGAGAAGTCCCCGATCGACTTGACAAATTCCTTATTCAGTTCCGGGACCTTTCTCTCCGCCACAGATCTGATCAGGACGTTAAAGTTTCTCTTTTTCCCTTTCAGTTCTTCCCTGTGATAGTCCTCCGGATACATGACTTGCACGGCCAGGTCGTCTCCAGCCCGTTTCCCGTATAACTGAGCTTCCATGTCCGGTAGAATCTTGCTGTCGCCGAGTATCACGCCGACATCCTCCACCTTCTGTTTCACCATCGGTTCCATCTGATCGTCTACGGGAGTGTAATCGATCTTCAGCAGGTCCCCCTTCTCGGCTGTCCGGTCGGTCTTGTGGTAAGTAGCCTTCCGGGCCAGCAGGTTTTCTATCGATGCCTCGACTTCATCCTCGTCCACGGACACGTTCTCCCTGTCGAGATTGAAGGAGGTGTAACGTTCGATGAGGATCTCCGGCCTGATGTCAAAACTAGCCTCGAATTCAAGCGCTTCGTCCTCGTACTGGATCTTGTCGATAGTAGCCCTGGTGATCGGGCTGAGATCCTCCTTCTTCATCGCCTCTTCGACGGCCTCGTTGATGACCGCCTCGATCGTCTCCCCCTTGATTTCGCTCCCGTAGCGCTTGTTGACCAGGTTTATTGGCGCTTTGCCGTGCCTGAACCCCGGAATCCTTGCCTTCTTCCTCAGAGACTGCACGATCTTCTCCCTCTGACTCTCTATCCTCTCGGGAGAGACCTTTATCTTGAGGACCCGGCTCCATTCAAGCGGCTTCTGGACCTCGATTTCTATCAGTTCCTCGCCCATCTCTTCTCTTCATTTATGCGAGAGGGGGGACTTGAACCCCCACGAGGTATACTCACAGGATCCTAAATCCTGCGCGTCTGCCAATTCCGCCACTCTCGCGTCACTTACCCGTCGACCTGGCACCGCATCCGGGTTAGCGCGAAGCGCCGCCTCGGTCCACGGAAATATAATGCGAAAGACCCGTCATATCAATACATCAGGTCAGAGTCCACTATTTCGGGACCTTGATAGAGGTGTACATCCTCGAGGTCCCCGAACCGGTCGGCCTGGCCACATACAGGAGTACACGTTCACCCGGTTCAAGCTGGTCAACGGTTTTCTGGTAATCTCCCAGCGACTCTATCTTCTCGCCCTTGCCCATTTCAAGGATGACATCTCCCCTCTTCAGTGGATAAGGACTGGCTTCCATGGCGGGGCTGTTTCGGTCGACTTCTGAGACGATGACGCCGCTTCTTTCGAGCCCCAGGCTCTCGGCGAGTTCGCTCGTCAGGGATTCGACTCGCAAGCCCAGTCTGCCTGATGAAGGCGCTTCTGTCTCGCCCGATGCAACTGTCGGCTCTGCGTCCTCCGGAATTTCCTCGAGTTTCACGTCTATGTTAATCGATTTCCTGTCGCGTATTATCCCAAGAGTTACCACATCTCCGGGGTGGTGCTGAGCGATCAGCGACTGTAGTTCATTTGTCTTACGTACCTTAACGCCATCAACATCCACCACTACATCCCTGCGCTTTACGCCGGCTTCCCTGGCGGGGCTTACATCCTTTGTAAAATCCTGGATAAGGACACCGACCGGGTCTTTCAAACCCAGGGCTTCTCCCAGTTCAGGGGTAATGTTCGAAATCTGGATACCGAGGATGGGTCTTATCACCTTCTTGAATTCTATGAGATCTTCCATTATTCTCTTTGCCAGATTGATCGGGATTGCAAATCCATATCCCTGATAATACCCGGTGCGGGTCGAGATCGCAGCGTTTATCCCTATTACTTCTCCCTTCAGGTTGACGAGAGGACCACCGCTGTTACCGGGATTGATTACCGCGTCGGTCTGGATAAAATTCTCGATGCTGTAGTTTCCCGGGATTATGTTGATATTGCGGGCCATGGCGCTTATTATCCCCGCTGTCACGGTGAAGCTGAGCCTCATGGGGTTTCCTATCGCAAGCGCCCACTGCCCTACCTCTACCGCATCCGAGTCGCCGAGCTTTGCGGCGGGGAAATCGTCTCCATCGATCTTGATAACCGCGACATCAGTAGTGGGATCTCTTCCGATGATTTCGGCTTCATATGTCTTGTTGTTCAGCAGGGTTACCTCTATCTCCTCGGCTCCCTCCACGACGTGATTGTTGGTAAGAATATATCCGTCTTTCCTCACGATAATCCCTGACCCCAGCCCCTCGGTCTTATACTCCCCCTCGGGCGGCTGGAACTGTTTGAAAAACTCCTCGAAAGGGCCTTCGAAACGCCGGGATTCGCCATAACCCTGGTGTGGGTCCTTGACGATTCTGCTAGAGCTTATGCTGACAACAGCCGGCGTTATTGTCCTCGATATCTCGGTGAATGCCTTTTCGGTCTCAAACAGATTATGCCTGGAGATGTCGATCTCTTCTGCCGGGGACCCTTGCTGCTCAGTCGCGCTGAGGGGGACTGGATCAGCAGATCCCTTTCTCGGAAGGTCGAGGCCGGAGGCCAGAAAAAGCCCTGCCAGAAGGCAGAACACTCCAAACACAAGCAGGGATATATTATGATTCTGTCTTTGCATGGTGTCTCCTTTGCAGCATGGATGTCCTCGAGTTCCGTCGTCTGTCCGCGGACGCGAACTGGTTCTCTTACCCCTGCATGTCATAAGGGTTCCTGGCTAAGAATGAGGCGATGAATCGCATCATCGCCTCTCTTTCAGCCGCAATAAATCCGTTATATGTGATCCCCGGCGTTCTACGAACCTTCCTTCTCGTCATCGACTACCTCGTAATCCGCCTCGACGACCTCCTCACGCTCTTCCTGGGTGGCCGACCCCGAGTCCTCTGTCTCAGTGGCCTCGGAAGCCTTGCCGTTTTCTGATGCCTGCTGCTGGTACATCTGGCTTGCCGCATCATGCCACAGCTTGGTAAGGTCCTCGGTTGAGTTCCTGATCTCGTTGATATCGGTTTCCTTGAGGGCGGCCCTGCATCTCTCAATGGCTGTGTTCAGCCTGGATTTCGTCTCAGGCTCGAGCTTGTCCTCCATGTCAGCCATGCTTTTTTCGGTCTGATAGATCAGCGAGTCGGCGCGGTTTCTGATGTCGACCTCCTCACGGCGTGCCTTATCGTCTTCCGCGTTCGCTTCGGCATCCTTGATCATCTTGTCGATATCCGCCTCGCTGAGACCGCTGGAGGCTTCTATCTTTATCTTCTGCTCTTTGCCGGTAGCCTTGTCCCTGGCCGACACATTAAGGATGCCATTGGCGTCGATGTCGAAACCGACCTCTATTTGTGGCATGCCGCGTGATGCAGGGGGAATTCCAGTTAGTTGAAAACGACCAATGGTCTTATTGTGAATGGCCATGTCCCTTTCCCCCTGGAGGACGTGAATATCCACGGTCGTCTGGTTGTCTTCAGCCGTGGAGAAGATCTCACTTTTCTTCGTCGGGATCGTTGTGTTGCGGTCAATAAGTCGCGTAAAGACGCCGCCCAGTGTCTCGATTCCGAGAGAAAGCGGGGTCACGTCGAGCAGCAGGATGTCCGAGACCTCACCGGCGAGAACGCCACCCTGAATAGCCGCGCCGGTGGCGACTACCTCATCCGGGTTGACACCTTTATGGGGCTCCCTCCCGAACAATTCGCGCACAACCTCCTGCACCCTCGGTGTCCTCGTCGCGCCGCCAACGAGGATAACCTCGTTGATGTCATCGGGCTTCAGACCCGCGTCCTCAAGAGCTTTCCTGCATGGTGCAATCGTTCGCTGGATGAGCTCGTCGACCAGTTGCTCATATTTTGAGCGCGTGAGCGAAGTGTTCAAGTGTTTTGGACCGCTCTTGTCAGCCGTGATGAAGGGAAGGTGGATCTCCGTCTGCATCGTCGTGGAGAGTTCGCATTTCGCTTTTTCCGCCGCTTCCTTGAGCCTCTGCAGGGCCATCGGATCCTTCTGGAGATCAATACCCTCCTGCTTCTTATATTCGGCCACAAGCCAGTCTATTATCTCCTGGTCGAAGTCGTCTCCACCCAGGTGAGTATCGCCGTTCGTGGCCTTGACTTCAAATACCCCGTCTCCTATCTCGAGGATGGAGATGTCAAATGTTCCTCCGCCAAGGTCAAAAACGGCTATGGTCTCTTCGTTCTTCTTATCCAGACCGTACGCAAGCGATGCTGCCGTTGGCTCGTTGATTATCCTGAGCACCTCGAGGCCGGCTATTTTTCCTGCGTCTTTCGTGGCCTGTCTCTGGCTGTCGTTGAAATAGGCAGGCACCGTGACGACAGCCTGGGTCACGCTCGAACCAAGATAGTCCTCGGCGGTCTGCTTCATCTTCTGGAGAATCATCGCGGAGATCTCGGGTGGAGTGTGAACGTCTCCGAGAATCTCTATGTTAGCGGCATTGTTCTCTCCCTGGACGACCTTGAACGGGACCTTCTTTATCTCCTCCGCAACCTCTGAATACTTCCTGCCCATGAACCTCTTGATAGAGAAGATAGTGTTGTCTGGATTGGTCACGGCCTGTCTCTTGGCGACCTGGCCCACCAGCCTTTCGCCGTCCTTTGTGAACGCCACTACCGATGGTGTTGTGCGGCTTCCCTCTGCGTTTGGTATCACGACCGGATCGCCACCCTCCATGACAGAGACACACGAGTTGGTTGTTCCCAGGTCGATGCCGATGACTTTTCCCATTTGTTCCTCTCCTTATCCTTGAATGTCTCTCCGATCCCGTTCGGAGGTGATATATCTGCACTGGTACTACACTTCCGCGCTTAATGCAAAGCAATTATTGTGCCACGTCATTTCGTCGAGCTTGGCAGCCACAACATCAAGTCATATCACGAGATACGGCATTTAAGGGTGGGAGTATGGCTATTGGCGACACTGCCATATTGGCAGAAAAGCGGGCCATGCTGGCGCTAATCGGTTACTCCGGCTTAATGGATGCAGGTTGCTTGTCCCGGCCCGACGTCACGAGAACAGTCCACCGAGCCTCGTGTCCTGTTATCTACTTGAGTGCCGCTTCCCGTTCGACTTCCGAAATCCTTTTCTTGCATTCACCCTCCGAATCATGTAAATAAGAAACGGTGAACCTGAACGGCATCCGGCTTGTTCCAGGAGAGGCCGATGGTATTGGCAGGGAAGTCGGGCTCGAATATGGTCTGTCTCTTGCATAGACGTTTCGGAAGATCGATTATCCAGCGCTCAGTGTGCTGGTGTCGATTCCTGTTCCAGCAGATTTCCACGGAACGGCGAGTTGTTTATCCGGTTGATGACGCCTTACCATGCGGGCGGATCAGCCGATTGTATTGTTTACGCAGTGACCCGGCGAAAATGTTCGTGAGGTCGGAAATGTTGCTGCAACGGTTTGCGATCCCCGGATAATATTTGCCAGACCGGAGGAAAGAATGAACAGGGAGGATTTCTCCTGCAGTATGTCAGGTTTGTCCTCGTTATCGTCATCGTCAATATCTTATTGGGGTAAATTGGGCTTTTCGGCTTGACAAAACTTTGAATTTCTGGTATAATGGCCACATGTATCGGTGAGCGAGCGAACATTCTGTTAGACCTTTGAACAGAACAATCTGCTCAGACCGAAAACTTGTTGCGGTCATTTACCGACTTCCTCACGGGGAGGATAATGGGTTGAGTCGCTGAGGTAGATGAGGCTGCTGATGAAGACTAAGAGATATATGGAAGAGCATAAGCGGGCTTTATCGATTATGGATATCGACAGCCAGGAGATGAACTGGATCAGTCCGGAGCTCGATTTTCGAGAAATTGTAACCCACTACAGACGTAGTCTCGGTGGAGAGAGCGCGATGACGGTCGAAGAGCCTTACTCCACACTCCTGAAGAGCTATCTCTACGCTACCAGACTCGTGCTGAAGAAAGCAGTGAAGCGTTCTATTGATATTGCCTTTTCACTACTGTTCCTGATCTTGTTTTCGCCCGTTCTCCTCGTGATTGCGGTATTGATCAAGCTCGATTCCAGGGGTCCAGCAATATTCACTCAAATGCGAATAGGTGTGGAGAGAAGAAGAAGAAGAAGGAGCGACGCCAGGTGGAACGAGGAACTCTGGGAGCTTGATGATAGATTCCGCAACAGAAGGGCAGAGAATTTCAGGGGAAAACCGTTCAAGATCTACAAGTTCAGGTCGATGTCGACCGAGGCGTCCAAGTATGAGAAATCTCCAAGCAACATCAATGACAGGCGTCTCACAAGGATCGGACGTTTCCTGAGACAGACATCGCTGGATGAACTCCCTCAGCTGTTCAATGTTCTCAAGGGAGAAATGAGTCTCGTTGGTCCCAGACCTGAGATGCCCTTCCTTGTCGTCGAATACAATGATTATCATGCGATAAGGCTCCAGATGAAGCCGGGGATTACGGGCCTGTGGCAGTTGTACGGCAGAAGAGATGTCCCGATTCACCAGAATCTCAACTATGATCTGGAATACATTCGTACCTGGTCTCTACTTCTCGATGTCCGCGTGATGTTGAAGACAATCTGGGCGGTTGTCAGAGGTATTAACGTTTAGGCAGAAGACCTGGGGCGTCAGATGCCACCGGATTCTTTCAAACCTACCTTCTATCGTGATCTTCCCGCTCATTGACAAGCCCTGATCGTCAATGTGTTTCCTTCCGACCGCGGAGCACCCATCCCGTCGAAGTCAGATAGAAATCTCTCCAGGACGCAGAACCCATTCGACGAGTCTATTCGTTCTTTTTTGGACGGTGACAGCGAATGTCCGAAAACAGGGAATGGAACTTGCCGTTGATAAGCGATGATTTGAGAAGAGATTGTGGCGATTCAACCTTGACACCGCCGTGCATATACTGTTACGTTATTGAGGATTATCTATAGTTTCAAGGGGGGAAACGATGGGTCCTTTCAAGCATAGAAGTGTTCCAGGCGGGGGAATGTCTGCTGCGTCCAGTTTCAAGCGGTCGATTTTCCTGTTTTTCTCTCTCCTGATCTTCTTGAACTGTGGCGGGAATGCAAAGCGGATAGACCTTGAAAACGAAGAGGACTCCGCGGTATTCACGACCGCTCCGGTACTGAAGGATTTTATCGTGGGGCCGGGTGATCAGCTGACGATAGAGGTCTTCGGACATCACGAGCTGGATAGAAAGATCCAGATCGAGCAGAGTGGGGAGATCTACTACCCGCTCCTGGGCTATATGAATGTTGACGGGTTGTCGGTAAAAGAGTTGAGGGCTCTTCTTACGGAGAAAATCTCCCGATACTATGTTGACCCGGACGTGAATGTCTCGGTGGCTGGCGTGCAGAGCCAGAAGGTGTTTGTCCTGGGTGAGGTCCATAATCCGGGGGTGTATCCACTGCAGTATCCGGTTACCGCGTTCGAAGTCGCATTGCGGGCGGGGGGGTTCAACGACAGAGCAAAGGAGTCCAGCATCATCCTGGTCAGGGAGACTGATGAAGGAACTCGTGTCGTGAAGCTGAATCTTGAGAAGGTATACCGGGACGGGGAGGCGAATGATAACATATATCTTCAGGGGGGAGACATCCTCTATGTTCCGCGGAACATCGTGACGAACCTGGAGGGTTTTATACAGCATCTGTCGATCTTTATGCGTCCCTTTCTGGATACTGAGAGAGGCGTTATTCTCTGGCCGACCTTCACTGGCGTGTTACAGGGGGAATCCAAGGGAAGGACCTACTGATGCCTGCGTACTTCAAACACAGGTATAGTTGCCGAATAGAAATCACCGGGCAGAATATATGACAGTGACGGAAAGAGGAGGTCGGAATCATTGAGTGCTGGCAGGAAGGTTTTTGTTCTCGGGTTCGATGGCGCCACTTTCAAGATAATAGACAAACTGGTCGCGGAGGGAGAGCTCCCGAACTTGTCGAAACTCATGAAAGAGGGCTCGCGTAGAGTCCTGCGGTCGACGATACCACCCAACAGCTCGGTCGCCTGGAGTTCTATGATGACCGGAAAGGATCCCGGCAAGCACGGGGTCTATTATTTCCGAGAGAGAAAACTCGGGGATTACAGGAGACCACTCATAAGCTCCAGGTCTCTGAAGGCGAAGACGCTGTGGAGAATCATAAACGAGCAGGGCGGCAAGACAGGGGTCCTCAACGTTCCGGTCACTTATCCTCCAGAGCCGGTAGACGGTTTTCTTATTTCCGGACTTCTGGCACCGCACCGGGCATCCATCTTCACTCATCCATCTTCCCTGCACCTCGAGTTGATCAAGGAGTTCGGAGAATATCCTCTTGACAATGAGGCCCAGAACATGTTCTGGAGAGGCGATGTCATTGGCGCGCTGGAGCATCTGATCTTCACTTCCCGGCGTCTTCTCGATGTGACCTGCTGGTTGATGGATCGATTTCCGTGGTCCTTTTTCATGACGGTCTTCACGGCGGTGGACAGGGTACAGCACGTCGCCTGGAGACATATGACGGAGGAGTACGCCCGCAGAAAGCCCCGGGAATGCGAGAAGTTTCGTGAGATGGTGCCGCTTGTCTATAAGCTTATGGATGAACACCTCGGGGAGCTCCTGAAAGTGATAGGGGAGGACACATCGTTGATAGTCCTCTCCGATCATGGTTTCGGGCCGATAAACTACAAATTCCATGTGAATAAATGGCTCATCGAGCAGGGATTCCTCTCGCTCAAGAGCTTTCCGGGTTTCCGTTATGATCCCATGACCTCTGCCCTGGATAGGCTGGGGTTGGGCCGTTTCCGCGTGGCACCGCCCGTGCTGACTAACGGCCCGATCGGTCGATTCAAACGGCTGAGATTTCGGCGCGCAGACTGGGAGGGTTATCACGACCTCGTGGACTGGACCAGGACCAGGGTCTACTCTACATTCAGCAGCGGCGAGGAGGTCCTGTTCGTCAACCTGAAGGGGCGCGAACCGAACGGCGTCGTTGATCCGGCCGACTATGACAAGGTGTGTGAGGAAGTCTCCGGCAGGCTGATGGAGTTGAAGGGAAAGGATGGAGAACAACTGGTAGAGAGAGTCTACAGGAGAGAGGAAATCTACCATGGTCCCTATCTGGAGCTGGCACCGGACTTACAGTACGTGACCAGGGATTACAGTGTTCTACCCAGGAGTGAACTGTTTGCCGAGAGTATTCTGGTCCGGCCCGAAGACTGCTTTCCATCCATGCACAGGCGTGAAGGGATACTGATAATGAAATCCCCGGAGATCTTGAAAGGGGCGAGTCTTGGCGATGCTCACCTGAGAGATGTCGGGCCGACTGCACTCTACCTGATGGACTATTCCGTCCCGGACGATATGGACGGAAAAGTTCTGGAGGATTCTTTTGTCGAGGGTACTACTCAGGAGAGGCCCGTGAAAATCAAACACGTCAGCCGTGGTGACCTGGAGGATGGGACAGCGGAGAAAAGCGCCTACAGTCAGGAGGAAGAGGAGGATGTCATGAAGGCCCTCAAGGGCTTGGGTTATATGGGATGATTGTTGGCTCAGCACCAAGTGGCTTCGTTCCCTCCGCCTCCGTCTTATCCCCGCCTTCCCAACATGGATTGCCCCGGGGGATCAACAGATCAGAAATATGAAAGATGTGACATGAATGGTAATAGGAATAAAAGGGTTGTCGTAGTAGGGCTGGACGGCGCGACATTTGATATTATCAATCCGATGGTCGAGGCTGGAAAACTCCCCAATCTGCGGATGATGATCGAAGGTGGAGCAAGAAGCGTTCTCAACTCGGTTATTCCGCCATACAGCCCTCCGGCATGGATATCGATGCTGACTGGCAAGAATCCAGGCAGGCACGGCATTTTCCACTTTCTGAAACGAAAGAAAGACTCTTATGATCTGGACGTATGTTCATTCAGAGACGTCAGAGAGAATACACTATTCTCCATTCTTGGCCGTGAGGGAGCCGGTTCCGCGGCCATAAACATCCCGATGACTTATCCTCCTCCCCGCAATGTCACGGGATACTTTGTGTCGGGAATCCCCGTGCCTCCCGGTTCCAGATCATACACGGAACCGGCCGATCTAATGGAGGCTCTTAAATCCGGGGGATACGAGGTCGATTATGACTTTCGTGGGCTCGAGCCTAACAGGGAGGACAAAGTCGATAGATGGGAGGATTATCAACGGCTCCTCGACGGCTTGATCGAGATCGCCAGAAAGCGTGTCGACGTCTTTCTCGGCCTGCGGGGCCTCGATGAACTTCCACTTCTTTTCTTCGTCATCAGCCTTACAGACCGTGTGCAGCACTACTTCTGGAGATTCCTCGATGAAAAGCATCCGGGCTACAGCGAGGAAGGGAATAGACGATTCGGCGACGCCATCGGGAGGGCGTACTCCGTGTCTGATGAACTCCTGGGGAAGATCGTCGAGAGATTCGGGAACGACGCGGATTATCTAGTGGTCTCTGACCATGGTGCCGGACCGCACTACTATGATTTTCACCTGAACAACTGGTTGGTCGAAAACGGATATCTCAAGGTGAAGAAAACGCCCAGGTGGGTGATCAGGCATGGACCTGTCAGTCATGTGCTGTGTCGACTTGGTATGGGGATCATTTCGAGGGTCATGCCGAAATCGATAGGATCGAGAATTGTTCCATACCCCGGAAGGAAACGCTTCGTGGATAACGATGATATCATCTGGCGCGAAACAAAGGCATTCGCCTCGATGTTCGGTGTAAGGGTAAACATGAAAGGTAGAGAACCGGAAGGGATCGTTGAAGAGGGGCAAGAGTACAGAGAACTTCTTGACAGTATTCGGAAAGACCTCGGCAGGTTGAAGAACCCCACTGACGGAAGCGACCTTCTGACGGAGTGCACCACGAAAGAGGACGCTTTCTCGGGGCCTCATCTCGATGGATCTCCTGATATGTTCATGAACCTGGGGGGCATATCTGTTCTTCCCAGCGAGTACTGGGTCTCCGGAGACGTACTTTCCCCGCGAGGCAGATGTCCGAGTTCCGGCACCCACCGCATAAAAGGAGTGCTCATCGGAAGTGGACCCTCGATCGTAAGGGGAGTAGCTGTGGGAGACATGAGAATAGTGGACGTTCTGCCGACAATCCTGCATCTCCTCGAGATCCCGATTCCTCGCGACCTTGACGGCCGGGTCGTTATGGATCTGATGGTCAGCAAGAGACCGGCAAAGTACCAGGAAAAGCCATCAACGAGTGGAGATGACACCACGTCACGCGATGGTTATACAGAGGAGGAAGAAGAACAGATAACGGAAAACCTCCGGGGAATGGGGTATATCTGATGCCGCAACCTGCCCGAAGTCAGGAGTAGTATCGTTGAGCAGGAGAGCGAGAGCGTACAAGAATGTCCTGTCCCTGCAGCTGAGTAGAATCCTGAATAAGTTCTTTCAGGTATTCTTTATGGCGATGGCCGCGAGATACCTCGGCAGGGGAGGATTCGGTCAGTGGTCGCTCATTCTGTTATTGATTGGTTTTTTCGGCCTCATCGCCGATTTCGGCGTCGACAGACTAACGGTGAGAGATGTTGCTCGGGACCTGGATGCTTCGAGCAAATATCTGTCGAATACTTTCGTCTTTAAGCTCTTATCGCTGCTACCCGCTACCTCGATGTTTCTCGGTGTCGTCTTCCTGGCAGGCTATCCGGAAGAGCTCGTGAAGTTGTTTCTGATAGCTCTGCCAATGTTCTTCCTGGGGGTGCTGGCAAGCCCTTTCAGCTCAGTAATACAGGCGCACGAGAGGATCTATCTTATTTCCATAGTCGATATAGGACTGGGGTTTCTTACTTCGATTTCAGGGATAACTCTCCTTTATTTCGGAAGCGGGATCAGAGGGTTGCTCATCCTGAACATCGTCTCCTCCATGGCACGGTTCTCAATCCTCTTTTTCGTGACAAGAAGCATTATTCACAGGATGTGGCATCCGATCCAACTTCATTTTCTGAGGAAACTCATCAAGAGCGCCCTCCCGTTTGCGATCCTCAATATACTGACACTGATACACTGGAAAGTCGATTATTTCATGATCTCGAAGATACTCGGAGAGGAACAGCTTGGCCTCTACGCCGCGGCATTCAAGATTTTCGAGAACATCGTTTTCCTCGGAATGGCGTTCAACGCCGCCCTGTATCCATCAGTCTCAGCACTTTTTGGTGAGTCTAGAGAAAAACTCAGAAGGATCTACGAGGGCTTCCAGAAGTACTTCATCATTGTCTCATTCCCTATCACCATTATCATATATCTCTTCGCCCGCGAGATTATCCTTATCCTGTATGGAAGCCAGTACATGGGGTCTGTGAACGTGCTGATCATCTTCTGCTTTGGCTTCAGTTTTTTCTTCTTCTCGCTGCCGATGCGGCTTATCATAAATAATTCAGAGTTTATCATGAAGGTTGTGCCATATGCCACGATAACCACGTGCCTGAACGTCATATTGAACCTTATAATGATCCCGCGGTATGGCATTGTCGGAGCGGCCTCGGTTTCCCTCTTCGTCGGCTCCATAGATGTCCTTATCAGGGTCTACTTCATTCGCAAGATCTTCAACGAGGGATATCATCCCTTGAATCTGATATGGAAGCCTTTAGTGGGTGCGCTGATAATGGTTGCTATCATACTCGTCTTATCCGGCGTGAGCAGATACCTGGCCTCCGTTGCTGGCATGGGAGCATATGTATATTCCCTCTTTTTCATGGGGGCGCTGAGCGTGGACGAGTACAACAGATTGTTCAAAGATCCGATGAAAAACCTCATATCCTCCATCACGGGAAGGTGAGAAAAGAGCCCGGGAGGTAAGGTGTTCATAGAGAAAGCCACGAGATTCAGCAGGCTTCTCCTCGGAAAGTTTGGTTCCAGGGTGCATCGGTCGATCGGCGGAGGCACGAGGCCCGGAAACCTTATCGTGGTGCCTCGATTGGAGAATTTTGGCGGTGGCAGGAGGGTTCTTCTCATGTCACGTCGTCTCGAAGATGGCTTGATGTCAGCGTATGGGACAATGGCGTCCGCTTCACGAGATGGAGGCTCACAGTATCTTCTCTGGCTGAATGGCGATCAAGACCTCTCCGCAAGTGTTGACAGGGTTGCGGGAGAGCTCGGTGTCAGTTCCGTAAGGTGTGAGGGGATAAGAGAGGGCGATCAGGACAAGATTCTATCTCTGATGGAGAGTTTCGAACCGGAAATAGTGATTCTCCCTTCTCCATTGGAGGATCCCGGAGCATTCGAGACCATTTTCGGTCTCCCGGGTGATTCCAGCCTCGGAGAACATCTGGAAGTGTTGCTGCTCTCCGAGCTTCGTGCTCCTCTCCTGCCCGACATCCTGGTGGATGTCACGGAGACATTGGGCGTGAAGGAGCGGCTGGCGGGTGGCGGGGATGCGTTGGAATTATCTCTCGCTCTCAACCAGTACAGGTCCGCGACGAACATGAGAGGCAGGGGCTTTGCCGAGGGCTTTCACTCCTTGTCTCCTGGGTGTCTTACCGATCTGAAGAACGGCGGGTGGCACTCTCTGGAGGCGCTTGAAACGGGGCCGATTCCTTTTTACAGGGGATTTGAGGCGTTCGCGGGCTCAGAGAGGGCGACCTGGAAAGATAGCAGCGGCGCGCAAAAGGTATTGATTCTTTCTCCGCACTTTGACGATGAGTCGATCGGTTGTGGGGGCACCATATTACGCCATGTCGATTCCGGAGACCGGGTTACCGTTCTCTTCATGACGGACGGGAGCGAAGGCTGCCCCGAAGAAGATAACCGTGACCTTGCCTCGGCCATCAGGAAGAGCGAGGCGGAGGCCGCGGCCGATGTCCTTGGTGTCGACCGGCTCGAGTTCCTTGACGAACCGGAGACGATGTTGATGATCGGAGCGAGGCTGCTCAAGAAGATGAAAAAAATGATTGATGAAACAGATCCTGATGTCATATATCTCCCTTCGTTTCTCGACAATCACATCGATCATGTCGAGCTGAATCGAATTCTCTATGCCACCCTCAAAGGGACAAGCACGAGCCCTGAGATAAGACTTTTTGGTCTGTGGACAATCATCCCGCCCAACCTTATCGTAGATATAACGGCCTCGATCGACAGGAAAATCGCGGCCGTCAACAAGTACAGGTCCCAGATTGTGCAGGTCGATTACCTCTCGGTCACTCTCGCACTTAACCGCTACTGGTCTGTCAGATATGGAGACAAGAGGGGATATCTTGAGGTCTTCTACTCCGCAGGACGGGACGAGTATCTTGATTTGATTGAAACGCTGCACGTGATATGAGGGGCAGATGCAAGGAGGTGGGAGATTGAAAAGAGGGTGTCTTCCCGGCACTCATATCCGATACTTCTCCGTCAGATTTCTGAGGGTGATGTCCGTTGCCGTTCTGCTCAGTCTGGCCACCCTTGTCGCGTCAGCCATCTTTTCGATTGTCCTGGCGATCAGTCGCCGCAGGCGGTCGTTTCCGGATGGCGAGAGGGACGGGTTCGAACTGATCTGTATCTCTCATGTGCCATGGGATGAGGTATGGCAGAGAAACCAGCAGACGATGTCGAGAATCTCAAGGAATGAGAAGGTGATATACGCAAGGCCTGTTCATGCCATAGAGGTATCGGACAATATGCGACACCTGGCGTCTTTTTTCGGTCGTAGAGTTGACGGAGGAGATCTTACCATACTGAGCCCCATTGTCCTCTGGGGTGAGACTCGCTTCGCGGCGGTCAGATGTCTTAATCGGTGGATCGCTCTGTCCTCTATCCGGTACTGCATGGTCCGGTCCGGTTATGGCGGCAGGCCGCTTGTGCTCTGGTTCTACTTTCCCAAGTGGGAACATATCTGTGGAGGCCTGGGAGAGGATCTCGTGGTGTATGACATACAGGATGAATACCTGACCTGGACAAACGCGACGAAGGACATAGACGTCCGGGAAAGGAGGCTGCTTGCCAGGTCGGACATCGTCTTTACGGGGACCAACAGCCTGGCCAGGAAAAAGAAAGAGATGAATCGGAACATCCATTTCATCCAGAATGGGGTGGAGGCAGACCATTTTGCGCTGGCGTTGAGAGAGGATACAGAGATCCCGGCCCTGCTGATGGCTGTACCTAAACCGGTAATCGGCTATTTCGGACTCATCGGAGACAGGATAGACCCAGCCATCCTCGAGATCATTGCCGATACTCATCCAGAATGGTCTCTTGTCCTTATCGGACCCGTTAGAGAGGATCTGTGTACATTGCCGAAGAGAAGCAACATCCTCCTGACAGGACAGGTGGACTATGAGGAGCTTCCGGGATACCTGAAAGGCTTCGACGTTGCTATCATACCTTATTATATGAATGAAACTACGATGGACCTCAATCCGACGAAACTGCTTGAATATCTCGCCGGCGGCAAACGGGTGGTCTCCACCGCGATGAATGATGTAGTCGAGTTTTTCGAGGATTATGTGGGGGTGGCTCACGATCCGCAGTCCTTTCTGGCTCTGACGGAGGAGGCAGTGGAAAGACCGGACGAAGCGTTCATAAGAAATGGGATCGCATTCGCCAATGGCTTCAACTGGGAGGCCATGGTGGACAGGATAAGGAGGATGCTCATCCAGGCCCTGGCCGCAAGGAGAGGCGAGAACGGTTCGCTGAAGTGAGCATTCAGGACACGAGTGGAGATTTGCAGGGATTATGGAGAGAACGGCGAGGATAGAGGGCGCATGAAGATCACATTTTCACTGCCCGTATACTGGCCCGCTGTTGGAGGCTGCGAGTATCTGACTCACGAGCTCGTCAATGTGCTTTCGGCGACGGAGGGCGTTGATGTGGGAGTCATAACTCAGATAGACGATCAGAGCAGGAAAGTGGAGGCCCCACTGTGGTTCAACACGACATGCCGCGCGGAAAAGAAGACTCGGAGTTACCGGGACAATGGAGCCGAAGTGCATGTCCTGGGGCTGAACCGGATCTTCCGAAGTACGGTCTATCCTTTTGTGAGATATCACCACAGGTTCCAGGATATTTCGACGCGCGTGATTGTAGAGATGTTCCAGCGGCAGTTCACAAGGGCGGCGGCAGGTTCTCGAGTGATCCACTGCATCCATAACGGCCTGTCTTACTACGGGATGCTGTCACTGAAGGTCGCCCGGAAAATGACTGTCCCATTCGTATTCTCTCCCACGCTCCATCTCTATCAGGAGGGGTGGCACGAAGAGATGGTAAAGGCGATAGAGGAGGGAAGGGATTTCAGATATATCCCCCGGCTCCATCTCTGGCCAAGGGGGTATCACGACCGGTTCTGGCTGAGGTTGTGCAGGGAGGCGGACGCGCTCGTTACCTGGACTTCATTTGAGAAGGATTTTCTTGTCGAGCAGGGGATAGACGGGGAGAAAATATTTCCGCTTCGACTGGGGCCGATCGTAGAATCAAGGGGCATAGTAACGGATCTCGCCGCGAAAAATGGCGTCATGGACGACGACCCTGTGATCCTCTTTCTCGGGCGCAACCACGAGCTCAAGGGGATCGAAGATATCCTGAAGGCGGCGCGTAAGGTCTGGACTGTCGTCCCTGAGGCTAAGTTCCTGTTTGTCGGGCCTAAAGAGGGGAAGTCGGGCGTGATTTTCGAACGATACCGCGACAGACGGGTCGTAGTCATCGACGAAGTCAGCAGCGGAGAGAAATCAGGACTCATAGACAGGTGTGACGTTTTCTGTGTTCCTTCGCTGCACGAGAGTTTCGGCATCGTATTCCTGGAGGCATGGCACTATGGTAAACCGATCATAGCGGCTGACATACCTCCCATAAGAGAGTTAAATCCTGACAACCGAGGGGGCTTCCTGATACGGCCGACACCCGAGGAGATAGCGGACAGAATCCTCGAACTTCTAAATGACGATTCCCTTCGATCCAGGATGGGGGAATGGGGGAGAAAAAGGGTACAGACTCACTATTGCTGGGATAAAGCTGGTGGGCGACTAATCACCATCTACAGGAATCTGTTAGAAAGAGAGGTGTAGCAACAGATGAACGGCGGATTCTCGGAGAGACTCCTCTATGTTATGAAGAAGTCTATTCTTGCAGCGCTGATCTATTCGCTTTTTGAGGGAATAGCCTATTACATGAGATTCACACTGCACAATCCGTACG
The DNA here is from genome assembly GCA_964577985.1 of uncultured Gemmatimonadota bacterium. GTDB lineage: Bacteria > Gemmatimonadota > CAZMKB01 > CAZMKB01 > CAZNLH01 > CAZOAR01. The sequence continues at coordinate 38,048 of CAZOAR010000001.1, read as the reverse complement.
GGTTGATGGAGATCTGGCTCTGGAATCTGGTGATTTTTCTCATGGTCGGAATAGTCGCATTCCTTCTTCTCTCTCTGCTGGCCGTGACATTCAGGCGTTCCATGCAGGCGGTGATTTCCCCGGTCCTGTCGACGCTAGTCGTATTCCCTGTCTATGCTTTTCTTTTTTCGCATCTCGAAGGGACGGGTATCGCATATAAGTATCTGGACAGTCTAATAATCATTAGTTTGTTAATAGGCCTGCCCGTTTTCCTGCTCTTCCTCTTTGTTTCCAGGTGCATCGCCCGGGGCAAACTCGAAAGGTTCGAGGATTATCCATTCCTTGTCTTCCTGTTCATAAATGTCGGGCAACTTTACGTAGATGGCGGGCCTCTCATGAAGGGGAAGCCTTCCGGGATCTTATCACTTCTGGGTGTTGCGGGAGTAATCTTTCTGATCTATTACGCGTTCCGGAAAATCAGGAGGCCAATCGCGAGAGCGCTCCAACCTGCCGGAGCACGGCTTGGTTTCTGGAAGCTGCTGCTGCTCATCGCCGCGCTCGTCTGTGGGGTCTACCTTCGTGACACGTATTCAGTATCGAAGCCCGAAACCCCATCTTTCGCCGATCAAAGACCAAACATTCTGCTGATAGTGCTCGACACCCTCAGAGCCGGCAGGATGTCGTGCTATGGGTACAGGAGAGACACCACGCCATTTCTAAAGCGATTCAGTGAAAACGCCCGCCTCTACCGTGACGTGGTGAGCACCGCGCCGTGGACACTTCCATCCCACGCTTCAATCTTCACTGGACTCTATCCCTCGGCTCATGGGGCGACCTGGAAGAGCCTTCATCTCAGCAACGAACTTGTCACAATGGCGGAGTTCTTCGCCTCCAAAGGATATGAGACCGCCGGTTTCTGCAATAACCCTATAGTTAGTGAAGACCTTGGCATGACACAGGGGTTCGAGACATATCTGGAGATGTGGCACGAGGGCGTTTTCAACCCTGCGCTTTTTTACAGGATGAGCTGGATGGCATTGAGGATCCTGGGTAAGAACGATCACGGCGCGCTAAGGACTAATCGATGGGTCATGGATTGGTTCAGGCATTTCCATGATCCCGGTCGGCCCTATTTTGCGTTCGTCAATCTCATGGAGTGTCATCTGTGGTTTGACGCTCCAGACGGTTTTCATGAACAATATCTCAGAGATAATCACTCCAGGAGGGTGGAGAATATCTCGATGGATGATGTTATCTCTCTCCTGATGAAGGATATCACCCTGTCGGAAGAAGAGTGGCGCGACTTCGGCGATATCTACGATGGAGACCTCCATTATCTGGACGGGATACTCGAGAAACTGTTCGATTTCCTCGAAGAGAACACCGACATGGAGAACACAATCGTCATCATCACATCCGATCACGGAGAACACCTCGGAGAGCATTTGTTGATCGACCACCAGCTGAGTCTCTACGAACCTCTTCTGCGTGTACCTTTGATAATAAGGATGCCGAATCATCTTCCACCGTTGCCGGACGTCCAGGAGTCCGTCCAGACGGTTGACATATTCCCGACGTTGCTGGATGCGTCGGGTTTTAAGGAGACGGCTTCCAGAATGAACCTTCAGGGAAGCTCATTGACGCGGAATGGAGACGGTGGTCATGATTGTCTTATAGCTGAGTATGAAATTCCGGAGGAGAGGATAGCGGGCTGGCTGGCTGAGAATCCGGGAGCTGAAGAGATCGAGAAACTTAACAGACGTCTGAAATCGATACAGGTCGGTTCGATGAAATACATCTGGTCTTCGAAGGGGGATTCGGAACTGTATGACCTGTCATCTGACCCGGGTGAGCTTGAAAATCTGGGAAGCGAACGGCCGGTTGAGGCGAGTGCTCTCAACAAGAGGTTGACAGAATGGCTGGCCTCCTTCGAGCATAAGACAGAAAGTGGCGGGAAGAAAGAACTCGACAGTGTGACCCGGCAGAGACTCAAGGCACTCGGCTATATAAAGTAGTTTCCGCGAAAAAAGATTGGGTTATGTCGTTTCGGGTGGTGCATATCGATGGTGTGAGACGGCGCACACGCGGAGCAGGAGAAATGATGAACGAAGGATATAAGGCGAGGTTCAAGGAGCTCACGAGACAAGCTCTTCTGGCGGGGTTGGTCTACTCCGTTTTCGAGGGGGTATATCTCTGTGTCGCTTTCCCGGTGACCAACCTTTCCTGGCTCATGGAGAGTGTCCTCACAAACCTGATCCTTTTTCTGATAGTCGAGATGCTGGCGTTCACAACCCTGTCTGCGCTTAGAAGATTCTCAGCTGGTTATATCTCCGATGTGACTCCCGCCGTCCTTTCCGCGCTGATCTTCTTTCCGGTTTACTTTTTTCTATTCTATCTGCTCGAAGGCACGAACTTCATCTATCGCTTTTTCCGCGAACCCAAAACCATCGTTTTCTCCATCGCTATTCTTGTCATGATCCCCTTCTTCATCGTCTCGAGGCTCCTGAGAGGTGACCGTCACGGAAGATTTGGCGGATTGATAATGTCGATCTTCTTCTTTATCACTCTGGGACAGTATAACGTCGATTGGCGTGCCCTGGTAAGGGGAGAAAGGGCTGGGTATCTGGGGCTGCTGGCCGTAGCGGCCTCTTCTGTGGTCCTCTATTTCCTCTCCTCTGCTGTTGCGAGGACGATCTTCAGGAGAGGATTGTTGCCCATCCAGGGCAGGCGGGCAAGAAGTCTACTTGCCTCAGCAATGGGGTTGGCGATAGTGGCTTCTGTATGGCTTGCCTTCCGTGACTGGGGGCCCATAACTCCTTCAGGTCCAAGCACAAAGCCGAATATACTTCTCATCGTTCTCGACACTGCCAGAGCCGACAGGTTTTCCTGTTATGGGCATGAGAGAGAGACAACGCCTTTCCTCGAGAAATTCGCCGAGACCGCTACGCTATATAAGAACACCGTCTCCGCAGCTCCCTGGACGCTACCCTCACACGCATCGATATTCACCGGTCTTTATCCTTCAGCTCACGGTGCGACCTGGAAGACAAAGCAGCTCGGAGATCAATACCTGACCCTGGCAGAATTTCTCTCAACGAATGGTTATGAGACCGTTGGTTTTTGCAACAACCCGGCAGTTAACGAGATGGATGGTCTAGCTCAGGGATTCGACCAGTTCATAGAAGTCTGGCAGGACAATATCATGAATCCGACGCTGTCTCTGAGGATAGACTGGTTCCTGAAAAGATTCCGTGGGGAGGACGACGGCGGAGCGATGAGGACGAACCGGTGGATAATGGAATGGCTCGAAAAGCATGGCGAACGGGATCGTCCCTTCTTTCTCTTCGTCAACCTTATGGAATGTCATCTCTGGTATGACGCTCCCGAGAGCTATCATGAGATGTTCGTGACGGGAGATCTTTCAGAGACAGTTCGTAATCTGTTCCCCGATGATCTCTATCCCATTCTTACCGGAGACCGCACGCTCAGCGATTGGGAGTGGAAGGAGTATGGGGAGGTCTATGATGGTGATCTCCGCTATCTCGATCGGAAGCTTGAAGAGCTTTTTGGTCTTCTTGATGAGAAAGGTTTCCTGGACAACACAATTGCAATCATCACATCCGATCATGGTGAACATCTCGGTGAACATGGCATGATGGGACACATGATGAGTCTATATCAGCCTCTGCTGCGCGTCCCCATGATGATCAGACTTCCCGAGGGTATGCCGAAACTCCCCGAGGTCGAAGGCCCCGTCCAGACGCTTGATATCTTCCCCACGCTGGTGGAATTGCTCGGGGGGCAGGACAGCCTCCAGTGTGTGCCCATGCAGGGGGTGTCACTCCTGGACACTGAGAGGAAGTCTGCAAGGATGATCGTCGCGGAACACGAGCCGCCGAAGGAGAGGATCTCCGCCTTTCTTGAAAAGAACCCCAATGCGACCAGTATCCTGAGGTTTGAGCGGGTATTGCGCTCAATTATGGTGGACTCGCTCAAACTGATATGGAGCTCGAAGGGGGAATCGGAGCTCTACGATCTCCAGCAGGATCCACTTGAGACGAGGAACCTGGCGGCCGAACGTCAGGGTGATGTACGACGACTTGAGGCCAGACTGCAGGAGTGGCTCGCTTCGTTCAAGCACGCGGACGTCGACGAAGGAGCGAAGGAACTCGATGAGGAGACCCATCGACGCCTGAGGGCCCTGGGGTATGTCAACTAGGGTTCCGGGAGAGGATAATGGAATACGCTTGCAATATAGAGGTCCGATTTGTTAGAATAGGCTTTGTGAAAATTCATGCTCGTGGTGAGGCATCTGCGCCTTGTGTAGACCTGAGGCGAGGAGCGAACGGGAAGGAAGCAAGATGGAGAACATAGTTGTTCTGGGTGCCGGCCCGACCGGGCTTGGCGCCGCGTATCGCCTCCAGGAGAAGGGGCATCCGGACTGGCATATCTTCGAGAGAGATGACCATGTAGGCGGCTTGTCGGCGAGTCCCAGGGATGATAAAGGATTCACGTGGGACCTTGGAGGGCACATAATCTTTTCACACTACGAATACTTTGACAGGCTCGTGGAGACGCTTCTCAAGGAGGACATAGTCCGGCATCAGCGTGAAAGCTGGGTGTGGCTGATGGATCGCTTCGTCAAGTATCCCTTCCAGAACAACTTTCATTTCCTGCCGGAGGAGGTCGTGTTCGAATGTACGAGGGGACTCCTGCAGACAAGAGACGACCACCGGGAGATCAGGAATTTCGAGGACTGGATACTGGCGTCGTTCGGAGATGGAATTGCCAGGTATTTTCTCATTCCGTACAACAATAAGGTCTGGTCGACGCCCCCTGACCAGATGGATTACAGCTGGATCGGCGAGAGGGTCAGCGTCGTCGATCTCGAAAGAGTTATCTCCAATATCATATTCAAGAGAGAAGATTCGGAGTGGGGACCAAATAACGAGTTTCTATTCCCTCTTCACGGTGGCACCGGAGGGTTGTTCGACAGCTTCGTCCCGCACCTTGGCGACCGTCTTCACCTCGACCATGAGGTGTCCGGCATCGATCTGGATCAGAGAGTAGCCACTTTCGAGGATGGTTCGCAGACTCAATTTGACCTCCTCTTCAGCACGATTCCGGTTACACGATTGATCGAGATGATGGGAGCGGACATCGACGAAAACGTCATAAATGCCGCGGGGCAACTCAAGTGGGCGGGGGGCTATATTGTTGGCGTCGGCATACACGCACCCTGCCCGAGCGATAAGAACTGGATGTATTTTCCTCAGGATGACTCACCGTTCTACAGGGTCACCTATCTATCGAATTACTCGCCAAACATGACTCCGGGAGAGGACTACTATTCGCTCCTCTGCGAAACGTCGTATTCAGAGTTCAGGCCGGTATCGAAGGATACAATCATTGAAGAGACCTTGACAGGATTGAGTAATTCCACGCTGTTGAGCGATCACGACAGAGAGAGGATCGAATCCAAGTACCTCATGGACGTCGATTATCTCCTTCCGGTCCCTTCACTGGGAAGAAACGAAGCACTGAGAACGATCCATGAATTCCTGGAAAGGCACAAAATCTTCTCGAGAGGAAGATTTGGCGGATGGAAATACGAGGTAGGCAACATGGATCACTCCGTGATGCAGGGTGTGGAATGGGTCGATCGCGTGCTCGAGGGCGCGGAAGAGACGACGTACGATACGGGGCTCTGATCCAGGACATCTGATGAGGCCCGTCGGGAGTGGACAGGATCAGAAATGGCGCTCAGGATAGGTATACCCATCAGCACTTTTCTCCTCGGGACCGGCCTCCCCGGCATAGACAAGTACGCCTACAACCTCATCCTGGCCCTTGAACGTATTGAGGGAGTGGAGATCCTGGTCTTCCAGGAAAAGTACAGGGACAATGGCCCGTTTGATCGCTTCGATATCCGCTATTTTCCCATACTTAAGGAGTTTCTCGGGATCAGACAGCATCATGAACCCGTGCAGGCCGCGGATGACGTCCCGCCGCCGGTGAAGAAGGAAATATCCGATTTCAGCAGGCTGAGGCGGGGCATTGTGAAGTCCCTCTCATATCTTTCCAGAGGCGTCGATGTAATACACTACCCGTCTCACATGGAAGACCCGCTTCGATGGACGTTTTCAAAGACAGTCCTCACCTTTCATGATCTTGTCCCGATGGTTCGGCCGGAGACATCAACGCAGGAAATTGTCGACAGGTTTAATCGTTGCGTGGAGAGGCTCGGCTATGTGGATGAATTGCTGACCGTGTCGGAGTTCAGCAGGAGTGAAATGGTGACCAAGCTGGGCGTGGACGCCAGCAGGATCACCGTCGCCCACAATGGAGTCGACAAGATCTTTTTTCTCGAAAGACCGGATGAGAAGATTGCCCGTAAGTACAGCGGCGGTTTTCCCTATATCCTCTTTGTGGGTACGCTTGAGCCAAGGAAGAATGTTGAAGTCCTCATCGAGGCATTCGGGGAGCTCGATGAACCTGAACTGAAGCTCCTGCTGGTGGGGAAAGAAGGCTGGGAGAGCGAGCGCGTTCACAGTAAGGTCCGTGAGTCCGGACTCGAGAGTGCGGTCATATTCCCGGGATATGTCCCGGAGGAGGAACTGCCCTTCCTGTATCAGTCAGCAGAAGTGTTCGTCTACCCATCGCTTTATGAGGGCTTCGGGATGCCGGTCCTGGAGGCCATGGCGGCCGGTGCACCGGTTGTCACCTCAAACACCTCGAGTCTGCCGGAGGTGGCCGGAGATGCCGCAATTCTTGTCTCACCTGATAGCGTATCCGAAATAGCGGAAGCGATCAGGGGCGTCATGGGTAATAACCAGCTACGGCGAAAGCTGACTGACAGAGGGAAAAAAAGGGCAGGTGGTTTCACGTGGGACAGGTGCGCCAGGCGAACGCTGGAGGCGTATTGTGGCTCCCCCGAGTCTTGAAGGAACTCATCACCGCGGTAAGGTGACAGCCCGGGGTTATCAGCATTGTAACCGCAGCCAACAGGAGAATGGAGACGCCATGGATAGCGGGGCACCAGGAGGTAGCGCGGGCGTAGACCCGGATGTGGATGAGGTGTGCGTAGCGTCGGCGGAGAGTGAGCTCAGGCCTTGAGGAGACATTGTTGCAGGGAAGGGCGGGATGACTGATCCGGTGCGGAAGAGAGTCGATGTCCTGGGGGTTAAGGTAGATCCTCTCGAGCTGGGACAGGTCCTTCTCAGGGTGGAGGAGTTTATCCTGTCCGGTGACAGAAAGACCGTGCTTTACGCGAATGTTTACTGCGTCAATGTCGCCGGCGTTGACGGAGAGTACAGGAAGATCCTGAACCTTGCGGATCTGGTATATTGCGATGGATATGGAGTCGTTCTCGGTGCCAGGATAATCGGAGGACATATACCCGGGAGGATGACCGGAGCGGACTGGATATTTGACCTCGGCAACTTCTGCCAGGAGAAGGGCTACTCCATCTTCCTGCTGGGAAGTCGTCCCGGAGTCCCGGAAAGGGCGGCCTCCAGACTAAAAGGCCTCTATCCCTCTCTCAAGATCTCGGGCGTACACCATGGCTATCTGACGGATGAAGACAAGATAGCAGAAGCGATAGAAACCGTAAATTCGAAGAGCCCCGATATCCTGCTCGTCGGCATGGGGTCACCCATCCAGGAGAAGTTCATATATCGCAACAGGGAAATGATTGATGCCCCCGTCTGCTGGGCAGTGGGAGCCCTTTTCGACTTTACAGCGGGTGTTGTTCCTCGCGCTCCGCGCTGGATGCTGGATAACGGGTTGGAATGGCTTTTCAGACTCACATATGAGCCGGGAAGAATGTGGAATAGATATCTCGTGGGAAACACCAGATTCCTGGCGAGAGTTATCTTCGCCAGGCTGGGAAGGGCCTTCGCGAGGAAGTGAACCGGTTGGTAAGGTTATTGCAAGGGTGGCTTTATGTTCCTGTTTGATTAGTTTAGTATAGGATAGTCCCGGTGCTGCTACAGGTTGTGACCGGTGAGAAGTTGAATCAATATGGTTATCAGGAGTTAGTGGAAGATGGAAGTTATGATCGCTTATCCTCCCTTGAAAGGAAAAGGGAGTCCGATGCTGACGCAGAACAGGCAATTCCAGTGGTATAATGTGCCTGCTTTCATATTCCCGCTTGTCCCGGCCAGCGCAGCCACCCTGCTTAAGGCGAACGGGTTCGGGGTACACTGGCTCGACTGCATAACAGAAGGCCTCAACGAAGATGATTTCTGGAAGAATCTCGAAGATGTCAAACCCGCCCTTGTCGCCATGGAGACAAAGACACCCGTGGTGAAACAGCACTGGGAGCTGGTAAAGAAGATCAAGGAGAGGCTCCCCGAGACGAAGGTGGCGCTGATGGGTGACCATGTCACGGCTCTTCCGGAAGAGACTATGAGGATGTGTCCAGCCGATTTTGCGTTGACAGGTGGGCATTACGATTTTCTTCTGCTGGGCATATGCGGGTATCTCCGGGACAATTCTGATCTGCCGGCCGGGGTCCTCTATCGCAGGAATGGAGAAATCCGCAACACCGGCGCTTTCGAGTCGAAAGTCGACCTCGATTCGCTCCCCTTTATAGACCGAGTGCTCACGAAAGCACCCCTCTATTTTGAGAAATGGAAGAAGAGAGACCCATTCTTCTACACAATGGCGGGCCGGGATTGTCACTGGGCCAGATGCATCTTCTGCTCGTGGACCACCACGCATCCCAGGTTCAGTGTTCGAAGCCCGGAGAGCGTCCTCGATGAGATAGGTCTTCTGATAAAGGAACACGGTGTCAGGGAGATCTTTGACGACACGGGTGATTTTCCGGGTGGCGGCTGGCTGAAGACGTTCTGCAACGGAATGATAGAGAGAGGATACAACAAAGAGATCCTCTTCTCGTGTAATATGAGATTCACCGACATCAAGCCGGACCTGGTCGACTTGATGAAAAAGGCAGGTTTTCGGAAGATAAAGTCAGGGCTCGAGTCTGCCAACCAGGCCACCCTGGATCGCATTGACAAGGGAATCAGGGTGGAGGATATCGTTGATGGGTCGAAGATAGCGAGCAAGGCGGGAATCGATGTCCAGTTGACTATTATGGTCGGGTATCCATGGGAGACGCGGGATGAGGCTCGGAAGACTCTCGATCTGGCCAGAGAGTTGATGATAAAGGGATGGGCAGAGATGCTCCAGTCAACGGTCGTAGTCCCATACCCCGGTACGCCGTTGCATGCCATGGCGGTCGAGAATGGCTGGTTCCGGATCGACCCCGCGGATTATGAAAAATATGACATGTCCGCTCCCGTCCTGAACACGCCTGACATGGAACCCCAGGAGATAGCGGCCATCTGTGGAGAGATATACAAGATTTTCTGGCACCCAAGATTCATTTTGAACAACCTGCTGCGCGTCAGGGGCCTGAGCGATGTGAAGTACCTCCTCAATGGTGCCAGGGCTGTTTCCGGGCACGTAAAGGACTTTATGCGGCTTTGAGGACCGCATCGGCATCCCAGCATCGAGAGAACGATAGAAGGCATCCATACAGCAATCGTCGGCACCCTGGGGCTCTGCGCCGGGAGTTTTCTGAACGTAGTGATTTTCAGGCTGCCGAGAAGTTTATCCGTTGTCATCCCCGGTTCGTTCTGTCCGCAATGCAGACATCCACTAACGATCATCGATAACATTCCACTTGCCAGCTACCTGTTGTCTCGTGGCAGGTGCCGTCATTGCGGCGGGCGAATATCAATTCGATATCCGGTCGTCGAGCTGCTCACAGCGGTCATCTTTATCGTCCATTACACATTGTGGGGTCTGGACCTGGAGTTCCTTACGCGGACTGTTTTCTTCCTTTTCGTGACATCGATGGCATTCGTAGACGGAGAGTTTTTCGTTATTCCGGACGAGCTCAGCATCGGTGGCCTGGTGGTCGGCCTGGCGCTATCGTTCAGCCCCGGCGAGATAAGCCCTCAGAGTGCTTTTGGCGGAGCCTTTTTCGGGGGAGGCCTTTTGTTGTGTGTTGCCTGGATGGGGGAAAGATTGTTCAAGAAAGAAGCGATGGGGATGGGAGACGTCAAGATGATGGCGATGATAGGCAGTTTCGTCGGGTGGCAGGGTGTCATATCCACACTCTTCATGGGGTCTCTACTTGGCACCGTCGTCTTCGGTCCACTGAATATCAGGAAGCGGAGACTGATTCCATTCGGAATATTTCTCGCCGTCGGCGGCCTGTTGTCGATCTACTTCAAGGATCCACTCGTAAGGCTCTACCTCTCCTCCTTCCTGGGGCAATGATGAGAATCTGGCGGCTCAGGGGCTTGAGGACGTGTTATCGCGCACTTGCGTGTGACCGGGAGTATCGCGCATGGTATGATTCTTGATCTCCTCATTCCTGTCGCTTCAAGCAGGAGACATGGCAGGTTCCGCGGAGGTTGTTCTCCAGGAACACAGACCGGTTGAGGCGGTGGCATCAGAATACGGGACGGGTATGAGGGGTGGCAGATGGCGAAAGCGAAGCGTTGGTCTCCGTTTGAGGAACTTCTGCCCACCGCTGGTGTTTGGATAGTTAATTTGTACAGCCGGGCTTATCAGATGCACAGATCGTAACAGGTAACCAGAAGAATAAGGAGGGCTAGATGAAACGAATGGGAACAGCACTGAAGAGTTCACTCTTCATCGTCCTTGTGGCCGCAACGCTTTCCTTCGATCCGGCTTGTGGCGAAGCGGCTGTCGACGAGTCGGTTTATGAAAAGGTGGAGCTTTATCAGAATGTGATCGACAAAGTTTCCTCTCGTTACGTGAGTGATGTTGATCCCGCAGATCTTATCATTCGATCGCTCGAAGGCATGGTAGGGAGCCTCGATCCATATAGCCAGTTTCTCGACCCGGATGACTACAACGACCTGAAAGTGGATACCAGGGGCAGGTTCGGTGGAATAGGGATCGAGATCGGGATCAGAAACAACATGTTGACCGTCATCTCGCCCATCGAGGGGACACCCGCATACGCCCTTGGTCTGCGGGGCGGAGATCGGATAATCAAGATCGAGGGTGAATCGACCACAGGCTGGAACACCCTCGACGCGGTGAAGGTCATCAGGGGTCCGAAGGGAACGCAGGTCACGATCACCGTCGGCCGGGAAGGGGTGGAAGAGCCTTTTGATGTCACGATAACAAGGGACATAATCAAGGTGAAGTCGGTACCCTACTTTTTCATGGTAACCCCCACGACCGGTTACGTTCGCCTGTCCACATTTTCCGAGAAGAGTGGTGAAGAAGTCCGGCGGGCGGTTGAGGAACTCAAGGCGCAGGGCATGGAGGGCCTCATACTTGACCTCAGATACAACCCCGGAGGGCTTCTCAACCAGGCGGTGGCGGTCTCGGAGATATTCATGGAAAAAGGGGAAATGATCGTCTACACGAACGGGCGGATTGAAGGTCAGGATCGAGAGTATCGCGCGTCCAGGGATGGCATCACAGGCAAGATTCCCATGGTCACCTTGATAAACAAGTACAGTGCCAGTGCCTCTGAAATAGTGGCCGGAGCCCTGCAGGACCATGACAGGTCTCTTATCCTGGGCGAGCCTTCCTTCGGCAAAGGGTCTGTGCAGACCCTCTTCGATCTCGGCCGGGATTACGCGCTTCGCCTGACGACGGCCTACTACTACACACCAAGCGGACGGAGCATCCATAAAGCCGAGGAGTCGGAAGTGTCGGCAATAGAAGTGAATGCTCCAGTGGAAGGCAACGGCTCTGAGCATAACAGCTACTTCACCGACTCCGGGAGAGAAGTGTCCGGTGGTGGTGGGATAAACCCGGATATTGTAGTCGAATCACCCGATCTGTCCGAGGCGGCACACAAGATGCTTGTAAAACCAGTCTTCTTCAACTTCGTGGTGTCATTCAAGAGCAGGAATCCTGACCTGAGTAAAGATTTCGAGGTTACCAGCGAGCTGAGACGGGAATTCTACGACTATCTGATGGAAGAGGGGGTGGAACTCTCGGAAGATGAGTATTCTTCAGAAGCAGAATTTGTCACGATGCGCCTTGAGTATGAAATCAATCGAGCATACTGGGGAGAGGGGATCGCAAAGAAGAAAGGCTTTGGCAAGGACGTCGAGGCAGAGAAAGCTCTCGAGACGATAGAGAGAGGAAAGACACTGGCAGGCCTCTTCGAGCTCGCGCAGTCTACCGGGGAGAGAGTGAACAATTAGAGCGTGGCGAGGCGCAAGCGGCCCTGATCATCCGGAGGGAATTGAGCGTGGCATGTTTCGGCCTGGGGATTGACATCGTGGATGTGGAAAAGTTCTCCCGCATACTTGAAAAAAGGGGGATGCGCCTCCTGGAGAGGGTGTTTACTCCTGAAGAGCGGCGTTACTGTGATCAAAAGACGTCAAGGGGACAGTCATATTCGGCCAGGTTTGCAGCGAAGGAGGCGTTCCTCAAGGCCCTGGGTGAGGGGCTGAGAGGGGGATTGCGCTGGAGAGACATCGAGGTCACGATTGATCATCTTGGAAAGCCCGGATTGAACTTGTCGGGCAGGGCGCGGGAACTCACGGAAAGTCGTGGTGTGAGGAGATCTTTCCTGAGCATGAGTCACGCCGCTGACAGCGCTCTGGCAGTTGTCCTGCTCGAAGATTGAGATTTCCGGTCAGCCTTACAGATATCCCATCGCCTTCATCCTCTCCTTGAGATCTTCCAGTTCCTGAGAGTCCTCGGGGGTTTCGTCACCTGCCTCGATAGCGATATGACTATAAGATTCAACCGTAGTCACGGGTTTCGGATCTTCCATTATGTCGATCAAAGGCTTGCCGGGAGCGTCGAGCGGCACAGGCATTCCCATCAGGTAGAGCATTGTGGGAAAGACGTCATATATATCCGCTCCTTCAATTTCCCTTCCCTGTGCGATCCCTTCTCCATAGAAGATTGCGACTCCGTCGGGCGAGTTGAAGTGCTCATAGCCGTTGAAAGTCCAGCCGTGGTCCGAGACTATTATCAATCGGGCATTCGGGACACTATCCAGCAGAATAGAAATGGCGCGGTCCGCCGCCAGGTAGGCGTTACGGATCAAAGTGCCATAGTGTGCTTCGCGCACGGCTTCCGGGTCGGGATTGTAGAACAACTTCCCCTTGTATGGGAAATTCCAGTCTTTGTGGCATGGATCATCGACAAGATAGTGCGAGTAGTAGATCAGGACATCACTTCCCTCGGCATCGGCCATCTGGATGTCGGCGATCAGCCTCTGCACTTCCAATTCTCCTTTTGACACACCCGGATTCAGACGAGCGGCTTCGTCCAGGTTTTTCCTGCCTCCGATCAGCACCCGGGCGCCATGTGATTTCAACACACTCCAGACAGGCGGACATAACAGATCTTCCCGACGGGTGATCGAAATGCGCGTAATACGGTTGTAGTCGTCAAAGGCAGTGACGACCCTTTTGAAGTCGAAGAGTTGATCATTGTGAGCAACCATGGGGAAATACGAGATCTTATGGGGAATACGGAAGAACCAGAATTTCAGGAAATCACCTATGCCATGAACCTCTCTCGGCATTCCAGTGTAGATTGTGCTCCAGATGATAGGAGAATAGGAGTTCCCATTGTTATCGAGATATCCTCTTGAGCCGTTGCGAAGCACTTCGCAGAAACCGGGCATTTCACCTTCGGAGACGAGGTCGAGAAGTACTCTCCAGTCCAAACCGTCCAGGCCTACCAGGACCAGCTTCAACGTGGATGAATCAGCGACTCCTTTCGTCGGAGGGAGCGTGCAGCTGGACGCGGACGTGGCTGTGGCGACTTCCGAATCGAGGTCTTCTATTCGCGCCCATCTCTCATCGCTTCGGTTCCAGAGAAACAGCAACAGCCCGACAGCGAACGCGATGGCCAGTCTCAGATATCCACCGGATGATCTCCCGGTTGAGCCCTGGCGGGCAGGAGCGGCTATGGATATCATGCCGAGGTAGAATGTTATGCTCATAATGGCCAGGCCGGCGAGATCGACAATTCCCAGGGTGGTCAGATAGTGATCCCGCCCGAAAATCTGCTGGGCCTGCTCGAACCTGAGGATGAAGAAGTGGCAGAGATGAATAGAGAACATACCGGTGAAAAGACGCAACCGCAACAGGTTCCCGGTAAGAGATTCCGCCCTTCTTCTGTAATCATTGAGCAGGATGGTGCCGCAGCATACGATTGCCAGCAGGAGGTTGATGGGAAAATAGAGGATGAACATGTGAGCGAACAAGATTAAGATGTTCCCGGGGCCCAGAATCCGGGGATTCACCGCGGTCGTGCCGATGGATAGGATGAGGGCCTGAGCCGCACCAAAAAGAATTGACGCCGTCAGTATTGCGCGAAGCGACTTTTTCACTGTGGAACCCTCCACTTGCTCTGTAATATGGGCCCGGACCTCGTTCGGTTTTCCGGCTTGCAACGTACAGAAGAATACAATTGCGCCTCAGACCTGTCAACAGAGATTTGCCTCCGAAGCAGATGGAACGCCGGTGTCCACTTGACTTGTGGCAGTTATTGTGGTAAAATTCTAATTGTTCGCAAGAGCAGTTGCATACGGAATGTTTTGCGTGACCGCGGCCCGCTGGATCGCGTGGCGCACATTGTAAGAGTCCTGAAACGATCCGGAATCTTTTCATGTGGGGGAAGTATGTCAAGACCCAGATTCGTGCTGAAATCAGTGGTGCTGTTTCTCTTTCTACTTGGTATTGGGGCCCTGGGAACTGCCAGGATGGATGCTCGGGAGAGGCCCGTCAAGATGAGCCTGCTGGTGAATCTCGCCGACGTAAACAAGGAGAAGGCTCGAGAGTTTTTCTTGGAGGCTTATGATGTGGCTGACATCCGGTCAGACGGGTCCGCAGAAGTTATCGCATCGGCTGACGAATATAATGAACTCTTGTCGGACGGATATGATGTAACGGTCCTGATACCTGATCTGGACTCACACCTTGTATCACTATATGGGCGATCGACCGGTCTCGGCCTGCTCACTGCCTATCACAGCTATGACGAGATGGTGCAGGAGCTGCAGACGATTTCCAGCGACCACCCGACAATAACCGTCCTGGAAGTCATCGGCAGCAGCATCGAAGGTCGTGATATCTACGCGATGAAGGTGTCGGATAACGCCAGCCTGGACGAAGAGGAGCCGGAGGTCCTTTTGACCGGCCTCCACCACGCGCGCGAGCCGATCACGGTGGAAATATGTCTGGATTTGCTGAATTATCTCACCGACAACTACGGTGTCAACCCGCAGGTGACATCGCTGGTGGATGAGCGCGAGACATGGGTTGTGCCGATAGTGAATCCTGACGGGTATGAATACGCGCAGAACGTCGATGCGTGGTGGAGGAAAAACCGTAGATACAATTCGGGGGGGACTCGGGGAGTCGACATCAATCGCAACTATGGCTACAGGTGGGGATGGGATAACGCCGGTTCCAGTTCTTACGGAGGAGACGAGACATACAGGGGGACGGGACCCTTCTCAGAGCCGGAGACACGCGCGGTGCGTGATCTTTCCGAGGCGCATGATTTTTCTCTGACGATCACTCATCATTCTTATGGAAACTGGATTCTCTATCCATGGGGTTTCGTCTATGGTCCCACTCATGACGACGTGGCAATGGCGGGGATAGGGAGCGAGCTCTCAACCATGCATGGGTATACAGACGGCAGGACGGCAACCACGCTCTACAAGACAAATGGTGACTTCACCGACTGGCAGTATGGGGAGACGGGGCGCAAGTCATCCAACCTGAGCTATACCATAGAGACAGGCTCCGATTTCTATCCTCCGGACAACATGATTCCTCAGCTCATTCAGGAAGGCCGGGACCACAATCTCTACTTTCTATCTGTCGCGGACAGGCCATATCAGTTCGCGCCTCCTCCTCCCCGTATCATCGAGCCGATGCCGATCGATTATGATGGCGCATACGATGTGGTCTGGGGCAGCCCAAACCAGGGGAAGCGGGATGGCGTGCAAAGGTGCGAACTTCAGGAGATGACGGGAAAATCCATCATCACCGATGACATGGAAAGCGGCACTTCCAACTTCATACTCGACGGTTTCAGCCAGAGTGGAACCAGGTCCCACAGCGGCACGAAGAGCCTGTTTTCAGGGGCCGGAGACGCGCGTACATCCACCGCCACTATTGTCACGGATCACAAGGTCATGGTCGGTGACGCGATAACCTTCTGGACCTGGTACGACGTTGAAGCGGGGTGGGACTATGCGTACGTTGAAGTATCCACCGATGGAGGCCTGACGTTCACCACTCTGCCGGGCGATATCACCACAAATTCCAACCCTGAAGGGAACAACGAGGGGAACGGGATAAACGGTTCATCAGGCGGATGGATCATGGCAACTTTCGATCTTTCAGATTATCTGGGTGATCACATACTTGCGAGGTTCCGGTACAGCACTGATCAAGCCGTCCAGGGGGCAGGGTTCTACGTTGATGACATTTCCCCCATAACAGAATATGCTTCCGTGGTAACTCTTTCCAGCAGCATCACTGATACGCTCTTCTCGATCACCGGCAGGGTCGATGACAAATACTACTACCGTGTGAGAGGAGTAGACGTGGATGGGCAGTGGAGTAACTGGAGCCCCGTGGAAGCGAGCTGGGTAATTTCTACACCATACGTTGATCTACTTCTGACACCTGATACTACGGAGGTCGTACCGGGAGGCAGTCTCGGCTTCACCGCCGAGATCACTAATTCGTCGCTCAGCGACGAGACATTTGAGGTCTGGCTCGACGTTACAATGCCGGATGGACGCTCCCTGCCCTGGAATCCATACATGGGTCCGTTTGAACTTAGTTTGCCGCCGGGTGGATCGGTTTCCAGACATGTTGACCTCCCGATCCCGGGTACTGCACCTGTAAGTGGCCCATGGACTCTCAATCTGAGGAGTGGGAACAATCCAGCCGGGATTATTTCGGAGGATAGTTTCCAATTTGATATTGTTGCACCTTTTTCCGGATAATTCAATTAGATCAAGGAGTTAATCATGCTCGAGTTGTACCAGTTCGAGGAGTGCCCGTATTGTTCGAAGGTAAGGAAGAAACTGTGCGATCTGGGAGTAGATTATATTGCCAGAATAGCACCGAGGGACAGATCTCAGCGTGACAAAGTACGGGAGATATCCGGACAGTTGAGCGTCCCGGTGCTCCTTGATCCAGAAAGAAATAGCGTAGTAAACGATTCCAACCAGATAGTCGAATACCTGGAAAAGAATTATTCGCCCTCCATCAAGTAAACCAGTCTCAGATCAAATGGACAGAACCTGTCCTGTTTTCCCAGGCTTGTCTTGAGTGGATTATGCCCGGAAATGGGACAGGTCCTCCATATGATAATCAGGAGGCGAACGATTTGTGAAGATCCTCATGGTGAGTGGACTCCATCTGGGTGGGGTCAGGACAGTAGTAGAGAACGTAATGCAGGCCCTCCTCGACCGGGGCCACGATGTGAGTCTCTTCAAGGGAGTGGATGAGGGCGGTAGAGCGCTATATGAGGTCAAGGACTATTCCGAAGCCCGTTACAGGTCTCGAAGTGTCAACATTTTCAAGTTCCGAAACGCCAGACGGGTTGGCAACTACTATAATCCCGCGATAGAAAGGCCATTCAAGGAGTTTCTCCAGCGTGTAAGCCCGGACGTTGTCCACTTCCATTCCTGCAGCTGCATCGGCGCGTCGATGATCCCGCTGGTCAGGAAGTTACGGTTTCCCTATCTGGTGACAATGCACGACTGGTGGTGGATTTGTCCCAGACTCTATCTTGTAGATAACCGCTTCGATCCGTGCGCGCAAGGCGATGTCATTCGACCGGAGAAGTGCTATTGTGTCGTGCGAGGCGGTTTTGAGTCAAAGCGCTATCGATACCTGCGAAAGATCGCTGACGAGATGCCGCTGATACTCGTACCATCCGATCACATAAGGGCTTCCCTGATAGCTAACGGCTTTCAGCCTGCAAAGTTGAGAGTGAACCCCAACGGCGTCGACAGGCCGGCGAAATTGCCTACCAGGACCCATTCCGACAGGTTGAGGTTCGGTTTTCTTGGCGGAAGCGCGGGCTTCAAGGGAGGTCTCGTCCTGCTCAAGGCTGCCCACATGATAGAATGCGGGCAGAGCGTCCTCAGGATGTACAACTTTCAAAGAGCGGGCAGGATGGGAGACTCCGGCAGTCATGGCGGCTATCTGGAGGCTCTGAGGCATGCCGGCCGGAGATTCCTGGCTGAGCCGCATGACAAGATGAACCAGATAAAGTCATTAATGTTGAACCGATCACTTTTCAGATCAGCACCGCATGTGACGATACAATTTCTTCCATCCTTTGAGAACCGGGATCTCGATACAATCTTCCGGGACCTTGACGTAGTTGTGATTCCGTCGATAAGGGAATCATTCAATATCATTGCAAGAGAGGCATTCATGAGAGCCACTCCCGTAATATGTTCGAGTTCCGGGGGACCGGAGGAAGTTGTAGAGGATGGCGTCAATGGGTACGTGTTTGGTGTGAATGATGCGCATCAGCTCGCAGGTGTGATGCAGGAGTTGATCGTGGATCCCGGCAGGGTGGATACGCTGAGGCGAAGTATCGACACCGACAACATTGTGGGTGTTGAACAACAGGCCGTATTGATGGAAAAGGCATACACAGACTTGATGGATTGATGCGAGCCGAGGACAACTTGTATGGCCTGTCTCTTGCATAAGAGTCCAGAGTCGTCAGGGACCAATTCAGAGGGTGGGGTGTATTGCACAAGCTCAGGGTAACTTGTTGGACAGAGCGGACTATGACCACCGATGGTCCCGGGGCCTTTTCGCGCCATCCCGGGTTTTTCCCGGTTTGCGCCCGACGCTGATATCAGGAGATTATCTGTCAGAGACATGACTGAATCGATTATCGGTATAAGAAACTCGGTATACCTCGAGATAAGGGAACACTGGTGGGGATTCTCGGCCATCATTATGACAACCGTTCTCTTCGTTATGGAGCCGTACATCCTGAACACTGTGGACCTGGGCCGGTTCAGAGCTGTCGGGCAAGTGCCGGGTTTGTTCTCCTCTGGTGTAGTCGTTGCCCTTATCGTCGTATTTATGGCTACCTACTACCTGCTGTCTCTCAATCCCTGCAGGAGAGACAGGATCCCCTTTATGATGTTCATAGCGACTCCTTTTGTGACATTTCTTTCGAGACTTGGGACCCACCCCACATTTCTGGCGGGATGCCTGGTTATGTCCGTCATCTTCCTGCGGGCAGCACATTACGGAAGGATAGATGTCGTGAGGACTCCTCTCTACCTTGTTCTCCCCCTTATGCCACTGTCGATCGTCATTTCCACACTGGGACCTTTTTCCAAGGGGCTCTACAGCAGCGTGGGCACGTACGCAACATCCTTCATTCTGCCGCTCGTCTTGATAATCAACCTCGTCCGGTCCGAGGAGGAACTTGAACGGACGCTGAAGGTCTTCTTTCTTCTCATCTTTCTGTCGGTGATCGCAGGGATTATTCAATTCGGGATCTATGAAACGACTGGAACCCTGACTACTTTCGCCCAGGAGGATTTTCAGTTCCGGAGTACGCCCGTTGGTGTCCTGCCGAGGATCACGGCGCTTATGACTCATCCCAACATTTTTGGCGCCGTATCCGCTATCATGGGCATCATGATGTCATACTATTACATCCACCCGGAGTACGTGACCGAGAAGGAGAGGCGCCGGTGTCTCTACGGCAGCATCTTCTGCTATATGGGTGTGGTGCTTAGTGTAAGCAGGGGAGCGACGATGGGAGTGGGACTCGCGTCTTTCCTGGTCCTTCTGTACAAGAGAAATCGATACCTGCTGCACTTCGTCATGGCACTCGTTTTTTTTCTGGGGATAGCGTACGCCACGGGTCTCCTCGAAAAGGCCTATGAGATGTACAAGGAGATGGCCGCCGCAGAGGGAAGCATGCGATTCCGTGAACAGTTGATCGGGATTGCTTTCGAGGGGATCAGGAACTATCCAATTCATGGTATAGGCATTGACGGCTTTAATAATTATAATAACCCCATAGATCATATCGTACATAATTACTGGCTGTACATTCTCTCGGAGCTGGGAATAATAGGTTTTCTCGCGCACCTTTTCTTTCTCTTATTTATGTCTTTCAGGTTGATCAAGAAGATCCTGAAGAATGAGGGACGCAACAGAATGATACTCGAATCATTTCTGCTGGGCATGGTCGTATTCTTTTTCCTGTCCAACTTCGAACCGCTCCTGAGCAACAAGTTCTATTGGTTCTATTTTGGGCTCATGGAGGCGGCAATACTGACTGTCGGAAAAGAGGGGCGAAAATACAGGTTTCTTCCGCTGATATCTCTGGATGAGGGAGCAGTAAAATGACTACCAGGAGGGATCCCAGCCTGGCGGATTATTTCCGGCTGATTCAGAAAAGGAGGATGCTGGTCTACACGGTCATCATCTGCAGTGTACTGGTGAGTGTGTTCCTGAGCCGAATCCTGCCGAGGCGGTATAAAGTAGAGCTCCTTCTCTACCCGCTTGGCGCGCCCGACATATTCAGTCTGACCGGATCGCAGAGTACGGTCAGGCGGCCGGTCTTCCCGCTTATGAACCAGGACATCGCGATGACACATCTCGCAATGATGAAAACGAAGCGGATGGATGAGATTGTCGCAGAACTGATACCGGAAAGGTCATTGAAGGACATTATAGGGAGTATAGACATCGATCTCGACTCGGATTCGTATATGTTCAAGGTCACGGTCATTGACGGGGATCCGGAAATCGCCGCCAGGATCGCAAATACCTTCGGGGATAACGTGAACAGGATATACGAGGATCTCTCTCTTGTACCCACAAAGAACACGAGACGGTTCATCGAGGAGGAGATCGTTGAAAGAAAGAAGACGCTGGACAAGGCCAGGATTGATGTAGAAGAGTTCCAGAAGAGGAACAAGCTCCTCGACTTGAACAAGGAAGTGGACAGGGTAGTGAACGTCATGGCCAATTTTCGTTCGCGGAGAGACGAAAACGTAATCAAGTTGAGGGAGAATGAGGAGACGACCGCCGCGGTCGAAGAGCAGATGGGGGAGGAGGCGGGCCTCTACAGTTACGACGAGATGGTAGCCGTGGACCCCGTTATCCAGGAGCTCAACAACCGCCTTACGGAGCTTCAGATCAATCTGGCGGTTATGCTGACGGACATGACGGAGCTGCATCCGGAAGTCATAAAACAGAAGACGGAGATCGACAAGGTCAAGGAGAGCATCGAAGAGGAAGTCGCCAGGCTCTCAGCCAGCTACACAAAGACACCCGGTTCGTTTTATGAGTCTATGCGACAGCAGCTGGTGAGCCTTACCGTGAGCAGCGCATCCCTCCGGGAGGTAAACGTTGCGATAGACAGTCTCCTGGTGACATTTGAGGAAAATATCGCTACTTATCCATCTCTTCTGGCGGAATACGCCGACCTGACCACGGAGCTGCGCAGGCACGAAAGCGTGTATCACGCTCTCACACAGAGACTCGAGGAAATCATCATACAGGAGATGCGTGAGCAGAAGCTGTTCGTAGTGGTTGATCATGCAGAACCCCCGACGACTTCTTTCTTCCCGTCGCTTATCAATAACGCTGTTATAGCCATCATCCTCGGTCTCTCGGGGAGCATCATCTATGTGTTCCTGTTGAGCTATATCGAAAGGATAAAGGAGGCTAGACTGGAGGAGACCCACATATATTCATTCCTCTCTGAAGGAGAAGAATGAATGAAGATGAAGCCTGAAGAAAAAGAAGTGCTTCTGGAGCAGCTCCGTTACAAGTTCCGCAGAGAGGTGAAACTGGAGTTGATTCGTGAGACCCAGGAGCTGGAGGAGGAGAATCACCTGATTCCCGGGGTGATCACATCTCAGCTCGACAGACACAAGAGAAAACTCGAGATATCTTTCGCTGTAATTCTCGGTTTTCTTCTTGGAGTTACATCTGTGCCGGTGACCTTTGTAATAATGAATCTTATTGAATAGCCACCTGTTATATCAAACGGGCGTCGACGATGGACAAGAAAAACGATCAGGAACCGGTCGATACGCCGGAAAAGTGGGTCGAAGAGTACCGACGGAAGTGGCGTGGCACGTTTCAGGCGATTCTCGAAAAAGAAAGAAGAACGAGATTCGCCGAAGGTCTCTTCCTTTTCTCCGGAGAGTGGAAGACTATTGCAGAGATAGTCGAGGTGAACATTCGGGAGAGGCAGCGCAAAAACGCCATTCTGATAGACTTGCTTCTCCTGCTTGTCTTCTCCGCTGTGCTCTGCCTGGGCGCTTTGTATGCCCTGTTTCGCTGGTATAAATAGGGGATTATTTGATCAGTGTCATTTTCCTGGAAACACTGTAAGCGCCGCTTGAGAAACGGTAAAGATATATACCTGAGGGGACTGGCTGATTTCTGTTGTCTTTTCCGTCCCATGTCACTGTGTAACTCCCCTCCGGCAGTTCCTCGTTCAACACTTCTTTGACGAGCCTTCCACGCAGACTGAAGATTTTCAACGTGATGGGTCTCTTCGATATCGACTTTGAGAATATCTCACCGCCCTCGTTTCCCTCGTTTACGGTGAATGATATCACCGTTGAAGGGTTGAAGGGGTTAGGGGCGTTTTGATAGGCTGTCAGTGGCGATGTGTCGAGGGCTGGCATAGGTGGATTTCCCTCGTTCCCGACATCCGTGGGATCGATCTTCTCAATCGTGTACAGCAGGATGGAATAGGGCTCCATGGTGACAATGTCATCCATTCTGCCGTCGGAATCGTATGAATACCGGTCATCAAACATTCTCAGGTTCAGCGACTCCCAGCCATTGATCTCTTCGAGAGAGACACCACTCAGAATAGAGTCGTAGATCTCAAATCTGTTTGTGAAACTGTTTCCTGCCGTCTCCGAGAGTAGCTGTTTCTTAACCCTGTAATTCTCTCCGGGATCAAGGCCGCTGACCTCTATAGAGGCGCCAACGGGTTGAAAACTCGTCATCAAGTCCGAATAGACAGGGTCGTAGTTGCCGTCATAGAACGGGTTGAGATAGTACCACAAGAGGATTGCTACATCCCCCGTTATGGAATCTTTTGTCCCGATCATGTGCAGAGAGACCGTATTGTTGTAGTCTGTGGAGCTCTGAACATCGATACGAGTGTCTTTGAGCATACCCACCATCTTCCACGCGTTGAATTCGGGTTTCCTCAGACCAAGCCATCCACCCGCTTCCTGTCCAGTTGTATAGATTCCCACACCGGAGCGAGGACTGTAAGGTTCCATGACGTCCTTGAAAAGCGGGTATTCTCCCGCGTTGAAATCCTGAATCGCCTCTCTGCACTGATAAGTGAGGCCAGCCAGCTCCATGTCGAGGAGACGTGCCGGGACCAGCGCGGCCATTATGTGACTGTGCAACTCGTTGCCGAGCAGAGGATAGCCTCGTGCGCTGTTTTCGCCGGTGACTCTTTGTATGCTCTCCCAGAATACGTGGATTATGGGCGTGTCCGAATCGAATCCGTACTCGAGGAGATAAGAATGAGCCAGGCCGATAATGTCTCTTTCCGGGTAATCAGGCAGAGGCATGCTCAGCACGAAGGGGGCGTTATCGTTAAAGGCGTAGTCAACGAAATCGACGGTCAACCCGTTATCTCTCGAGTATTCAAGCCACCGCTCCACAAGGCCACCGGGCTCGAAATGATTGAGATCCCACATGGCATTCCAGGCCATTCCCCCGATCTTTATGTCGATTCCTGGATAGTCCTGCTCCAGTTGATACACGGCCTGAACCGTGTAGTCCCACTGTGTGAACAGTTCTTCCTCGGTACCCTTGAACTGGAATCTATCGGGGCCGTAGACCCCGTGCCAGAAGGCAAACAGTATGTCATCACCCATACCAAGCGTCGGCCTCGGAGTGGTGTCCCCTGCAAAGATGTTGGGATCAGAAACGGAATCGCCTGAGACAACCATGTATTTCAGCATGTTGTAAACAAGATCCCTCCAGCCTTCCATGTCACTCGCCGGGTATCCCATGAACGTTGTAGGATTGTTCTCCTTGACGCCGGGATCCTGAAGGTACGCGGGTGTGCCGAGCAGCCTGATAAGAGGTCTTCCGCCGTTCTCGCGTATGATGTTGAAATAAGGCACATATTTGTCGAGGGCGCTGTTGGGGCTGTCGAAAATCCAGTTTTCGATTTCCACCATGAATAAGCCACCGTCCATGCCAATCTCTTCCGCGAAGTCCTGGACAACATTCTTCGACGCGTGGGCGACAGGGTTCTTTTCACTTCCGAGACCGGTCAGGGAGATGCTCGGCTTCCAGATCGGGGAAAGAGGACCCAGTTCCGTATCGCAGTCCACCACAAAGCTGGCGTCCTTGTTCAATCCGGGACCTGTTCCGCCGAGAACGACCGGTTTGGCGTCAATATTCCCGACAGAACACACGACTAACAAAGCGGAGCATATAAGCGAGACCGTTTTGTCGTAGATTGGCACTATCCCCTCCATAACGTGTGATGTGTCAGAGAGTTGGAGCAAGTCACGGCGATACGAATCACACATCTGATTCTCGCTGTCCCACAAGATATCGGCCATCGTATGAGCGAAAAGTACTCGTTGGCGGCGATATATCGCAATGAATGTGCCACAAAAATACCCACTAATGACTGTTTTCTTCCGACCTCAAAGGAGAGTCCATAAAGCCTTTATGTACCTGTGGGTTAGTTGATATGTCAGTTCGAATGGAGAGGAGAATCCGTGTGTTTGACAAGGAGGTGGAATGGAGGGAATCTGAACATTAGTAGCGGTCGCTTCTGTAATACTTTCGACATTGTGTCGCGGTTTGATCTGCTGTGTCGACGAAAGAGAGACCTGGGGCTCCGATGCATAAGAATGACCGGGGGAATTCCAGGGTCGTAACGTATTGGCAGGCCAGAACAGCGAGTCGGCAAGTGCGCGCGGAATGCTCGCGTTGACGTGAAGGTGCAGTATCTGCTCTTGTGAGGGGTTACGGGGCCTATTCGACGGCCAGGGCCGCCTCTACTTCATGCCGAGCGCCGTCACTCGATACGCTGGTCAATGTGAAAACGTTTTCGCCCCTTTCCGCGGACTCCCCCGGTCCACCACCCAATCCCTCCGGTATGATCTCCAGTCCGTAGAGGTAACAGAACGCGACATCGTCGGGAATCACTTCGAGGTGCAGCTTGTTTTCATTGCCGTTCCAATTCTCCTTGATCAGGTCCTTCTCCCTCTTCAACGGGACAACTCTGCAGTTGGCTCTCCGCACCATAAACCCCTTCTGGATCGCGTTTGTGCGATCCGCCTCCAGCGATATGGAAATGGATCTCCGTCCAGGCCGCACGTCACGGAACACCCTGTCAGTGGATGAGTCAAAGAGAAGAC
Source organism: uncultured Gemmatimonadota bacterium (assembly GCA_964577985.1). Lineage (GTDB taxonomy): Bacteria > Gemmatimonadota > CAZMKB01 > CAZMKB01 > CAZNLH01 > CAZOAR01. Next base: position 12,637 of record CAZOAR010000001.1, on the reverse strand, counting down.
CGTTCACGCGAATCCCCTGCCCGGAGAACATGTCGTCTTCTTCCCCCGGGCCTGCAAGGTACGCCCGCACGAGGTAGGAGCGCTCAGAGTCCACCCTGACGGAAAAGTTCCATGCAGGATTATAGATACTTACTGCCATATCCTTGTATATGCTCTGGTGCGGATTGTCGGGCATGCCCCAACCACCGGATGCCCATGTGTGATCTTTGAACCGGGATGCTGCTTTACCCCTCATGCCCCTGAGTCTGAATTCGACAGGCACACCCACCCTGTCAAAACCGTCTCGGGACAAGTCATCGTAAGTCATGTTCTGTCCTATTTTTTGATAGTCGATGGTTGCCAGACCGTACTTGTCGTCACCCATATCGTAGAGGTAGGAACGGGTTCTCGCGTCACCATAGATGACACGCAAGTTGTGACCGTTCGGCATCGTGTCCATTCGTATTGTCAGCCGATTGTCCCGAGCCACTACACTTGCGGTTCGTACTCCTGGTCCTCCCTCCACCGTCACATAACCCGCTATGTCTGCGTCCTCCGTCTGGGGCGGGATCCAGCCTGTGGGAAAGCTTATGTTTATCTCACCTTTGTCCATATCCCGATCGGACCGGTAGGTGATCTCGAATATGTTCGGCTCTCCGATCCGACACCTTCCGGTGTGAGCCAGATCGCTGACGCGCATCTCCTCCTCCTCTTGCAGTTCACCGACGACAAATACCGGATTGCCCGAAAGCTGGAGTCTGATTATTCCTTTCACGGGCGTTATTTCGGTGTCACTGATGCCCGATCCCTTTCTTTGCAGCGTCTCCAACCGCGATTCTCCGGTCTTCAGATGGACCTCGGCCGGACCGGATACGCTCCATAATGCCGTAATCATTTCGCCTGTCTCATCATCCCTGAACTTGAGCCCGTAGAGCCGCTCTTCTCTCAGATCGACTCTTCCCACAAAAGTTGCCCTGGCGAGGAGATCCATCAGGATCTCCACAGCGTAGTACACGGGTTTCTTTCCTGTGGGATTCCTCTCCTCGAGATAGAAGTCGAAAAAGTCGGCAGCACGCTCGGGATCCGCCTTGTACTCATTGAAGAGGCTCCTCATGAAAGACTGAAAATTAGGTCGCGAGTCATCCTTTATCCGGGGATGATCAGACGTCCAGCTCCTCATCTTCCCCGGAAAGCCGCTTTTTTTCATCTTCGCGACCTGTCCGGCGAATCTCCTGTTATACGTGAACGACTTACCCGGCTTGTACCAGAAATAACACGGATCGGGGCTTCGCTCTCTATAGAAGAGCCCGCGGACGCGTGTCACGAAACCGGTGGAAAGACAGAGAAGGAGACTGCGGGTCCAGTAATTCGCATTGAATTCGCGGAACTCGGGCGTGTCGTAGAACATGTACTCGTATGCTTTCCCGCCCGCCTTGTAGGCCCACCAGTTGTCAGTTATCATTACCCTGGTGCGGCCATCCCGTGGATCGGATATATTCCATTTGTTCCCCAGCCTGTACCAGCACTCGAGACTTTCCTTCAGGCCTGTGCATCGAAGGCCCTTCCAGTCGTCACCCCTCAGGAACGGGCTCTCCGGGAACCCGCGGCTGTGTTCCCTCATGGGTATCGCGTCTATCTGATGCGCCCCCATGGCGAAGAGAGATCTATACCTTGCAAGATCTCTCGTGTCGTCCATACCGGGGAGCGTTCCTTCCGTGGTTACAAAGGCGTCGGGATCAATCGCCTTGATCTCCTCCACGCCGGCGGCGATCAACCGGGCTGCGTCCTCGGGCGTGAACCACTCGGGATTGACCATCTCGGAGCCCACATACCAGCCGTCGATCAGATCACCGTGCGTTTTCGAAAATCGTACCGTCTCGCGCACGAAGAAGCGCCACTCATCCAGCATCGTCCATCCGGAGGGTGCTTTCCTGTCCCACCCTTTTCTTATTTCCCTGTCGAGTCCATTGTATACATGATCCTGCCATCCGGCTTCCACCCTGCTCTTGTCCAGCCTCCCGCCTCCCGGAGACTCGGTTGCGATGACAAACCACACTTCTATTCCTGCTTTCTTGTATAGCCGGGCCCTTTTCAGAAATGCCTTCGGCCAGCGCACCCTGCCACCCCTCCAGCTCGGTTTCTTCTGGGCCTGCGGCCAGTTGAGTATGAACTCGGTGTTATCCACCCATCCACCTCCGAGCGACTTGAAACCCACGAATGTGTCCTTTCCCGGTCCATCCGTGTTGAAATCGTACTTCAGCGGCGAGGTGTAATTGAAATACTGCCCCAGCATTCCTTCCAGCCTGCCATCCCAGCAGGGATGATTCCTCTTCTGCGCTGCAGGTTTTTTTTCGACCTTTCCCCGGCCTCGACTCTCAGACGCAAACAGTACCGTCGAAAGTGGTGCGGGACCTTTCTCCGCATGACTGGGTAAGAACGGTTCGACCAGAGTGGCAGCGCAGGCGGCCGTCAGGCCTAGAACGGATAAGTGCTGCACAAGCCTGCCTGCCTTACTTCTGCCGTTTCTATTCATAATCTGCTCCGCCCTGGTTGAAGTGGTGGAAATGGAGATACTGGTTTCTTCGACAGAAGATACCGGCGGACGCAGGTCCTGTCAATCCGAAAGCAGGCCATTCCTGCGGCTGGGACACACCTGCGTGATGCCGGATGCATGGAAATATCGTCGAGCCCTGTGACTGAATGTAGAGAAAATGAAGGGAAGATCATGCCGGTAAAGCGACGCGTCATCGCTTTGTACGTCTGGATTTCCGTGGGGGTACTCCCGACGCTCAACGTCCTCGGAGGAGCGGCAGTCGCTGCAGGACAGCCACTCGTCGACAGTGGAGACCGCCCCGTTTTGTCGACAGGGGAGGGAGGGGAGATAAGGATCGAGTTTTCCAACGGGCGGGCTGCCCTGGATGCTGAGACCGCGTTGTCGATATTCAGTCTGCGCGGGCGCAGGCTGGCCGCAATGAAGCCCCTGGAGACCAGCGGCGGGATCCTGCGATACAGGTGTGACGTTGCGCGTCTGGGGGGCTCGGATATCCCATCGTGCACCTACATAGCCATTCTTGCCGGTAAGGAAGTCGACTACCGATGGAGGTTGCGTTACTCCAGGGATGCAGGCGCGTTCACGGTAACCGGGAGCGAGTCCGTACCTGCCGCAGGTCATTCCGCTGGGCGTAGGCACGGATCCGAAACGCGACCTGCCGGCAGCCTGTTCGTGGACGAAACAGAACTGCGGCTGCCTTCCCTGAACGATGAAACGACTCGTGTTGTGGCGGCTGACATCGACGGGGACGATGATCTGGACATCGTGCTCGCTGAGGGGGGACCGGGGGACAAGCAGAACCGTGTATGGATCAACGACGGTCGAGGATATTACGTGGATGAGACATCGACACGACTGCCACTGATCGACGATTTCAGTAACGATCTCGACATTGCCGACGTGGATGGAGATGATGACCTCGACGTAGTCGTGGCCAATTCCATCGCAGATGACAACTACATCATGCTCAACGACGGTGACGGCCATTTCACACTGCTGCCCGATGCGATCCCATTCTCCATGGACGAATCGTGGGGGGTGAAGCTGTGTGACGTCACGGGTGACGATCGTCCCGACCTCGTATTCGCCAACATACTGGGGAGGAACAGGCTTTTCGTCAATGACGGCGGTGGCGCATTTACCGATGCCTCGGAGACCAGCCTGCCGGACGATTTTGACGATACCTTTGAGGTCTGCTGCGAGGACGTGAATGGGGATTCGGCCAACGACATCATCTTTGTCAACTGGGACATGAACTTCGGCCTCCAGAACCGGCTTCTGATCAATGATGGGACAGGCGTATTCCACGACAGCACTTCCACCCTGATGCCGCAGATAAGCGACGGCTCATTCGATGGAGAGATGACAGATGTCGATGGAGACCAGCGGCCGGACCTCGTCGTTGCCAACAAGTGGCTCTTCGACTTCATCTCCGGAGAACAGATCCCCGGTACAGGCAAGAATTTCCTGCTGACCAACGACTCCGTGACACGGCCGGGGCGTTTTATCGACGGAAGCTCACAGAGTATGCCTGATCTCTACGATTTCACCAATGGTGTCGCTGCCGCCGACATCGACGGCGAGAACGGGCCCGACATCTTCTTCGCAAATGGAGATTTCGGCGCGGGGGCCTCCAACAGGCTATATCTGAACGACAGTAACGGTATCTTCTCAGACGCGAGCGCCCTGTGGCTGCCCGGTGGAGGTAACCTCAGTGTGGACGCCTTTGTGGCTGATTATGACGGGGATGGAGACAATGATGTCTTTGTCGCCAACCTTCCGCCCGACACGACCTTGAGCGGCGCGCAGAACAGGATACTCATCAACCGGACCATATCGGGCATAGGTGACTCCTCACCCGATCCCGTTATTCCACGCGCGTTGTCTCTTTCTCAGAACTATCCTAATCCGTTCAACCCTTCCACGACGATCGAGATTTCAATTCCTGAGGGCGTCGACGGCCCGACCTTTCTCGGCGTGTATACAATACGCGGGCGGCTGGTCCGGGTCCTCGAGGAAGGACGCCTTGCTGCCGGGACGCACGTATACCATTGGGACGGAAAAGGAAACAGGGGAGAGGCGCTCGCTTCAGGAGTCTATATCCTCAGGCTGAGATCCGGGGGGGGGCTGCTGACCCGCAAGATGAGTCTCGTCAGGTAAAGGACGGTTTCGTCTCTGAAGCGGGGAGGTCAGTCGACGCCCCGAAGCACAACAAGAACCGGGGAGGCTCCAGCAGGGGTTTCTCTTGACCTCGCTCCGCAGATCATTACTATTGATCGGGTACGTATCCCTCCAGTTTCAGGAATAGAATCATAGTGAACGAGTTCTCGTGACCGATTTCACGACAATCATCAAGACAGTCAGCGCGATAGTCTGGGGCCCCCACATGCTGGTTGTCCTCGTGGGAACGGGCGTTTATCTGACGACCAGGCTCGACTTCATTCAGGTAAAGAAGTTCTTCTCCAGCCTCAGACTCCTCTGCTCCTCCTCGCGTGGGCGGGCGAAGGAGGGCGTCGAAGGAGATATCACACCGCTACAGGCGTTTATGACCTCTCTGGCGGGAACGGTGGGTAACGGCAACATAGCGGGGGTGGCGACAGCCATAGCGGCAGGTGGTCCCGGAGCCCTCTTCTGGATGTGGGTCTCCGCTGTGTTCGGCATGGCTACCAAGTTCTCCGAATCTTTGCTCGGCGTTCTTTTCAGGGAAAAGGCGGGTGATGGCATGATAGCCGCCGGCCCCATGTACTATATAAGAAATGGTGCCGGGTTGGGATGGCTGGCATCGATATTCGCAATGGTAATGGGTATCAAGACCCTTTTTTCGACCTCGATGATTCAGACCAACTCCATGGCCCTGGCCGTGAACTCCCAGTGGGGAGTCCCGATGCCCGTGACGGGTCTGATAATAGCGGTCCTCGTGTGGCTCGTCATTGTGGGGGGGATCAAGAGCATCGCAAGGTTTTCCGTAGCGTTCAGTCCGATCATGGTGCTCCTCTATGTCGGTGGCGCGCTTGCTGTTATAGTGACGAACTACAGGGAGCTTCCCACGGCATTCAGACTCGTTATCAACGGGGCATTCAGTCCCACCGCCGCCGTGGGCGGATTTATGGGAGCAGGAGTCATGTCGGCGATACGCTACGGCGTGGCCAGAGGCGTATACTCCAACGAGGCGGGGACCGGAAGTTCACCTATCGCCCATGGTGCCGCGATCACGGAACAGCCTGCCAGACAAGGGCTGATCGCCATGATGGATGTCTTCGTGGACACGATCCTGATCTGCAGTGTGACCGGCTTCGCCATACTCGTCATGGGCGGGTGGACAGAGGGCCTGACGAGTTCGGCGCTGGTCGCTGTCTCCTTTGAAAGGGCTTTCTCGTCGGGTGGCGTAATTGTCGTACTCGGTTCACTGATGTTCGGTTTCTCCACCCTCGTCTCGTGGCCCTACTACGGGGAGCAGTGCTTTACCTTCCTATTCGGGGCCAGGGTGCGGAAACCATTCCGATGGGCATTCTGCTCTATCATCCTCCTGGGCTCGGTCCTCAAAGTCGAGACGATATGGAACCTGGCCGATATCTTCAACGGTCTGCAGGCGATCCCCAACCTCGCTGGTCTCTTGATCCTCAGCGGGCTGGTCGTGAAGGAGACCCGGCGATACATGAAGTATGCCACAGAGAGTGCGGGAGGCGGAAGATGAATCGACGGCTCGGGGAATTTGTCACCGAGGGGCGGAACGAGGCAAGCCGCGGTATCGATCGCATGACGATTGAGCAGATGATAAACCTCATGCAGGAAGAGGATCGGAAGGTTATCGACGCGATAAAGGCCGTACGTCCTTCGATCATCGCCGTGATCGAGAAGGCGGTAGAGGTCTTCGCGAACAGCGGTTCCCTCATATATGTTGGCGCGGGTACGAGCGGTCGCCTGGGAGTGCTCGACGCTGCCGAATGCCCGCCGACGTTCGGGACCGATCCGTCGATGGTCCGAGGGGTCATAGCTGGTGGTAGAGAGGCGATGTTCAGGTCTGCGGAGGGGGCGGAAGACGACACCGATTCGGGGAGGCAATCGATGGCGGCCGAGAACGTGTCGGAGATCGATATCGTAATTGGAATCGCGGCGAGTGTGACTACACCCTTTGTGATGGGCGCGCTCGAAGAGGCGTCGTCAAGAGGCGCGTATACGGCTCTCCTGACGTTCAACCCCGTCAAAGAACTCCCCATCACGGTTGACCGGATCATCAATCCCGTGACGGGCCCGGAGGTCGTCACCGGCTCAACCCGGCTGAAGGCCGGTACGGCGACCAAGATGATCCTCAACCTGATCACGACGGTCTCGATGATACGGCTCGGGAAGGTTTACGACAACCTGATGGTTGACCTGCTCTGTCTCTCGGAGAAACTCAGGGACCGTGGCAGGAGGATCCTGGTCGAGCTGCTGGATATTGATTACATGGCTGCGGGCGAGCTGCTTGAACGTTCCGGATGGCATGTGAAGAGGGGGATCGTGATGGGAAAACTCGGGATGTCGGCTGAGCAGGCGCAGAATGCCCTGGCCAGAGCTGGTGGTGTCGTATCGGTGGTCACAGGAGAAGGCGGGAGACGGAATGAACGCCCTTGATATCATCAGGGAAAAGAGAGTCCGTCGGGTTGTCGGCCTGATGTCGGGTACATCTGCCGACGGTGTGGACGCGGCCCTTGTTGAGATAGTAGAGGACAGTGGGTTTGCTGGCGCCAGGTTACTGAACGCCTTGACAATAGAGTATCCAACGGAAGTGAAAGAGCGGCTCAGGTCAATCGGCAGCGCGGCTATCGAGTCGATCTCAGCACTCGACTTTCAAGTCGGGGAGGTCTTCGCCGAGGCAGCCTCCCGGGTCATACTCGAAGCGGGCAGGCGATCAGGGGATTGCGATCTGATCGGGAGTCACGGGCAGACGGTCTGTCATCTTCCGGGAGGTGATAGTGGATCCACGCTGCAGATAGGGCAGGCCTCGGTGATTGTGGAGAGAACGGGCATCGTTACTGTCTCCGATTTTCGCACGGCGGATGTCGCAGCCGGAGGGGAAGGCGCACCCCTGGTGCCGCTGGCTGACTTCTATCTCTTCAGGCATGATCTCGGGACTCGACTCCTCCTTAACATAGGAGGGATAGCTAATCTGAGCATCATCACGCCGGATAGGGAGGGCGTGTGCGGATTCGATACCGGGCCCGGTAACGCGATGATCGATGCGGCGGTTGAACGTTCTTCCGGAGGTGCGATGGCTTATGATGACGGGGGAAAGATTGCCGCAGGCGGGACGCATAACGATGAGATGCTCGATGAGCTCCTGAGACATCCGTACTTCAGCAGTGCAGAACGCAGAAGCACGGGAACAGAGACCTTCGGGAAGGCATACGTGGATGATCTGCTTTCAAGACACAGCGATCTGTCGATGGCGGACTTTGTGGCGACCCTGACACTGTTTACAGCCAGGAGCATCGGCACGGCCATCAAGTCTGCGACACCGCCCGCGGGAGTTGAGCGGAACATATACGTTGGGGGAGGCGGTTCGCATAACCTGCATCTGATGGACCTCCTCGGTCGGGAAGTAACTCCTATGGAACTCAAAGAGACAGGGGAGCTCGGGATTCCCGCTGATTACAGGGAGGCGGTCGCGTTCGCCCTTCTTGCGAACGAGACTGTTGAGGGCAGGCCCGGAAACATCCCTGCAGCAACAGGCGCGAGGCGCGAGGTCGTACTCGGCAAAATCTCCCTTGCGTGAGCGCGGAGAAACAGGTTAGTTTATAATGGACGTCTGGTAGGGATGCAGGTCAGGACCTGATCGAACGGCGCGTGGCTGCCCGGGATCCGATTGAGCGGTGGAAGATCACGTTCTGCGCCTGCCTTTTACTTTGATTCCCTCTCAAGCCGACACGGCAAAGAGTCGACCTCTAAGCTGGAGGAGACCATTGGATAGAATAATGCGATTCGGGACGTTGGCGATATCACACGCCGCTGCGCTGCTGCTTCTGCTTGCCGTGAGCCCTCCCTCGGAGGCCCAGGTGGTGTCGGGAAGCAACTATGTCTCGACCGGCTATGGAGTTGTGGATGGTAATTTCGCCCTTTCGGCCAGGCTGTCGAGTCAGATACGCAACGATCTTGGTGTGGAATTCATGACGGGTTTCGTGCCTTCGAGAGGCAGCCTGAGTGATATCTATACATGCCTCGCTTTCCAGTATCACCTGTGGCCTGAAAAGAGGCTTGTCCCTCACATCTCGGGCGGGGCTGGTGCCGCGACGCTGATAGGGTTGGGGGACAGGGAAGTTGATTTTGTGTCACTGGCAGGTGTGGGTGTAAACGCCTTTGTCACGCAGAAACTCGCCTTCAGGTTCGACGTGGAAGATTACTTTGTCTTCCTCGAGGATGAAAATGACGCGAGGACAGGTTTTTCCGGCTCCCTCCTCTTTATCTTCTGAACAAACCCGTCAGAGATACTCGTCTTTTATGATTTCCCACTCCCTCCTGACCTTTCGGTTGAGTGGCTGCTTGAAGAGCGGTCCCTCCTGAAGTACTGGTATCTGTTCTTCAAGCGTTGGAATGCCATCAGCCTTGTATATGATACCCGTAGGGATTCGATCACCCCATTCGAGTGCCTTTCTGAGTGCGGCCTCCTTATTCCCGGGATCGTAGCCGTCCTCGTCCTCCAGCCTGTAGACCCGCTCCCTGTACCAGTCATATGTGTTGATCCGGTTAAACGTGACGCACGGCTGCAATATGTCCACCAGTTTGTACCCATTATGCTGCATGGCCGCCGCCAGCAGATCAGTCAGGTGCTTTATGTCCCCGGAAAAGCCTCTGGCGATAAAGGTGGCCCCTCCGCCCAGCGCCGTGGCCAGCGGATTGAACGAGTGCTCTATCGTTCCCTCGGGTGACGTCTTGGTGACATAGCCCAATTCACTCGTTGGGGAGTATTGTCCCTTCGTCAAGCCATAAACCTGGTTGTTTTCGACTATGTGGAGGATGTCGGGGTTGCGTCTCATCATATGGATGAAGTGGTTGCCCCCTATGCCGTAGCCATCACCATCACCGGTGACCACTATTACCTTGAGGTCGTGGTTTGCCAGCTTCACTCCCAGGGCGACAGGCAGCGCGCGGCCGTGAAGTGTATGCATGCCATTGCAGTTGATGTAATGCGGGAGTTTACTGCCGCATCCGATTCCGCCGACGATCATGATCTCGTGTGGCGCGAGATCGAGCGCGATCAGTGCCTTCTGCAGGGCTGCGAGTATGGCGAAGTCACCGCAGCCAGGACACCAGGTGGATTTTTCAGCACCTTGATAGGCAGTCTTGTCAACCATCGATCTCCTCCTCCCTGGCGAGCCAGTCTATTATCTGATCGGATGAAAACGGCCTGCCGTCATATTTCAGGAATTTCTTGTCGGGTGCGAGTCCGGTCGATCCCCTCAGGAGCCGTGCGAATTGTCCCGAATAGTTGTTCTCTATAATGACCGTTCTCACGCACTCCGACAACGCGTCCATAACCTTCTTTTCGGGAAGTGGCCAGATATCGGAGAAATGGAGCGCGTTAACGCTGACTCCGCCCCCGGTAAGCCTCTCGACAGTCTCGCGGATCGAGCCCTGGGTTGATCCCCAGCCGATAAGGGTCAGTTCGGCCTGCTCGGGCCCATAACGGGCAGGGCCGTTCAATTCAGATTCTATTATCTCCATCTTCTTCATCCGCTTATCCATCTGCATGATCCGGTTATCGATCTCTTCGCTGATCCTGCCATCCTCTGTGTGCTCGTTTCCGAGAGCTACATAGGTCGCGTTCGGATGGTGTGGAACAGCCCTCGGGGAAATGCCGGTCTCCGTGATGAGGTAACGTTTGTATTCCCCTTTTCCCATCTTGTCGAGCTCCTCGTCGCTGAGGAGTTCTCCGCGATCGATTTCAACCTTGTCTATGTCCATTACCACCCGATCGATGTCCCGCAGAGAGTTGGACAGAAAGTTGTCAACCATGACGATCACCGGACACTGATATATCTCGGCCAGATTAAAAGCCCGGGCTGTCATGAAAAAGCAGTCTTCGACGCTCCCTGGGGCGAGGACAATCCTGGGGAATTCACCCTGGGAGGCGTGTATGACGAAGTTCAGATCTCCCTGGTCGGTTCTTGTGGGGAGCCCCGTGGATGGGCCGGGCCTCTGAGACAGCGCAATGACGAGTGGTGTCTCTGACATCCCCGCGAATCCGAGCGCCTCGACCATTAGAGAAAAACCTCCACCCGAAGTCGACGTCATGGCTCGCACACCGCCGTGAGAGGCGCCAATGGCCATCAGTATGGCGGACAGCTCATCTTCCGTCTGCCTCGCTACCAGGCCGAAGTGCTCAGCCCGCTTGATCAGTCCCTCGAAGATGCTCGTCGCGGGTGTCATGGGATAAGCCGAGATAAACTTGCACCCGGCCGCCAGGGCTCCGAGCGTGATCGCCTGATTGCCGCTCAGGACCATCCGGGGGCCGCCCGCTCCCGTCCTGAGAGTGATCCTGAAATCTCCGGAGTACCTTTCACGGGCGTGATCGTACGCCGCGCGCATAACGTTCACGTTGCCCTCGACAACGGCCTTGCCCTTGGTCGAAAAACGCTTGGCGATCTCGTTCGCGACGCAGTCGTAATCATACTCCAGAAGACCGGCCGTAGCTCCCACGGCCGCGGAGTTCGCGAACAGTTTGTCGCCTCCCGTCTCCTCCGCTATCTTTTCGAACGGTATAGCCACGTTCATCAGGCCGTTTTCCTTCAACAGGTGCTCATCCACATTTACTTTTGTGTCGTGTACTACCGCGCCACCCTCAGCCATCCTGTGAAAACGTTTCTCCACGGTACTGTCGGTCAGCGCCACAAGGATGTCGATCTTATCCCTGTGGGAGAAGATCTGGGCGTCACTTATGCGGATTTGATAGAAGTTATTTCCTCCGCGGATCCTCGACTCGTAGTCCTGGAGGCCGAAAATCCTCAGTCCGCAGGTCGACAGCGCCTTCGTGAAGCTCTGGCCTATGGTCTCGATGCCCTGGCCGGCGGCTCCGCCGATCACTATTGTCAGGTCTGTTTCAGGCACGATTCACCTCCGGCATTTTCCTCTTCAAGGTGGCATCTCCGGCGACGTGAGGTGCCGGAGCGAGGGAAGCAATTCAGACTGTGTTTGCAATGAACGTCATTATATCCAGAGAGAATGGCCGCCGTCGGCGACTATCACCTGTCCGCAAATCCATTTGGCTTCTTCGGTGCAGAGCAGCCCCACAACATCCGCGATGTCCTCGGGCGTACCAAGTCGGCCCATAGGCGTTTTCCTGGCAGCTTCTTCGAGCATCTCTTCTCGAAGGGGGAAAAGCTTGAGTGAATCGGTGTCTATCACGCCGGAGGCGACGCCGTTTACACGGATGTCTTTCTTGGCGAGTTCGACCGCAAGATAACGCACTATTGCCTCCAGTGCTGCTTTGGATGCACCGACGGAGCTGTAATTAGGTATGTAGCTCCTGGATCCCTGGCTGGAAATTGCGATTACGAATTTCGGGCCTTCTCTTCCCTGCATGAGCTTTACTGCCCCCTGTGTGCAGAGGAGAAACGCCCGTGCGTTAATGTTTATCGCCCTCTCCCAGTCTTTGAGATCGATATCGATCGCCTGTTTCAGCGAGCCCGATGCCGCGTTGCTTATCAGTATGTCAAGTCCGCCAAAGTTTTTGTTGATCTTGTCGAACATCCTGTCGATGTGCTCGCTGTTCCCGACATTAGCCCGAATGGAGATCGCCCTGGAGCCTCTCGATTCTATCTCCTCGACGACCTTTTTCGCCCCCGAGCGATTACTGAAAAAATTGACGGCAACGTCCGCTCCCATATCGGCCAGTTTGAGAGATATCGCTCGCCCGATACCTCTGGAGCCTCCAGTGACAAGGGCAACCTTTCCTTTCAGGTTCATTGTATCTCCGCCTTCCCGGCCATCACGCCGCAAATCAAGTTGACTGTCAAGACAGTCTCATCGTGCTGATATATAGCCATTAATCAACCTGATGTCAATGGGATTAAAGGTGCTGGAGTTTCCCCACTTTCTAACGTGTCATTCCGGCTTGTCCGGAATCGGCCT